>NZ_JBVJGN010000003.1:0-229974 GCF_055587305.1 Micromonospora sp. NPDC047521 | reverse complement strand
GCCGGCAGCGGTTCAGGCCGGCAGCGGTTCAGGCCGGCAGCGGTTCAGGCCGGCAGCGGTTCAGGCCGGCAGCGGTTCAGGCCGGCAGCGGTTCAGACCGGGTCGACCAGGGCCACCTCGCCGGTGGCCAGGTCGTAGAGGCCGCCGACCACGGCCACCCGCCCCGCGCCTACCGGCCCGGCCAGCAGATCGTCGACCCGCAGCGCGTCCACCGTGCGGCGGACGTGCCGGCGGATCGCCAGCGCGAGCACCTCCGGGTCGTCCAACCCCACCTCCAGCACCGCCGGGGCGATCTCGTCGACGAGGTGGCCCAGCGAACCTCCGGGGCGCTCACCGCCGCGCAGCGCGTCCACAGTGGCGCCCACCGCTCCGCACCGCTCGTGGCCGAGCACCATCACCAGAGGTACGCCGAGCTGTCCGACCACGTACTCGATGGAGCCGCACACCGCGCGGTCGAGCACGTGCCCGCCGGTGCGGATCACGCAGATCGCGCCGAAGGTCTGGTCGAAGATCGCCTCCAGCGGAACCCGCGAGTCGATGCAGCCGAGCACCACGGCGTACGGCTGCTGATCGCCGGAGGCGGTCGCCGCGGCTGCCGTCACGTCGTGCCCGTGGATCGGTTGGCCGCTGACGAACCGCCTGTTTCCGCTGAGCAGGTCGGCCAGCGCGGCGCGGGGTGTGCCGCCGGCCAGCCGCCCCGGCTCCGGCGTCGCGCCCATCGGCGCTCCCGACGACCCCATGCCGTTCAGCTTGGCCCGCCGTGCGCGGTTCGCGGGCGGGGTCGGCAATGTTCGCCACGGCGCGATTGACGTGGTCTGATGGCGGGTAGCCGGTGTTACCGCCGGGTATCCCGGTGCTGATGGTGCCGGGCGGCCCTGGGGAGGTGGCGATGCCGGAGCGTTTCGAGGTCGGTGTACCCGACGGCGTGCGGCTGCACGTCGAGGTGACGGGGCCGGCAGACGCCGAGGTCACTGCCGTCCTGCTGCACGGCTGGACCCTGGACGGGCGGGCCTGGCACCGGCAGGTCGAGGCGCTCACCGCGGCGCCCGGCGGCGAGGCCGTGCGGGTGGTCACCTACGACGCGCGGGGGCACGGGCGGTCCAGCTGCATGGCGCTGCCGACCGCGACCCTGGAACAGCTCGGCGACGACCTGGCGGCGGTACTCGACACCGTGGCGCCGACCGGGCGGGTCGTCCTGGTCGGGCACTCGCTGGGCGGCATGACGATCATGGAGTACGCGCACCGCCATCCCGCGCACTTCGCCGCCCGTACGGCCGGGCTGGTCTTCGTCTCGACCACCGCCGAGGGGCACACGCACACGGTGTACGGCCTCTCGCCCCGCATCGCCCGGCTGATCCGGCTCGCCGAGACCGCGGGCGCCGGGGTGCTGGCCCGGTGCGGGTCCTGGCGGGCGCCCCGGGCACTGCTGCGGGCGCTGCAACCGAGCATCCGGTGGATGCTCTTCGGCGACAGGTGCGAACCTGCCGACATCCGGCTGGTCACCTCGGCGGTGGCCCGCGCCTCGCTGCGCTCGATAGGCGGTTTCCGGGCCTCCATCGGCGCCCAGCACCGGCTGGACACCCTCGCCGCGCTTGCCCACCTGCCGGCCGCCGCGCTCGTCGGCGACCGCGACCGGCTGACCCCTCCCCCGTGTGCCGAGTCGATCGCCGCGGCGCTGCCGGCCACCGAGCTGACCGTGTGCCCGGGCGCCGGGCACATGCTGATGATGGAACGCCCGGACGAGGTGAACTCCGCGTTGACAGGTGTCCTGCGTCGCGTACTCGCCGGGGCGCCGATGGGCGGGGCGACTCCCGCCGGCGCGGGCGCCTGAGCGCACGTTCGCGCACCTCGGGCGCGGCGGGCCCGGCCCGGGGCCGTACCCTTCTGCGGTTGGCCCGCGCGGTTCGCGCCGTCTGCCGGCGACATCGAAGGAGCGTGCGTTGACCGACCAGACCGCCCTGGAGCAGGAGATAGCCGTCGAGCAACGGCACCTCGACCGGGTGTACGCCCGACTGGCCGAGCTGCGCCGGTCGGCGGTACGCGCCGAGCGGGACGGCTACCGGATGGCGCGGGTGGGCACGTTCGGCGCGCTCGTCGAACGTGACGCGATGGTCTTCCACGCCGCACAGCGGCGGCACACCCTCGACGCCGAGCACGAGGGGCTGGTCTTCGGCCGTCTGGACCTGCGGGACCGGCAGACGCTTCACGTCGGGCGGCTCGGCATCCGCGACGAGGATGCCAGCACGCTCGTCGTCGACTGGCGGGCGCCGGCCGCCGCCGCCTTCTACCAGGCCACCCCGAACCAGCCGCTGGGCGTGGTGCGTCGCCGCACCATCCAGTCCCGTGGTGAACGGGTCACCCGTGTCGAGGACGACCTGCTGGACCCGTCCGCCGCCCCGGAGGGGATGACTGTGGTCGGGGACGGCGCGCTGCTGGCCACCCTGTCGCGGGCCACCGGCCGGGGCATGCGCGACATCGTGGCGACGATCCAGCGGGAGCAGGACGAGGCGATCCGCTCGCCCGGTTCCGGTGTGACGATCGTCGCCGGTGGTCCGGGGACCGGCAAGACGGCTGTCGCCCTGCACCGGGCCGCCTTCCTGCTGTACTCCGACCGCAGCCGGTACGCCGGCGGCGGCATCCTGGTGGTCGGCCCGTCGTCGGTCTTCGTCGAGTACATCGCCTCGGTGCTGCCGTCGCTCGGTGAGGACACCGCGACCCTGCACTCGTTGGGCACCCTCTTCCCGGGCATGACCGCGACCCGTACCGACCCGCCCGAGGTGGCGGCGGTGAAGGGCTCGCTGCGGATGCGCCGGGTGTTGGAGCGGGCGGTCCGCGACGCCGTGCCGGGCGGGCCTGGCGAGCTGCGGCTGCTCTACCGGGGTGCGTTGCTGCGGCTGGACCGGGCCGAGCTGGACGCGATCCGGGACCGCGCGCTGCACCGGGGCGCCCGACGCAACGAGGTGCGGCGGGCGGGCTTCGACGGGGTGTTCGCCGCGCTCTGGGCACAGGCCCGCCGGCTGAACGTGGGCCGGTTGCCGGAGCAGCGGGCCTTCGAGGACGAGATCGCCGAGCGCACGGAGTTCCGGGAGTTCCTCAAGGCCTGGTGGCCGCGACTGCACCCCCGGCACGTGCTCGGCTGGCTGGCCCGGCCGGACCGCCTGCGCCGCTACGCGGGCGGGATCCTCTCCGGCGCGGAGATCCGGTTGCTGGGCGCGGCGTACCGGGAACTGGACTCCGCCGGGTTGACCATCGCGGACGTGGCGCTGCTCGACGAGTTGGACACGCTGCTCGGCAAGCCGGCGCAGCCGGCGCGGGCGCGGCGCGACCCGTTCCAGCTCGCGGGCGGGGTCCGTGAGCTGAGCACCTTCGGCGACCGGCAGCGCGCCGCGCGGGCGGCGGCCCGGGAACGGCCGGCGGACTACCGGGAGTACGCGCACGTGGTGGTCGACGAGGCACAGGACGTCTCGCCTATGCAGTGGCGCATGATCGGTCGGCGCGGCCGGTTGGCGTCCTGGACGGTGGTGGGCGATCCGGCGCAGACGGCGTGGACCGGTGACCCGGAGGAGCTGTCCCGCGCGCGGGACCAGGCGCTGGGCCGGCGCAAGCGGCACGATTTCACGCTCACCACCAACTACCGCAACTCGTCGGAGATCTTCGCGGTGGCGGCGGCGGAGATCCGCCGGCTCTACCCGGACCTGCCGCTGCCGACGGCCGTGCGTTCCACGGGGGTCGACCCGGTCGAGCTGATCGTGCCCGCCGCCGGATTGGAGACGGCCGTCGTGGAGGCGGCCGCCGGTCTGCTGGCGGAGGTGGACGGCACGGTCGGCGTGATCACGCCGGTCCCCCGCCGCGACGAGGTCGCCGGCTGGCTGGGCACGCTCGGCGCACCGCGCCTGCAGGTCGTGACCAGCCTGGAGGCGAAGGGCATGGAGTACGACGGGGTGGTGCTGGTCGCCCCGAGCGAGATCCGGGCGGATCCGGGTGCCGGGGTACGGACGCTCTACGTGGCGCTCTCCCGGGCCACGCAGCGGCTCACCACCGTTGACCCGACCGGCTGATCGGGCCCCGACGAGCACCGTCGGGGCGGGTGCCGCCCGTATAGTTGCACACATAGCGATGTGCGCATACATTTGACCGGGTCCCGACTGGCGGCGGAGGGTGGGTTTCGTGGGCGCAGGTCATGACCACCACCACGCGTCGGTCGCCAATGCCGCACACCAGCACCGGGGACGGCTCTGGGCAGCGTTCGGGCTGCTCGCCGCCCTGATGGTGGTCGAGGCGGTGGCGGCCTTCCGCACCGGCTCGCTGGCTCTGCTCTCCGACGCCGGGCACATGTTCACCGACGTGCTCGGAATCGGCATGGCACTCGCGGCGATCACCGCCACCCGCCGGTCGACAGGCGACCCGCAGCGCACCTTCGGCCTCTACCGCCTAGAGGTGCTCGCCGCACTCGCCAACGCCGTCCTGCTCTCCGGCGTGGCGGTCTACGTGGTGATCGAGGCGATCCGCCGGTTCGGCGACCCGCACGAGGTACTGGCCGGCCCGATGCTCGCGGTCGCCGTACTCGGCCTGCTCGCGAACGTGGTCGCCTTCGCGCTGCTGCGTGCCGGCGCGCGGGAGAGCATCAACCTCCAGGGGGCGTACCTGGAGGTCCTCGGCGACCTCCTCGGCTCAGTCGGCGTGATCGGCGCGGCGCTGCTCATCACGGTCACCGACTGGTGGTGGGCCGACCCGCTGGTCGCGGTCGCCATCGGCGTGTTCATCCTGCCGCGCACGTGGCGACTCGGCCGGGCCGCCGTCCGCATCCTCGTGCAGGCCGCCCCGGAACACCTCCAGGTCACCGCCGTACACGACCGGCTCGCCGCAGTGCCCGGCGTGGTCGAGGTCCACGACCTGCACGTCTGGACGCTCACCTCGGGCATGGAGGTGGCCTCCGCGCACCTGACCATGGCGCCCGGCGCGGAGGTCGGCACGGTGCTCAGCGCGGCGCGTACCGCCCTGCACGACGACTTCCGGATCGAACACGCGACGCTCCAGATCGAGCCCGGTGCCGCGCCCGGCGCCTGCGGCTCGGTCGAATGGTGACCGCCTTTCGAGAAGTACGCTCGCATTTGCCCGAGTTTTTGGTCATGACGCACGCACCGTCCGTCACATCGGCTGCAAGCGCCCCACCTGCCCCGGTAGGCTCGGTCCCGGCCTCCACCAGGCGGCGCCCTCCCGGCGCCGGTGGCGGCCGCCGCCTAATCGCCCGAGCGGGCGAACCGGGGAACCATGTTCCTGGGGTGCATCCGCGTCAGCGGTAGGGATCTTCCGTCCCGAACCCGTCAGCTAACCCGGTCGGCGGCTGACGGAAGGACATGCGTAGTGGCACCAGCACGACCACCCGCCGCCCGCCTGGCGGCCCTGATCGTCGCGATGCTCGCCCTCGGCGTCGCACTCCCGGCCGGGGCGGCGGCCGCTCCCCCGACCACCCAGCGGGCCGCCGCGGCACCCGACAGCGACGAAGAGGGCGGCACCCCCGCGCTCCGCGCCCAACTGGAAGCCGCCAGCAAGGGCTACCTGGACGCCAAGCGCGCCCTGGACACCTCCGTGCAGCGGCAGCAGCAGCTCACCACCCAGCTCAAGACCACCGAGGCCGAACTGGAGGCCCGCAGCGGCAAGGTCGGCGAGATCGCCGGCGTCGCCTACCGCACCGGCCGCCTCGGCGCGATGTCGGCGCTGCTCAACAGCAACACCCCGGAAGGCTTCATGGACCGGGCCGCCGCGCTGGACGCGGTCGCCGCCAACGAGGACCGGGTGCTACGCGACCTGATCGCCACCAAGGACGAGGCCACCCGCACCCGGGTCGCCCTGGACGGCGAGATCCGCGAGCAGCGCAAGCAGGTCGCCGTGATGGCCAAGCGCAAGGAACAGGCCGAACGGGCCCTGACCGTGGCCACCACACCCAAGCCGCAGACCACCTCCGACAGCGGCTCCAACCGGGGGACGTCCAGCGCGAACGCCACGGCCGCGCCGCGTAACTCCGACGGCTCCTGGCCCTCGGAGTCGTGCAGCGTCAACGACCCCACCCCGGCCAGCGGCTGCATCACCCCGCGGACCCTGCACGCGCTCAACCAGGCAAAGGCCGCCGGCTTCACCAGGTACGTCTCCTGCCACCGCTCCGGCGGCTCAGGTGAACACCCGAAGGGTCGGGCCTGCGACTTCGCCGCGCAGAAGAACGGCTTCGGCGGTGACGCCACCGGCGGCGACAAGACGTACGGCAACAACCTGGCCGCCTACTTCATCCGCAACGCCGACCGGCTCGCCGTGCTGTACGTGATCTGGTACCGGCAGATCTGGCTGCCCAGCAGCGGGTGGAAGTCGTACAGCGGGGCGGGTGGCGACCCGTCCAGCGACCACACCAACCACGTGCACCTGTCGGTGTACTGACCCCCACCCGTGGCCGGCGCCCCGAACCGGGGGGCCGGCCACCGGTACGTCAGCGGGCGTACCCCTGATGTCGCCGACTGTCGGACGACCCGGCGGCGGCCCGGCGGCAGCATCGTTCCCATGCGACTTCCGCCCACGGCCCGCAAGGCACTGCTCACCCTGCACCTGGTCACCTCCCTCGGCTGGCTCGGCACCGACCTGGTGCTGCTCACTCTCGGCGTGGCGGTCCAGCGCGGCGCCGACCCGGCCACGGTCTACCCGGTCACCGCGCTGCTCGGCACCGTGCTGTTCGCGCCGCTGAGCGTGCTGGTCTGGCTGATCGGCGTGGCCAGCGCACTCCTCACCCCCTGGGGACTGCTGCGCTACCGCTGGGTGCTCGTCAAACTCGTGCTCACCACGGTGATGGTCGGGCTGGTCCTGTTCCTGCTCACCCCGAACCTGCGCCACGCCGGAGCCCTGGGGGCCGCACTGCCCGCCCGGGACCGCGCCGACCTGGTGATCGCCCCCGCCGTCTCGACCAGCCTGATGATCATCGCGACGGTGCTCTCCACCTACAAGCCCTGGGGGCGCCGCCCCACCCGCGCAGCCCGCCCCACCAGCTCAGCCCAAACCGCCCGCGCCGGTCGCACCGGTCGTGATCGCGCCGACCGCGCACGCCCTGCCACCCCCGCCACCCCTGCCAGACCGGCCAGACCGGCCGCACCGGCCGGCCCCAGCGCGCCTGCCAGACCCGCCGCACCGGCCAGACCCGCCGGACCGGCCGGCCCCAGCGGGCCTGCCGGACCCGCCGGCCCTGCCGGCCCCGCCGGACCCGCCGGCCCCGCCGGAGCCGCCGGAGCCGCCGACCATGATCGCGCTCGATCCAGGAAGTAGTGGCCTCGGCGTCGTGGGGACAGCACTACATCCTGGATCGAGCGCGATCTTGCGGGAGCGCAAGCAAGATCCGCGCAAGTTCAGGGATGTTGCTGCCTCCAGCGCGCCGGAGGCAGCAACATCGGGGAAGCTGCGCGGATCTTGGCGGCACGGTCGCAGGGCCGGCGCGGCGGGGCGGGGTGCGGCGGGGCGCGGTGCGGCGGGGCGGGGCGCGGTGCGGCGGGGTGCGGTGCGGCGGGGTGCGGCGCGGCGCGGCGCGGCGGGGCGGGGCGGGGCGCGGTGCGGTGCGGCGGGGCGTGGCGGGGCGCGTGCGGTGCGGTGCGGCGGGGTGTGGCGGGGCGCCTGCGGTGCGGTGCGGCGGGGTGTGGCGGGGCGCCTGCGGTGCGGTGCGGCGGGGCGCGGCGGGGCGCGGCGCGGCGGGGCGGGGCGGGGCGCGGTGCGGTGCGGCGGGGGCGCGGGCGGAGGCGTGGAGGTGGGTCAGGCGGGTGGTGGGGGGTTGCTGGCGCGTTCGAGGGCCGGGCCGAGGCGGCTGGCGAGGGCGAGGTGGGCGGCGCGGGCCTGGCGGAACGCGTACCGGAACAGCGGGGCGGGAGCGCTCAGGGTGATCTCGACGTCCACCCGGAGCAGGCCGTCCGATTCGGGGCGTAGGCGGGTGTGGTTGTGCACCGTGGTGGCGGGCCACTGGCGGGCCACCATCACGATCTCGTCGTCGTCGCTGGTGAGCACGTCCGCCTGGTAGGTGGTCCGGAAGCGTAGCGGGCCGGCCACCAGCCGGTCGCTGATGGCGTAGCTCGCCAGGGCGCCGGGGCGGGGCGGCAGTTGTCGGACGTCCACGATCAGTGGGTGCAGTTCGCCCTGCCGGGTCAGGTCGCTGAGCAGCGCGGCGGCGTCAGCGGCTGAGCACCGGGCCTGGACGGTGTAACTGAAGGTATCGCGCCTGAGCACACCGTCTCCCGCCGTCGCTTGTCGCCCGATCGTGCCGTACGCCGATCGGGCTGGCAACGCCCGTCGGACAGCGGCCGTTGCCACGTCGGCCGCCAACTGTCCCATTAAGATCGGTTAGTACGGAATTACTGACCGTGACGGAGGGCGGATTCATGAACGGTGGCGACAGGTGAGCGGGCACGTGATGGTCTTCGCGCCCACTCCGCAACTGACCGTGACCGTGGACCAGCCCAACGACCACACCGAACTGCACCTGCACCCCGGTGGGCAGGGCGTGTGGCAGGCCCGGATGGTGCTGTCGCTGGGGGTCGACGTGGTGCTCTGCGCCGCTCTCGGCGGCGAGATCGGCCAGGTGCTGGAACCGCTGCTGGTCAGCGAGGGGGTGGACCTCAAGGTGGTGGTCCGCGACTCCGGCAGCGGCGGGTACGTGCACGACCGGCGGGACGGGTCGCGGCAGGAGATCGTCGACGTGCCAGGGCAGCCGTTGAGCCGCCACGAGCTCGACGAGCTCTACAACCTGGCCCTGGGTGAGGGCCTGCGAGCCCCCGTGAGCATCCTCAGTGGACCCAACGAGCCGTGGCTCGTCCCGCCCGACCTGTACCGGCGCTTCGCCGCCGACCTCGGGGCCAACGGTGGTCAGGTCGTCGTCGACCTCTCCGGCGACCACCTCGGGGCGGTGCTGGACAGCGGGGTCTTCTTCCTCAAGGTGAGCCACGAGGAGCTGATCCGTGACGGCCGTGCCCGCAGCGACGAGATGCCGGAGCTGACCCGGGCCATGTACGACCTGCACGCCGCGGGCGCCGAGACGGTGGTGGTGAGCCGGGCCGACCAGCCGGCGTTGGCGCTCATCGACGGGGAGCTGTTCGACGTGGAGATGCCCCGGCTGGAGGCCGCCGACCCGCGCGGAGCGGGCGACTCGATGACAGCCGGGGTGGCCGCGGTGGTGGCGCGCGGCGGGGACATCCGGACCGCCATCCGTACCGGCGCCGCCGCCGGAGCGCTCAACGTGACACGGCACGGCCTGGGCACCGGTCGCCTGGACTCGATCACGGGCCTGGTGGAGCGGGTGCGGCTGGTACCTGCCGACAGCCGTCCGCAGGAGCGCACCACCCCGGACGAGCTGGCCGATCGGGTGGTCGAACGATGACGCTGCGGGTCCTCGTCACCAACGACGACGGGATCGCCGCTCCGGGTATCCAGGCGCTGGCCTGGGCGGCGACGCGGCGAGGGCTGGACGTGGTGGTCGCCGCACCGCTTGAGGAGGCCAGCGGCACCAGCGCCGCGATGAGCGCGACGGAGCGCGACGGGCGGGTGGTCGTGCACGACCATCCCCTGCCCGATCTGGACGGTGTGCCGGCGTACGGAGTTGGCGGCACTCCCGGTTTCATCACGCTCATCGCGCTGCACGGGGCGTTCGGCCCGCCGCCGTCGGTGGTGCTGTCCGGCATCAACCGGGGCGCCAACGCCGGTCGCGCGGTGCTGCACTCCGGCACTGTGGGCGCCGCGTTCACCGCCGCCACGAACGGCTGCCGGGCGATGGCCGTCTCCCTGGACGTCCTGTCCGCCGGTGAGGCCACCGCCGCCAGCGGTGGCGCCGCGGTCGACGCCGCCGCCCGGGTACGCGACGCCGAACGGCACTGGAGCACCGCCGCCCGGGTCGCCCTCGACCTGCTTCCCCGGTTGACCTCCGCGCCGATGGAGAGTGTGCTCAACGTGAACGCCCCGGACCTGCCGTACGAGCGTCTGCGCGGAGTGCGTCGCGGGACGCTTGCGAGTTTCGGTCAGGTGCAGATGACTGTCGCCGAGTCCGGGCACGGCTTCGTGCGTACCGCACTGGAGGAGCCGGGTCAGGCCGCGCAGCCCGGCACGGACGTGGCGTTGCTGGCAGCGGGGTACGCGTCGGTGACGGCGATCCGGTCGGTGACCGAGCTGACCGACGTGGACCTGACCGACCTGGACGAGCAGCGCTGACGCGCCACTCAGGCGCCGGGAAGCACCTCGGGGGTGGCGGCGCCTGCGAAGTAGGGCTCCGGAGCGCCGAAGAGGCCGAGCAGGCCGGTCACCCAGAGCTGCCGGTGCACGAACCGGCTCGGCTCGGTGACCACCAGCTTGACGCCACTGACCTCGGCGGTCTGGAAGCCGGCGACCATGGCGCTGATGCCGACGGAGTCGATGAAGGTGACAAGCCTCATGTTCAGTTCGATGCGCAGGGGACGGCCCTTGGCCAACACCTCCGCGATCGCCTCGCGGACCTCGTACGCGGTGTCGACGTCGATCTCACCTCGCGGGGCGATCTCCACCACACCACCGGACAAAACCGACTTCACGATCGACAGGCTCACGCGAGCACCTCCACCCGCCCGTCCCCCGGGCGCCTCATCAGTACGCGGGCCGCGACCGAGAGTATTCCTCCGACGGCCTCGGTCGCCACCCCTCGGGATGAGCAATTCGCGGATCTGGGCACAACAGGGCTCCCAGTTCCGAAATTTTTGTTATTCGATCACTCGGCGGCCGGTCGGAGCCGGCGCGCCGCCGAACCAGGGTAACGGTCCCGGTCCGAACCGCCCGGCAACCCGCCGCCGCCGGTGTGGGTTGCTGACGCCACCTAGCATCGGCCCGGGACACCCACGGTGACGGAGAGGACCTTCAATGATCAAGAAACTGGCCGGCCTGGCCGGCGTCGGCATCCTGCTCGCCCTCGTACTGGCCTGCGGTTTCGGTGGTGGCGGCGACGACGATGACGACGATGACGACTTCGCAGCTGGCCCGGCGGTGGTGACGGTTCGCTGAACCGGCGCCGGGCGGGCAGCGGTCCGGGTTTGCGCCGGGCCGCAGCGGGGCACTGCCAGTGAGGCGAACCGTGACGCGCTGAACAGACGCCGAGGTCCGATGTGGCCGGCGGATTCGGCACCCGAGGAGGTAACCACGATGTTCGGAACCAACCTGCTGGACCGCCGCAGCAAGCCGGAGCGGATCGCGGACCAGGCGTGGGAGCACCTGGTCTCCGCCGTCAGCTCCGCGGGGGACAGCGTCCGTGACACCGCCCGTTCGGCCCGCCGCAGCGGCGGCGACCTCGCCGACGGGGCCGGTGACCTGGTCGGCTCCGCCGCCGAGGAGGCGCGGCGACGGGCGTCGCTGGCCTTCGACGCGCTCGCCGGGCGTCAGCCGGCCCTGCCCTGGACGCTGCTGATCGGCGCCGCGCTCGTCGGCGCGGCTGTCGGCTGGGCCGTCGGATCGGCCGCCAGGGCCGCCGGCAGCCGGGACGACCGCGCGGTCGAGGACGTGGAGTTCGTCGACGTGGACCGCCCCAACTCCCCCGCCGTCTGAACCGGACCGTCCGAGCCGAGGCGCCTGGACCGAGCCGCCTGAGACGACACGCGTGAGCCCCGCCCGACCACGGTCGGAGCGGGGCTCATTCGTGCCCCGCTCCGCCGCGCCCTTCCGAGTCGCGGGCGGAGGGGAACGCGACGCGGGGGCGGTCCTGGTGGGCCGGTCCGCCGGGTGCCGGACCCCTCAGGCAGCCCGGCGGACCGGTGATCTGGGTCGGTCCCGGTGCTGGGGCGCACGGCGGGGACCGCTTGCGCAGCTGCGGTTTCTTCGGAGTGGACGCCGGGGGACGGGGCCGAACTCCGGTGGTGGCGCCGGGCCCGGGGGACGAGCACGGCGGCGGCGACGACGGTGAAGGCGCGGGGCTGCCCTGGCTCCCACCACCCGACGCGACGGCTCCCGCTGTCGAGGAACTTCTTCACCGTAACCGATAGTCAACAACTTTGGAAGCGCTCCCATCATCGATGTTCATGACCGTCGCGAGCGTCCCACCACAAGCCCCCGGGCACCTCCGTCACCCGCACCGGGCGAGGACGGCTCACCCCTCTACCCGGCAGCATCGGACCCCGGCGGGCCAGCGGCCACTGTCGTCGGCCGGTCCGCCGTACCGACGTACCGGAGGAGGGACAGATGGCCATCGCGACGATCAGCCGCACCGACCAGGACATCCAGTCCGCCGTACTCGACGAGCTGACCTGGGAACCGCGCGTGCAGCCGCACGAGATCGGGGTGACCGTCGACGAGGGCGTCGTCACGCTCACCGGGCGCGTGGACAGCTACGCGAAGAAGTGGGCCGCCGAACGGGCCACGCACCGGGTCGTCGGGGTCCGGGCGGTCGCCAACGACGTGACAGTCCAACTGCCCGGCAGCTCCGAACGCGCCGACCCCGACCTGGCCGCCGCAGCCGGCCACGCCCTGGAATGGGACGCGTTCGTACCCGTCGAGAAGCTCCAGGTGACCGTCTCGGCCGGCTGGGTGACACTGCACGGCGAGGTCGAGTGGGAGTACCAGCGGCGCGCCGCCGAGCGTTCGGTAGGTCGGCTCACCGGGGTACGCGGGGTGAGCAACGGGATCACCGTGCGCCCGGCCGCACCACCGGACGGCCAGAACCTCGCCGACCGGATCGTCGACGCCCTCGCCCGCGCCGGAGCCACCGAGGCGGAACGGATCACCGTGCGGGTGCACGGCGACACGGCAGTGCTCGCCGGGCTGGTGCACTCGATGCCCGAGCGGGCCGAGGTGGAGCAGGTGGTCTGGTCGGCGCCGGGCATCCGGGAGGTGCAGAACCACATCGCCGTCGCCCCGGTGCTGCACTGACCGCGTACGCGGAACCACCCGGGGCGGGTGAGCCGGCCTCACCCGCCCCGGACGCAGGCTGGGGGCATGAGTGATCCGAACGGGCTGATCCAACCTGGAAACCCCGCGCCCGGCTTCACCCTCGCGGCCACACCCGACGGGCAGCAGATGGGGCCGGAGCAGTTCCGCGGCCGGCCGGTCGTGCTCGCCTTCTATCCCGCCGACTGGAGCCCCGTCTGCGGTGACCAGATGGCGCTCTACCAGGCGGCGGCGCCGGTGTTCGACCAGTACCGCGCCGTGGTGCTGGGCATCTCGGTGGACAACATCTGGTCGCACCGGGCGTTCGCGCAGGCCCGGGGCATCGAGTTCCCGCTCCTGGCCGACTTCGAGCCCAAGGGTGAGGTGGCCCGCCGCTACGGCGCGTACGCCCCGTGGGGCGAGGCGCAGCGGGCTCTTGTGGTGCTCGACCAGAACGGGACTGTGGCGTGGAGCTACCTGTCCCCGCCGGACGTCAATCCGGGCGCGGACGGCATCTTCGACGCACTGGACCGGCTCGCCCAGCAGGGGGTGATGGCGCGATGAGCACGCCACTTCAGGTCACCGCCCGACTCCGGGATCCGGTGACCGCCGAGGATCACGCCCGGGGGCCTGTCGACGCTCCCGTGACAGTCGTCGAGTACGGCGACTTCCAGTGCCAGTTCTGCGGCGCGGCGTACCCGAACCTGCACGAGATGCTGCGGCAGCGGGCCGACACGGTACGCCTGGTCTACCGCTACTTCCCGATCGCGAACGTGCACCCGTACGCCGAGCGTGCCGCCGAGACCGCCGAGGCCGCCGCGTCCAGGGGAAGGTTCTGGGAGATGCACGACTGGCTCTACGAGCACCAGGACCAGTTGGATCCGGTGCACCTGTCGCTCGGCGTCGAGCAGGTGGGTCTGCCACCTGACGAGCTGGACGCGGAGGTGCAGAGCCGGGCGCACGCCGACCGGGTACGCCGCGACTTCGTGGGCGGCATCCGCAGCGGTGTGAACGGCACCCCGACGCTGTTCGTCAACGAGGTTCGGCACGAGGGCGGGTACGACCTGCCCGACCTGTTGGCAGCGGTGGACGCCGCCGCGAACGCCTGACCGCCCGACGGCTCAGAGGAGCCGCAGCTCGCGCGCCCGCCGGACCGCTTCACGCCGGCGGGTCGCGTCGAGCTTGCGGTAGATGTTGCGTACGTGCGTCTTCACCGTGTTGACCGACAGGGACAGTTCGCTGGCGATCTCCACGTTGGACAGGATGCTCTGCAGGTACCGCAGGATCGTCAGTTCCCGCTCGGTGAGCGGCTCGTCGAGCGTTCCCGCCGGTTCGGTCGGCTGTCGGGTCGGCGCCTGGCCGGCGTCCCGCAGCAGGTCACTGACCAGCGCGAAGTGGGCGGTGCCCGCGTCCAGGTGGGCGGCCAGCAGATCCCGGACCGGCCCTTCGGCACGGGTGAAGACCCGTCGGCAGCCGTGCGGGCCGGCCAGGTCGAGCACCTGTTCCAGGATCCGACCGGCACGTCGTCCGTCTCCGCCCCGCTCGGCGAGGACCGCGTCCAGCAGGCCGGCGTCGAGGCGTACCGGCAGGGGCCACGCCCGCGCCCCGGGCGCCTGCCAGTCCGGCAGCGCCCGGCCTGCGGCACCGACGTCGCCGGACCGCAGCTCCAGGCGCGCCAGCCCCACCGCGAGCGCCGGCTCGGCGTGGCCGCCGGCCACCAGCTCGCGGGCGCCGTCCAGGTCACCCCGCTCGGCTCGCAGCTCCGCCTCGGCGGCCCGCAGCAGGCCCGCCAGTTCGGCGGCGTCCGGAAGGTCGACCAGCGCCTCCCGGGCCCGCACGAGCAGCCGCTGGCCGGCGGCCGGATCGCCCGCGTCGCCGTGCAGCCGTGCCCGGCACAGGGCGGCCACGGCCGCCGCCACCGGCTCGCCGCTCTCCGGCTGCGAGCCGTCCGCGCCGGTCGCCGGGGTGGCCACCGCGAGGTTCGCGGCGGCCTCGTCGGGCTGGTCGCGGTGCAGCGCCACCACCGCCAACGCCAGGTACGCGTAGCCGCAGTCGAGGCGGCAGGACCAGCCCCGGCAGGGCGGCATGCCCAGCGCGTCGCGGGCCGCCCGCTCGGCCGCGCGCAGGTCGCCACGCACCGCGAGCAGCAGGGCCGAGCGGCTGGCGGCGACCAGCTCGGTGCGGGCCCGACCGGCCTCCCGGGCCGCCGCCCGGGCCCGGACGAACCGCGCCTGGGGCAAGACGCCCGCGGCCAGCTCCACCAGCCCCAACGCGGCGCCGGTGAAGGCCCGCACGTCCGCGTCCCCGGCCGCGTCACCTCCACCGCCGGTCGGCGCGGCGTCCGGCACACCGCTCGGGCCGGCCCCGGGTGGACGGGTACGCAGCAATCGAGCGGCGGCGGCCCGCACCTCCACCGGATCGTCGGCGAGCCGGGCCACGGTCAGCTCCAGCGCGGTGGCCAACCGCAGGAACCGGTCCCGGCGGGGCACCGGCAGACCACCGGCGTACGCGGCGGCGGCGCGCAGGTGGTCGGTGGCGGCCGGGAGGTCACAGGCGTACGCCCGCTCGGCGGCGCAGGCCAGGGCAACTTCCGGCTGGGCGCGCAGCACGTCCGGCGGTGGGGACGAGGGCCGTGGACCGGCCGCCGTGTCCCGGTCGTAGCGGGTCAGCTCCGGCCAGTGCGCGACGAACAGGTCGCCGGCCAGGTCCCACCGACCGGCGACCAACGCGTGCCGCAGACCGTCGGCCGGGCGACCGCCGTGGGCGTACCACTCGGCGGCCCGTACGTGCAGCTCGCGCAGCTCGTCGGCGGGCAGCCGGGCCAGCTCGGCCCGGAGCAGGTCGGCCAGCAGCGGTTCGCAGCGGTACCAGGGTGGGCGGCCGTCCTCCCGGTGCAGCACGCCTCCCGCCCCGGCCAGGTCGGCAAGGGCCCGGGCGGCGTCGGTACGGCCGGTCAACGCCTCGGCCAGGTCGGCGCAGACCGTGTCGGCCACGGCGGTGCGGCGCAGCAGGTCCCGGTCGGCCGGGTCGATCGTGCCGAGCACCTCCTCCTGGAGGTAACCGGCGATCTCCGGCTGGTCGCCGCCGAACTGCCCCACCCAGCGTTCCGGGTCGGCCTGCCCGCGTACGGCAAGGGCGGCGATCCGCAGCGCGGCCGGCCACCCGCCGGTGCGTTCGCGCAGCCGGTGCACCGCACTCGCCGGCAGTGCCGCGCCGTGCGCGGTGAGCAGGTCGGCCACCTCGTCGTCGGTGAAGGCCAGCTCGTCGGGGCCGATCTCGGTCAGCTCACCGGCGAGGCGGAGCCGGTGCAGGGCCAACGGAAGCCCGGCCCGCGCCCCGACCACCAGCCGCAGCCGCTGCTCGGCGTGCCGCAACAGGAACTCCAGGCCGGTCAGGGCCGCCGGGTCGGTGATCCGGTGCAGGTCGTCCAGGACCAGCAGGACCGGCCGGTCCGCGCCGGCGAGGGCGGCGGCGAGGGCTTCGAGCTGGTCGGGGCGGGGCGGCCGGTCGGGCACCGGGCCGTCGTCGGCCGGCCCGGTCGCCGCCCGCAGCGCCGCCGCGAGGTACGCCCACAGCCGTTCGCCGTCGTCGCCGGTCTCCACCGACACCCACGCCGGCTCAAGCCCGGCCACCGTCGGCGCCGCCCCGGCGTCGGGCACCACCGCCCCCGGCACGGTCTCCTGGATGCCGCCGGTCAGCCGCACCCACGAGGCGAGCAGTGTCGTCTTGCCCCAGCCCGCCGGTGCGGCGACCAGGGTGACAGGTCCCGCGCTGCCCTCGTCGAGCCGGCGCAGCAGGCGGGGTCGGGCCACCACCGCCTCCGGTGGCGCGGCGGGCGTCAACCGGGACGCCAGCAACGGCAGGTCCCCCGAACGCCCCGGTGCCGTACCCACTGACGCGTGATCCTGCTGTTCCGGCACCCGGCTCCACCCCCACGACGCGTCCCACCCCCCGGTCGGCGAGCGGTTACCCGACCGGGACGGGTTCACCCCTTCCGGGCGAGCCCGCTTCACCCGCCCGCGACCGACGATCGGAGAACGTGGACCGGGAGGACGGGTGGGACCGATGCGACGGCTGACGCGTGTGGGAACCGCCCTCGGCGGCTCGGCGCTGGCCGGGGCGGCGCGCGTGCTGCGGGTACCCCTGCGGGGTGGCCGGTCCGGCGCGGACGGCGACCCCGCCGCGGCGGCCCGGTGGGAGGTCGTGACGGTGGACCGGCCGCCGGACGAGGTGCTGCCCGGTGGTCGGTGGCCTGAGCCGCTGCGCCTCCTGGACGGCGCCGTCGAGGTGCGGGTGCGCCAGGCACCGGGCCACCGGGGCACCGAGCTGGCGGCCCGCCCGCTGACCGGGGCCGCCCCGGTCGGGCTCGCCGCGCACCTGGTCGGCGACGACCCACGACACCTGGTCCGCCGGACGTTGCGCCAGGTCAAGCAGCGCGTGGAGACCGGCGAGGTGCTGCGCGCGGACCGCTCCGCGCTGGACCGACCGGAGGCCGGCGGGTGAGGGCGCTGTGCTGGGTGGGCGCGGACCAGCTGGCGGTACGTGAGGTGCCGGACCCGGAGCTGCGCAACGAACGGGACATCATCGTCCGGGTCCGTCGAAGCGCCACCTGCGGCGCCGACCTGCCGTTGCTGGCCGGGCGGGATCCGCTGCTGCGCAGCGGTGACGTGCTCGGGGCGGAGTTCCTCGGCGACGTGGTCGAGGCCGGTCCGGAGGTACGCCGGCACCGCGGCGGCGACCGGGTGGTGGTGGCCGCGGGCGTCGCCTGTGGCGGCTGCTGGTACTGCCGTGCGGGCCTGCACGCCTGCTGCGACAACGGCAGCACGGAACCGGCGAGCGTGGACGAGGGTTGGGGACGGTCGGACGCGGGCTGCTTCGGGCGGCCCCGCGCGGCGGGCGGCTTCGCCGGCGGCCACGCCGAGTACGTGCGGGTGCCGTACGCCGACGTGACTGCCGTCCGGGTGCCGGACGCGGTCGGCGACGACCGGGCGCTGTTCGCCGCCGACGCGGCGCCGGCCGGCTGGCTGGCGGCCGAGCTGGGCGCGGTGCGGCCGGGTGACGTGGTGGCGGTCTGGGGTGCCGGCGCGGTGGGCCACCTGGCCGCCCGGGCGGCCACGCTGCGCGGCTGCGCCCGGGTGGTGGTCGTGGACCGGCACGAGGAGCGGTTGCGGATGGCCGAACGGCACGCGGGCGCGGAGCCGCTGAACTACCGCCACACAGACGTGTCGGCCGAGTTGCGGGACCGCAGCGGTGGGCGTGGCCCGGACGTGTGCGTGGTGGCGGTCGGCGAGCCGCCGGCCCGGTCGGTGGTCGACCGCTTCGGCGACCGCCCGGACGCCCTGCGCGAGGCGGTGTACGCCTGCCGCAAGGGCGGCACGGTGGTGGTGCTCGGCGGGACGGACGGGTTCGTCGACGCGTTCCCGCTGGGCGCGGTGACCGACAAGCGGCTCGCGGTGCGCGGGGCCCGGCGGCCCGACCTGCGGGACGTGCCGATGCTGCTGGACCGGATGGCCCGCGACGAGTTGCGGACCGAACACCTGGCCACCCACCGGCTGCCGCTCGAGGAGGCCCCGCGCGGCTACGAGCTGTTCCGCGACCGGGCCGACGGCTGCGTCCGCGCCGTCTTCAGCCCGTGACCGATGAGCCATCGGCTCCGGCGGATGGCAGACTCGCAGGATGGCTGGGGAGCGAACGTACGACGTGGTCCTGTTCGGGGCGACCGGGTTCACCGGGGGGCTCACTGCCGAATACCTGGCCCGACACGCCCCACCGGGGCTGCGGTGGGCGCTTGCGGGGCGTAACCCGGACCGGCTCGCGGCCGTACGGGACCGGCTCACCGCGATCGACCCGAAGCTGGCCGACCTGCCGCTGCTGGCAGCCGACGTCACCGACGCCGACTCGCTGCGGGCGGTGGCCCGCGACGCCCGGGTGGTCGCCAGCACCGTCGGCCCGTACGTGAGGCACGGCGAGCCGCTGGTCGCCGCCTGCGCCGCCGCCGGCACCGACTACCTGGACATCACGGGCGAGCCGGAGTTCGTCGACCTGATGTACGTCCGCCACCACGCCGAGGCCGCCCGCACCGGCGCGCGGCTGGTGCACGCCTGCGGGTTCGACTCCATCCCGCACGACCTGGGCGTCTGGTTCACCGTCAAGCAGCTGCCCGCCGACGTGCCGATCACCGTGGACGGCTACGTCCGGGCCTCGGGTCGGTTCTCCGCGGGCACGTACCATTCCGCGCTCACCGCGTTCTCCCGTACCGGCCCGGCCAGCCGCGCGGCCCGCGACCGCCGGGCGGTCGAGCCGCGCCCCGCCGACCGTCGGGTCCGGGCGGTGCCGGGCCGGCTGGCCCGCTCGGCGGAGCTGGGCATCTGGACCGTGCCGCTGCCCACCATCGACCCGCAGGTGGTGCGCCGCTCGGCGGCGGCCCGCCCGGAGTACGGCCCGGACTTCCGCTACCGGCACTTCGCCGCCGTGAAGCGGTTGCCGACCGTACTGGCCGGCGGGGTCGGCCTCGGCGCGCTGGTCGGCCTGGTCAAACTGCCGCCGACGCGGCGCTGGCTGCTCGGTCGGCTCGCCTCCGGGCAGGGGCCGACCCCGCAGCAGCGCGCGGCGGCCTGGTTCCGGGTCCGGTTCGTGGGCACCGGCGGCGGTCGGCGGGTGCTCACCGAGGTCGCCGGCGGCGACCCGGGCTACGACGAGACGGCGAAGATGCTCGCCGAGTCGGCGCTCTGCCTGGCCCTCGACGAGCTGCCACCGACCGCCGGGCAGGTCACCCCGGTCGCCGCGATGGGCGACGCGTTGCTGGACCGGCTGGTCCGGGCCGGGCTCACCTTCCGGGTGCTGGAGGACACCCCGGTGGAGCGCCCGGCTTGACCCTCGACCGGGTCGAGGGGGCAGGATGCCCGCGTGAACGACCTGCACAGCATCGGTGAGCTGGCCCGGGCCAGCGGCCTGACCGTCAGCGCGCTGCGCTTCTACGACGCGGCGGGGGTGCTGGAGCCGGCCCTGGTGGACCCGGTGACCGGCTACCGCTGGTACACCGACCAGCAGATCGCGCCGGCCCGGCTGGTGGCCGGGTTGCGCCGGATCGGCATGCCGGTGCCGGAGATCGCCGCGGCGGTACGCGCCGAGCCGGCGGCCGTGCACCGGCTGCTCGACACGCACCTGCGCCGGCTGGTCGACGGGTTGGCCGACGCCCGTCGCGAGGTGACCCGGCTGCGGGCCCTCGTCGACCCGGCCCGGCCGGTCACCACCACGCTGCTGCTCTCCCCCGCCGCGCTGGCCGCCGCGGTCGACGCGGTGCGCTTCGCCGTCGGCGTCGACCCGGAGCTGCCGATGCTCTCCGGTGTGCTGCTCGACGTGGAGTCCGACGGCGTCCGGCTCGTCGCCACCGACCGGTACCGGCTCGCGCAGGCCCGGGCCGGTGCGCACGTCGACGGCCCGCCGGTGCGGGTGTTCGTACCTGTGGATCTCGTGGACCAGGTGCGCGCGCTCCTCGACGCCGCCGACACCCCAGCGGTGCTGCTGAGCGTGACAGGCACCGACCTGCGGGCGGTGGTGGCCGGCCGGACGCTAACCGGGAGCACCCTGCCCGACGACTTCCCCGACTACCGTCGACTGCTGCGCAAGGCCGTCGGCGAGCGGCCGGCCGCGTACCGGATCCCGGTGGACGTGGCGGCGCTGCGCGCCGCGCTGGCGGACCCGGCGGCCCCCACGGTGGCCCGCGAGCACGACGGCGAGCGGCTGGCCGTCACCGTGCTCGGCGTCGACGACCGCGGCGGTCTGCGCCTGCTCCCCGCCGACGAGGCCGGCACCGAGGCGGTATACGTGGGCGTCAACGGCGGCTACCTGCTTGACGCGTTGGACGCGGCGGGCGCCGCCCAGCTGGTGCTGGAGTTGGACGGGCCGGTCGCCCCGCTTGCCGTGCGGCGGCCGGACGACGCGGACACCTTCTCCGTGCTGATGCCGATCCGGCTGTAGAACCGGGTCCGTCACTCCCCGTCGCCTGTCGAAACGGGCGCGACGGTAGCATCTGGTGGTCCACCTGACCCCGGACGGAGGCGTACGGAGCAGCATGCTCGACATGGAGTTGATCCGGAAGGATCGCGAGGCGGTGGCGACCGCGCTGGCGAAGCGACTGGATCCCGCCGAGGTCACCCGGGCCCTGGACGAGATCCAGCGGCTCGACCAGGAGCGACGCGCCCTCATCACGGAGATCGACGCCGATCGGCAGCGCCGCAAGGCGGAGGCGCGGGCGTACGCGGAGGCGAAGCGCGCCGGCCGCGAGCCGGACGTCGCTGCGCCCGAGGCCGGTCGCAAGCAGCTCTCCGAGCTGGAGTCCGAGCTGGACGAGGTGCAGGGGCGGCTGCGCACCGCGATGAGCGAGCTGCCCAACCTGCCCGCCGACGATGTCCTTCCCGGCGGCAAGGAGGCCAACCGGGTCGTCAAGACCTTCGGTGAGCCACCGGTGATCGACAAGGTCCGCGATCACGTGGAGCTGTCCCGGATGCTCGGTCTGGTCGACCACGAGCGCGGCGTGAAGCTCGGTGGCTCCGGCTTCTGGATGTACACGGGGATGGGTGCCCGGCTGGAGTGGGCGCTGCTCAACTTCCTCATCGACGAGAACGTCAAGGCCGGCTACGAGTTTCTGCTGCCGCCACACCTGCTTCTCGACACGGCAGGCTTCGCCGCCGGGCAGTTCCCGAAGTTCTACGACGACGTCTACCACCTGGACCGGGAGTCCGCCCCGCGTGGACAGTTCCTGCTGCCCACCTCGGAGACGGCGATCCTCGGCGCCTACCAGGACGAGATCCTGGAGACGTCGAAGCTGCCGCTGAAGCGTTTCGCGTACACACCGTGCTACCGCCGGGAGGCGGCCGGCTCGCACTCGGACGAGCGCGGCACCGTGCGGGGCCACCAGTTCAACAAGGTGGAGATCTTCCAGTTCACGCTGCCCGAGCAGGCGGACGCGGCGCTGGAGGAGATGGTCACCCACGCCGAGAGCCTGGTGGAGAAGCTGGGGCTGCACTACCAGCGCAGCCTGCTGTCGGCCGGCGACGCCAGCGCGTCGATGCGCAAGACCCTCGACATCGAGGTGTGGATGCCGAGCACGGGCAAGTACAAGGAGGTGTCGTCCGTCTCCTGGGGCGGCGACTACCAGGCCCGCCGGGCGGCCATCCGCTACCGCGAGCCGGGCGGCAAGCAGACCCGCTTCGTGCACACGCTCAACGGCTCCGCCCTGGCGACGAGCCGGCTCTTCCCGGCCATCCTGGAGCAGTACCAGCAGGCCGACGGCAGTGTCCTGATCCCCAAGGTCCTCCAGGACCGCCTAGGAACAGACCGCCTGACCCCCCGCTGACGCGCCCGCGTCGCCGCGCCCCACACCGCCCGTCGATCTTGCAGTTTCGGCGCCCGAAACCGGGCGCTCTGCGACTTCCGTCGCTGCAGAAACTGCAGGATCGCGGGATGGCGGGCGACGGCGGGAGCGGGCTGCTTGCAGCAGCAGGGCTGTCAGGGCCACCAGAAGCAGCGCTGGGCCGAGGCTGTCCAGGGATTGCGCCAGGGCGTGTTGGAGCTGGGACGCCGCTCGGATGATCGGGTCGTGCAGGGCGTCGCGGCGGCCGGCGGCCAGCCTCACCTCGTACCAGCCGTACCAGGCGACGTAACCGCTGGCGAGCAGCAGCACCAGGCCACTGAGGCGGGGCACCAGGGCGCCGGCGCCGCGTAACCGGGCCACCAGCCCGTCGCGCAGCAGGGCCACGCCGAGCGCGGCGACCGCGACCACCAGACCCATCCCGAGGGCGTACGCCCCGAACAGAGCCAGCCCCCGCCCGGTCGAGCCGGCCCGGAGGCTGGTCACCACGATGGCCAGGAACGGCGCGATGGCGCAGCCCAGCGACGCCAGCGCGTACGCCGCCCCGAACAGCGCCATCGACGGCCAGGACCGGGTGAGCCGGGGCGCTCGGGCGGACCAGCCGGGGGCGGGCAGTCGCCTGCCGGCGAGCAGCCAGCAGCCGGCCACCAGCAGCAGCACGCCGAGGGTCACGGTCAGCCACGGCAGCCGGGGCCGCAGCCAGCTGGCCAGCGGCGCGAGGGCCAGGCCGAAGGCGCCGAAGACCAGCACGTACCCCAGGGTGAGCCCGGCCGCCGCGGTGAGCGCGCGGCCGACCGCGCCGCGGGTGTCCGACGCCCCGGCGACCAACAGCGAGAGGTACGCGGGCAGCAACGCGAAGCCGCACGGGTTGACCGCGCCGAGCATGCCTGCGGTCAGCGCGAGCAGCAGTGCGGCGGTCACGCGCCGGCCAGTGCGGCGACCCGGGCGGTGAGCGCCTCACCGTCCAGGAAGCCCCGGTGCACGACCGTGCCGTCCCGGTCGATGATCACGAAGATGCTCTGCTCGGTCACCCTGAACCGGCGCCAGATCGCACCTGCCCCGTCGTTGATCTGCGGCGTCCCGGCGAGGTCGAACTCGGTGACGAACTCCTTCATCGCCTTCTGCTCGCCCAGCCCGGCGACGCCGACGATCGGGACGGTGTCCCGGTACTTCGGCGCGATCTCGGCAACCGTCCACGCCTGGCTGGCGCAGGTGGCGCACCACGGCGCCCAGAACCACAGCACCACCGGCCTGCCGGCGAGCCGCGCGGCGTCGAACGCGGCCCCGCCGAGGGTCGTCCCGGTGAAGCGCAGCACGTCCGGGACCTGCGCCGGAGCGGCCGGCGGTCCGCCGGTGGGAGAGTCGGTCGGCGAGGGAGGTGTCGCGGTCGGCGCGGCAACGGTCGAGGCCGATCCGGCGGCGGCGGGTCCGCCCGGCGCGGTGCCGGTGCAGGCGGCGACGCCGAGCAGGGCCACCACGAGCGCCCCAGCGGCGGCGCCACGGCGCAGCTGCCCGGCCGCTGTCCACGTCCTGCTGATCCGCATCCGCTTCTCCGTCTCCGGTCCGGAAGGGACCCTTGCTGGACCTGGGGCTTACCTACTCGGCCTTGGCGAGTCGGAGGGCCAACTCGGGGCAGACCTTGACCGCCTTCAGCGCCCCCTCCCGCAGCCAGGTCGGCACGGGGGTGGCCGGAAAGGCCGGATATCCGTTCGCGTCGAGCCGGATGAAGTCAGGCACCACGTGGGCGCAGAGCCCGTGCCCGTCGCAGCGGGACCAGTCCAGGGTGAGCTTCTGCGGGTTCGCGTCGGGTGCGCCGGGCAGCCCCATCACGCCCTTGACCCGTCGGCCGCAGCCGTCGCCGGTGCTGTGCAGCCGCAGGTCCTCGGCGAAGACCTCGATCGCGGAGAGCGCGAACCGGGCGGTGCCGTCCGGGTGGCTGCACGCGCCCCGGCCCTTCACCTCGCCGGCGGCGGCCCGCACCACGTCGGCCGGTTGGCTGCCGGCGACGGCCAGGTCCACGGCGCGGGCCAGGTCCGGCAGGCCCATCTTGCACGGCCCGCACTGGCCGGCGGACTCGCCGGCCAGGTAGCGCACCACCTGGGCTGCCTCACCGAGCGGGCAGGTGTCGAGCCCGAGCGGGACGATGATGCCCGCGCCGAGGGTGCCGCCCACCGCGGCGAGGCCCTTGCGGGACACCTCGGCCTTCTCCGCCGCCTCCGGGGTGATCCACTTGCCGTGGTAGCCGCCCATCAGGATGCCCTGCACGTCAGGGACCTCGCACAGGTCGAGGACGTCGCGCAGCGGCATCCCGGCGGTGCACTCCACCACGGCCGGTCGACCGGCCGCCCCGGTCACGGTGAGCAGCACGGTGCCCGGCTCGTCGTCGGTGCCGAGCGCCGCGTACTCGTACGGGCCCAGTCGGGCGCCGACAGCGAGCTGGGCGTACGTCTCAGCGTTGGACAGCAGGGTGGGCAGGCCGCTGACCCCGGAGTCGCTGGAGCGCTTCTTCGTGCCCGGCGGGATGTGCGGCAGCCCGTTGATCCCGTTGACAAGCGCGCCGCCCTCGCCGGAGATGAACCGGTGCGGCACGGTGACGATCGTTGTCTGCACCGGCATCCGGCGCTCGTCGAGGGCGTCCATCAGCGAGTCCCGGCCGACCCCGTCGTCCGCCACGCCGATCACGATCTCGTCGGCGTCCAGGGCGTACGCGGCAAGCGCCGCGCCGTCCAGGATCAGGTGCGGGGCGCGGGTCAGCAGCACCTTGTCCTTCCAGCTGGCCGGCTCCCCCTCGGTGGCGTTGACCACCACCACGGCGGCGAGGTCCTGCCGCTCGCAGGACTCCAGCACCGCGCGGAGTTTGCGGGCGAACGGGAACCCTGCCCCGCCCTTGCCCTTGAGTTGCATGCCCTCGGCGAGCCGGAGCAGCTGCGCCGGCTCGATCGGGCCGATCGGCCCGTGCACCTCCTCGTGCGCGAGCAGGTCGAGTCGACCGTACTCGGCGAAGCCGGCGGTGAGCCGGGGCTCACCCACGCAGGCGACCGGTGGCACGGCGGTGCGCATCACTTCGCCTCACCCCGCAGCCCGGCCCAGTACGCCCCGTCCACCGCGTCGGCGCTGGCCTTGCGACGCTTGGACCGGCCCTCGCCAGCGGCCCGCTTGGCGCGGCGGGACGCCAGGTCGACAAGGGTCGGGGTGTCGTCGACGGGTGGCACCTCGTCCGGCACGTACCGGGCCGGTGGACGCCAGTAGTCCGGCTCCTCGGGCAGGTCGTCCTCGACGCTGTGCCGGCCGCTGCCGCTGCGCGGCGCCGACGAGATCGGGCTACCGGAGACAGGACCGGCGGAGATCGGCTCGGCGGAGATCGGCTCGGTGCCCTGCCAGCGGCGCGGGCTGTCCCACGGCTCCTCGGGCTCGATGAGCGCCGGCTGCGGCGGGGCGGAGTAGCGGCTGCCGTCGTCCTCGCTGCGGGACCGGCGACGGGGCCGCTCGGCGGCCGGCTCCTCGGCGCGGCGCCGTCCGGTCGGCACGGCCTCGTCGCGGGTACGCGAGGCGCGCCGCCGGGTCACCGGTTCGACCTCCTCCTCGTCGCGTCGACGGGTGTCGGTCTCGTCCACGCCACGGCGGGTCGACCGGCGGGTCGTCGGCTCCTCCTCGTCGCGCCGGGCGCGCGAGGACCGTTCGGTGTCGCGGTAGGCCGCCGGCTCCTCCTCCCGTCGGCGTCGGCTGGGCCGGGTCGGCTCGACGAGCGAGCCGGGCTCGGGCACCACCGGGACGGTGAACCGTTCCGGGTCGCGGCGGGCGGGCGGGGCGGTCCAGGTGGCGGTGGTGGTGTCCGCCCAGGCGGGACGCTTGTCGGTGGCCTTCGGGCGCCGACCCAACCCGGCCAGCAGCGATCGGGCGGTCTTCGCCTCCTCGGCCCGGCCGACCATCACCGCGTTGCGCACCGCTGCCTGGTGCTGCTCGCGGCTGCGCCGACCGATGGTGACCGAGAACCGCACCAGCAGGGCCAGCACCACCAGCAAGACGCAGCCCAGGTAGCTGAACATCACCCAGGGCGCTGCGGCCCGACCGGCGTTGAGGCCGTGCGCGATGGCGAAGGGCCAGGCCAGGTACGCGGTCGAGTGCAGCGCGCGCCACAGCCACTTCGGACCGACGCCCGCGAAACGGGCCCGGATGATGCCGGTCCAGATCACGCTGACCATCAGCAGCGCGGCGACGGTGCCGAGCCCGACGTAGAGGCCCCCGCCACCGACGAACGGCACCAGCGCGTCGGTCGCCGCTGCCCGCCCCGTTCCGATCTTGGTGAGGACATGGAAGCCGAGCCCGGCAACGCCGAGCACACCGGTGGCGCGGTGCGCCGACTGCATCAGCACCCGGTGCGAAATGCCCAGCACCAGCCGGTCGGTGGCGAGCAGGCCGAGCATCACGGTGAGGCTCAACGACACCAGGGCGACCACCCCGGCGAAGAACTCGGTGAAGAAGAAGCCGTACGCGTACGCCGTCTGACCGGCGCCGGTCAGCATTGTCGCCGCCCAGAGCGCGGCGAGCGCCGACGCGATGAGCGCGGTGGTCGCGCCCCGCGACCGGGTGCGTACCCCCCGGCTGCTCTCGCTGGTCCGGACGGTGGCCGCCTTCTGGTTCTGCTGTGCCCGGGCCATCTGCTCCTCGATCGTCTCGCGGCGGCGTACCACCGGCCGACCCCTGCTCCCCCATCCAGTACGGACGAGCGGGGTCGGCGGATCACCCGGTTGTGGAAATTTCTGGGCCGCGATCGAACCAAGTGACGCCGGCGTGCGTTGCGCCCCGGCGCACGGTCCGGATCGGACAACGACAGGCGTCCATGCGTTGACAGTGGTTGCAACACGCTTGTAATCTTTCGGCAAATTTCAGTCTGGGTTGCAAGATTGCGGCAACGTCAGGCTCTCCCCCGCAGCGCCACCACCCCCACCCCCGCTCCCGTCAGGAGTCCCGATGCACCGACGTCGACGTGGCTCAGCGATCCTCGCCCTCGGCCTGATCGCCAGCCTGCTCGTCCCCACTGCCGTGACGGCACCCCCGGCCGTCGCCGCCCCGTCCGGCGCCAAGAAGGTCATCGTCCAGCTCTTCGAGTGGAACTGGCCCTCGGTGGCCAGCGAGTGCCAGAGCACGCTCGGCCCGAAGGGCTACGGCTACGTCCAGGTGTCACCCCCGCAGGAGCACGTGCGGGGCAACCAGTGGTGGCTGGCGTACCAGCCGGTCAGCTACCGGATCGAGTCCCGCAAGGGCACCCGCGCCCAGTTCCAGTCGATGGTGAACACCTGCCACGCGGCCGGGGTCAAGGTGATCGTCGACGCGGTCGTCAACCACATGTCCGGTCAGGACAACGGCGGCACCGGCTGGGCCGGGTCGTCCTACTCGCACTACGACTACCCGGGCATCTACCAGACCCAGGACTTCCACCACTGCGGGCGCAACGGCGGCGACGACATCGCCAACTACAACGACAGGTACGAGGTGCAGAACTGCGAGCTGGTCAACCTCTCGGACCTGAAGACCGAGTCGGACTACGTCCGTACGAAGATCGCCTCGTACCTCAACGACCTGCTCTCCCTCGGCGTGGACGGCTTCCGGATGGACGCCAGCAAGCACATGCCGGCCGCCGACATCGCCGCGATCAAGGGCAAGCTGTCCCGCTCGGCGTACATCGTGCAGGAGGTCATCTACGGCGCGGGCGAGCCGGTCCAGCCGACCGAGTACACAGGCATCGGTGACGTGCACGAGTTCCGCTACGGCAAGGACCTGGCCCGGGTGTTCCGCTCCGAGCGGCTGGCGTACCTGAAGAACTTCGGCGAGGGCTGGGGGCACCTGCCCACCGGAAAGGCCTCGGTGTTCGTCGACAACCACGACACCCAGCGCGACTCCGGCGGGGTCCTCACCTACCGGGACCGGGGCATCTACGCCCTGGCGAACGCCTTCATGCTGGCCTGGCCGTACGGGTCGCCGACGGTCATGTCCAGCTACACCTTCAGCAACCGGGACGCCGGCCCGCCGTCGGACGGCGCCAACAAGACCCTCAACACCACCTGCTACTCCGGCTGGGAGTGCGAGCACCGCTGGCCGGCGATCGCCAACATGGTCGGGTTCCGCAACGCCACCGAGGGCGCCGGCGTCGCCAACTGGTACGACAACGGCAACAACCACATCGCGTTCAGCCGTACCGGAAAGGGCTTCATCACCGTCAACGACGAGGACTCCGCGGTGAACGGCCGCTCCTACTACACAGGCCTGCCCGCCGGCAGGTACTGCGACGTCATCCACGGCACGTACGCGGGCGGCACGTGCAGCGGCCCGGTGATCACCGTGGACGGTAACGGCTGGTTCGCCGCCAACGTGCCGGCGCACGACGCCGTGGCCGTCCACATCGGCGCACGGGTCTGATCGTCAGGGGCCTCCGGCCGGCGGGTATCGCCGAACCGGGGGCCCCGAGCCGTTCGCCACCATAGAGTGGTTTGGTGCCGTTTGACCAGATGTCCCCGTACCGCCGCCGCGCCGGCTGGATCGCCGCCGCCATCGCCGTACCCGCGCTGCTGGTCGCCGCGCTGCTGGTCGGCCAGGCCCTCACGCCACGCTCGACAGCCCCCGACGACAGCCGCGTGGTGGCCGCCGACCCGACGCCGAGCAGCGTCGAGCAGAGCCCTGAGGAGTCGGTCCCGCCGGCCGCGCCCGCCCCGGACGGGCTGCCGGTCGTCGACTACGACCCCGCGCCCAAGGGCTTCCCCGCCGACCCGGCCACCATGGACACCACGCCGCTGACCGAGGGCGTGCACCCGACCCGGCGCGTCGCCGCGTACGACGCGCCCGGCGGACGTCCGCTGGCCTTCCTCGAACCGACGCTCGCCGGTGTCGAGCTGACCGTGCCGGTCGCCCAGAAGCGGGCCGGCTGGACGGCAGTCCTGCTGCCCTCGGCCAACCGGCGCCTGGCCTGGCTGCCGCCGGGCGGGTTCGCCACTGTGGCGCTGCGCGACCAGATCGTGGTGGAACGCAAGGTGCACCGGCTCACCTGGTACCGGGCCGGCAAGGCGGTGCGCTCCTGGAAGACGAGCCTCGGCCAGGAGGGGCAGGAAACCCCGCTCGGCCGCACGTTCATCCTGGGCCGCACCCCGCCGCCGGAGCAGGTCTACGGCGGGGTGGACATCTACGCCCTCGGCTCGGTGCCGGACGACCCCGAGGCGGTGCCGACCGGGCTGCGCGGCGCGCACATCGGCCTGCACACCTGGTACAACGACGACGAGTTGGGCGAGAACACCACGAACGGCTGCATCCGGGTGACCCGCAGCGGCCAGCGGGAACTGCTCGCCGAGGTGCGTCCCGGCAGCAGCCTCGTGGTGGTCGACCAACTGCCCACGCCGCCGCCGACCGCCTGAGCGGCGTCGCTCACTCGCCGAGCAGCCAGCCGTTGCGCTCGGCGACACGGACGGCGTCCGCCCGGTTGCGGCCACCTGTCTTGCCGATCGCCGCCGAGAGGTGGTTGCGCACCGTCCCCTCGGACAGGTGCAGCGCCGCCGCCAGGTCGGCGACCGTACCCCCGCCCCGCGCCGCGCGCAGCACCTCGGTCTCCCGTTCGGTGAGCGGACTCGCGCCGGTGGCCAGGGTCTCCGCGGCAAGCGTCGGATCGACCACCCGCAGGCCGGCGTGCACCCGGCGGACCGCGTCGGCGAGCTGCCGGGCCGGGGTGTCCTTGACCACGAAGCCGTTCGCGCCGGCCTCCATGGCCCGGCGCAGGTAGCCGGGCCGCCCGAAGGTGGTCACCACAAGCACCCGGCAGGTCGGCAGCGCCGCCCGCAGCGCGGCAGTCGCGGCGATCCCGTCCAGGCCGGGCATCTCGACGTCCAGCAGCGCCACGTCGGGCGCGTGCCGTAGGGCCTCGGTCACCACCTCGTCGCCCCGACCGACCTCGGCCACCACCGTCAGGTCCGGCTCCAGCGACAACAGCGCGGCCAGCGCGCCACGGACCAGCGCCTGGTCGTCGGCGAGCAGCAGCCGGATCGCCCCGCTCACCGGGCCTCCCCCGGCGCGTGCACCCGCAGCAGGAAGCCACCGGCCGGCCGGCGACCGACGGTCACCACGGCGTCCAGCCGCCGCGCCCGCTCGCGCAGGCCCACCAGCCCGTGGCCGGTGACGTCGGGAGTGGACGGACCGCGTCCGTCGTCGCTCACCTCGACCCCGTTGCGATCCACCCGGACCGTGCAGCACCGCGCCCCGCTGTGCCGGACCACGTTCGTCACCCCTTCCCGCACCGCCCAGCCGAACAACCGGTCCCACTCCGCCGGCAGCGACGGCACCTCGGCCGGCAGGTCCGCCGCGATGCCCGCCGCGGCAAGCGCGGACCGGGCGCCGGTCAGCTCCGCGGCGAGGGTCACCTCGCGGTACGCCCCGACGGTCTGCCGCACGTCGGCAAGCGCCGCCCGGGCCAGCCGCTCCACATCGGCGATCTCGGCGGCCGCCCGCGCGGTGTCCACCTCGATCAGACGCCCGGCCAGCTCGGCCTTGATCGCCACCACGGTCAGCGAATGCCCGAGGATGTCGTGCAGGTCGCGGGCGGCGCGGGCCCGCTCCTCGGCGACCGCGAGCCGGCCGATCTCCTGCTGGGCGGCCCGGAGCTCGCTGTTGCGCTGGGCCAGCCGGGACACGCCGAACATGGCGAACGAGGCGAGCAGCACCGCGACGGTGACGGTGCTCTCCCCCGTCCAGGACGGCACCAGCCACGCCCCCACCAGGGGGATCAGCGCGCAGAGCGCCACGATGATCAACGCCTGCACCGCCGACAGCAGGAACACCGCCGCAGCGGCCACGAACACGAGCGTGGCCGTCCAGTCCCCGGCGGTGCCCGGGATGCTGGCCAGACCCAGCACGACCAACCCCACGAGCGCTATCCCGGCCCGGCGTGAAGGGATCGGTCGGAGGTGCTCGCGCAGGTTGCGGGCCCACTGGAAGAGCAGCACGTAGCCGAGGCCGAAGGCGACAAGGGTGGCGACGCCGACGATCCGCCGCCACGGCTGCGGCTGGTCCAGCGCGGTGGAGAGCGGCACGTTGAGGAAGAACAGCCACACGGCGGCCAGCAGCCAGCCGGTGAACCGCCAGTGGCGGCTCACCGGCGGGGACTGCCCGATCGAGAGGTCCATCGGTTCCACGCTAACGGTCGCCGGCCGTCAGACCCGCGCGGTGTCGCGGCGGAACAGTCGGGCCGCGCCGATGCCGAAGGCCAGCGCCCAGAACACCATGTTCGCCACCCCTGCCATGCTCACCCCGTCACCGGTCAGCGGGGCGCGGGCCAGTTCGCCCACGCCGTACACAGGGGTGAACGTCGCGACCTGCTGGAGCACGTGCGGCAGCACCTCGACCGGCACGAACAGACCACCGAACATGGCCAGCACGGCGAGGATCGGGCCGATGAACTGCATGACGTTCTCGGCCGGCACCAGGTAGCCGATGAACAGCCCGAACGCGGCGAAGACAAGCGAGCCGACCCAGGCCGCCAGCCCGGACAGCAACCAGACGTACGCCGGGATGCGGACCCCGGTCGCCGCGCCCACCGCGAACTCGACGACTACCGCGAGCAGGCCGAGGGTCATCGCGGTGACCAGCTTCGTGGCCACGTACGCGCTCGGGCGCAGCGGGGTGAGCCGCAACTGCCGGCTCCAGCCCAGGGCGCGTTCGGTGGCCACCGCGCCGCCCGCGCTCGTCGTCGCCACCATGGCCGCGTACACGGCCAGGCTGATCATGACGTACGCGGTCACCGGCCGGCCGTTGTCCAGGCTCTGCCCGCCCTGCGGCAGACCGAAGATGAGGAAGAAGACGCCCGGCATGATCAACGTGAAGGCGAGGGTGCGGCGGTTGCGCAGCACGCGGCGCAGCTCGATGCCGAGCACGGCCGGGGCGAAGCCGCCAAGGGCGGGCAGCCTCCGGTCCGGTTCGACGGTACGGGTGGGGGTGGCCGGCACTGTCGTCATCTCAGGCTCCGGTCTGCTGCGCGGTGGTCAGGGCGAGGAAGGCGTCCTCGAGGTTGCGGGAGGTGATCTCCACGTCCCGGGCGTCGGTGCGGGTGAGCAGGTGCCTGGCGATCGCGTCCGAGTCGCCGGTGCGCACCAGCACGCTGTCGCCGCGTACCTCCACGGCGTCCACGCCCGGCAGCGCCGCGAGCGCGGCCTGGTCGGCGCCGGGCAGCGTGGCCCGCACCGTACGGCCGGCGGCCAGGTTCTTGATCTCCGCAGTGGTGCCGTCGGCCACCACGCGTCCCTGCCGGACCAGCACGATCCGGTCGGCGTACGCGTCCGCCTCGTCGAGGTAGTGGGTGGCGAAGATGACGGTCCGTCCGGCCCGCGCGTCCCGGCGCAGGGCCTGCCAGAAGTCCCGCCGGCCCTCTACGTCCATGCCGGTGGTCGGCTCGTCGAGCACCATGAGGTCCGGGTCCGGCAGCAGGGCCAGCGCGAACCGTAGCCGCTGCTGCTGACCGCCCGAGCAGCGTCCGACCACCCGCCCGGCGATGTCGGCGATGCCGGCCCGCTCCAGCACCTCCGCCGCCGGGCGGGTGTGCCTGTAGAAGTGCCCTGTCATCTCGACCGTCTCGCCCACGGTGAGGTCCTTGAGCAGACCGCCGGTCTGGAGTACCGCGGCGACCCGGCCCCGGGCCACCGCCTCGTCAGGCGTGCCGCCGAGGACGCGGACGGTGCCCGCGTCAGGGCGGGCCAGCCCGAGCAGCATGTCGATGGTGGTGGTCTTGCCCGCGCCGTTCGGGCCGAGGAACGCCACCACCTCGCCGGGCTGCACCCGCAGGCTCAGCCCGTCGACAGCGGTGACCGTGCCGAAGGTCCTGGTGAGGCCGTCCAGCTCGACGGCCGGATGCGTACTGGTCATGCCACTGATGCTCCGGCGGCGCGTACCCCGGCGCCCGGAGCGGCCGTCACGTCCCGGCCGTGACATTTGTCAGGGGCGCCCATCCGACACGGAGTGTGATGGCCACGGGAGGAGACACAACCTGGAGCGATATGACTCGGAGTCATAAATATGCCGCAGAGTCATATCACCTGCCGACGCATCCGCCGCCGCGCGCGGCGGGAGGCATTGCCGGCGCGGCAGTGGGTAACCGCCGGGCCGGACACCGCGACACCGGGGGGACGCGATGGGTGCCACGCCGCAGGGCCGGGTCGACACGGTCGTGCTGATCCACGGACTCTGGATGACACCGCGCAGTTGGGAGGGGTGGATCGAGCGGTTCACCGCGCGCGGCATGCACGTGATCGCCCCCGCCTGGCCGGGCATGGACCGGTCCGTGGAGCAGTTGCGCGACGATCCCACCCCGATCGCCGAGCAGAGCATCGCCACGATCGTGGCGCACTACGACCGGATCATCAGGAAGCTGCCCCGCCCGCCGATCATCATGGGGCACTCGTTCGGCGGCCTGATCACCCAGGTCCTCGTCGACCGGGGCCTCGGCGCGGCGGCGGTCGGCGTGCACCCCGCGCAGGTGAAGGGCGTGCTCAAGGTGCCGCTGAGCCAGCTGCGCTCCGGCTTCCCGATCCTGCGCAGCCCCGCCAACCGCAACAAGGCGGTGCCGTTCACCCCTGACGACTTCGCCTACACCTTCGGCAACACGATGAGCCGGGAGGATTCCGACCGGGCCTGGGAGCGCTACGCCGTCCCGGGCGCCGGACGGGTCTACTTCGAGGGCGCGTTCGCCAACCTCGACCCGCGCTCACCGGCCCGGGTCGACGTCGGGCGCAACGACCGGCCCCCGCTGCTGCTGATGGCCGGCGGACTCGACCACGTGGTGCCGGCGTCGGTGGTCCGCTCCAACGCGGGGCTCTACCAGAAGTCGCGGGCCCTCACCGCGTACGAGGAGTTCCCGGGGCGGTCGCACTTCACAGTCGGGCAGGACGGCTGGGAGGAGATCGCCGACTACGCGCTGGACTGGGCGCTGCGCGCGGCGGCGCTGCCCCGGGAGGCGACTATCGCCAGCGAGAGCCCCCGCAGGTACGGGGCCTGATTCGCGGCATGCCCGCGACCTTCGGGGGTATCTCGGTGGGATGAGGGCGAGTTTCCGGATCGGTCGGGTCGCGGGGGTGCCGGTCGGCGTCAACTGGAGCGTGCTTGTCATCTTCGCGCTGATCGCGTGGGGCCTTGCCGCCAACCAGTTCCCCCGCTCGTACCCCGATCGCTCGCCTGTGGCGTACGCCCTCGCGGGCCTTGCCGCGGCGGTGGTCTTCTTCGTCGGCCTGCTGGCCCACGAGGTGTCGCACGCGGTGGTGGCGAAGCGCAACGGGCTGGAGGTCGACGGCATCACGCTCTGGTTGTTCGGTGGGGTGGCCGAGCTGCGGGGCGAACCGCGCGACCCGGGCGCGGAGCTGCGGATCTCCGGGGTGGGCCCACTGGTCAGCCTGCTGCTCGGGGCGTTCTTCGGTGCCATCGCGTTGCTGCTGGCGCTGTCCGGGCAGGACGGGCTGCTGTTCGGCGCGGTGGCGTGGCTGGCCGGCATCAACGTGCTGCTTGCCGTCTTCAACGTGCTGCCGGCCGCGCCGCTGGACGGCGGCCGGCTGCTGCGCGCCGCCGTGTGGAAGGCCACCGGCGACCGGACCCGGGCGTCCGTCGTGGCGGCCCGGGCCGGCTGGGTGCTGGGTGTGCTGCTGATCGGTCTGGGGCTGTGGCAGTTCCTGTCCGGGGTCGGGTTCGGTGGCCTCTGGCTGGCGCTGATCGGCTGGTTCCTGATCGGGGCGGCCGGCATGGAGGAGCGGCAGGCCCGCACCGGCAGCGCGCTGCGCGGGATCCGGGTCGGCGAGGTGATGACCCCGCAGCCGCAGACCGCCTCGGCGGACATGACTGTCGCCGACTTCGTCGACCACTACCTGTTCGCGTACCGGCATTCGGCGTTGCCGCTGACCGACCAGGGCCGGCCGACCGGGCTGGTCACCCTGGACCGGGTGCGGGGCGTACCTGCCGACCGCCGGGCGTCGACAACGCTTGCCGAGGTGGCCTGCCGGGCCGACCAGCTGGTCCTCGCCCAGCCCGGCGAACAGCTCAACGACCTGCTGCCCCGGCTCAGCGAGTGCGCCGACGGCCGCGCCCTCGTGGTGGACGACGACGGCCGCCTGGCCGGCATCGTCTCCCCCAGCGACATCAGCCGCGCCGTCCAGCGGGGCACCCTGCGCACCCCGGCCGGTCAGCGGGGTACGTAGCGGTCCAGCAGGTCGGTCCGGAACTTTCCGGTCGGGTCCATCCGCGTCAGCAGGGCTGTGAAGTCGTCGTACCTCGGGTAGCGGGCGGCCAGCTCCGCCGGGTCGGTGACGAAGACCTTGCCCCAGTGCGGGCGGGGCGCGAACGGCGCCAACCGCTCCTCCACGGCGGCCAGGACCGGGAGCACCCGGGTGGCGTCGTCGATCCAGGTGAAGTGCACGACGAAGCTGTCCCGCCTGTGGTTCGGGCTGAGCCACAGCTCGTCCGCCGCGACCGTCCGCAACTCGCACACGTGGAGCACCGGGGCGATCAGGTACGCCACCTCGTCCAGCGCGGCCATCGCCTCGGTGGCCGCCGAGCGGGGCAGGTGGTACTCGGACTGGAGTTCGTCGCCGCTGCTGGGTGTGAAGCCGAGCTTGAAGTGCGGCAGCCGCTCGTGCCAGGGGCCGGGCTCACCGAGCTGCGGGGTGCAGTTCTCCGCGGGCATCCCGAGCACCGGGTGCCGGGGCTCGGCGGCGGCGGTGGTGCCGAGCCAGTCCGCCTCCGGTGGCGTCTGGTCCACCGCCTGCTTGCGCCACACCTCCCGCAGCCGGGGCGTACGCCAGTCGGTGAAGACGCTCACGCTGTACGCCGAGCTGAGCGCCTCGTCCAGCGCCTCCCGGGCCAGGTCGAGGCGTACGTACTGGCGCAGTTCGAAGGCCGGCACCAGGTCCAGGGTGACCCGGGTGACCAGGCCGAGCGCGCCGAGCCCGACCACCATGCCGTTGAACGTGTCCCCGTCGGTGTCGCGGTCCACGTGCAGCAGGTCGCCGTCGGCGGTGACCAGTTCCAGGGCGGCGACGGAGGTGGCCAGGTTGCCGTTCGCCCGCCCGGAGCCGTGGGTGGCGGTGGCCACCGCGCCGGCCACCGAGATGTGCGGCAGCGAGGCGAGGTTCGCCAGCGCGTACCCCTGGGTGTGCAGGTGTCGGGCGACGTCGCCGTAGCGCAGCGCGGCGGCGACGGTGACCCGTCGGCGCTCCGGGTCCACGTCGATCTCCGGCGGCAGACCGGCGAGGGTGACCAGGTCCCCGTCGGTGTCGCCGAGGCGGTTGAAGGAGTGCCCGGTGCCGACCGCCCGGATCCGGTCGCTGGCGGCGACGAGCCGGCGCAGGTCGTCGGTGGACGTGGGCCCGTGGAACGCCCGGGCGCTGTAGCGCACGTTTCCGGCCCAGTTGCGGCGTGGCACGTCGGCCGCCGTGGCGTCCTGTCCCTGCACGGTCATGTGGCGGTCTCCCGGTCGGTGGACTGGTGGTCGGCCAGCGCGGCGGCGAGGGCGTCCAGGGCGGCGTCGGTCGGATAGGTGCCGTACCCCCGCTGGGCGATCGGCAGGCCGGCGGCGCGGACGCGTTCGATCTCGGTGCGGGCCGCCCGGCAGGCCGACGCGTCGGCGGACACCAGGGCGTCCTGGCCGCGCCGGATCAACCGGTCCACCTGGTCCATCCGGTATCCCCGAAGGCCGGTGGGGAGGTCCGGGTCGGCGAACGCGGCGCGGCGCAACGCCTGCAGGTCCACGAAACGGTCGCCGGCGTGGCGGGTGAGCGCGGCGGAGACCTGTTCGGGCTGTTCGCGGACCTGGTCGAGGACGAGCAGTTCCATGGCGGGCCGGCCGTCGAGCGGGTGCCGGGCGCTCGCCGGCCCGACCGTCACGCCCGGCGCGGGCACCAGCAGCAGGCGCGGCGGCTCCGGCCGGCCGTCACGCCGGGGCGGCTCGTCGAGGACAAGCGCGTCGACCTCGGCCCACGGCAGCGACAGTCGCAGGCCCGGCCGTCGGATGGTGAGCCCGTCCGCGCCGATTCCGAACCGGAACGGCCGCAGCGCGCTGACCAGCGCGACGCCGCCGAGTGCGATGGCACCGATCGCGACGATCGTCCGGAGCAGTGCCCCGTCGCGGGGCAGGGCCAGCAGGACCACCCCACCGAGTACGCAGACCAGGGCGAGCACGCGGGCGCCCCGACTCCGGCGCAGTTCCACGCTCGGACCCCCGTTCATGACCGTGGCGTCGGTCCCAGCATCCTCCGACAGACCGGGCGCCACGGACACCGGACGATCGGGCACGGTTGTTCTCGCCATCGTCGGGGAACCCTACGCCCATGAGCAGCTACCGTGATCCAGCCCCACGGGGCGACGTCTTCCCCTCCGAGGAGGAGCTGGACCCGACAGGCAGCGAGGTCGAGCAGGCCAGCGCCCCGCCGGTCGACGGCATGCCGGGTCATCCGGCGCCCACGCCCGGGCCGCGACCCACACCTGCGCCCGCGCCGGCCCCGACGCCGGTGCCGTCGCCCGGGCCGCCGCCGCGCGCTCCCGGGTCGCAGTCCATCGTGACCCGTCACCTGGACGGCTCGGTGGAGGTGGTCACCGACCTCGACGGCGACGGTGTCGCCGACATCGTCCAGATCGACGTGGACGGCGACGGTGTTCCGGACATCACCTACGTGGACAGTGACCGCGACGGCCGGCTGGACACCGTGCTGCGCGACCCGGGCGCGGTCGGCGCCCACCGGGGCTACTGACCGGCCGCTCGGCTCAGAGCTTCGCCATCACCTCGCCGGCCACCAGTTCGAGGTGCGCCAGGTCGGAGAGGTCCAGCACCTGGAAGTAGATGCGCTGGCTGCCGGCCTCCGCGTACCGACCGATGGTGTCGATGACCTCGGCGGGCGTACCGGCGACGCCGTTGGCGCGCAGCTCGTCAGGCTCGCGGCCGATGGCGGCGGCCCGGCGGGCCACCTCGGCGTCGTCCCGCCCGCAGCACAGCACAAGCGCGTTGGACCAGATCATCTGGGCCGGGTCACGCCCGATCTCGGCGCACGCCGCCCGGACCCTGTCGAACTGGGCAACCGTGTCCGGCACGGACGCGAACGGCAGGTTGAACTCGTCGGCGTAGCGGGCGGCCAGCCGGGGGGTGCGCTTCGGCCCCATCCCGCCCAGCAGGATCGGCGGGCGGGGCTGCTGGACGGGCTTGGGCAGGGCTGGTGAGTCGACGATCGGGTAGTACCGGCCGTCGTACCGGAACCGCTCCCCCGCCGGCGTGTCCCAGAGCCCGGTGATGACGGCGAGCTGCTCCTCCAGGCGGTCGAACCGCTCCCCCAGCGCCGGGAACGGGATGCCGTACGCGGTGTGCTCCTCGGCGTACCAGCCGGTGCCGATGCCCAGCTCCACCCGCCCGCCGCTCATCTGGTCGACCTGCGCCACGGTGATCGCCAGCGGGCCGGGCAGCCGGAAGGTGGCAGCCGTCATCAGCGTGCCGAGCCGGATCCGGCTGGTGTCCCGGGCCAGCCCGGCCAGGGTGGTCCAGGCGTCGGTCGGGCCGGGGTCGCCGCTGACGTCGCCCATCTTCAGGTAGTGGTCGGATCGGAAGAACGCCCCGTAGCCGGCGTCCTCCGCGCAGCGGGCGACGGCGAGCAACTGGTCGTAGCTCGCGCCCTGCTGGGGTTCGGTGAAGATCCGCAGTTCCATGATCCCGAGCATAGGTAGCCGACCGGCAGTGCCGCTCCCGGACTGGAGGCAGCGCTTCATATACCTTGACGTTCATATGAATCGCGAGGCATATTGGGTACGTGTCCACCGACGCCTTCGCAGTCCTCGCCGAACCCACCCGACGCCGGATCCTCGACCAGCTCCGCGACGCCGAGCGCAGCGTCGGCGAGCTGGTCGACGGGCTCGGAGTCAGCCAGCCGGCCGTCTCCAAGCACCTACGGGTGCTCCGCGAGGCAGGCTTCGTCACCTGCCGCACGGCAGCCAGGCAACGGATCTACCGCCTCGATGTGGGCCCGCTGCGGGCCGTCGACGGCTGGCTCGACCCGTACCGCCGGCTCTGGACCCGGCACCTGGACGCCCTCGAACGGCACCTCGACAGTCAGGAGCAGTGACATGGACCGCGACGCGTTCCGCCCGAGCCCACCCGCCGACGCGCGCGCCGACGGCGCCACACTTGTCTTCGTCCGCGACCTCCGGCACCCGCCGACCACCGTGTGGCAGGCGCTCACCGATCCGGCGCAGCTCGCGCAGTGGGCGCCGTTCCTCGCCGACCGTGACCTCGGCAGCCCCGGCGCCGCCGTGCTCACACTCGTCGACGGCGAAACGACCCAGCAGAACCCGGCGACGGTACGCCGGGCCGAGCCGCCACATCTGCTGGAGTACACCTGGGGCGACGACCTGCTGCGCTGGGAGCTGAGCCCGCTGGGCACCGGCACCCGGCTCACCCTGCGGCACACGGTCGCCGACCGGGACATGCTGCCGATGGTCGCCGCGGGTTGGCACCTCTGCCTCGACGTGGCCGACCGGCTGCTCGACGGCGACCCGGTCGGCCCGATCCGTGGCGCCGAGGCCAAGGACTTCGGCTGGCCCGAGCTGCGCGACACGTACGCCGAACGGCTCGGCGAGGCCTGACCGGGCGGCCCCGGGCGAACCGGAGCCGCCGGTACCACTCAGACGTACGGCCGGGTGGCGTACGCGGTGCGCAGCGCGGCCAACCCGGCCGCCTTCGGGGAGAGGGTGCCCCACCCGGAGTTGAAGTAGTTGGTCCGGACGATCCGCGGCCCACGCTCGGCGTTGAGCTGGGCGATGGCCGCCGGGACGGTGGCGATCCAGGCCGGCTGGTCAGGGATCTCGGCGGACCGCACCCCCCACTCGGCGATGATCGCTGGTCGGGACAGCGCCACCGGCCCGAGATCCGCCACCGCCCAGTCCCTGGTGCGGCGGAACCGGGACAACGCGGTCTGCCCGGCGGCCGTGGCGTAGGCGTTCCACTGCAGGAAGTCCAACCGGGACATCAGCGACTCCGGGTGGGTGCGCTGGAAGCAGGCCCTGTCGAAGCCGGCGACCCCGACCGAGAAGGTGGATCTGGGCGGCAGCGTCCGCGCCTTGAACCAGGTGAGGATGTAGTTCATCGCCTGCACTGCCCGTGCGTCCGACTCGGCCCAGGTGTAAGCCTTGCCGTCCTCGGTGGTGCCGAACTCGTGATCGGTGTCCAACTCCGAGGCGAGCTGGATGTTCACCCCGAAGCCGAGGAACCGGTACTGCGCCAGGGCCCGGTGCAGCAACCCGTCACACTGGCCCTTGAGCACCTGGCCGTACCCGTACGCCTTGGGCCAGGTGGTGCCGGGGCGCTGCTGGATGGTCATCGACGGCGCCGGCACTGTGTAGTCGGTGACGTCCACCCGGAAGCTCTGCGGCCCGGCGTTCGGGGCACCGTAGTGCTTCAGCTCCAGCACCATGTTCATCTGCACCCCGGCCTTTCCGAGGTCGATCAGCCAGGGCCTGTTGTAGCCGGGGAAGACGTACCCGTCGGCGAAACTGCGGTACTGGGTGAGCGAACGGAAGTTACCTCCTGCCATGTCGGCGGTCGGGTCGGCGCCCCCGGAGAGGTAGTAGCCGCCGAGCACCGGCTGGCTCAGGGCGTAGTCGGCGGCGGCGTTCGCTGTGTGTCCGGCGGAGTCACGGACCTGGACGGTGACGCGCGGCATCACGCCACCGCCCGGTACTCGGCCACCGAGCCGCTGTCGGAGACCCGGGTCCAGGTACGCCCCGAGTCGTCGGTGACCGTCACGGTCAGCGGGTCGATGACGGCGGCGACCTTGATCGGCGCGCTGCTGTTGCCCTGCGCGTCGGTCACCACGATGGTGACGGTCAACGGTTTGGTGTCGGCGTCGGAGTAGGTGACGGTCAGCAGCATCTGGTCCCCCGGTGCGTACACGGATGCGTTCAGGGCTGCGGTCACTGTGGGATTGGCCATGTCGGACCCTCTCTGCTTGGGTCGGCCGTGGGTCGGGCGTACGGGTGAGCGACGCCGACCCCACGCGGAGTCCACGGTGGCGAAAGGCCGGCAGGCGCGGATGCGAGGGCATGACCGCGCAGGGCGGCGGAGCCTGACTGCCGGGGTGATGACGTCCTTGTCCGGGTGGGCGGATGGCATCGCTACGGGCGCCCGCAGCGGTGGGGTGGGCTGGGCCGGGGCGGACGATGCTGTCCGCGCCGTGCCCGAGGAATGGGATGTGGCCCGACATCCGTCCGCCTCTCCCCCTGCCTCAACAGTGCTCTACCAGGGGCTTTACCGTCTTGTCCTGTTTGCGACAGTGGTGCCGACTTGCGGATAAAGGACGGGCCTGCGGCCGCAGCGGTACGGCGGCGGATAGTTTGGGGATCATGACGGACTGGAAGCTGCGGCCCGCCTCGATGACTGACGTCGAGGCGGTGGCCGAGCTGCGCGCCGTGGTGCTGCGGGCCGATCTGGAGCGACTGGGGCGGTACGACGAGACGCGGGTGCGGCAGCGCCTGCGTGCCGGGTTCGTTCCGGCGTACACCTGGGTTGTCGAGGTGGGTGGCGCGTTCACCGGCTGCGTGGCGCTGCGGCCGGCCCCGGACGCGCACTGGCTGGAGCACTTCTACCTGGCCCCGCGTCTTCAGGGCGGTGGCATCGGTACGGCCGTGCTGCGTGAGCTGCTCAAGTGGTGTGACCGCGCGGGTACGCCGGTCCGGCTGAACGTGTTGCGGGGCAGCGCGGCCCGGCGGCTGTACGAGCGGCACGGCTTCACGCTCGACCATGAGGACCCGGTCGATGTGTTCATGTTCCGCGAGCCGGTGTCAATGTAACGTTGACATGTGATGGCGGAGCTGGCCCAGCTGGCCGACGTGCCTGCCACCCGCGCGGGCCTGGACGAGCGGGAGTTGGACCTCATCGACCGGGCCCGGTACGGCGGTGCGACGTGGACGCAGATCGCGGCGGCGTTGGGCCTGGGCAGCCGGCAGGCCGCCGAACAGCGCCGTCAGCGCCTGGTGGCAGCGCGCAGGTCGCGGCGGCAGCAGCTGGACCTCGGCCTCCCCTCGCAGATCGTGGCGCTGCGCACGGCCGTGGCCGACCTCGACCGGTGGATCGCGGCGGACCGACGGTGGGACAGCCGCTTCCTGCGGGCGACGCTCATCCGCAGCACTGTGGACGCCGCCCTGGATGCCGCTCCGGGCTCGCTGTACGCGTTGGCCCTGCACCTCGTCGCCGATCTGGCCGGGGCGCGGGAGCGGCTGCCGCAACCGGTGCAGGCCGTCGAGGCGAGGCTCACCGCGGCACTGTCAACGATCCGTTGACAGTGCCGTAGCAGTATTGCCCGCACCCGACTCAAGAACCAGGGTGTGAGTCATCCCGGCTCAACCTGGAGGGCTCGTGCGCCGTAACGCCTGGCTGTTCGTGGCGATCTCGCTCCTGTCCGGCTTCGGGAGCAGCGCCATGTCGCTTGTCGCCGGCATCTGGATCCTGGACCTGACCGGTTCGACGAGCCTGGCCGCGCTCGCCGGCCTCTGCGTGTACGCCCCGGTGCTCGCCGGTCCGTGGCTGGGGGCCGTGGTGGACCGGGTGCCCCGGCGACCACTTGTCATAGGCGTCAACCTCGCGCTGGCGGCGGTCCTGCCGGCACTCTTCGCGGTTCGCGGACCGGGGCAGACCTGGCTGATCTTCGCCGTGTCGTGCGCCTACGGCGTCAGCTACGTCCTCATCGACGCCGGCGAGACCGCACTGCTGCCGTCCGCGCTGTCGGCACCGGCACTCGCCGACGTCAACGGGTGGCGTTCCAGCGCGCAGGAGGGCATGAAGCTGGTCGCTCCGCTTGCCGGCGCTGGTCTCTACGCGTGGCGCGGCGGTCACGCAGTCGTCGTGCTCAGCGCCGCGACGCCGGTCCTGGTCGCCCTCCTGTACGCGGCGGTCCGCCTGCGCCGTACGCCGCCCGACCGGCCGAACCGCTCGGACCGGGGCCTCCGGGCCGGGATCTCCGTCCTTGCCCGGCAGCGGGCGACCCGGGTACCTGTGGCGCTCGCCGCCGTGTCGATAGCCATGTCCGGCTTCTCGACCGCAGCGATCTACGCGATAGTCGTCTCGGATCTGCGCCTGCCGACGACGTTCCTCGGGGTGCTGGCCAGTGCGCAGGGCGCGGGTTCCATCGCCGGTGGCCTGGTCGTCGGGCGGCTCATCAGGCGCTGGGGGCCGGTCGGCGTCGGCGTGGCCGGTACGGCGCTGTTCGCCCTCGGTTGCCTGGCGCGCTGCCTGCCATGGTGGCAGGTCACTGTCGGCGGGGCGGTCCTCGCCGGCGTCGGCCTGCCCTGGGCCCTTGTCGCCGCGGTGACCGCCGTGCAGACGCACACGCCGACACCACTGCTGGGGCGGGTCGCCGCGACGGCCAACACCGCGATGTTCGGGCCGCTTGTCGTAGCGATTCCACTCGGCTCGGCGGCCGTCCACCTCGGCGCCCGCCCGACGCTCATCGTCGCCGTCGTGATCTGCCTGACGGCCGTGGCCGCAACGCTCTGCCGTCCACCGACCCCGCACGACGCCCGCCCGGTGGCCGCACGAGATCCCGCAATCCGCTGACTGGGCCCCCGACCTGCGGGTGAGCGACACACGCTCGGGCCAGACCTCAGAGGAGTCTGGCCAGGGCCTGCGCGGCGGGGGTTTCCGGTGCCGCCTGGTAGGCGATGATCACCTGTCCCTCGGCGCCGGCGATGGCGAGCGTTTCCCGTCGCAGCGTGAGCGGCCCGACGATTTCGTGGTTGAAGCGCTTGACCTCGTCCCGCGTCGGCCGTACGTCGTACCCCGCCCAGACCTCGCGGAAGAGGCTGTCGGTCGACAGCGAGGTGATGAGTTCGGCAGTCGGGGGATCACGCGGGTCGGCTTCGGCGCGGAGTGCGGCAGCGCTCTGCGCGGCGATCTCCCTCCAGTCGGGAAACAGCGTCCGTGCCTCGGGATCGAGGAAGATCCCGCGGATCAGGTTCCGACCGGGCGTGTACAGCGGGGACAGCGCCATGGCGAGCTTGTTGGCCGCCAGCACGTCGAAGCGGCGGTCGCGGACGTACGCGGGTGTCTGACGCCACGAGTCGATGAGCTGCCGCACCGCGTCGGAGACCCCCGGGTGCTCGACCCCGGGCGGCGGGGCTGCGGCGAGCGCGGCGAGATGGGCCCTCTCGTGACGATCCAGCCGTAACGCGTTCGCCAGGGCGTTCAGCACCTGCGGTGAGGGGTTGCGGTCCCTGCCCTGCTCCAGGCGGGTCAGATAGTGCTGGCTCACACCCGCCAGGCGGGCCAGTTCGTCACGGCGCAGTCCCGGTACGCGTCGACGCCCGAACGAGGGCACCACCGACTCGTCCGGCCGGACCCGCCCGCGGCGTGCCTTGAGGAAGTCGCCGAGCGCGTTCTCGCCCTTCATTCCCGCCAGCCTAACCCCGTCAGGGTGCTGGTAGCCCTGCGTCCGCCGACGCATGGTCGAGTCATGAAGACATGGTTCATCACCGGCGCATCCCGCGGCTTCGGCCGCATCTGGGCCGAGGCCGCGCTCGCCCGCGGAGACAAGGTCGCCGCGACCGCACGCGACGGGAAAGCGCTACAGGATCTGACCGAGGCGTACGGAGACCGCGTTCTGCCGCTGACTCTCGATGTGACCGACCGCCCGGCCGTGTTCGACGCGGTGTCCCGGGCAGCGGAGACGTTCGGACGCCTGGACGTCGTCGTCAACAACGCAGGCTTCGGACTGTTCGGCATGGTCGAGGAGACGACCGAGGAGCAGGCCCGCGCGCAGTTGGAGACGAACTTCTTCGGCGCCCTCTGGGTGACCCAGGCCGTCCTGCCGGTGCTGCGCGCGCAGGGCGCCGGTCACATCCTCCAGGTCTCAAGCATCGGAGGGGTAGGCGCCTTCCCCACCCTCGGGCTGTACAACGCGTCGAAGTGGGCACTGGAGGGGCTCAGCGAGGCGCTGTCCGCCGAGCTCGCCCCACTCGGCCCGAAGGTGACGATCGTGGAGCCGGGACCGTACGGCACCGACTGGTCCGGCGACTCGGCGGTGCACACCGAGCCGATCGCGGCCTACGAGCCCGTACGGCAGGCACGCCGGGCCGGGGCGACCGCCCGCACACCCGACGATCCCGCGCTGACCGCCGGAGTCATCCTGCAACTTGTCGACACCGAGGAGCCGCCGCTGCGCCTGTTCCTCGGGCCGTACCCGTACCTTCTCGCCGAGACGTTGTACCGGGACCGGATCGCCACCTGGAACGACTGGCGCTGGCTGGCGGAGCAGGCAGCGCCGGGCCACGGGAACGACAAGGGCTGAGTACCTGTCGGTCCCGTGTTTCTCCGGCCGGGTGCCGAGACCGGCAGGCCCCGGCACCCGGTCGGAGCTACCGCCCGTTCACCCCGTCATGGCTGGCCTGACCGGCGGACGGAGGCTCCCAGAACGGGTCGTCGCCGTCGACGGTCATCCGGGCGCGGGCCGCCAGGGTCTGCCGGCGTGCCCTGCCCCGCGCCACGGCTCCGGCCAGCGCGCGGACCGGACGCGGCAGCAGGTACGCCAGGAGCAACAGGACGGCGAGGGCGGCCCCGACCAGGGACAACACCCGGCTCAGAGTCTCCATACCGCTGGTGGGTGTCGTGGCCGCGGCCTGCACCCCCACGCCGTCGGGGAGCGGCGTCGTGACCGCGGCGACCGGGCTGACCAGGCCCTCGGCGGCCGTGTCCCGCACCTGCCTGGTCACGTCGGAGGCGTGCAGCTTGGGGTGGGCCGAGCGAACGAGGGCGACGGTACCGGCCACGAACGCCGCGGCGTACTCGGCGCCGCTGCCGGAGCGACCGATGGTCGCCACGTCGATGCCGGGGGCCAGCAGGTCCACCGAGTCGCCGGGATAGGCCTCGACCGGTTGCCCGTCGGCTCCGACGCCGCCGACCCGGAGCAGGCCGTCCATCGCTGCGGTCCCGGCCGGCGGGCTCGCCGCCGGCACCACCACCACCACGTCCCGCCCGATCGCCTCGCTGACCGCGGCGCGGATCGCCGGGTCGGCGGCGTCGACGCCGGCGCCGATCAGGACGACCTGGGCGCCGGACGCGGCGGCGACGTCGATGGCGGTGGCCACGGTACGTGCCGAGACCCCCGCTTTGACAGGCACGATCCGCGCCTTCGGCGCCACCCCGAAGGTCTTGCCCTCGGCGCCGTCGTCGCCGGCGACGATTCCCGCCAGGGCGGTGCCGATGCCCGCGCAGCCGGTGTCACCGCGACCGGTGCCGGTGGCGATGTCGGCGCCTGTTGATACCCGGTTGGCCAGCTCGGGGGCGGTACCGTCCACACCGGAGGCGATCACCGCGACCGTGACTCCCGAGCCGTCCGCCTCGGGCCACGCCCGGCTCGGCGTCAGCAGCGCCTGCCCCCACCCGGCCGCGGCCGGGACGGTTGTCTCACGGCGGCAGGCCGGGGCGGCACTGCCGCCCGCCGAGGGTACGCCGTACTGCAACTCGGCACCCACCGCGTCCCACGGCAGGATCAGGTGCCAGCCGGCGCTCAGGCGGCTCGGGTCCACGACCCGGCGGCCGTCCGGCTGGACACGGCCCGCGTTGAGGGCGAGGATCTCGCCGGCCCGACCCGGGTCGCCCAGAAAGCGGGCAGAGATCTCCCAGAGGTTCTCCGGCGCACCCTGGTGGGAGGCGGCAACCGTGTAGTAGGACTGGTTCGCGGCGGTGCCCGGCGGCGGGGCCGCAGCGGCTCCGACAGCGGTCAGGCCGGTCAGCGCGGTCGACAGCAGGGCCGTCAACACGGCTCGGCGGAGCATCATCGTGGGCACCTCACCACTCCGACTTCTCGACGAGCGCCCACTCGTGGTCGTTGTTCGAGCTGCAGGCGAAGAGCGTCAGCGGGGCCGTGGGGTCGGCGTTGCCCTCGCTGGGGATGTCGAGGCACAGCTTGGAGGCCGTGTTGCGCAGCCAGTAGTACTGCCAACCGCCGGAGGTGACCTTCGGCTCCAGCCGGAAGTACTGGTTGTCGTTGTCGTAGCAGGCGGTCTCATGGACCGGGGTGTTCGACTCGACCTTCCCAATGCCCGGCGGGTCGAGGCAGAAGCCGTCGTCCTTGTTGCGGACCCAGTAGAGCTGGTAACCGTCCCGGTCGGTGCCCCGCAGCTCGAACGTCCACTCCTGGTTGTCGTCGCCGGTCTTCGCGCACGTGAACTGGCCCACCGGGCCGTCGCGCGTGCCCGCCCCGAAGTTGGGCAGGTCAACGCAGGTCTTGCGGCGGAGATTGACGATGAAGTACGGCCCGAAGCTGCCTCCCGCCCCGACGCCGTCGGCCGCCTTGACCGGCGGCTGGTTGTCCCGGGCGGGGGCCTTCGTACCCGTCGGACTCTTCGGCTTCGTGGTGGCCGACGGCGACGGCGTGGAACGGGCGGGAGTCCTTGGCGACTGCAGGCGCGTGTCCTTGGCGTACTCCGCCTGCGCCTTGGTCACGACCTCGGCGAACGCGGTGGCTCGCTCGCGGCCGCCGGTGAAGGCGGCCAGGGCCGCGGGGTACTGGCCGCCGGACTGCTCGACGAGCCTGCACATCGTCTGGCCGAGCGCGGGGATCGCCACCGACGGATCCCACGGGGTCCGTTTCGCGGCCGATTTCACGGTGGTCGTCCAGACCCCCGGGAGGAACTGCGCGATGCCCTGTTCACCGGCGGGGCCCAGCTTGTTCGGGTCGAAGCCGGACGTCGCCGAGATCTGCGCCGCGATCAGCGCGGGCGGCATCTCGGGGCAGACCCTTCCGGCGGCGGCGACAGCCTTCACGTACGCCTCGGGCACCGGGACCACCGAGCCACCGGCGGCCGTCGTTCCGGCCGTCGGGCCCGGTGACGCCGGGCCGCCGCCGAAGGCGGGCTGCAGGGCATACCAGCTGGCGTACCTGTCGACGGTGTCCACATGGTCACGAGCGCCGGCGGGGATGTCACCTGCCGCGACCACCTGGTCCATGCCGAGCCGGTGCGCCGCCAGCGCGACCCGCCACGGGTCCTGGTCGATCTTCAGGGCCCGGGCCTGGCCGACCAACTGGCACATGGCGTGCGCGAGGGCGGTGATGGCGGCCTCGCGGTCGGACGGTTCGGCACCGGGCCACGGCGCGTACTTCCGCCACTGCTCGGGGGTCAGGGCGGCGACTCCTGTCGCACCCCCCGCCCGCATGTCGTCCACCGGCTCGTCGCGGAAGTTCGAGGCGACCATGATCTGCCCGGCCAGCCGGGCCGGGGTGAGCGCCGGGCAGGAGGACGCCGCGCGTACGAGGATCCGCACGTCCGACGCGGTGACCCGGTTGCCCTCAAGCGGCTCGGCGGCGTTGGCCGCCCGTCGTGCCACGAAGGCGCCGACCCCGAGCAGGACGATCAGCGCCAGGGCCGAACCCAGGAACACCGGACGGCTCAGCTTCGGCATCCGGAACATCAGTAACGCTCTCTCTCCGTGGGGATCGGGGTGTCAGTCGGCCGGCAGGGCGGCGAGCAGCTCGTCCTCGGTGGGGACGGCGACCTCGTCGTTCCAGCGCAGGGTGCCGACGACCATGTCGAACAGCAGGACGATTGCCTGCACCGCTTCGGCCTCGACGTCACCGTCGGTCAGCACGGTGAAGGTCAGCACGCCCCAGACGCCGGGCGCGTCGGGGGCCGCCACGAAGTAGCTGACCCGGACCGATGGGGCCTTGCGGTTGAGTGCCTCACTGTCGATGATCTGGCGGATCCTGACGGCCGGGCAACCGTCGATCTCCAGGGCCGTCCCGTCGGGGCCGGCGTCGGCGAGAATCGAGTTCAGCACAGGCACCGGATCCTGCTGGTCCTCGCCGTCGTCGATGACCGACAGCAGAAGCGTGCCGGGCAGCCGCATGCCGCGCATCTCCTGCACGGGCAGCACCACCGCCCGGGCACCCTGCCGCTGGGCCTCGTCGGTGGCCTCGGTGAGATCCTTGCGCAGCATCCGCCGCCACGGCCCGGCCTTGTCCCGGGGCAGCGTGTCGGGCAGCGCCCGCTTGACGATCTCGTTGATGACGCGGTCCCGGACGCGGCTGAACTCGGGCGTGGTGGGGATGTGCGCCCAGCCGTCCGGGACGATGAGCTCGAAGTCGATCACGCCAGGCCGCCGGCGGGCACGAACCGCAACGGTGCCACGGCGTCCTGGGGCTGTGCACCGAACTGGGTGGCGATCAGGTGCATCACCGCTTCCACGCCGGCGCCGATCACCGCCACCTGCTCAAGATCGCTGACCCGGGTCGTGAGCAGTACGTCGATCTCCCGTTCCGGCCCTTCGAGACGCAGGGCGGCGTTGACCCGACCGTGCAGCCCCTCGGCCTCGTTGCGGGCAAGCGCCAGCACCCGGATGCCATCGCCGTGATCCGTGGACACGTACTCGACGTTCGGTGGCCGTACGTCGTCGGGCAGACCCTCGGCGCCGACCATGGACATCAGATATGCGGGATCGCCGGGTCCCGCCTCCCGGAACTCGGCCAGGACGAGCAGCGGAAGCCAGCGCACCCGGTCGTCGACGAAGCCGGCGCCCCAGATGAGGCGGCAGTTGGCGGGCAGGCCGTCGGCCCGCTCCAGCAGGTCTCGGGCCACCGCCGAGCCCACCGCGCCGGGGCTGAACGGGAACTCCTCGGCGGCATCGGCGGGCCAGGCCGCACGGGCTGCCTCCACCTGCTCGCTGACCCAGCCGTCGAGCAGTTCCGCCATGAATTCGGTCCAGGGGCCCCGGTCGGCCTCGTCGGACGGCACGAAGTCCCAGGCCCAGGAAACCTCGTTGGGCGTGGCGACAGGTGTCATCAGGCGCCCTCGACGGAGTGGTGCTCAGTTGCCTGCAGTCCCGCGATGAACAGACCCGCGGCTAGGGCGAACGCCTGGTTGACGCCGCCCCAGGTCGCGAATATCGACTGCAGGCCGGTGCCGTACCTGCCGAAGACGCCGCCGAAGAAGGGCAGGCCCTTCAGGAAACTCAGGTCCTTGATGGGGTTGATGCCGATGAAGGCGTTCCACCACGTCTTCATCAGGCCGGCGAACCCGTTACCGAACAGCTTGTTCACGGTGTTGCCCACGAAGTTGAAGAATCCGGGCTTGCCGGTGGCGATGGCGAGTGGCTTGGCGAAGTCGAACAGTTCGATGATCTGACCGCCGGGCCTCCAGTTCGCATTGAACCTGATGTTCGACATCGTCTTGATGAACTTGCTCACCGACTCGATCTGCTTGCCGAAGGCGCCGACGGCGGCTCCGAGCCCGGCGAACCCGAGCCCGAGCGCGCCGAGCACGACGGACAGCACACTGCCGTCGCCGCCGCCCAGCAACACGCTGTCGGCTATCAGTGTGACCGCCCCGGCGACCACGCCGGCGAGCGCGAGGGCGCCCACCCCCGGGATCAGGATGGCCAGCGCCGTCAGGATCATGGCGATGATCCCGAAGATCTTGCTGATCATCTTGAAGATGTTCATGACTCGCCAGTTGATCTTGTCGGTGAGACCGTCGTCGTAGTTCTTGCAGTTCACCGCGTCACCCAGTCGCTTGCCGGCCACCCCCAGCGCGTCGAGGGCGCCGGTCAGCCGGTTCTTCGCGGCGCTGATCTGCGCGTTCGCGTCGTCCTGCGCGCGCCGCTTGTCCTCGCCCTTCTGCTGCTCCTCCGGCGGGACACTGCCGTCGGCCCCCTTCTGCGGGTCGGGCATCGCGTTCGCCCGGCTCAACGAGGCGGTCGCGTCACCCTCGTCCCGCTCGGCCGCGTTCACCTCGGTGATCGCGCGATCGAGGTCCGGCTCGTACTTCTTGATCTCGGTGGCGACGTCGCGGTAGCGCACCCCGGCCTTGGTGAGACTCTCCGTGAGGGACTTGGCGTCGTCCTTGACCTCGTCGACCCACTTGCCCCGCAGGGCCTCCTCCCCGGCGTCGACGATCTTCTGCAGCTTGCTGACCGTGTCGTCGATCGTGTCGGAGATGAGCTGGTAACGCTTCTGCGCGGCCTCGATGTCGACCGGATCTGCCCTGCGGAGGGTCTCGAGGCGGCGGTCGCTCACTTGCCGCCATCCTCGAGGCTCTTCAGCATCTGCAGATCCGCGTCGGTCCAGGCCTGGTCGGCGCCCTCGATCCGCTCACGGAACTTCTTCATCGCCTCGACCATCTTGTCGCGGCTGCCGGTCCAGTTGTCGGCGAAGTCACCCATCGACAGGTTCGCGTTGTGCTGCCCCCACTGGCCCTTCCGCTCGTTCTGGAAGTCCAGCGCACCCTCGAACTGGCTGATCAGCTCGCTGAGGTCCCGAGCCAGATCGGCCAGTCCCTTCACCACGATGTCGGCCATCACACCACCGCTTCCACAGTCGTCGTGTTCACACGCCGGCCCCGGCCGCCGGCTCCAGGAGAGGAATCTGGACGGTCTGGAGTGTCCCGTCGCCCAGGTGCACCCGGGCGACCCCGGGCACCACCTTGTCGGCCAGTGCGGCACGGGTCAGCCGGACACCCACCAGGTCACCTGCACCCAGGGTGGGCGGGGAGAGCAGCGCGCCCCGCCGGTTCTTCTTGACCTCCACCTGCCAGCCGGAGAAGCCCATCGCCACCGAGGAGATCTCGCCGGCGATCACGACGGCCCGACGCCTGCCGGAAGCGGTGCGGACCAGTTGGCGCAGGTAGTCCCGGCACGGGACGTCACGCCACGCCTCGGCGTCGTCCACGAGCAGCGCGACCGCGTCGTCACCGCTGTCGAGCAGCGCGGAGAACTCCTCCTCGGCAGGGCTCTCCCCGGTCACGACGCCGCGAACTCCGGGACGGCCGACGAGATCGAGCAGCGGCGTCCGCATGGGGGCGCCGATGACGAGTTGAACGCCCGAGCGCAGCAGCGACTCGGCCATCACCCGGAGCGCGGTGCTGCGACCGGACCGGGACGGCCCGGCGATCAGGAACGTCGGTGCGTCGTCGAGCAGGTTCGTGCCGACCGGCGCCAACTCGTCGCCGCCGACACCTACCAACGCCCAGCCCTGCCTCGCGGTGCCGACGGACTCCCAGGCCTGCTCGAAGGTGAGCTGGGTGGGCATGACGGCGATCGTCGTCGGACGCCGCTCGCGGGGCACGTACGCCTCGCGCTCGGTCAGCCGCGTCGCCAGGCGGTGCATCGCGGCAACCTGCGCCGGACCACTCGGGTCGTTCGCCACCAGGCAGACCTGCACCTCGATCGCGGTGTGCGCCCGATAGCCGCGCCCCGCAGGCAGGTTCTCCGGCATCTTGCGCGGATTCAGCCCGGCAAGTGTGGCGTCACTGCGGTCGGAGAGCCGCAGCACCACCTTCTCCTCGCACAGCCCGGCCATCCGGCCGCTCAGCAGACTGTGGTCACCTGTCACGATCAGGTGCACGCCGGCGCTCGCGCCCTCGCGCATCAGGATGTGCACGAGGTCGGTCAGCGCACCGCTGTCGTGCTCGCTGAGGGTTCCCATGAACCCCTCCCAGCGGTCGAGCAACAGTAGGATGTGCGGCAGGCGCTCGGCGACCGGGGCGGCCGCCCGTTGCTCGGTCAGGTCGGCGAAGCCGCCCTGACCGAGGATCCTCTGCCGGCGCTGCACCTCCTCGTGCAGGCGGCGCAGCAGGCGGTCGGCCCGTTCCACATCCGTACGCTGCGCGACCGCTCCGCAGTGCGGGAACCGGGTGATCGGCAGAAGGGCGCCGTTGCCGCAGTCCAACCCGTACAGGTGCAGGTCGCCGACGCTCGCGGCGCTGGCCGCGGCACTGGCGATGGTCCGCAGTGCCTGCGACCGCCCCGACCGGGGAGCCCCCACGATGTGCAGATGGCCGAAGGTCGACAGGTCGATCGTCATCGGCGCCTGCTGCTGACTGCGCGGCAGGTCCTGCAGGGCCCAGGCGAACGACGGCTCACCGCGCTCGTCGCGCGGCGGCTCGTCGGGCAGGTCCACCACGGAGACCGTCGGCAGTGCCGGCAGCCAGGGACGGCGCTGCGCCGGCACGCCCAGCATGTCGTTGGTCTGCCGGATCGTCGACACAAGCACCGACAGGTCGGTGGCCTCGTCCACCTCGGCCGCGGCACGTGGCCGCTGCGGCGCGGGTCGTCCCAGGTCGAACCAGCCCACCTGGTGCAGGAACGGCGCGGCCACGGCCTCCGTCGCGTTCTGCCGTGGGCGCCGGCCACCGATCCGGCCCGTCTGGAACGGGATGAGCGAGCTGTGGCCGAGCCGGGCGTACGCGCGGCCGGGGTGCGCCGCGGAGATGCTCGCCGCCTCCCGGGCGTCGATCACGTCGGCGCTCTCCCCGGCATCGGTGACCCGCAACGCGACCCGCAGATTGGTGTTGGCCCGGATCTCGGCGGAGACCACGCCGTTGGGGCGCTGGGTGGCGAGGATCAGGTGGATGCCGAGCGACCGGCCACGCTGGGCGATGTTGACCAGGCCGGTGACGAAGTCCGGCAGCTCACGCGCCATCGAGGCGAACTCGTCGATGACGATCAGCAGTCGCGGGATCGGCTCCGGCACGGGCCGCCTGGTCGCGTAGTCGACGTAGTCCTCGAGGTCCTTGGCGCCGACCGCGGCGAGCAGGTGCTCCCGGTGGGTCAACTCCGCCCCGAGCGAGGTGAGGGCGCGCTCGACCAGGTGGGTGTCGAGGTCGGTGACCATGCCCACGGTGTGTGGGAGGTCGACACAGTCCTTGAACGCGGCCCCGCCCTTGTAGTCGACGAGTACGAAGTTCATCGCGTCCGGCCGGTTCGCCACGGCGAGCGAGGCCACCACCGTCTGCAGAAACTCCGACTTGCCGGAACCGGTGGTGCCCGCGACCAGCGCGTGCGGACCGTGCTGGACCAGGTCGAGCGCGAACGGCCCGTCGAGGCTGTAGCCGACGGTCGCCCGGGTGCTGCGCGGCGAGGCGTTCCACCGGGCGGCGATCGCGGCGACCGACGGGTCCTCCATCCCCATGATCTCGAGCAGACGTGCGGAGGACGGTAGCGCCGCGTCGCCGTGGCTGTCGCTGACGTCGCGGATCGGCGCCAGCCGCCGCGCGGTGGCCGGGAACCAGTCGTCGATCACCTCGTCGACCCGGATGCCATCGACCTGCGCGGCTCGTTGCCGGCGCAGCGTCGTGGGCAGGCCGTCACCGCCGGCCACCACTGTGGTGCACTCCTCCGGCAGGGTGCGCTCGTCGTTGTCGACGCAGATGAAGTAGACGCCAACGGCCGGGCCGCCGAGCAGGATGGAGACGACGCCGGGCAGGGCGCGCAGCCGCCGGGCGCCGTCCAGCACGACTACCACATCAGGGTCGGCGAACATCGCGCCCGACCCGACGTCGAGGCGGGCCTGCCGGCGGGCCTCGATCAGCTCGATCAGCTCGGCGATCCGGCGGGCGATGGTCTCGGTGTCCGTGCCGAGCAGGGTCAGGGTCTGCTGCCCCAGCAGGGGACGGGTGTGCGGCAGCCAGGCCGCCCACTCCCACAACGTGCCGCCGCCCGGGTCGGTGAGCACGTAGAGCTGAAGGTCGCGGGGGCTCTGCGCGACGGCCAACTGGCCGACCATCCACCGCGCCAGCCGGCGCGGCCACTCGCCCCGGCCGGCGACGCCCACCACGCCCGCCTGCACGACGGAGAACGAGACCGGTACGTCGTACAACTGCCTGTCGGTCTGACGGTCCTGGCCGGACTCCTCCACGGTGATCTTGCTGGGCAGGTCGGCGATGCCGACCCGGACCACCAGATGGTCCGGATCGGTGCGGCGCCGCTCCCACAGCCGGGCCCTCGGGCCGGTCGCGACGATCAGCAGTTCGGCCGGGTCGGGTGCGGCAACGCGGCGATCGTGGCGCTCCAGGATGAGCGCCTCGGCGATGTCCGCCTCGATGGCGGCGACACGCGCCGCGTGCTCGGCCACCTGCCTCCGGTGGCTGGTCCGGCCCTGGCGGCGTCCGGTCCACCAGTTGGCCATCACCATGATCGGCGACATCGCCGCGAACATCAGGTAGATCGGGTTCCGCAGCACCGTGGCCATGACGGCGCCGAACGCGGCGGGCAGCGCGGCGGCCAGCCACGGCAGAGCGTTGGGGATCGGTGCCTTGACCTCGGCCGGGATCTTGAACTTGTCCGGCCGGACCGGCGGGAGCAGCCGCGGCGGGCGGTTGTAGTCGAGGTACTCGCTCTCCGGGGACGGCTCGACGACCGCGTCCGGGCAGAGGACCGGATATGCCTCCAGCGTGGTGCCACCCACGGTCAGCTGTGCGGTCTCCCGCCACCGCACCTCGGCGCCTGGCAGTTCCTCCCGATCCAGCAGCAGGTCACCTTCGGCGCCGCGGACGTACACCTCGGCGTCGAAGGTGACCCGGACGACGGCGGCCACCGGGGGGACCCCGTCCAGGCGCACCGGGCAGCCCTCGACCGAGCCGATCCGGTGCTCACCCGGCCCGAGGGCCCAGACCCGGCCGGCGCCGGCACCTGTCACCGCCCGGATGGTGACCAGACCACCGGTCGGGACGTACGGGGCCGGCCCGGGCCCGCCGACCCACAGCACCGAACCGTCGTGCACGCCGCTGGCGGACAACGGAAGGTCGAGGTCGAGTGGCCCGTGGTCGAGATAAATCCGGCCGGATCCCGGGAGTTGACCGTGCGCGATGGAGGACGGGTCGAGACTGTCCAGCAGGTTCTTGACGATGTCCCGCACCGGGGTGGCGGGGTCGGCGTCCACGACCACGTCGGCCGACCACGCCTGCGGGGACGCCAGGGTGATCAGCATGCGCACGGCGTATCCCTGTTACTTGTTCAGCGAACCGGCGAGCTGGGTGTCCATGTCGCGCAGCGCCTCCACGGCCTTGTCCAGCCACTCGGAGAGCAGGTCGAGGTTCTGCATCAGCTCGTTCGCCGCGCTCACGAACTCGGTGTGCACCTCGTCGAACTTGGTGGACGCCTGGTCGGTCACGAAGCCGGAGGCGGTCAGGTTGTCCACGATCGACTTGCACTCGGTCAGCCGGGAGTCGATCTCGTTCTTGTTGTTGCGCATGCGGGTCGCGCTGTCTGACATCTCCGTGTAGGTGATGTTGAGATTCGCCATCGGGTCGTCCCTTCGAATGGTGCGAGCCCACGCAGCACGCCCGGCCCGCTTGGCATCGCGCATCAACGTAGGAAGGCCGCCCGTTCGCGGTCCAGACCGGAGTTCGCCCGCTGGGTCCGTGGGCCCAGGGTTTTCGTTGACAGCCGTCACCGCGCCACCGACGATGCCAGGGCCCGAGTGAAGGAGTGGACGATGAGCTGGCTGGGACGTTCCCCCGGTGACCTCCGCTCGCCCGAGTCGGGGGCCCACGAGCGGTCCGGCGCCTGGACCATCGACCGGGCGGTACGCGCCCTCGCCACCGGATGCGCCGACGGGCAGCGCCCTGTTCCGGCCGTCGGCGCCGTGGTCCTGGGCCCGGAGGCCGTGGTGTTGCGCCTGACCACCCCCGACGAGGCGCCGCCACCCGGCTGGACCACCGAGGACCACGGCCGCACCTGGCGGGCGTCCCTCGGGTGGCTGGCGACCGCGGCGCCGGTGAACGACCGACTCGCGGACCCGTTCCCGCTGCTCGTCTCACTCGGCGTGACCGACGGCGGGCGACTGCTGCTCAACCTCGCAGAGGCGGACGGGATCATCAGCGTGGGCGGCGACCTCGGGCTGGCCCGAGGCCTGGTCCGGTCGTGGTCCCGGCGGCTCACCACCAGCCCGTGGTCGACCGGTTCGCGGGTGATCAGGGTCGGATTCGAGCCCGACCACGACTTCACCGGGCTGGACGTGTCGCGGCTGGTCGAGGCCGGACAGGCGTTGAACGACCCGCAGGGCGGCGTCCTGGTGTTCGCCGACCCGCCAGCGGGCCGCGACGTCTACCAGGTCGACCGGCTGCTGGCCGAACCGGTGCGACGCTGGTCCGTGGTGGCCGTCGGTATGGATGGTGCGACCTGGCGATTCACGGTCGGGATGGACGGCACCATCGACACCGGCCTCCTGGCGGAGCAGGTGCGCCTGCGCCCGTAGCGGGCCGTGTGAAGCGAACGTGAAGGCGTCGTGAAGCCGGCGACAGCAGACTGGTTGCCATGATCACGGTTCCCGCGCAGCCGGGGGCGGCCGGTGCCCGGGTGCGCGTCGCGATCTCCAGCCCGGAGATCCTTGCCCACATCCGCCACGAATTCGCCAGCAAGGGCCTGGACGCGCACATCGACGGCCTGCCCTCGGTAGACGTCGTCGTCACCCCCAGGGGCGACGCCACACCGGCGACGGGTGCGCTCGCCGGTGCCCTGAACGAGCTGGCCGGGCCGCACACCAGGCAACGGGAGCCGGCCACGGCCCGCTACCGGTTGGGGCTGGTCCCGCGCGTCCGCCGTCCGTCCCCCACGCGCGGTGGCAACCGCGCGCCGGCCGGTGGGGCGTCGTGCACGCACGGGCACCCGTCACTGTCACGGCGCGAGGCCGAGGTGATGGACTCGATCAGCAGGGGGATGCGCAACGCCGACATCGCCGCGCTGCTGCGGATCCGGGAAAAGACTGTGAAGAACCACGTGAACCGCATCTTCACCAAACTTGGCGCCCGCACCCGCATCGAGGCCGTGCTGATCTGGCAGCGCGAGCGGGTGGCCAGCTAGACCTCCAGAGCCGCCAGGAAGGCCCGCACCTCGACCGCCTCCTCGGCGTGCAACTGCTCCAGCGGGGCGAGGGCCCGGCGAGCGAGGTCAGCGACGACCTCTGCCCGTACGCCGTGCTCCGCGACGCCGCCGCGTGCGCTCGCCCGGGCGAGCCCGAACAGCGCGAGGCCCTCGTGGTAGAGGTCCCCGACGTCCCTGCTGATCCGCAGTGCCTCGCCGAACGACTCCTCGGCCGCCCCCTGCCGTCCGAGACCGTGCTGCGCCAGTCCGATGTTGATGAGCAGGTTGGCCTCGAGGATCCGGCTCCGCGACCGGCGGGCGTACTCCAGACCGGGCAGCCCGTCGCGCATCGCCTCCTCCCACCGGCCCGTCTCCGCGTTCAGTTCACAGAGGACGTCGTGCGTGGCCGCGAGGTAGTAGTCGATCCCCTCCCGACGCGCGAGCGCCAACGCCTCGCGGGCCGGGCCACGGGCCGCCTCGTACTCCTTCGCCTCGCGCATCGTCGACGCCAGGTTGCCGAGCAGGCTGATCCGGTACCGCCAGTCGTCCGGGTGGTCGAGCAGTTCCAGGCCGCGGTTGAGCTGCCGTACCGCGATCTCGTTCTGCCCGAGCCGGGAGTACGCGACGCCGCGATGGTTGAACAGGATCGCGCGGGCGACGTGGTTGCCGGCCGCCTCGGCGGAACGCATCGCCACGCGCAGCAGTTCCAGCCACTCCAACGGCTGGCCGGCCACGTAGAAGTAGTCGAACACCAGGCAGGCCAGGTGCCAGGCCGCCCCGTGCTGCCCCTCACGCTGGGCCGCGCGCACGAGCGCCACGATGTTCGGCCGCTCCGCCTCGCACCACCGCAGGCAGTCCTGCTGCCCGTGGAACACGACAGGCGGGACGTCGCTGTGCGGCGGCTCGACCGGCGTGCCGCGTAGGAACATCCCGTTGCCACTCCACCCCGACAGCGTCACGCGGTACCAGGACAGGACCCGCGACAGGGCTTCGCGCCGCTCGCCCGGCTCGAGGTCACCGGACAGCTCGGCGGCGTACACCCGGGTGAGGTCGTGCAGTGTGAACCTGTCGTTCTCCTGCTCCAGGAGGCAGAGCGCGCTGAGCTTGCCGAGCAGGATCTCGGCCCGCTCGACCGGGACGCCGAACAGCGCCGAGGCGATGTACCGGGTCACGCTCGCACCGGGGAAGACACCGAGGAGCCGGAAGGCCCAGGCCGCGTCGTCGCTGAGCGCGGCGAACGACCAGGACAGCACACCGCGTACGGAGCAGAGTGGGTCGTCGTCCAGTTGCAGCCCGTCCAGCCGTTGCCGGACGTCCTCCAGTTGGCCGACGAGGTCGCCGATGCGGGTGCCCCTGGTCGACACCACCCGCTCGGCCGCGATCTGCAGGGCGAACGGCGACCTGTCGCACAGCGCCATGAGCCGGTGGGCGGATTCCGGCTCGGCCCGTACCCGGTCCTCCCCGATCGCGGTGGTGAGCAGGCTCAGTGACTCCTGGTCGTTGAGCGCTCCGAGTTGGATGCGGCGCGCGGCATGGCGGACGACCAGTCTGGAGAGGCGGTTGCGGCTCGTCACGATGACGAAGCAGGTGGTGCCGCCGGGCAGCAGGTCCTCGATCTGGTCGTCCGACTTGGCGTTGTCGAGGACCAGCAGCATGCGTTTGTCGGCGACGAGGCTGCGCCACAGCACGATGCGGTCCTCCCGTCCGCTCGGGATGTGGCGGGCGCCGACCGAGGTGAGCAACTGGTGCAGGGCGGCGTCGGGCGTGAGGGCGGCGTGCGACGGGTCGAACCCGCGCAGGTTGAGGTAGATCTGCCCGTCCGGGTACTGGTCGCGCAGCAGATGCCCGGCGCGTACCGCGAGCGCGGTCTTGCCGATGCCGCCGACGCCCACGATCCCGACGATCCGCCTCCGTGGTTCGGTCACCCCGCCGGCGCACTGCATCACGGTGAGCAGCTCGGCGGTCCGTCCCACGAAGGCATCGTTGTCGGACGGCAGCTGGGCGGGCCGGACGGGTTCCCCGGGCGGCGGTGTCCCGGGCGGCGGGTCCCCGGCTCTGCGACGTTCGTCGGCCAGGATCTCGGCGTAGACCTCCTGGATGGCAAGTGACGGGCTGATGCCCAGCTCGGCGGCGAGCCCGCTACGCAGATTCTCGTACTGGGCCAGGGCGTCGGCGGTCCGTCCGCTGCCGTGGAGCGCTCTCATGAGGACAGTGCGGAGCCGCTCGTCGAATGGATGGGCCGGAACCTCCAGCAGCAGCCGGCTGATCACATCCGGGAGCCCACGAGGACCGGTAATCTCGGCGTACTCGATGAGAAGTTGCAGCCGCAGCTCGGCGAACCGGTCGCGGGCGAGCGCGACGAAGGGGCCGGGCACCCCTGTGCAGAGTGTGCCGACGGTCCACGTCTCCAGGGCGCGCTCGTACGCGGCAGGAGCGTTCGGGGTGCCGCGGGCCGCCCGCGCCCGATCCGCCAGATCCTTGGCCCGGATGGCGTCGAACATCGTTCGGTCGAGTCGCAGGCAGTAACCGGCACGGTCACTGACCAGGGCGTCCTTCGCCGGCCCGAGCGCACGGCGGAGCCCTGAGACATAGGTGTGCAGACTCCCGGCCGCGGTAGCGGGAGCCGTCTCACCCCAGACCCGCTCGATGAGTTCCCCACGGGAGACGGTGGTGCCCGCGCAGAGGGCGAGCACGGCGAACGCGGCACGCTGCTTGGGCGGACCGATCTCGATCTCTTCGCCGTCGACGTAGGCGCGGAGCGGCCCGATTCCCTGGACCCGCAACCTGCCGTCACTCAATGCGACCCCGTCCCGCCAGGGTCCGCCATCGTCGTCGTCGCTGCCAAGAGGCACTCCTCGCGGTCAACACCCCCGACCGATCCCCGACCCGACACCCCCGTCGGTACGGGACGAACCGGGCGGCAGTAACGATAGCCCACTCATGTTTCCGCGATTGCACATCTTTCACCGCGCCGAACGCCCGCCGCCGGGCGATCCGGATCGCCACGGCTGGAGGCGGCGACCGGTCATCCGGGTCAGCTGTGACATCGCGATGGCGTTCGGCAGGGCGTGCGCGGGTGGTTAACTATCAGGCCATGCCGCTGCGTACGGACGAGGTCGAGCTGTTCGAGCGCTCCAGGGCCCGTCTGGAGGCGATCGCCTACCGCCTGCTGGGCTCGGCGAGCGACGCCGAGGACGCGGTCCAGGACACGTTCCTGCGCTGGCAGGCCGCCGACCGGGAGTACGTGGAGACGCCCGAGGCGTGGCTGACGAAGGTGCTCACCAACGTGTGCCTCAACCAGCTCACCTCGGCGCGCGCCAGGCGCGAGACCTATGTGGGCACCTGGCTGCCCGAGCCGGTCCTCGCCGGGGACCGGATGCTCGGCCCGGTCGACACCGTCGAGCAGCGCGAGTCGGTGTCGATGGCCGTGCTCACCCTGATGGAGCGGCTGACGCCCAACGAGCGCGCGGTGTACGTGCTGCGCGAGGCCTTCGGCTACCCGCACACCGAGATCGCCGACATCCTCGGCGTCACCGAGTCGAACTGCCAGCAGATCTACCGCCGCGCCAAGCAGCACGTCGCCGCGGGTCGTTCCCGCGTCGAGGTCGACGAGGCGGCCACCCGCAGGATCGTCGCTGAGTTCCTCGCCGCCGCCACCAGCGGCGAGACCCGGCGCCTGGTCGAGTTGCTTACCGACGACGTGACGAGCGTCGGCGACGGCGGGGGCAAGATCCCGGCCCGGACCGCTCCGATCGTGGGTACGCTGGCGGTGGCGAAGTTCCTGCGTGGCCTGTTCAAGCCCAGCGACGTCAAGCGCGACCTGGTGGGTGGCCGGCCGGCCCTCTACGTCCAGGACGTCAACGGCGGCCCCGCGGTGGTGGTCGTGATCGACGACCGGGTCGTCGGCGTCATGTCCCTGGAGGTGACACCTGAGGGCGTCGCCGACATCCGCAGCCAGGTCAACCCCGACAAACTCGAACGGATCACCCGCCGCTGGTCCACGTCCGAACACGGGGAACCCCTCCTCACGGTCTGGTGACCCAGGTCTCAGCCGACTCCTGTCAGCAATCGCGTCGCTGCCCGGTTCAAGACGCGACAGCCAAGCGAGACAGGAGTGCCACCATGAAGCACCGCATCGTCGTCCTCGGGGCCGGATACGCCGGAGCCACATCCGCCGGTCGCCTCGCCCGGCGGCTGCACCCGGACGACACCGAGATCACCGTCGTCAACGCCGACCCCGACTTCGTCGAGCGGGTCCGCATGCACCAGCTCGCCACCGGGCAGGGCCTCAAGACCCACGAGCTGAGCACTGTGTACGCGGGCACCGGCGTACGGGTCCGCCTGGCCCGGGTCACCGCCGTCGACGTCGACCGCCGGTCCGTCGCGCTCATCGGCGACAAGGGCGCCGACGAGTTGGCGTACGACACCCTGGTCTACGCCCTCGGCAGCGCCGCCGCCGACCACGGCGTGGCGGGCGTCGCCGAGCACGCGTACGACATCTCGGGCCGGGCGTCGGCGCTGCGGCTGCGCGACCGCCTCGCCCACCTCGGCGCCGGCGGGACCGTGCTCGTCGTCGGCGGCGGCCTCACCGGCCTGGAGGCGGTCACCGAGATCGCCGAGGCCCGGCCCGACCTCGACGTCGCGCTCGCCGCCCGTGGCGGCCTCGGCGACTGGCTCACCGGCAGGGCGCAGCAGCACCTGCGTGGCGTCTGTGACCGGCTCGGCATCACCGTGCACGAGCACACCGACATCGCCCGGGTCGACGGGACGGGCGCGGTCACCGCCGACGGCCTGGTGATCCCGGCCGACGTGACGGTGTGGACGACAGGCTTCGCCGTCCACCCCATCGCCGCCGCCACGACCCTGACCGTCGCGGACACCGGACAGATCGTCGTGGACGACACCATGCGCTCGGTCTCCCACCCCGACGTGTACGCCGTCGGCGACGCCGGACTCGCCCAGGGGCCGGGCGGCAGGCCGCTGCGGATGTCCTGCGCCTCGGGCGTCCCGATGGCCTGGCAGGCCGCCGACGCCATCGCCGCGCGCCTGACCGGGCAGCGCAGGTACGCCAAGGCGCCGCTGCGCTACTTCAACCAGTGCATCAGCCTCGGCCGCCGCGACGGCATCATCCAGTACGTCACAGCCGACGACAGGGCCAAGCCGTCCTTCCTCGCCGGCCGGCTGGCGGCCCGCTACAAGGAGGTCGTCTGCAAGGGTGCGGCCTGGGGCATCGCCCACCCGGTGCTGTACCCGGTGCGCCGCCGCCGCATCGTCGCGGCCCGCTCGGAGACCGTCCCGACGATGTCGTGAGGTGTCAGGAGAACGTCCGGCGCGCCCACGTACGGAAGTCGGTGGTGGGCAGGCCGAGGGCGCGGGTCATCGCCGGTCGGGCGGGACTGCCGTTCTCGTTGATCTGCTCGACCGCGTTGACCATGGCGGGCAGCAGGCCGTGCTCGACGGCCTGCTGCGGGGTGAGCACGGGCGCGGTGACCGCCCGGCCGGTGACCTCACCGAGGATGGCGGCGACCTCGGTCATGGTGAGCAGGTCGCCGGCGAGTTCGACGTCCAGGCCGTCGAGCTTGCCCGGGCTGGTGAACGCGGTCGCCGCGGCCTCGCCGATGTCGTCGACGGCGATCCATGGAAGCCGCGTGTCCGCCGCGAAGCCGGTGATGATCGTGCCGCTGGACCAGTCGCCGAAGAGGTAGGACCAGCCGACGAGGTTCTCCATGAAGGTCGAGGGCTTGAGGATGGTCCAGTGCGCGAAGCCACCGGTGCGCACCATGTCGTCGATCGCCGCCTTGCTCTCCCAGTAGTGCCTGTCCCACCGACCCTCGGCCCATCCGGGTTGGTTGCGGTGGAAGTCGCCGGCGCCGGAGACGCTGCTGTGCACCACGTGCGACACGCCGGCCCGGCGCGCCGCCTCGACGACGTTGCGGCCGCGGGTCACCTCGGCGTCGCCCTGCATGTTCGTCACGTCGGGGTACGGGATGGAGAAGAGGCCGTCCATCCCTTCCGCTGCGGCGAGCAGCGACTCCGCGTCGTCCAGGTCGCCCGTGACCAGTTCGGCGCCCCGTTCCCGCAGAGCCTTGGCGCCGTCGCTGCCCGGGTCCCGGACCAGGGCACGGACCGCGACGCCTCGGTCCAGCAGCGCGCGGGCCGTGGCCCCGCCCTGCTTGCCTGTCGCGCCGATGACGAGAACAGCCATGATGCCTCCCCAGGACAAAGTGGGGTGGTCCCCCACTTCTCGTCGGCTACGATATGGGGGACCACCCCACTTTGGCAAGGCGGGCCATGAGAGCGGACGCACGGCGCAACTACGACCTCATCGTCGAAGCGGCCTCCGAGGCGATCGCCCGCGACGGCGCGTACGCCTCGCTGGAGGAGATCGCCCGGTCCGCCGGAGTGGGCTCGGCGACCCTGCACCGGCACTTCCCGTCCCGCTGGTCCCTGCTCCAGGCCGTCTTCGGCACCTGCGTCGGCAACCTTGCGGCCCGCGCCGGAGACCTGCTCGCCGCGCCGGACGCCCTCGAGGCGCTGACGACCTGGCTGCACGAGGTCACCGCGTACGCCACGACAACCCGCGGCCTCGCGGATTCCCTCCTGAACGAGCCCGCCGAGGAGACCGACGCCTGCGGTTCGACGCTCGTCGCGGCAGGTGAACCGCTGCTGCGCCGAGCCGTCGACGAGGGCTCGGTACGCCCCGACATAACGATGGCCGACCTGATGATGCTCGCCAACGGCATCTCACTCGCGGCGCAACCGGCGGGCGCGGCCAAGGCGGAACAACTCCTCACCCTCGCCCTGAAGGGGGTCCGGCCACCCCGGCGGTGACAGGCCTCCCCGGCACTACTTGGACTCGATCGACCCGATCGGGGCGGGTTCCTGCGCCAATGCCTTCTGCGCGGCCACCCAGCTGTCGTCCTCGATCCCCAGGGCATGGCGCAGGTACGCCCAGGTGACGCGCTGGATCAGTGCGACGCGTTCGGGGTTCGCGTCGGTCGTCTCCCACACCTCGTAACCGGTGATACCGCCGAGCGAATGCTCGGCCCCGAACAGGGTGAGCAGGCTCTTGGGGCCGGGGCTCAGGTGGTACGGCTCGGCCATCCAGTCCGGACCCCGGACGGTCAGCTGGTACTTGCGCGGAATCTCGTCCCGATCACCGACGACCACGAGAGTCGGCGTGGTCAGGTACGCGAAGGTCGGGTTCAGGTGTGGCAGGTGCTCGGCGGCGAACGGGGTCAGGTTGGCGCCGCCCTCACCCGCGGTGGCCAGCAGTACGCCGGCCGTGACGCGGGGGTCGGACAGGTCCGCCCCCTCCCTGGTGACCGGGTCGAGGACCCGCAGGCCCAGCAGGTTGCCCGCGCTCTGCCCGCCGAAGGAGTGGCCGGCTGCGGCGATGCGGCTTCGGTCGAGGCGACCGCGCAGGCCGGGTACGGCAGCCTCAAGCAGGTCGAGGTGGTCGAGGACGCGGGTGAGGTCCTCGACGCGGTGCCGCCAGATGTGCGGTGTCCGGGGGTCGTCCGGGGCCAGACCGACGGTACGCGAGTCGAGGTGGGTGGGCTGGATGACCACGAAGCCGTGCGCGGCCCAGTAGTCGGCCAGCGGGCCGTAGCCGTCCAGCGACGAGCCCGAACCGTGCGAGAGGACGATGATCGGCAGGTCGCGGCCGGTGACGGGTGCGGACACCTTCACCGGCAGATCGATACCGCGGCCCGGGGATTCCAGCACCACCGGCTTCACCGAGACGATGGGCGAGGGCGGGCCGACGGTCAGGTTCGTCGCCGCCGTACGTGCTGCGGTCATGGAAGATCTCCAGTTGTTGGGTACGAGCGCGTATCACCGGGCCAGCCTGGCGGTCAGGGCCATGACCTGCCAGAATGAACAAGCGGGACGCTGTCCCGTTTGACGATATGGGACAACGTCCCGTTTAGCAACCGACTCCGGCGAGGGGGTTCCGTGCACACGAACGGGCAGGACGCGGGGGCGGTGTCCCGCCACCGACGCGCCGACGCGCGCCGCAACCAGACGGCACTGCTCGACGCCGCCGCCGCCGTCTTCGTGACCTCGGGGGTGGAGGCGCCCTTGCGGGACATCGCCGCCAGGGCGGGGGTCGGCACAGCCACCATCTATCGCCACTTCCCGACCCGCGCGGACCTCATCGTCGCCGTCTACCGGCACCAGGTCGAAACCCTGTCCGAGGCCGGGCCGACCCTGCTGGCCGCCAGTACCAGCCCCTACGCGGCGCTCAGGGAATGGATCCGCCTCTTCGTCGACTTCGTGATCACCAAGCAGGGGCTGGCCGCTGTCCTGCAGTCCGCCGATCCCTGCTTCGACCCCTTGCACCAGTATTTCCTCGACAACCTCGAACCGGTCTGTGCTCACCTGATCGACGCCGCCGTCCAGTCGGGCGAGATCAGTCCCGGCCAGGACGCCTACGAGCTGATGCGGGGCGTCGGGAGCATCTGCGCCGGATCCGGACATCCCCGCTACGACGCTCGCCGACTGGTCGAGGTGCTCGTCGCGGGGCTGAGTCGAGCGCACTGACCACGCGCTCCACCACGGACGCCGCAGCGATCCGTGGTGGCCGCCGGAGCGGACGATCCAGACTGGATCGGTCCGCCCCGGCTCGGCGGGGGCGCGGCCGGATCAGCGATCCGTGGCGCACAGCGCCGTCTCGACGCTCCGGTTCACCGCGCCCAGCATCTCCTCGCCGGTCGGCAGGCCGGTCACCGCGACGACGGCGCTCCGGCCGTCACTGGTGGCCAGGTTCCGGGTCTCGAAGCCCTGGATGTCACCGCCGTGGCCCCAGGCGTAGCCGCCGCAGGGCAGCTCGTAGCGCGCGACACCAAGCCCGTACGCGTACTCCCCGGTCGGTTCGAACCCGGGCGCCGGCACTGTCGTCGTCAGGGCCGCCTGCTGCGCGGGCTTGAGCAGCCGGCCGCCCACCAGCGCGTCGAAGAAGGTCCGCAGCTCGTCCGGGGTCGACACCAGTTGGCCGGCCGACCAGCCCAGGGACGGGTCCATCTCGGTGACGTCCACCCACGGCGCGCCGGGCGCCACCGCGACGTAACCGTGCGGGTGGGTGCCGCGGAGCCGCTGTTCACCGACGCCCGGCCAGTAGGTGTCGCGCAGACCGAGCGGCCCGATGATGCGGTTGGTGATCTCCTCGCCGATCGGGCGTTCGGTGACCTGCTCGACGATGAGCCCGGCGAGGACGTAGTTGGTGTTGCTGTACTCCCACTTCTCCCCCGGCGCGAAGTGCGGTGCGCCGGTGAGCGCCGCGTCCACCAGCCGGCGCGGCTCGTAGTACGAGTGGCTCTTGTCGACCAGGTCCTGCGACCTGGTGAACAGCACGTCGTCGTAGTCCGGCAGGCCGCTTGTCTGTTGCAGCAGCTGCCGTACGGTGATCCTGCCGCCGTCGTTGCCGTTGCCGCGCACGACCCCGGGCAGGTAGTGCTCGACTGTGGCGTCCAGGTCGATGCGGCCCTCGCCCACCAACTGGAGGACGACCACCGCGGTGAAGCTCTTGGTGTTACTGCCGATGCGGACCTGACCGTCGCGGGGAACCGGGCGGCGGGTCTGAAGGTCACCGACCCCTGCGGTGTAGTCCCGGACCCGCCCGTCGGTCCCCCGCACCGAGGCGAGTACGCCGGGGAAGCCGCTCTCGCTGACCAGACCGTCCAGTTGTCGCTGCACGACGTCGCGCGGACCGTCTCGCCGGCCGGTGTCGGCGAACGCCGAGGGGCCGGTCAGGGCGGCGCCGACGGTGACGGCAGCCACCGCGGCGGCGGCCATCCGCACGGATCGGCGGCGGCGGGAGGGATCGTTCGGTGTCACGGGCATGATGACTCCTCGGTATCGGAAACGCTTGACACCATCAATGGTTCAAGAAGTCCGATACCTGGACGATCCCCCCTGCTGCCCTCCTTCGGTACAGCCTGCGCTACCCCGGCCGCTCGGTGATCAGTACCTGACCGCGTCGGGGGTGAGCCACGGCGACGGGCTGCTCGGCTGGCCGTCGACTGTCGCGCCCGCGAAGGCGAGCCTCGGCGCGAGGAGCCGATTGTTGTCGGCGGGGAAGTTCAACGCGGGCGTCGACACCTCGTCGAGTCGTTCCGTCTGCCGCGGCGACAACCGCACGTTCACCGCGTCCAGGTTCGCCGTGAGCTGGTCGAGGCGCCGCGCGCCGATCAGCACCGAGGTCACGCCGGGTCGAGCGCCGACCCAGGCCAGCGCCGCCGCCGCCGGGGTCACTCCCGCCTCGTTCGCCACCTCGTGCAGCACGTCGATGACCTGCCAGTCACGCTCGGCGGGGCCGCCCACCAGCGCGCCACGTTTCGTGTCGACTGTGTCGTTCCCACGGACGAACTTGCCGGAGAGCCAGCCGCTCTTGAGCGGGCTCCAGGGCAGCACTCCGAGGCCGTGCTCGGCCGCCATCGGGATCAACTCCCCCTCGACGGTCCTTTCGAGCAGCGAATATTCGAGCTGCATCCCGATCGCCGGCGTCCACCCACGGAAGTGGGCGACGATCTGCGCCTCGGCCGCCTTCCACGCGGGCAGGTCCGACAGGCCCACGTACCGGATCTTGCCGGCCGTGACGAGGTTGTCCAGGGCGCGCAGCGTCTCCTCGACAGGTACGCCCCGGTCCCAGTTGTGCAGCCAGTAGATGTCCAGGTAGTCGGTGCGCAGCCGGCGCAGCGACTCCTCCACCTGGGCCACCACCGCCTTGCGCCCGGCGCCGCCGCCGTTGGGGTCGCCGAGGAACAGGTTGCCGAAGAACTTGGAACCGAGGACGATCCGGTCCCGCAGGCCTGGCCGCGCGGCCAGGTAATCCCCGATGATCTTCTCGGAGTGGCCGTTGGTGTAGATGTTGGCGGTGTCGATGGAGTTGCCGCCACGTTCCAGATACTCAGTGATCATCGCCTCCGAGTCGGCGACCGAGGCTCCCCAGCCATGATCCTCCCCGAAGGTCATGGCACCGAGGGTGTACGGACTGATGCGCAGGCCAGAGCGGCCCAGTGTGACGAAACTGTCGAGTGGCATGCGTCAAGTGCACACCTGCGGGTACCGATGCGGGTAGACCGATACTGCCACCGCGTTGCCTGATCCTGCCAAACTCGGCAGGATGGGCACCATGAGCGCCCTGCCCGAGATCTGCGACCTGGTGCGACGCCACGCCGGGCGGCCGACGCCCGGCGGGCTCGCCCTGCACCGCAGCGACTCCCCCACCGAGCCGGTGCCGGCCCAGACCGCGCCGACCTTCGCCATGGTCGCGCAGGGAGCGAAGCGCGCGGTCCTGGGCAACAGAGTCTTCGCGTACGCGGCCGGGCAGTTCGTCGTCGCGTCACTGGAACTGCCGGTGATCGCCCACGTCACCCGGGCCACCCCCGACGAGCCGTACCTGGTGCTGGGCCTCACGCTGCGGCCACCGCTGATCGCGGAGCTGCTGCTGGACACCCCACCCGCGCGGGGCGAGCCGGCGACCGGCATCGCGGTCAGCACCGCCGGCGACGACCTGCTCGACGCTGTGGTACGGCTGCTACGCCTGCTCGATCGCCCCGACGATCAGCGCGTGCTGTGGGCGGGCCTGGAGCGCGAGGTGGTCTGGCGGCTGCTGACCAGCGAGCAGGGTGGCACGGTCCGGCAGATCGGGTTGGGCGACGGCAACGTCGTACAGATCGAACGGGCGATCCGCTGGATCCGCGACCATCACGCCGACCTGTTCCGGGTCGAGGACGTGGCGCGCGTCGCCGGGATGAGCGTGACGTCCCTGCACCGCCACTTCCGCGCGATCACCACGATGACACCTATCCAGTTCCAGAAGGTGATCCGGCTCCAGGAGGCGCGGGCCCGGCTGCTCGCCGAGCCCGGTGACGTGGCGGCCGTCGGGTTCGCGGTCGGCTACGAGAGCGCGTCGCAGTTCAGCCGCGAGTACCGCCGGCTGTTCGGGCTACCGCCGGGCCAGGACGCGGCCCGCCTCGCCCGGCTCGACCCGGCGCGGCTCGCCGACGTGTGACGCCATGCCGCCGTGGTGGCTCGCGGCGTCCAGCGACGGAGACCCGTCGACGGCTACTCGTCAGTGGACGGTCCCGCGGACCGTGCCCGCTGCTCGGCCTGCCAGCTCGCGTGCCCCTTCAGGAGATATCCGAGCCAGTAGATCGTGAACAGGATCAGGAAGCACGTGAAGAAGACCACGGCAACGATGATCGCGAGGACGAGCGCCTTTCCACCGTCTGCCACCCCGTACACCGCGAAGCCGACCAGGCCGAGCAGGAAGAAGAAGACCATGTAGAGCGGTAGCGTCGAACTGTCGGCGGGATGAGACACGCGAGGCAGCCCGGGCACACCGGGATCGTTGTCGATCACGCCGCGGGTATCCGGGACGCAGCCGAGCAAAGCCAGGGAACCGTTCGCCGGCGACGGCAGCAGGACCAGCCACCGACGTGCGGCGCACGCGGAGGAGGGGCGGGAATGCGGTGGCGTGGTGTCGCGATGCTCTGGCAGGGTGCTCGTTATGAGTCAGCCCCGAAAGGTCCATGGCGCGTAGATCACCTGGTGCGCTGCGCGCACTGTCGAAGGCGGCCCGGTGGAACGCCTGCAGAGTCCGCCCCATCAACGGCCTGTCGAACGGCGCGAACGCGGCGATCGTCAGGCTCGAACGCGAGAACCCAGGCCTCGGCTCGGTAGCGACAGCTCTGGCCGACTACCGCCGTACGATTCGACAGTCGGGACGATGGCTGGATCTACCTTTCGACTACTGCCCCTGCGGGCACTGCGACGTGGTGGACCAACGGGACGTCCTGGGCGAGGCGCTGCGCCGGCTGCCGGCCGCCGCCCGCCGCGAGTTGCAGCGCCTCGTCGACCCGTTGGACGAGGAGTTTCTCCGCAAGACACTGCCCGACCCCCGAGCCGCCGAGCGACGCACGTGGAACGCGCAGGCGTGGTGGCGGCAGCGGCTCAGGGAACGGTGACACGGCAGGGGTCGGACGCGAAATCTGCAGCAGCCCTCTCGGGCGAGTCTCAACGATTGTTGTCGAGGGTGGGCGTGATCCGGCTGGCGGCTCTAGGCCATGGGACGGTGGGGCAGCCAGATGCGTCAGCGGCGCTGCATCCGTTCTGCTCACGGAGGCGGCGCCACTGTTCATGTGCGGCGAAGATGCGTTTCAGGCCATCGTGCTCATCGCGTAGTTCCAGGGACTCGTCGAGCAGGTCGAACAGGGTCTCGACGGCGCGGGCGTCAACGTCGGGGGCCATGTCGCGGACGTTCTTGGGGCCGGCGATTGTTGAGGCAGCTGGCTCGAGTCACCAGCCACGGTCAGCAAGGCTCGAGCGTTTGCCTCGTTGCAGCCGTCGACGAACGACACGACGCTGGCAAAGTCATCTCGGATGAGCCACATCCCGGGGCGCTTGCGGGCAACTGAGGGACGATGAGCTGATGATCTCCCTGGACTCAGCACGACAGATCGCCGAACAGTTCCTCGACGTCGAGGTCAGAGAACGCTTCCCTCATCCAGTGGTCATCGTCGACTGTGCCGTCAAGGATCTCGAAGACGTGTACGTCTTTCCCTACAACGGGAAGGCGTACGTCGAAGCTGATGACTGGCATCAGGCAATGGCCGGCAATCACCCCGTCGTGGTGGATAAGCGAACGGGCGAGGCACGCTTCTCTGCCTGAACTCTGGCGCTCAAGGACAAGGGGATGCAGTGGGCGCGTAGCTACTCGGCTACAAGAGGGATCTCCTCGTCGGGCAGTCGTGCGGGCGCTTTTGGTGAGGACCAGGCTCACCCGGCGATCACCCGTCCGGCACGATGAGGCCGTGGGAATGAGTGTGCAGGTCCGGGAGTACAGCGGTGTCGTCGTGGAGCAACTTACTGACGCCGCGGGCATCGCGTCTCTCTGCTCCTTGGCTACATCGGAGCCGTCCCGTTACCCGTTGCTCTCCGGAGTCGATCCCTACGACGACACCTGGTTCAACAGCCGCCAGACGACCAGGCTGGCAACCGAACTTCAGTCGATCATCGAGCGATCCAAGGATGACAGCCTGCGAGCTGCCGCCCAGGCGATACTTCAGCTCGCAGCGCTCCTAGAGGTCGCGCCCCGACGCCCCCACCACCGACAGCTCTTGTTCAACGGAGACTGACCGCGAGGATTGCCGGCCGGCACTAGGCATCTGGCAAGCCTGACCCGCACGAGCTGCGGCATACGACGGCTAGTCTCGCGGGTGGCGGAGGGCGCCAACGTCAAGGCGGCGGACCGCCTCGACCGGGCGGGTCGTGCTGCTGCGGACTCAGCGCGGACCGAGGGCGTCGACCCGGGCCTCGATGCGGTTCGCCCGAGTCGTCAACAATCGGCTGACCAGGTAAAACGGTTGGTGGGGCGGGCGGGACTCGAACCCGCGACCGAGGGATTATGAGTCCCCTGCTCTAACCGGCTGAGCTACCGCCCCGAACACCGCGCCGGATCTTATCCCGCTCGGCGGTCAGCAGCCAGCACCGCGCCGGCCGGCGCCCACGGCTGCACGAGCACGAAGGGCTACAGGAATATAACAGCGTGCTCGGGTACGGCGGTCAGCTGGCGCGCAGCTCCTCCAGGACAGCGCCGGCGGCGCGCCAGCCGCTGGCGAGGGCGCCCTGGATGGATGGGCTGTCCCGGTGGTCACCGGCCACGAACAGGCCCTCTCCCAGCGCGACGGGTTTGCGCAGCCGTCCCTGTGGTGGCGGGGCGGCGGGCAGCGCCTGCGGTACGGAGACGGTGGTGAGGTGTGTCCAGTCGGCGGTGGAGTGCCCGTACAGCCGGGTCAACTCGGCCCGGATGGTCGGCTCGGGTGGGGCGGTCGGGCCGACCACTGAGGTGGCGACGAGGTGCCGCCCGGCCGGCGCGTACGTGGTGGCGGCGTTGCTGAGCACCACTGTGTTCGCCACGATCTCCCGCCGGTCGCCGTCGACGAGCAGGATCGGTTCGGCAAGGGGCGGCTCGGGCGCGCTGTGGTAGTAGGTGGTGTAGCTGTGCATCCGTACCGTCGCCAGGGCCGGCAGCAGCGCGGACGCGGCGGGCGGGTCGACGGCGACCACGACGGCGCGGCAGCGGATGTCGCCGGCCTGGGTGCGGACCCGGCCGGGCGCGACCTCGGCGACCGGCATGTTCAGGTCGAGCAGGTCGGCCGGCAGCGGGTCGGCGACGGCCCGGGGCAGCGCGGCCATTCCCTCGGCGGGCAGGCCGATGCGGCCACGGGCGAAGGACCGCAGCACCATCGCGAGGACGTGGCTGGAGGTGGCCAGTTCCCGGTCGATGAACACACCGGACAGGAACGGGCGCAGCAGCTCCTCGATGATCGCGTCGGAGAGGCCGGCGCGGCGCAGCGCCGTCTCGGCGGTGGTCTCCGGTGCGGTGAGCAGTCGGGAGGTGGGCAGTGTGGCGCAGCCGGCGGCGAGCGCCGCGAAGCGCAGCCGGTCGCGCAGGGACCCGACGCCGGCCAGCGCGGTGCCGGGGCCGCCGGTGGGCTCGCGCAGCGGGTTGACCAGCCGCAGCAGGTCGTCGCCCTTGCGGACGAGCACCCCGGAGGTGAAGTAGCCGAGGTTGAGCCGGCCGGTGTCGAGCAGCGTGCCGAGCCGGGGGTAGGCGGTGTTGAGCACCTGGAAACCCCTGTCGATCAGGTAGCCGTCGACGACGTCGGTGGCGACCCGGCCGCCGAGTCGACCGCCGGCCTCCAGCAGCCGCCAGGGCACGCCGGCGCGGTGCAGCCGCCGGGCGGCGGCGAGGCCGGCCAGGCCGCCGCCGACGATGACCACGTCGGTCTCAGCCAGCATCGCGCGCCTCCCGCTCACCGTTCGCCCGGGACAGCCGGCCCGGCCACCAGATCTTCGGCCCGATGTCGTACGCGAGTGCCGGCACCAGCAGCGACCGGACGATGATCGTGTCGATGAGTACCCCGACGGCGACGGCGGTACCAAGTTCGACGAGTACCACCAGGGGCAGCACGGCGAGGGCGGAGAACGTCGCGGCGAGCACGATGCCGGCGGAGGTGATCACGCCGCCGGTGACGGCGAGGCCGGCGAGCACACCGGCGCGGGTGCCGCGCTTGACGGACTCCTCGCGCACCCGACTCATCAGGAAGATGTTGTAGTCGATGCCGAGCGCCACCAGGAAGACGAACGCGAACAGCGGGAACGACGAGTCGACGCCGGGGAAGTCGAAGACGTGCCGGAACAGCAGCGCGCACAGGCCGAGGGTGGCGGCGAAGCTGAGCAGCACCGTGGCGATCAGCAGCAGCGGGGCGAGCAGGGCGCGCAGCAGCAGGGCCAGGATGACGGCGATGACCACCAGCACGATCGGGATGATGACGTTCTGGTCGCGTGTCGCGGCGTCGGAGGTGTCCACGTTGATCGCGGTGAAGCCGCCGACCACGGCGTCCGCGTCGGGCACCCGGTGGACGGCGACCCGCAGCTCGCGGATGGCCCGTTCGGCGCCGTCGCTGTCCGGCGGGTCGGCCAGGGTCGCCTCCAGCTGCACCCGCCCGTCGACGACCTTCGGTGCGGCGTTCGGGTCCGGCGGGCCGGTCTGCGGGCCGGTGGTGAGCGGGCGGACGTCGGCGACGCCGGGTACGCCCTGCGCCACCTGGGCGACCTGCCGAGCTGTCTGTTCGGTGGTGAAGATGGTGGCCGGGCTGCCGGTGCCGGCCGGGTAGTGCCGGGCGATCACCTCCTGCCCGTCGACCGAGTCGGTGCGCTGGGTGAACAGGTCGGACTGGCCGAGGGTGGTGGCGCCGAGCTGGGTGAGGCCGAGCGTGAGCAGGGCCAGCACTACTGCTGTGCTCAGCCAGATCGGCCGGGCGTGCCGGGCCACGAACCCGGCGATGCGGCTCCAGATGCCGTGTTCGGCGCGCGGGTCGGCCTGGTCCTCGCGGGGACGGCGGGGCCAGAACGCCCACCGCCCGCCGAGCACCAGCAGCGCGGGCAGGAAGGTGAGCATCACCAGCAGGGTGGCGGCGATGCCGATGGCGGCGACCGGGCCGAGCGCCCGGTTGGAGTTGAGGCTGGACAGCAGCAGGCAGAGCAGGCTGACGATGACGGTGCCGCCGGACGCGATGATGGCGGGTGCGGCGCCCTTCCATGCGGTGCGCATGGCGTCCCACGATCGGTCGTGTCGGTGCAGCTCCTCCCGGTAGCGGGCGATGAGCAGCAGCGCGTAGTCGGTGCCGGCGCCGAAGACCAGCACGGTGAGGATGCCCTGGGCCTGCCCGTTGAGCTTGATCACGTCGGCGTCGGCGAGCAGGTAGACGAAGACCGAGGCCAGCGCGTACGACATGCCGGCGGCGAGCAGCGGAAAGATCCAGAGCACCGGGCTGCGGTAGACGATCAGCAGGATGATCAGCACTACGACGAGAGTGACGAGCAGCAGTGGCCCGTCGATGGCGGCGAACACCTCGATCAGGTCGGCGAGCAGGCCGGCCGGTCCGGCGACGTCGACGGTGAGCCCGTCCTGGCCGGCGCCGGTGATGTCACGCAGTTGCTCGACGACAGTACCGATCTCCTCACCCTCGGCGTCGTCCACCGGGACGACCACCTGGAGGGCCTGGCCGTCCGCGCTGGGGATGGGTGGGGGCAGCGGGGTGACCACGCCGGGCACCTGGGCGAACCGGGCGAGGTCGGCGCTCACCCGCTGCCGGTCCCCGTCGGTGATGCCTGAGGTCCGTTCGTAGACGACAAGCGCCGGGACGGTCTCGCGGTCGACGAACCCGCCGGCGAGGTCCTGGGCGCGGGTCGCCTCGGCGTCGGTGGGCAGGAACGCGGCGTTGTCGTTGGTGGCGACCTCGCTGAGGCGCCCCGAGTACGGGCCGGCCACCCCGCCGATCACCAGCCAGGCCAGCACGACCGCCACCGCGATCAGCGTGGCCCTGCCGCCTCGTCCGGCCATCCGCACCCACCCCAAGAATCGACGCATCAATCGACGCAGCGGGAGTCTAAGTCGACATCGACCATCCTGCCGGGCGAGCGCGGCGCGGGAGGGCGAAACCGGGGCCATACGCACGAAAACGCCCGTCGGCCGGGGGCCGACGGGCGTGGGTGAAACTCTGGCTCCCCCGATTGGACTCGAACCAATAACCTGCCGGTTAACAGCCGGCTGCTCTGCCAATTGAGCTACAGGGGATCGTGCACCGCCCGGAACCGGATCTCACCGGCGCCCTGCGACGGGACAAGAGTACAGGACATACCCGGGTGGTGGTCCAGTGGGTTCCCTCCCGACCCGGACCTCGACAATCGGGGTAAATCGTCATCCCGGCACAAGCATGCTTGAGCGGAGAGCAGGATGGGTAGTTAGCTGCGGACAGAGGACGCAGGCGCGAATTGGTCGCCTTCCGACGGGGCAACCCGCCGGGGTGACGGCGCGTCAGGTACGGAAGGAGCCGCCATGCGCGGAAAGATCATGTTTCTTGGCGGGCTGGCTGCGGGATTCGTCCTGGGCGCCCGTGCCGGCCGGGAGAAGTACGAGGAGCTCGTGGTCCGGGGCCGCAAGGTGCTCGACCACCCGACCGTCCAGGAGGCGGCGGGGGTTGCGCAGGCCCAGGCCAACAAGCTCTACAGCGAGGGCAAGGACAAGCTCGGCCAGAGCAAGCTGGGCGAGAAGCTGGGCACCGGCAACGGCAGCACCGGCAAGCAGGAGCTGACCGCCGCCGACGACGCGTTCGCCGGCACGCCCGCCACCGTGGGCGCCAAGGCGGGCAGCAGCCCGGTCGGCACGACCTCCGGGTCGCCGTCGGCCACCAACCCCCGCACCAAGCCGTCCGGCTCGGGCACCAACGCCAGCACGCTCTGATTCATCGCACGTAGACCCATCGCACGTCGACGGGCCGGTCGCCGAGAGGCGACCGGCCCGTGGTCTGTCCGCGTACGGTCAGTCCTTGCTGCTGAACGCCGCGTCGAAGGCGGCACTCGGGGCGTCGAAGGCGAGCCTCCTGACGAACTGCAACGCCTCCGGCGCGCCGAGCAGGCGGTCCATTCCGGCGTCCTCCCACTCGATCGAGATGGGGCCGGTGTAGCCGATCGCGTTCAACGCGCGGAAGCAGTCCTCCCAGGGCACGTCGCCGTGCCCGGTGGAGACGAAGTCCCACCCCCGGCGCAGGTCCGCCCAGGGCAGGTGCGAGGCGAGCCGGCCACGGCGGCCGTCCCCGGTACGCACCTTCGCGTCCTTGCAGTCCACGTGGTAGATCCGGTCGGCGAAGTCGAAGATGAAGTTCACCGGGTCCAGTTCCTGCCAGACGAAGTGCGACGGGTCCCAGTTCAACCCGAACGCGGGCCGGTTGCCGATGGCCTCCAGTGCGCGCTTCGTCGTCCAGTAGTCGTACGCGATCTCGCTGGGGTGCACCTCGTGCGCGAACCGCACCCCCACCTCGTCGAACACGTCGAGGATCGGGTTCCACCGGTCGGCGAAGTCCTGGTAGCCACGCTCGATCATCGACGGCGGCACCGGCGGGAACATCGCCAGGGTGTGCCAGATCGACGAGCCGGTGAAACCGACGACGGTCTTCACGCCGAGCTTCGCCGCCGCCCGCGCGGTGTCCTTGATCTCCTCGGCGGCCCGCTGGCGGACACCCTCGGGCTCCCCGTCGCCCCAGATCCGGGCGGGCAGGATGTCCTGGTGCCGCTCGTCGATCGGGTGGTCACAGACCGCCTGGCCGACGAGGTGGTTGGAGATCGTGAAGACCTGAAGGTTGTGCTTCGCGAGCGTCTCCCGCTTGCGATCGACGTACGAGTCGTCGGCGAGCGCCTTGTCGACCTCGAAGTGGTCGCCCCAGCAGGCGATCTCCAGACCGTCGTAGCCCCACTCGGAGGCGAGCCGGCAGACCTCCTCGAACGGAAGGTCGGCCCACTGGCCGGTGAAGAGCGTGATGGGTCGCGCCATTGTCCTTCTCCCCTGTTGTGATGGGGATTCCATGTGCGGACCAGGGCGAGGGTGACCGGTCGGACCGGTGCGCGGCGTCGGGGCGGTCACCGGTGGGTGCGGAACACACCTGGGCCCGGCGGGTTGCGCCTCCCACCGGGTCACCGGCCACCGTCACGGTCGCCGGTCCCACCCTATTTGCGCCGCACCCCATCGGGGAAGCCCCGGAACGTCACTCGGCCGCTTCTTCGGGTGCCGGCAGGACGGCCCGGACGGTGAAGCCGCCGTCCGGTCGGGGGCCCGCGGAGAAGGTGCCGCCGATGCGTTCGGCACGTCTGCGTACGGCGATCAGTCCTTGATCGGCACCCCGGGGCTCCCCCACCGGCGCGGCGGCGCCGTCGTCGCGTACCTCGATGGTGATGCCCTGGGGGTCGTAGCGCAGGCGGACCGCGACCGGCGCGCCCGGGGCGTGCCGGCGCGCGTTGGTGAGCGACTCCTCGATGATCCGGTACGCCGCCACGTCGACCGCCTCCGGCAGCGGCCGGGGTGCTCCGGCAAGCGCCCAGCGCACCGACTGGCCGGCGGCGAAGCCCTCCACCAGCGCGTCGAGACGGTTCAGGCTCGGCGCCGGCCCGGTCAACGGATCGGGATCGCCGGCCCGGTCCAGCAGCCGGTGCCCGTGCGCCAGCACCATCCGGCGCCACTGCGCGAAACGCCCCATGCTGGTCAAGGTACGGCAGCCAACTGTGAGCCGGTCCGTGGCCTCGCGGGCGCACCTCGCCGCCGGGCGGCGGTCACAAGTGGTGTGAGCGTTATACCTGTGCGTCATACATATGACCCACAGGTATAACGCTCACTGCCGCACTGCCGTCCGGGCCGCCGGCCTGACCGACGACCCCCTCCCGGCCGGCAGGTCAGGGCAGCGTCCACTTCTGGTTCGCCGCGTTGAGGCAGGTCCAGAGGTGCACGATGGTGCTGTCCGCCGAGTTGTTGCCGGAGACGTCGAGGCACTTGCCCGACGACGGGTTGCGCAGGGTGCCGTCGGACTGGGCCGCCCAGTTCTGCGCGCCGCTGCCGTTGCAGGTCCAGAGCTGGATCTTGGTGCCGTCGGCGGTGCCGCTGCCGGACACGTCGAGGCACTTGCCGAGCGCCTTGATCGTCGAGTTCGGCGTCACGGTCCAGGTCTGCGCCGCGCTGCCGTTGCAGGTGTAGATCTGGACCTGGGTGCCGTCGGCGGTGCCGGCGTTGCGCACGTCCAGGCACCTGCCGGCCAGGCCCTTGATCGGGCCGACCCGGGTGCCGCCGCCAGTCCCCTTGACCAGGGTGAAGTCGTCAACGTCGAAGAGCCCCGTGCCGCTACCGGTGAACGTGAGGTACAGGTTCTGGGCCCCGGACGGGACGCCCGACAGGGCGGTCGTGACGTTGGCGAAGGTGGTCCAACTGCCGGTGTTCGGCACCGCGACCGAGCCGAGCACCGGGCCGGTGGCCGAGCCGGTACGCACCTGGATGGTGCCGCCCGCGCCGCCCGAGACGACTCGGGAGGTGAACGACGTGACACCGGTCAGGTCCACCCCGTTGTACGCGGCCCAGTCGCCCGGGTCGATGTAGCCGATGGTCTGCCCGCCGTTGGCGCCCGCCTTGGTGAACGCGGAGACCCCGTTGGCCGAGCTGAACGCCTCGGCCTGGATCGTGCCGGTCGGCGGCGGGGTGGTGCCCAGCTCCTTGATGCGGATGTTGCGGAACGAGGCGTCGTCACCGGTGCCGTGGTTCTGGATGCCGATGTGGCCGGCCAGCGACCGTACCGGGTTGGTGTTGGTGAAGTCGTTGATCTTCACCCCGTTGAGGAAGATCTGCAGCCGCTCACCCTCGACCAGCAGCTCGTACGTGTTCCACTCCCCCGGCGCGTTGAGCGCCGCGTCGCGGGCCGCGATGTCGGCGGACTTGAACGTGTAGACCGCTCCGGTGGTGCGGTCCACCGCGTCGGTGGCGTCGATCTGGATCTCGTAACCGTTGTCCACAGCCGACCACGGGTCACTCGACGGCGGGAACCCGATGAAGATGCCCGAGTTGTCGTCCCCGGCGAGCTTCCAGTCCAGCTTCAACGAGTAGTTCGTGAACTGCTTGGTGTTGTACCAGAACAGCCCCATGCCGCCCACCGAGGTGAGGGTGGCGTCGGAGTTGGTGAAGCTGCCCGGACCGGCCTGCGACCAACCGGCCGTCGACCCGTTGAACAGCGGCGTGTAGCCGGTCTCCGGCCGGCAGTCGGCCTTGCTCCGACCGGCCGCGTACCTGATGCCGCCGAGCAGGTGCGCCCGGAACGCCGGCTCCGCGTACGACGCCTGGGTGTGCCCGGCGCCGGTGTAGAAGGACCGGCCGCCGCTGTAACCCTTGCACCAGCTCAGCGGGTGGTCCGCGCCCATGCCGCCACCGGAGTACGACGACTCGTCCAGGGTGGCCAGCACGTGCGCGGTGGACCGGGCGTTGGTCCGGTAGTTGTACCACTCGTCGGTGCGGGTCCAGGTCTGCGGCAGGTGCGCGGTCGCCGCGTGACCCCTGTCCTCCACCTTCATGTTGGCCTGCTGGATCGCCGGATGCGAGGCGAACCACGCGCCGACCAGGTTGCCGTAGAACGGCCAGTCGTACTCGGTGTCGGCGGCGGCGTGCACACCCACGTACCCGCGACCCGAGCCGATGTACGACTCGAAGGCGGTCTGCTGGCTGGCGTTGAGCACGTCGCCAGTGGTGTTGAGGAAGACCACAGCCTCGTACTGGGCGAGGTTGCCTGTGGTGAAGGCGGCGGCGTCCTCGGTGGCGGTCACCGTGAAGTTGTTCGCGGCGCCCAGGTCACGGATGGTCTGGATACCGACCGGGATCGCGTCGTGCCGGAAGCCGGCGGTCTTGGAGAAGACAAGCACGTCGTACGGGGCGTCGGCGGCACTGGCCGGGGTGGCCGGGGTGGTGCAGGCGAGAACGGCGAGGGCGGCCATCGCCGCGCCGAGGACGGGTCGCAGGATTCTCATGGCAGGGTCCACTTCTGGTTGGCGGCGGCGGTGCAGGTCCACAGGTGGACCACCGTGCTGTCGGCCGAGTTGTTGCCTGAGACGTCGAGACACTTGCCGGACGACACGTTGCGCAGCGTGCCGTCGGCCTGGGCGGACCAGTTCTGCGCCCCGGTGCCGTTGCAGGTCCAGAGCTGGATCTTGGTGCCGTCGGCGGTGGCGCCACCCGAGACGTCCAGACACTTGCCCAACGACCTGACCGTCGAGTTCGGCGTGACCGCCCAGGTCTGCGCGGCGCTGCCGTTGCAGGTGTAGATCTGGATCTGGGTGCCGTCCGCGGTGGCGGCGTTGCGCACGTCCAGGCACTTGCCGCCCAGACCCTTGATCGCGCCCGTCCCGCCGGCCGGTGGCGTACCGGTGACGAAGGTGAACGCGTCAAGGTCGAAGAGTGCCCCGGTGCCCGAGCCGGCGAACGTCAGGTAGAGCGTCGTCGTACCGGTCGGCGGGTTGCTGATCGCGCCGGTGACAGTGGTGAACGTCTCCCAACCGCCGGTCACCGGGACCGTGGCCGAGCCGAGCACCGTGCCGGTGGCCGAGCCGGCCCGGACCTGGAGGGTGCCACCGGCACCCGCCGAGGAGACCCGGGCGGTGAACGACGTGACGTTGCCCAACCGGTACGGCTGGAACGCGATCCAGTCGCCGTTGTTGATGTCGCCGACGGTCTTGCCGCCCTCGGCCGGGGTCTTGCTGAACACGTTGATGCCGGACGAGGTGCCGAAGAACTCGGCCTGCCGGTGCCGCGGCGGCAGCGTGTGCTGGGTGTGCGTGGTCAGCCCACCGGCGTCGGTGTACTCGGCGTCGAAGATCGCGAAGATGTTCGCCGCGTCGTCGTGCTCACCGTCGACCGGGATGGTGATCGAACCGGAGCAGCCGGTCTTCGAGGTGATCTGGTGCCCGTGCTGGTCGTGCCCGAGCACGTAGGTCATCTTGACCTTCGTGCAGTCGATCGTGCCGTCCTCCGGGTCGGTCACCGTGATGCTGAACGGCACCGTGTCACCGAAGCTGAACAACTGCCCGTTGCCGGGGTTGTTGATGGTCACCGTCGGCGCGGTGTTGCCGACGCTGATCCGTACGCTGCTGCTGCCGGTGGCGCCCTGCGGGTCCCGCACCGTCAGCGTGGCCGTGTAGGTGCCGTTCGTGGTGTACGTCTTCGTCGGGTTGGCGGCCGTCGAGGTGGTGCCGTCGCCGAAGGCCCACGAGTAGGTGAGCGCGCCGCCCTCGGGGTCGGACGAGCCGGCCGAGGAAAAGGTCACCGCGAGCGGAGCCGCGCCCGAGGTGCGGTTGGCGCTGGCCACCGCGGACGGCGCCCGGTTGCCGCCGCCGACGTAGTCGAAGCGGTACAGCGCCGAGTTGGCGTCGCCGTTGAAGTAGCCGGTGCCGTAGTCGAGCACGTAGTACGCGCCGTCCGGGCCGAACGCCGAGTCCATGACCTGCTTGCCGACCCACGGGAAGGTGTCGATGGTGCCCCGGGAGCCGTCGGCGTTGACGTGGATGGGCTTGATCCAGCCCCTGCCGAACTCGGTGGCGAAGAACTGCCCGTCGAACGACTGCGGGAACTTCGTGGTGGAGGTCGACGAGGCGTTGTACCGGTAGACCGGGCCGCCCATCGGCGATTCGGAGCCGCCGCCGAACTCGGTGGGGGTGCCGGCGTCGCCGGCGTACCGGATCCAGGCCGGCTGGGCCGGCGGCAGGGTGGTCAGGCCGGTGTTGCGGAACGAGTTGTTCGTCGGCCCGCCCGTGCAGTTGTACTTCGCCCCGCCGGTGTTGGTGGCGAAGTCCCACTCGTTGTACGTCTCGGTGGTGGTGTTGGTGCCCGTGCAGTACGGCCATCCGTAGTTGCCAGGCGCGGCGACCCGGTTGAACTCGACCTGACCGGACGGTCCTCGGGTGGAGCTGGTGGAGCCGGCGTCCGGCCCGTAGTCACCGACGTAGACGACGCCTGTGGCCTTGTCCACGCTGATCCGGAACGGGTTGCGGAAGCCCATCGCGTAGATCTCCGGGCGGGTCCTGGCCGTGCCTGGCGCGAACAGGTTGCCCGACGGGATGGAGTACGTCCCGTTGGCGTTCACCTTGATCCGCAGGATCTTGCCCCGCAGGTCGTTGGTGTTGCCGGCGCTGCGCTGGGCGTCGTACGCCGGGTTGCGGTTGGTCCGCTCGTCGAGCGGCGAGTAGCCGGCGGACTCGAACGGGTTGGTGTCGTCGCCGGTGGAGAGGTAGAGGTTGCCGGCGGCGTCGAAGTCGATGTCCCCGCCGACGTGGCAGCACAGGCCCCGGTCGGCGGGTACGTCGAGCACGTCGACCTTGCTGGCCTGGTTGACTGTGAAGTCGGCGTTGAGGGTGAACCGGGAGAGGCGGTTCACGCCCTGCCAGGCCGAGAAGTCGGTGCCGGTGGCGGGCGCGTCGCCGGCGGGGGTGGACAGCGGCGGGGCGTAGTAGAGGAAGATCTGCCTGTTGCTGGCGAAGTTCGGGTCGACCCCGACGCCCTGCAACCCCTCCTCGTCGTGGTTGTAGACGGCCAGCGTGCCGATCACCGAGGTGGTGCCGGCCGCGTCGGTGCGGCGCAGGGTGCCGTTGCGGGCGGTGTGCAGGACGGAGCGGTCCGGCAGCACGGCGAGCGACATCGGCTCGCCCATGTCGGAGACGCCGCGGGCCAGCTCGACCTGCTGGAAGTCGCTCGCGGTGATGGTGTGCGCCTGGGCGGGTGTCGAGCCGAGCGCGAGTGCGGCGGTGCCACCCGCGATCGTGAGCAGCAGGGCCGATCCGGCGGAGAACCATCGTCGGGACCGGTGGGTGGGTGCGTCCTTCATGGACATCTGTGCTGTCCCTTCCTGACGGATGCCAGGCCGGGCGCGCGCCGTCGCGCCGGATGCCGTAGCGGTGGTGGGGGTCGATGGGTTACCGCGCCGCCGGTTCACCTCGACGAAACATTGTCGTGTTGGTCACGACACTAAATTGCGGCGTGTCGATGTGTCTATACCTTCCGGTGATCCGGCAACAACTTTCGTCGATCTCGCCGAAAGTCGGCAGGATTCAGGCGCGGCGGTCGATCGCCTGCGCGGCCAACGCGATCAGCGCGGCACGGGCCTCGTCGGCCACCTGGGCGCTCTCCAGGGCGGTCAGCGCCGCCTCGGTACGGACCCGGATCATCTGCTCGATGCGCTCGCGCGCGCCGGTCCCCTCGATGATCGTCCGTAGCTCCGCCGCGCCGTCGGAGTCCAGCGTGGGGTTGCCGAACAGCTCCCGCAGCCGCGCGGTCTGCGTCCGGTCGGCGGCGCTGCGGGCCAGCGCCATCATCACCGTCGGCTTGCCCTCGCGCAGGTCGTCGAGCACCGACTTGCCGGTGACCGCCGGGTCACCGAAGACGCCAAGCACGTCGTCGCGCAGCTGGAACGCGTCGCCCAACGGGTCACCGAACTCGCCCAGCGCCTCGATCAGCTCCGGTCCCGCACCGGCCAGCGCGGCGCCGATCTGCAACGGCCGGGTCACCGTGTAGCGGGCGGCCTTCATCCTTATCACCGTGAGCGCGCTGGCCACCGAGCCGTCGCCCACCCCGGAGACCAGGTCCAGGTACTCCCCGGCGATCACCTCGGTACGCATCAACGCGAACACGCCGTAGCCGCGGTGCACCTGCTCGGTGTCCAGACCGCACTCGTGGAACATCTGGTCCGACCAGGCGGCGCAGAGATCGCCGCAGAGCAGCGCGGTGTTGCGCCCGTACGCCTCCGGATCGCCGCGCCACGACGAGCGGGCGTGCAGGTCGGCGAAGAGCCGGTGCACCGACGGCTCACCCCGACGGCGGTCGCTGCCGTCGAGGATGTCGTCGTGGATCAGCGCGAACGCGTGGAACAGCTCCAGGGCCGCCGCCGCCACCACGATCGGGGTGCCGTCGGCGGCGCCCGTCCCGCGCCAACCCCAGTAGCAGAAGAGCGGACGCAGCCGTTTCCCGCCGGCAAGCACGAACCGTTGCAGCGCGGTGAACACCCCGCGCGGCGCGCCGTCCGGCCAGTCCGGCCCCTGCCGGTCGAGGAACGCGGCCAGCTCCGCGTCGAAGCGCGCGCGCAGCCCGCTGGTGTCGGTGGGCGCGACGGTGACCGTCATGTCCGCTCCCCCGACCCCTCCGCGCCGCCGGCGCCTAACCCGGCCAACTCCAGTAACAACCCCTTGACCTCGGTGGCGGCGATCCGGTCCCGGGCCGCGCCCGGGTCGGAGCAGAGCAGCACCGGTGCGTCCGCCGGGTCGTCCGGCAGCCGTCCGTGCGAGCCGCGTACCGCGCGGGCGCCGGCGTCCAGGCCGACGGCGCTCATCAGGTACCGCATGCCGACCTTCTTGCGGGCCAGCGCGGCGGCCGCCCGCAGCTTCGCCGCCCCGGGGTTGGCCGGGTCGAAGAACAGCTCGGCGGGGTCGTACCCGGGCTTGCGGTGGATCTCGACCAGCCGGGCGAAGTCCGGCGCGCGGGCGTCGTCGAGCCAGTAGTAGTAGGTGAACCAGGCGTCCGGCTCGGCCACAAGCACCAGCTCACCGGCGCGCGGATGGTCCAGCCCGTGCGCGGCCTTGCCCTCGGCGTCGAGGACCTCGGCCACCCCGGGCAGGCCGGCGCAGAGCTTCGCCACCGCCGGCACGTCGGCCGGATCCTTGACGTAGACGTGCGCGATCTGGTGGTCGGCGACCGCGAACGCCTTCGACGTCCACGGGTCGAGGTACTCCATGCCGGCCTGCGTGTGCACCCGCAGCAGCCCTTCGGAGCGCAGCAGCCGGTTGACGTCCACCGGTCGGGACACATCGGTGATGCCGTACTCGGACAGCACCACCACTGTGGCGTCGCGGGCGCGGGCGGCGTCCAGCAGTGGCCCGAGCACGGTGTCCAGCTCGGCCGCCGCGGCGGCGGCCTGCGCCGACGAGGGACCGAAGCGTTGCAGGTCGTAGTCCAGGTGCGGGACGTAGACGAGGGTGAGGTCGGGCGACACATCTGCCAGGATCTGCTCGGCGGCCTGGCAGATCCACTTCGACGATGCCAGGCTGGCCGTCGGCCCCCAGTACGTGAACAGCGGGAAGGTGCCCAGCCGGCCGGTGAGCGCGCCGTGCAGCTCCGGCGGGTCGGTGTAGCAGTCCGGCTCCTTGCGCCCGTCGGCGTAGTACACCGGGCGCGGGGTGACCGTCCAGTCGACGTCGGCGCCCATGGCGTACCACCAGCAGACGTTGGCGACGGTGTAGCCGGGCTCGGCCCTGCGGGCCGCCTGCCAGAGCTTCTCCCCGCCGACGAGCGCGTTGTGCTGCCGCCACAGCAGCACCTCGCCCAGTTCCCGGAAGTACCAGCCGTTGCCGACGATGCCGTGCCCGCTTGGCGGTTCGCCGGTGAGGAAGGTGGACTGCACCGAGCAGGTCACGGCGGGCAGCACGGTGCCCAGCTCGGCCCGGAAGCCGCCGTCGGCGACACCGCGCAGCCGGGGCATGTGCGCCAGCAGTCGGGGGGTCAGCCCCACCACGTCCAGGACCACCAGTCGTCGGCTCATCGTGTCACTCCCGTGTTCACTGTGCTCTCCGGGGTCAGCCCGAGGCCGACCAGTTCGTCACGGGCGAAGGCCAGCTCGGCGGCGATGCCGCCGGCCAGCTCCGCGTCGGTGCCCGGCCTCCGCGCGGCCGGCAACACCCCCCAGGTGTACGTCTCGACGTCGAGGTGGTCGCACCCCGCGGTCGGACCGGTGTAGAGCGCTCTCAGGGCGGCGCGCAGAACAGGCAGGGTCGAGCCGAGCGGTTCCTCCGGCGGGGCGTGCAGGGGCACGTGGTAGTGCACCCGCCACGGGCCGGGCAGCGCCCGGTCCAACGCCTCGTCCAGGTCGTCGGCGGCGTACGCCTCGTCGGCGGGGTCGCTGCCGCCGGCGCACCCGGCGCCCCGGGTCTGGTGCATGAAGCGAGGCTCCACCCAGCGGTGCAGCGCCTCGGCCCCACCGACCGGGTCGGCGGCCTCGACGGCGGCGGAGACCTGCACCTTCACCACCGGCAGCCCGGCCGCCCGGAGCCGGTCCAGTGCCGCCACGGGGTCTTCCCAGGCGCACGCCAGGTGGGCCAGGTCGAGACAGATGCCCAACCGCTCGGTGTCCATGCCGGACAGCAGGGCGGCGGCCTGACCGGTGCTCTCCACCACGCAGCCGGGCTCCGGTTCGAAGCCGACCCTCACCTCGCGGCCGGTGTCCCGCTGCACCGTTGCCAGGCCGGCGGCGAGCTGGTCCAGCCGGCGTTGGGAGGCGTCGGCCCGGTCGGTGTCCCAGGGCTGCCGCCAGGCCAGCGGCAGGGTGGAGATCGAGCCCCGGGCCGCGTCGTCGGGCAGCAGGTCGGCGAGCACCCGGGCCAGGTCCAGTGTGTACGTCAACCGCTGCTCGGTGCTCCAGTCGGGGTGGTAGACGTCCTTCTTGACCACCGGGGCCTGGAAGGCCGCGTACGGGAAGCCGTTGAGGGTGACCACCTCCAGGCCTCGCGCGTCGAGTTCGGTGCGCAGCCGGCGGCGCAGCGCCGGGTCGGCGGCCAGCTCGGCGGCGACCGGGGCGGCCAGCCACAGGCCGAGCCCGAGCCTGTCGCTGCCGAGCGCCTCGCGGACGGGAAGGGCGTACGTGTCCAGTTGACCGATGATGCCGGCGAGGTCCTCGGCGGGGTGAACGTTGGTGCAGTAGCCCAGGTGCACGGTGTCACCGCCGGCATGTCGTAGCCGCATCAGCTGCCGCCGCGCAGGATCGAGTTGCCGGTCTGCGGGTCCACGGCCGCCGGGTCCTCCAGGTCGCTGAGGTCGAGTCGGCCGGACTGCCCGTAGAACTCCACCGGGTTGCGCCACAGCACCCTGTCGATGTCGTCGTCGCTGAACCCGGCCTGTGACATCGCCTCGCCGGTGGCCCGGGTCAGCAGCGGGTCGGAGCGCCCCCAGTCGGCGGCCGAGTTGACGAGCATCCGCTCGGTGCCGTACTCGCGCAGCAGCTCGACCATCCGCGACGGGGTCATCTTGGTGTCCGGGTAGATGGAGAAGCCCAGCCAGCAGCCGGTGTCCCGGACCAGCTTGACCGTCACCTCGTTGAGGTGGTCGACGACCACCCGTCCCGGTTCGATGCCGGACTCGGCCACCACGGCGAGGGTGCGCTCGACGCCCCGGGCCTTGTCCCGGTGCGGGGTGTGCACGAGCGCCGGCAGGTCGTGCGCCACGGCCAGCGCGAGCTGGGCGGCGAACGCCTCGTCCTCCTCCGGGGTCATCGAGTCGTAGCCGATCTCGCCGACCGCCACCACCGCGTCCTTGTCCAGGTAGCGGGGCAGCAGGTCCAGGACCGGGCGGCAGCGGCTGTCGTTGGCCTCCTTGGGGTTCAGCGCCACAGTGGCGAAGTGCCGCACCCCGAACTGCCCGGCCCGGAACGGCTCCCAGCCGATCAGCGAGTCGAAGTAGTCGGTGAACGAGGCGGCGCTGGTACGCGGTTGACCCAGCCAGAACGACGGTTCCACCACGGCGCGGACGCCGGCGGCGGCCATCCGTTCGTAGTCGTCAGTGGTGCGTGAGGTCATGTGGATGTGTGGGTCGAAGATGCGCATGTCACGCCTCCCGGGGCAGTGCGGCGGTGAGCCGGTCGAGCAGGTCGGTGGCGTCGGCGGGCAGTTCCCGGCCGGCGGCGTGCCGTTCGGCGGCCAGCGCGGCCAGCATGGTGGCCAGCTCGCCGTCGGCGCGGGCGTCCAGGTCGGCCACCGCGGCGAGGGGGACGCCACTGAACACGCACTTGAGCACCGCCTGCCGCCACGCCGCCGCGTCGAGGTGCCTGGCGTACGGGCCGAGGGCGGCGGCGACCAGCCGGGTGTCGTTGGTCCGGATCGCGTCGTGCAGCAGCGGCACCCCTGCGGCGCCGATCGGCAGCAGCGGCAGGGCGCGCAGCACGGCCCGCCGCTCGGCCGCGTCGCCGTGCCGGTAGAGGGTGTCGGCGTACGCGGCGTGGTCGCCGGGGAGCGCGGTGAGCAGCAGCACCCGGGCCGCGTCGTCGGCGGTCCAGCCGGGGGCGTCGGGCAGCGGGCCGCGTCCGCAGCGCCGGCCGGCGGCGGGGAAGAGCCGGGTGATCGCGGTGGGTTCGGTCGCGACCCGGCGCAGCGCCGTGTCCAGCCAGTCGGGATCGGGTACGCCCCGCAGTGCGGCCCGTAGTGAATCCGGTGTCATCCCGTCTCCTCCCCTTGTGCTGCTCCGCAGGCACCCCAGGCTCGCCCTTTGCTCTGCTTCACTCCACGCGACGGCCGCTGTCCACATACCGGACGGTCGCTGGTGCGTCCGTTGAAGCAGAGCAAAGGGCGCCTGGGGGCACCTCGTCCTCGGTGGGCCGCGCGCCAGCGGCCGCGGTCGCGGCGGCGGCGCGCAGGAACTCGATCGACCGGGCGGCCACGGCAGGTGCGGCGTGTGAGTCGCGGGGCAGTTCCACCGCGACCAGACCCCGGTAGCCGGCCTGCGCAAGGGCCGCCAGCACCGGCGGGAAGTCGATCTCGCCGACGCCGAACTCCAGATGCTCGTGCACACCCCGGCGCATGTCGTCGATCTGCACGTTGACCAGGTGGTCGGCCACCTCGGCGACGCACTGCGGCACCGGCCACGGCTCCAGACAACGGCAGTGTCCGATGTCGAGGGTGATGCCGAGGCGGGCCGGCGCCCCGAGGGCGGTGTGCAGTCGACGCCAGTCGGCGATGTCCTCGACGAGCATTCCGGGCTCCGGTTCGAAGCCGAGGGTGACGCCTGCGGAGTCGGCGGCGTCGACGACTGTGGCGCAGCCGGCGACCAGACGGTCCCAGGCGCACTGCGGCGACACCGCCTCGGGGCGTACGCCGGCCCAGAACGAGACCGCCTCCGCGCCGAGGTCGGCGCCGACCCGGACGGCCCGCCGCAGGAACTCGATCCGCCGCGTCGGGTCGTCGTGCAGCAGCGTCGGGGCGTGCTTGTGCCACGGGTCGAGCAGGTACCGGGCCCCGGTCTCGATCACCACGGAGAGGCCCAGCTCGTTCAGTCGTCGGCCGACCGCGGTGACCCGGCGGGTGAGGCCGGGCGCGAACGGGTCGAGGTGGTCGTGGTCCAGGGTGAGCGCCACCCCGTCGTACCCGAGGTCGGCGATGACGGCGAGCGCGTCGTCGAGCCGGTGGTTGGCGAAGCCGTTGGTGCCGTACCCCAGGCGCAGGGTCGTCGCGTCGGCGGCCGGCGGCGCGGGTCGGGGCGCGGGGGCGCTCATGTCGGGGACATCTTCCGGGCCAGCCGCCGGCCCAACGGCGCCGCCGCCGCGACGGCGACGCCGAGCAGGCCGGCTCCGCCGCGTGCGGTGAGCGCCCCCTGGAGGGCGGGTAGACCGGTGATCCCCGCGCCGACGGCGGCACGGACCCGTCCGGCCGACGGGTCACGGACCACCTCGGCCTGCGCCGCGCCGTACCGGGCGGCGTACCAACCGGCCAGCACGGCGGGCAGCACGGTCCGATCGGTCTGCCCGGTCGGGGCGCGGCGGGTGCCCGGCGCGGCGACGGCGGCGCTTGCCGCTACCAGGGCGGTGCCGGCGAGCGTGCGCATCGGCAGAGCCCTGTCGGCCCCGGTGACCTCGTGCCGGGACAGCGCGGTGACCGTCCAGGTGTGCGCGGCGACGGTGGCCGCCGCCGGCAACGCCCGGATCAGCCGGCCGCCGGACGCGCCGAGCAGCACGTCCAGCCCCCGGCAGGCGGCCATCACCGCCGGCCCGACGGCGGTGTTCTTGGCCAGCAGGTCGTACCCCCAGATGGTGGCGGCCAGGGGCACGGCGAGGGCGGCGGCGCGGCGACCGCCCACGGCGGCGGCCAGGCCCACGCCGGCGGCGGTGAGACCGGCGGCGAGACCGACAGCGACGGTAGGGGTGACCCGGCCGCTGGGGATCGGCCGCTCGGGCCGCTCCACGGCGTCCAGGCGGCGGTCCGCCCAGTCGTTGGCGGCCATGCCGGCCCAGTAGAGCAGGACCGACGCGCCGGCCAGGGCGGGAGTACGCGGGCCCAGCGCGCCGGCCGCCGCCGCACCGGCGACCACGTCACCGGGCACCGAGAGCGCCGCCGGCGCCCGGACCAGCTCGGCGACGTCAGACAGCGTGGTCATGGCCACCCTCCCGGCCGGCGTGCAACTGGCGGGTGAAGTCGGCCAGCCGCGTCCACTGCTCGGCCAGCGAATGGGTGAGGGCGCCGAGCGGGTCCTTGAAGAAGAAGCCCAGCTCGGGCAGTGGCCCGACGCGCCCGGCGGCGTGCGCGGCGGCGGTGAGCCGGGCCAGGTCCAGCACCAGCGGCGCGGCCAGCGCGGAGTCGCAACCGTGCCAGGTGAACTCCATCCGCATGCCGGTGCCGAGGAAGCCGGCGAACGTGATCAGATCCCAGGCGGTCTTGAAGTCGCCCAACTCCTCGACGTACTCGATCCGGGTGCCGCCCTGCGGGACGTAGCCCAGCGTCTCGCCGAGCACCCGCTGTTTGCTCTGCACCTTCGCCGCGTTGGCGGCCGGGTCGGCGAGGGTGGCGCCGTCGCCGCCGCCCAGCAGGTTCATCCCGGACCAGGAGCGCACAGTCAGGTTGCGCATCGCGAACATCGGCGCGAGCACCGACTTGACGAGGGTCTCCCCGGTCTTGCCGTCGTGCCCGGCGTACGGCAGTCGCAGCTCGTCGGCCAGCGCGGCAAGCGCCGGCAGCCGCAGCCCGGTGGACGGGGTGAAGTCGACGTACGGGCAGCCGGCCAGCAGCGCCGCGTACGCGTACAGGGAGCTGGGTGGCAGCACCTCGTCCGGGCCGGCGAGCGCGGCGCGCAGCGCGTCGGGGTCGGCGTGCCCGGGGTGCGGTCGGGGGGTCGGTTCGGTGGCGGAGACGTTGACCACCACCACCCGGTCCAGTGCGTGCCGTTCCCGGAAGCTGGTGAGGTCGTCGACGGCGGCGGCGGCCCGGTCGGCCTGGGTGGCGCCGCCCGGTGCGGGGCGCAGCTCCCGCTCGACGGCGGCCAGCTCGTCGGGGAGCGCGGCGACCAGCCTGCCGGGGACGACACCGGCGTCGGCAAGCGCCTCGGCGCGCTTGCACAGCGGGGTGGTGGCCAGGTCGTGCCCGCCGAAGACCAGGTCGGCGAAGGACGGCAGGGCGGGACCGCGCAGCTCGGGCAGTTCCGTGACGCAGCCGGTCGGCCCGGCCAGGCCGGCTCGCAGCGCGAGCCCTCCGACGATGCTGGTGGTCGCGACCGAACCGCGCGCTCCCACCAACCAGACACCCGTTCGCATGGTGCACCCTCCTCATCCAGAGGAACCGTCGGTGTAACTAAATATAGGAATATCAGAATATTGTTCGGAAAGATACGCCCTGGGTGGATGGGCCCCGCCCGCCCGGCCCGCACCAGGACGGCACCCGGTTCCGACGTCGGCGTCGGCGGCGACGACGCCGGACCGGTTCCCGGTGCGGGTACGGACAGACGGGGCTGGCAGGCAGGGTCGGTCGGCGTCTCGACCCTGCCTCCCCCGCATCCGGCCGGCCAGGGCGTTGGCATGCCCGGGCCGGACGTCTCAGGCCGGCGGAACCGTCAGATTCTCCGGCTCGCCGGGAATGGTGGCGGTCCTCCGGTGCGGCCGGGGAATCCCGGTCCGGCCGCACCGGACGACCGTCCTGCTCGTGCGCCACCGGGCCGTACGGCCCGGCTGCACGCCCTCCGTCGCCGACCTCGTCCCGGCCGCGGGGCGCAAACCGCGGCCGGTCCCTCGCCGGTCGGCTCCGGAAAGCCGGTCGGGCGATGACGGCGGAAAACACCGCCAACGCGGATGATCGATGGTCAGACGGCCACCGCGGCCAGTGTCGGCTCCACCTCGGTCCACGAGGAGCCGATCTCCGCCGAACGGGTCACCGCGTCCAGCACGAGCTGGACCTGCAACGCGTCGGCGAAGGACGGGGCGGGGTCGACACCGGTGGCGACCGCCTCGATGAAGTCACGCATCTCGTGCGTGAAGGAGTGCTCGTAGCCGATGATGTGACCCGGCGGCCACCAGGCCGACATGTACGGGTGTTCACCCTCGGTCACCAGGATCCGGCTGAAGCCCTGCTCGGCACCCGGCCGGGTGGCGTCGTAGAACTCCAGCTCGTTGAGGCGTTCCAGGTCGAAGACGACACTGCCGAGCGAGCCGTTGATCTCGACACGCAGGGCGTTCTTGCGGCCCGTCGCGAAACGGCTCGCCTCGTACGTGGCAAGCGCGCCGCCGTCCAGCCGGGCCACGAAGACCGCAGCGTCGTCGACGGTCACCGGCCCGGTGGGCGCCGAGCCGCCGTCCACAGTGGCCGCCAGACCGCTCGACTCGGCCGGCAGCGGCCGCTCCTTGACGAACGTCTCGGTGACGGCGCTGACCCCGGTGATCCGCTGGCCGGTGACGAACTGGGTCAGGTCGATGATGTGCGCACCGATGTCGCCGAGCGCGCCGGAGCCCGCCCTGTCCTTCTGCAACCGCCAGACCAGCGGGAACTGCGGATCCACGATCCAGTCCTGCAGGTACGTCGCACGGACGTGTCGAATCACCCCGAGTCGTCCGTCGGCGACCAGCTTGCGCATCATCGTGACCGCGGGGACCCGGCGGTAGTTGAACCCGCACATCGACCGCACCCCGGCGGCCCGGGCTGTCTCCGCCGCGGCGGTCATCGCCCGTGCCTCGGCCACCGAGTTGGCCAACGGCTTCTCGCACAGGACGTGCTTACCGGCGGCCAACGCGGCGAGCGCGATCTCGGCGTGACTGTCGCCCGGGGTGCAGACGTCGACCACGTCGATGTCGTCCCGGTTGATCAGGTCACGCCAGTCCGTCGTGTACGCGTCCCAGCCGAGCCGGTCGGCGGCGTCAGCCACCTTTCCGGTGTCCCGGCCGCAGATCAGCGCCATCCGGGCCCGCGCCGGCAGGTCGAACACGCGGTTCACGGTGCGCCACGCCTGTGAGTGCGCGGCGCCCATGAACGCGTAACCGACCATGCCGATCCGCAGTTCTCTGTCTGTCGTGGACAAGGTGGGTCTCCCCCCGGTATGTCAGAACCCGAGCTTGTCGTAGCTGCTCGCGTTCTCCTTGGTGATCGTCTCGGAGGCAAGGGTCACTTCCTTGGGCACCTGCAGCTCGGTCAGGTCGCCCAGGCCCCGACCCTGCGCGATGAGCCGCGCGAGCGAGACAGCCGAGGAGGCCATCGACGGGTTGTAGGTGACGGTCGCCTTGAGCACTGTGTTGTCGGCCTTGATCGCGTCGATCGCGAGCTTGGAGCCCGCGCCGCCGACCATGAAGAACTCCGACCGGTTGGCCTGCTTGATGGCGGCGAGCACGCCGATGCCCTGGTCGTCGTCGTGGTTCCAGATCGCGTCGATCTTCGGCAGCGCCTGGAGCAGCTGGGCCGCCTCGCGCTGGCCGCTGTCGGAGGTGAACTCGGCCGAGCGCCTGTTGCCCACCTTGAACCCGTAGGTCGCCAGGGCCGCCGCGAAGCCGGCGCTGCGCTCGACGGTCAGCGGGATCTCCAGGCCGGCGATCTCACCGATCACCGGGTTGGCGATGCCCTTGTCCTTGAGCTGCTTGCCGATGAAGTGCCCGGCCGAGACGCCCATGCCGTAGTTGTCGCCCTTGATGACCAGCCGCGAGGCAAGCGCGTCGGGGAAGGCCCGGTCGAGGTTCACGATCGGGATGCCCGCCTGCATGGCCTGGAGGGCAACGGCGTTGACCTCCTTGCCGTCGTGCGGGAGCACGACGATGATGTCCGGCTTCTGGGCGATGAGCGTGCCGAGCGTGGAGCGCTGGGCCTCGGAGTTCGACCCGCCGTCGACCTCCTTGAACTCCACGTCGGAGTACGCGGCGGCCTGGGCCTTGGCGTTGGCGTGGATCGCACCCATCCAGCCGTGGTCGGCGGCCGGGGCGGAGAAGCCGATGACGACCTTCTTGCCCGGGGCGTTGTTGCCTTCGCTGTTTCCGGCGGCCTTGGTCTGGGTGCTGGCGGCCGGGGTCTCGTTGCTGGTGCAGGCGGTCAGCAGGGTGGCGGCGCCGACTGCGGCTCCACCGAAGAGCAACCGGCGGCGCGACACGTCGCGACTGTGCTGGGTCATGAAAGACCTCCTGGGAGCGGGTTTTCTGAGGGTGAGGGTGTGCGGAGCCCGGCCACTGTCGAAGATCTCGACGTCGCCAGGGAGAACGGTGCGGTGCGTCAGGTTGCGGTGGTGACCCTGTTCCGCGCGAGGAGCCGAGTGACTGACTTGAACTGGAACTGCTGGACCAGGACGGCGGCGACGATGATGCCGCCCTTGACCATGTTCTGCGCCTCGATGGAGAGGCCGTTGATGGCGAAGAGGTTCGTGATCGTGGCGAAGATGATGACGCCGAGCAGCGAGCCGATGATGGTGCCCCGGCCACCGCTGAGCAGCGTCCCGCCGATGATCGCGGCGGCGATCGCGTCCAACTCGTAGAGGTTGGCCATCGCCGCCTGCGCCGAGGTGGCCTGCGAGGTGAGCATGATGGCGGCGATGCCGCAGCAGAGACCCGAGAGCGCGTACAGCAGCATGGTGTGCCGGCGGACGTTGATGCCGGCCAGCCGCGCGGCCTCCGGGTTGCCGCCGACGGCGATGGTCCGCCGGCCGAACGTCGTGCGGTTGAGCAGGACCCAGCCGGCCAGCACCACCGCGCCGAGGATGTAGACGAGGATCGGAATCCCGAGCACCTTGCGGGCGGCGATGTCGTTGATGACGGTGCTGCTGGACACCTGGGTCTGCTTGTTGGAGATCGACGCCGCGAGGCCGCGGGCGGCCACCAGCATCGCGAGCGTCGCGATGAACGGCACCAACCGGCCGTACGAGATGAGCACGCCGTTGACCAGGCCGACGCAGATGCCGACGACGAGCGCCGTGAAGATCATGCCGCCGGCGCCGTAGCTCTGCGTGGCCACCGTGGTGCACCAGACGCCGGCCAGCGCGACGATCGCCCCGACCGACAGGTCGATGCCACCGCCGATGATCACGAAGGTCATGCCGACCGTGACCACGCCGACGACGGAGGCGAGTTGCAGGATGGCCAGGACGTTGTTCCACACCCAGGTCGGGTCGCCGTAGAGGTCCGGTTTGGTGACCGCGCCGACCACGATGAGCGCGGCCAGCACACCGATCAGACCGAGGTTGCGCTTGGCGCCGTCGCCGCCGTCCCCCCGCCACCAGGAGAGCCGGCCCGTGCCCGCCGCCTTGTCACTGGCCACCGCCGTCTCCGCCGGGTCCACAGGCGGCGACTGCGCCGGAAGCTGCGGGCGCTCCGGTGTCGCGGTGGGAGTGGGAGTCGCGTCGCTCATGCCGGTGCGCCTTCCATCAGGGACCCCGCCATCACGAGGTCGAGCACGGTGTTCTCGTCGAGTTCGCCGGCCGCGGCCTCGCGGACGACCCGTCCTTCCCGCATCACCAGCACCCGGTCGGCCAGGCCCAGCACCTCGGGGACCTCGCTGGAGACCAGCAGCACCCCGACGCCCTGGGCGGCAAGCGAGCGGATGACCTGGTACAGCTCAGCCCGGGCACCCACGTCCACACCCCGGGTGGGTTCGTCGAGCAGCAGCAACTTGGTGCCGCCGAGCAGCCACCGCCCGACCACCACCTTCTGCTGGTTGCCGCCGGAGAGGGTGCGCACCGGCCGGTCGACGTCCCGGGGCCGCAGCTCCAGGCTCTCGGCGATCCGGTCCGCCTCGGCGCGTTCCTTGGCGGCGTCGGTGAAGCCGAGCCGCGCGTACCTGCCGAAGGTGGCAAGCGTGACGTTGCGGTAGATCGGCTCGCCGAGCAGCAGCGCCTGACTCTTGCGTTCCTCAGGAGCCATTCCCATGCCGGCCCGCACCGCGGCACCGACGCCGGGACGCAGCACCCGCCCCTCCATCCGCACCGAGCCGGCCTCCGGGAGGCGGGCACCGTAGATGGTCTCCAGCAGCTCGGACCGGCCGGAGCCGACCAGGCCGGCGATGCCGACGATCTCCCCGGCGCGGACGTTGAGCGACACGTCGGCGAACTCGCCGGCGCGGGTCAGCCCCTGCACCTCGAGCAGATCGGCACCGGCGCCGTCGTCGGTGGGGCGGTCCGGGAAGACGTACTCGATGGTCCGGCCGGTCATCCGGCTGACCAGGTCGCGGGTCGGGGTGTCGCGCGCCGGCAGGTTCGCCGCGGTGGTCCGGCCGTCCTTGAGTACGGTGACCCGGTCGCCGATCTCGCGGATCTCCTCCAGCCGGTGGGAGATGTAGATGACGGCGATGCCCTGCGCGGTCAGCTCCCGGATGATCCGGAACAGGTTGCCCACCTCGTCGTGCGCCAGCACCGCGCTCGGCTCGTCCATGATGATCAGTCGGGCCTCGTGCGACAGCGCCCGGGCCATGCTGACGATCTGCTTGCCGGCCGCCGGCAGCGACCGGACCATCCGTCCGGGCGGGATCTCGCCGTGGCCGAGCCGGGCCAGGATCTGCCGCGTCTGCCGGGCCATCCGACCCCGCCTGACGAACCCGAACCTGCGGTGCTCGTGACCGAGGAAGGCGTTCTCCGCCACCGAGAGGTCCTCGACCAGGTCGAGCTCCTGGTAGATGGTGGCGATACCGGCCTTCATGGCGGCCTGCGGGTTGGTGAAGGTGACCGGCTCACCGCGCCACTCCACCTGCCCGGAATCCGGCTGGTGCACGCCGGACAGCACCTTGATCAGGGTGGACTTGCCGGCGCCGTTCTGACCCAGCAGGCAGTGCACCTCGCCGGCGCGCACCTCGAGCTGCACACCGTCCAGGGCGCGTACGCCGGGGAAGGTCTTGACCAGGTCGGTGAGGCGCAGGACCACCTCGCCCGCGACGGTGTCGGGGGGAGCTTCGACAAGCGGCGCCTCGACGCCGGCCTCGGCCGACTCGGTGGCGGCGGTCTCCTCGGGCAGGGCCACTGTCTCCTCCTCGCTCACGGTGCTTGTCCGGCTCGCGACTGCGGGGCTCGCAAACCCGGCTCACTCCTCGCGCTCACGGTTGTCTGTGTGTCGGTGGCAGCATCAGGAGGCCTCCCCGAAGGCGACGTCACTGGCGAGCACGGCCGCGCCGGCGACCCCTGCCCGACCGCCCAACTCGGACAGCACGACTGGCAGGTTGCCTGTGGCAAGTGGCAGCGACCGGCGGTAGACCACGCTGCGGATCTCGGCGAGCAGGATGTGCCCGAGCTGGGCCAGCCCGCCGCCGATCACGATCATCGACGGGTTGGTGAAGCTGACCAGGCCGGCGAGGACACCGCCGACCCGTCGTCCGCCGTCGCGGATGAGCTGGATGCATGTCACGTCGCCCTCGACGGCGCCCTCGGCGACGTCCAGGGCGGTGACGACGCCACGCTGGGTCAGCCGCTCGGCCAGCGCCGGCGACGCGCCACTGCGCGCGGCGGCGGTGGCGTCCTTGGCCAGCGCCGCGCCGCTGAACAGCGCCTCCAGGCAGCCGATGTTGCCGCAGGAGCACATCGGGCCGTGCGAGTCGACCTGGATGTGGCCGATGTCCCCGGCACAGCCGTCGGTGCCCCGGTAGACCTCGCCGGTGAGGTAGATGCCGCAGCCGATGCCGGTGCCGATCTTCACGAAGAGGAAGTCGTCCACCGAGTGGGCGACGCCGCCGTGGCGCTCACCGATCGCCATGATGTTGACGTCGTTGTCGACCACCGCCGGGCAGCCGTGCTCCCGGCTGAGCAGCTCGCGCACCGGGAACCGGTCCCAGCCCGGCATGATCGGCGGCGAGACCGGGACGCCGTCGCGGAAGCTGACCGGCCCGGGTACGCCGATGCCCACCGCGTCCAACCGCTCGTACGTCCCGTCGACCCGGGCCTTGTGCAGCAACTCGTTCACCCGTTGCAGGGTGACCTTCGGGCCGTTGCGGATGTCGGCGGGCTCGGCGTAGTGCGCGACCGGTTCGAGGCGGCCGTTCACCACCTCGACGTCCATCGAGCTGGCGCCCAGGTCGACGGCGGCGAAGCGCAGGTTCGGGTTCAGTTCGACGAGGGTGGAGCGACGTCCACCCCGGGAGGCGGCGAGGCCGGCCTCGGCGACGTACCCCAGCGCGACGAGGCGGTCCAGCTCGGCCAGCAGCCGGGGCCGCGGCATCTGGAGTCGGTCGCCCAGTTCGGCCCGGGACACGGCCCCTTCGTCGCGAAGCAGCCGCAACAGGCGGACGTGCAGGGGGTCGACGGTCCGCACCGGGACTCACCTCATCATCGAACTCGTTCACATCGACGTCATGCAGATGTGTTGTGTCCGACACAGTAGGAGCGTTCCGCACCGCCTGTCCAGAGCTTCAACCGTTCTGTTCCCAACTTTTGTCCGAAAGAACAAAAGCTACTAGTCGATCTAGGAAAGGATCACGGGGCGCCCGCGCCCGCTCGCATGCAGTTCCATCGACGGACACGAAAACGCCCCCGCCAGCGGTTCTCCGGTGGCGGGGGCGGTCCGTTCCTGTCAGTGACTGCCTGCGGCGTTGCGCTTCTTGCGGAGCTTGCGGTCGTCGCGCAGCTCGACGTACGGCTCGTCGTCGACCGAGTGGCCGGCCGAGATGGCCCGGCTGCGCTCCAGCTCCGCGTCGAACTCGGCGCCCAGCAGGATCGCGATGTTGCTCAACCAGAGCCAGATCAAGAAGATGATCACGCCGGCCAGCGCCCCGTACGTCTTGTTGTACGAGCCGAAGTTGCTCACGTAGAAGGCGAACAGAGCGGAGATCACCAGCCAGATCACCACGGCCAGCACACCGCCCGGGCTGACCCAGCGGAACCCGCCGTGCCGGGCGTTCGGCGAGGCCCAGTAGAGGATCGCGAACATCAGGCTGACCAGGATCAGCAGCACCGGCCACTTCGCGATGTCCCACACCGTGACTGCCGTCGAGCCGAGGCCGACCACATCCCCCACGGCCTCGGCGAGACGGCCGGTGAAGACCACGATCACCGCGCTGACCAGCAGCAGCACCCCGATCACCGCGGTCACGCCCAGCCGGATCGGCAGCGTCTTCCAGATCGGCCGGCCCTCCGGCACGTCGTAGATGGTGTTCGAGGCACGCATGAACGCGCCGATGTAGCCGGAGGCGGACCAGAACGCTGCAACCACACCGATGATCGCCGCGATGCTGGCCAGGCCGCCGTTGTCCTGTGCCGTGCCGATCGCGTCGTTGATGATCTTCTGGATGCTGTCGTTGGGCACCGCCTGGTTGACGGTGTCCCGGACGCCGTTCGTGGCGCTCTCGCCCAGCAGCCCGAGGATGGAGATCAGCACCAGCAGGCCAGGGAAGATCGACAGCACGCCGTAGTAGGTGAGCGCCGCCGCCCAGTCGGTCAGGCTGTCGTCCTGGAACTCGGTGACGGTACGGCGAAGCGCCGCCTTCCACCCGCTGCCGGGCAGGTCGGTCGGGCTGTCCGGTCCCGCGTCGGGCCCGACCGGCGCGCTCGCGTCGGCGCGTTCACGCTCCCGGTGGGCGGAAGTCTCGTCCGAGGCCATCGCCCCTCCTCGTCATCGGTGGTGGTGTGTCACCTCCGACATGCCCCACCAGCGGCGGCGCGTAACCCCTACGGGTAGAGCAACCTGCCCATCCTCCGCGACGCGACAAGCAGGCCGACCGCCATCATCGCCACCAGGTAGAGCACGTCGAGCAGCCACGCCCACCCCCCGACACCGAGGGTGACGCCACGGATCAGGTGCACCGCCCGGTACAGCGGGGTGACCTCGACCAGCCAGTGCAGAAGCGTCGGGTACGCCTGCGCCGGCACGAACGTGCCGGAGAAGAGGAACAGGGTGAACTGGGCCGAACCCAACAGGTCGAAATCCTGCCAGCTGCGCATCAGGGTGGCCACCGCCATGCCGAGCGCGCCGAACGCGAACCCGACGAGCACCGCCGCCGGCAGAGCCGTCAACGCCCGGGTCACGGTGGTCAGGTCGAACGCCACCATCACCGCCAGGAACGCCGCCGAGTAGGCGCTGCCCCGCAGCATCGCCCACCCCAGCTCGCCGAGGGCGATCTCGAACGGGCGTACCGGGGTGGCGATCACCCCGTCGTACAGCTTCATGTACTTCATCTTGCCGAAGAAATTGAATGTGGTCTCCGCGAGCGCCCCGGTCATCGCCGACGAGGCGAGCATCGCCGGAGCCACGAACTCCGGGTACGACACGAGACGGCCGTCGGGCAGCGGCAGGTCACCGACCAGCGCCCCGACACCCACCCCGATGGAGAGCAGGTAGAGCAGCGGCTCCACGAAGCCGGAGAGCAGCAGCAGCCAGTAGACCGACTTCAGCGCCGCGACGTTGCGTTCGACAACCGACACCGACCGTCGGGACGCGGCGGAGACGTCGACCAGCCGGGGCAGGACCAACGTGAGCACGAACCCTCCCTAGACGACGAGCCGGCGACGGAACGCACGCAGCGCCAGCAGCCACCCGGCGACCGCCCAGGCGGACAGGTAGAGCAGGTGCCCGACGATCGACCACTGCGGTGCGACGCCGAGAGTGGCGGCCCGGCACAGGTCGACGGCGTGCCACAGCGGCGTCGCGTACGCCAGCCAGCGCAACGCCTCGGGCAGCGACTCGACCGGGAAGAACACCCCGGCGAACAGCGTCATCGGGATGACCGCGAACCGGAACAGCATCGCCAGCCAACTGTCGCTGGACACCGCAGCCGCGTACGCGAAGGTGGGCGCGGCCACGGCCAGCCCGAGCAGCGCCACCACCGGCAGGGTGGCCACCGCCCACGGCGACGGCAACGCCCCGAACAGGGCGGTGACAAGCAGGAACGCCGCGATCGTGGTGAGCACCCGGAAGAGCACGAACGCCAGGTGACCGGCCAGGATGTCACCGACCCGCAGCGGCGACGCGCCCTGCGCGAAGTAGGTCTTGACCCACCGGAAGTTGCTGAACACCGGCCAGGTCGAGTCGCCCACGGTCACCTGGAGCGCGGTCGAGGCGATCAGCCCAGGGACCAGCCAGTCCAGATATCGCACCCCGCCGACGCCCTGGTCGATGTACGAGCCGACGCCGAGCCCGAAGCCGAGCACCGTCAACACCGGCAGCAGGAACGAGGAGAACACCCCCGCCCGCCAGGTGCGCCGCAGACCGACCAGGTAGTGCTCGAACACCGCGTACGCCGGCACCCAGGGACCACGTGCCCGGATCGCCGCACCCACCATGACCACCCCCGTCCCCGACCTTCCTACCCCCGGGGTACGACAGGCCGCCGGCCACCCTACGACGACCCTGTCGACGCGTCGCCCGGGTTTCGGCGGGGGCGCGCGCCGTGCAGACGCCACATCGGCGATCTGCCGGCATCCCACCGCCTGGACACGCCCACATCGGCGATCTGGAGTGGATCAACGGGAAGGGCGGGGCGCAGGCGTCCCGCCGACCTACCGGCGGACGGAATCCGACCCGACGAACGCGCGCCACGCCTCAGCCGCGAAGACCAGCACCGGGCCGGCCGGATCCTTCGAGTCACGGACGGCAACGACGCCCGGAAGATTGTCGGCAACCTCCACACAGTTGCCGCCGTCCGGACCGCTACGGATGCTCTTGCGCCACCGGGCGCCAATCAGATCCATGTCTCCGCCACTTCCGCCATCAGATCGAGGGACTGCCTCTGCGATAGTGCCTCACCGCGAATGGACTCCCACACCTCGATCATCTGGCCAACGTACTCGGCGCGGTCGATGACCTGCCCGTGGCGCTGGCCAGCGAGGTAGACGAGATCCTCGCCCTGCGGCGCACTGGCGATCACAAAAGGCCCCCCGAGCCCAGCGTAGGCACCGGCAGGGGTCGGCACTACCTGGATTCGGACCCTGGGGAACGCAGAACCGAGCTTCACGAGATGCTGAACCTGCTCACGCATGATGTCCGGTCCGCCCACGGCACGACGCAACACATGTTCGTCGATCACGACGGTGAGCAGCGGGGGCCGGTCACGGGTGAGCAGCCCCCGACGGTCCAGACGGGTCGCCACCTGCTGCTCGACCTCGTCCGCCGCGAACAGACCGCCACCCGTCAGCAGCGCGCGGGCGTACCCCTCCGTCTGCAACAGACCTGGCACACACAGCGGCTCGAACCAGCGCAGGGCTGTGGCCTCCTGTTCGATGCCGGCCCAGTCGCGGAACCACGGCACCACGGCCTCCCGGCTGATCCGCCGCTGGACGCGTTCGAACCGCCCGTCGGCCGCGAACACGGCGTCACACCGGCGCGCGAAGTCGAGGCTCGGCCGCCGTTCGGAGGTCTCCACCTTTGCGACAAGTGCCCCCGAGTAGCTCAACGCCTCGGCCAGCGCCGCCTGTGACATGCCGCTGGCGGCGCGGGCCAGTCGCAGCTCCTCCGCGAAGTGCTCAAGCATGGACGAACTCTCCACGGACAGCCTCCGTACATCTTCGTACCGTCCCGGGCCGATCGCCGTACGCGCCTGTCGTCGGCGCGCGGGATCTCCCACCGTAGTCAGGTCCTCAGCAGACTGTCACGCAGCGGGACCGCTCACGGGATCGGACGGCGGGCGGAACCAGGCCGGGAGCGCCCCGTGACCCCCGACACGGGGCGCTCCCACCCACCCCGGAGGACTCGCCCTGCCGGCTCACCACCACGGGAGGCATTGATGCCCCGCTACCGCCCACACGTCGCGGCCCGCCCGTCCTGGCGCTGCCGGGTGTGCGGCGCCGCGTGGCCCTGCTCGCCGGCTCGGTTGGCGCTGCTCGGCGAGTACCGCGAGAACCGGACCGGCCTGCTGATCTACCTCGCCACGCTGCTCGACGAGGCGGCCGGGGACCTCACCGACCACGACCGGCTGGCCGAGCGCTTTCTCACCTGGGCCAGAGCCCGGTGAACCGGTCAGTCGACGAGGGTGCGGCCGGTCAGGTGCAGGAAGACGTCCTCCAGGCCGCTGCGCCGCACCAGCACGTTCGCCGGGTTGAGCCCCGACGCGGAGACCTCGGCGACCGCCGCGTCGCCGTCGGGCACGTAGAGCAGCACCCGGTCGGGCAGCACCTCCACCCGCTCCCCCAGCCCGTCCAGCTTGTCGGCGAACGGCTCCTGCGACTCGGCGGCGAAGCGCAGCTCGACCACCTCGCGGGTGGAGTGCCGCTCGATGAGCGCCCGGGGTGAGCCCTCGGCCGCGATCCGCCCGCCGTCCATCACCACCAGCCGGTCGCAGAGCTGCTCGGCCTCGTCCATGTAGTGCGTGGTGAGCACAAGCGTGACGCCCTGCTGCTTGAGCCGGAACAGCCGCTCCCACACCAGGTGCCTCGCCTGCGGATCCAGGCCTGTGGTCGGCTCGTCGAGCAGCACGATCTCCGGATCGTTGACAAGCGCCCGGGCGATTGTCAGGCGGCGCTTCATCCCGCCGGAGAGCGGCTCGACCCTGCTGTCGGCGCGTTCGCTGAGCTGGACGAAGTCGAGCAGCTCGTCGGCCCGCTCCCGGGCCGCGCGGCGCGAGATGCCGAAGTAGCGGGCGTACACCGTCAGGTTCTCCCGGACGGTCAGCTCCGGATCGAGATTGTCCAACTGCGGGCACACGCCGAGCCGGGCGCGGATCGCCGGCCCGTCAACCACCGGATCCATGCCCAGGATGCGCAGCTCACCGCCGGTCGGCGGGGAGATGCAGCCGACCATCCGCATGGTGGAGGACTTGCCGGCGCCGTTGGGCCCGAGGAAACCGAAGGCCTCACCGGCGTGCACCTCGACGTCGATGCCGTCCACGGCCGTGAAGTCGCCGAACCGCTTCACCAGCCCTCGCGCCTGAATCAGTGGTCGCCCCGAAGTCACCGCCCGACCCTAACCGCCGGGTCCGACACCCCTCCACGCGAATACGCGGGTACGACGCCGGGCCGCGAGGCGCGGCGCCGAAACACCGATCACTGCCCCACCGGCCGACCGATCGACGTGTATCGTCCCTCTGTGCCGCCCATCAGCTCGCCCGATGGCCCGTCTTCACCTGCCCGACCAGCCAACTCTCCCAGCGGCGACCCCGACGCGGGCGCCGACGGCGCACCACCCCGACCCCGCGCGACACCCGAGCCGCTCGGGGCCGACCCGAGCGAACGCCGCGACGACGACCACCGCTCGGCCGCCGAGCGGGCGACGCAGGACCTGGCCGCCCAGTTCGAGGACGAGAAGCCCGGCCGCGTGCTGTCCGGCCCGGCGGGGCTGCTCCTCACGGCGGCGGCGCTGGCGGTCGGCGCCCTAGCCCTCTGGCAGGTGTTCCGCCCCCTGTCGCAGGGCAGCAAGTATTACCTGATCATCTTCCTGGCCGGCGTACTCCCGCTTGTCTTCCTCGCCTACCCGGCGGACCTGCGGCTGCCCGCCCGCCTGCGCGCCCGACGGTCCGATGGGGACCGCTCCGACGCGCTGCCGGCGTCGACGCGACCCACAGTGCCGGACTGGGTCCTGGTCGCCCTCGCGGTGGCCGCCTGCCTCTACCCCGTCCTGCCGATCCCCCTGGGCGACGGCGGCGGGGGCTACAACGCCTTCCTCGACCGGCAGGGCCTGCTGGCGCCGACGGATCTGGTGTTCGGCACCGTCCTGCTGCTCCTGCTGCTCGAAGCGTGCCGGCGCACCACCGGCTGGATCCTGCCGGCGGTCTGCCTGCTGTTCCTCGGGTACGGCTACTACGGTGGCCTGCTGCCGCAGTCCTGGCCGGTCGCCCACGCCGGGCTCGACTTCAGTCAACTTGTCGACGCGTTCTACAACTCCGACAGCGGCTTCTACGGCACCCCGCTGGACGTGGCCGCCTCGTACATCGTGCTGTTCACCATCTACGGCGCGGTGCTGGAGCTGTCCGGGGCCGGTCGGTTCTTCGTCGAGCTGTCGGCCGCCGCGTTCCGCCGCTCGCGTACCGCCGCCGGTCGCACGGCTGTCGCCTCCGGCTTCCTGCTCGGCACCGTCTCCGGCTCCGGCGCGGCGACGACCGTGAGCATCGGCGCGGTCACCTGGCCGCTGCTGCGCCGCGCCGGCTACCCCCCGGAGCGCGCCGGTGGCATGCTGGCCGCCGCCGGGGTCGGCGCGATCCTCTCGCCACCCACCCTGGGCGCGGCGGCGTTCATCATCGCCGAGTACCTGAACGTCTCCTACCTCCAGGTGCTGGGCTGGGCCACCGTGCCGACGGTTCTCTACTACCTCGGGATCCTGCTCTCCGTGGAGATCGACGCCCGCCGCTCGGGCGTACGGCCAGTGGTGATCGACGTCGGGTCGCCGTGGCGCATGGTGGCCCGGTTCGGCTACCACTTCGCCTCGCTGATCGCCATCGTCGTGTTCCTCGCCGTGGGCATGTCCGCGACGAGGGCTGTCGTCTTCGCCACGGTCCTGGCCGCCGCACTGTCCTTCCTGGACCGTACCCACCGGCTCACCCCGGCCCGGCTGGTGACCGCGCTCGTCACAGGCGTACGCGGGGTGCTCGCGGTCACCGCCGTCTGCGCCGCCGCCGGCATCATCACGGCCACCACCACGAAGACCGGCCTCGGGCCGCAGGCGGCGGCGCTGCTGGTCGGCGGGGCGAAGGCCGCCACCTCGGACCCGACCCTGGTGCTGGTGCTCACCGCGCTGCTCGCGGCCGTCGCCCTCAGCCTGCTGGGCCTGGCCGTGCCGGTCACCGCCTCGTTCGTGATCGGCTGGGTGATCGTCGGACCGGCCCTTCTCGACCTCGGGGTGACCGCGCCCGCCGTGGCGATGTTCGTCTTCTACTTCGCGGTGCTGTCCGAGGTGTCCCCACCGACCGCGCTCGCCTCGGTGGCCGCCGCCGCCGTCACCGGCGGCCGGCTGGTGCCGACCATGTGGCAGACCCTGCGGTACGCGCTGCCGGCGTACCTCACCCCGATCGCCTTCGTCATCACCCCTGCCGGGCTGGGGCTGCTCGGCATCGGCGGCGTCCAACGGATCGCCGTCGCCGCCGTGGTGACCGCCCTCAGCGTCGCCGTGCTCGCCGTCGCCGCCGGCGGTTGGCTGCCCGGTGTCGGTCCCGCCGGCCCACCGGAGCGCGTGCTCGGCGTCCTCGCCGGCGTCACCCTGCTCTGGCTCGAACCCGTCCCGGTCACGGTAGGCGTCGCGCTGGCCGCCGTCGCGGCGGCGGGTGTCGTCGCCCGACGCGCTTCCGCACGCCGGCCGCCAGTCGGATCACCAGCAAGTCCCGTGGAGGAGAAACTGTGAGACGAATCGACGTACGGCTCGCTGCCGGCCTGAGCGTGCTCGCCCTCGCCACGACCGGCGTCGCCGGCTGTGGAGGCCAGCAGGGCGGCGCGGCCACTGACGACGCGTCAAGCGAGGTCACCTGCGAGGTGGGCCAGCCGACCCGGGTCGGCATCGCCACCGGCAACGCGACAGGCGTCTACTACCCGATCGGCAACGCCCTGGCCGGGCAGTTGTCCGGGGCGACCGGTGGCAAGCTCACCGGCACGGCCGCCGAGACCGGGGCCTCCGTGCAGAACGTCGAACAGCTCGTCGGTGGCCAGTACGATGTGGCGTTCTCGCTGTTCGACACGGCTGTCAACGCGGTCGAGGGCAAGGACAACTTCACCGCGCCACAGCCGGTCGAGGCGCTGGCGCGCATCTACGACAACTACACGCAGGTGGTGGTCCGCAAGGATTCCGGGATCACCTCGGTCGCCGGGATGCGCGGCAAGCGGATCTCCACAGGCTCCCCGAAGTCCGGCACCGAGGTGATCGCCAACCGGCTGCTGGAGGCCGCCGGTCTCAACCCCGCCAAGGACGTACGGGCGCAGCGGCTCGACCTGACCAAGACGGTCGAGGGCATCAAGGACGGCAGTGTCGACGGGTTCTTCTGGTCCGGGGGCCTGCCCACCGGCGGCCTGACCGACCTGTTCACCACAGCCGGTGACACCGTGACGTTCGTCGACCTCGCGTCCCTGCTGCCGAAGATGGCCGCGCTGAGCCCCGGCTACCAGGCCGGCACGATCGGGCGGGACGTGTACCGGACGGCGACCGACACCCCCACCATCGTCGTGCCGAACGTGCTGCTGGTCCGCAGGGACCTGGACGCCAACGTCGCCTGCGCGATCACCCGGACGCTGTTCGAGAAGCGCGACGTCCTGGCCCAGGCCAACCCGGCCGCCAAGGGGATCTCGCTGGAAAGGGCCCGCAGGACCCTCCCGGTGCCGCTGCACCGGGGCGCCGACAAGGCGTTGAGGGATCTGGGCGCGAACTGACGGCCGGTCAGTCGACAGGCGCGGTCGCCGCGCGGGCCACGCCGACAAGGCGATCGGTCTCGGCGAGCAGGGTGTCGTCGTCCACAGGGGTGCCGGGGTCGAGCCGGACGGTCCACGTCAGGCCGTCGACCCCGGCCACCCGCCGGGCCGCGACCCGCGCCGCGCCGCCGGGCAGCCGCTGGTGTTCGGTGTACGCGACCGAGCGGGTCACCCGGGCCCGCACCTGGTGCGGCAGCTCACCCGGGTCGAGCAGCAGGTACGTCTCGGCGGGACCGTCGGTCACCAGCGCGTAGCCGTCGCGCTCGGCGACCGGCTCGGCGGGCGTGACAGTCAACTCCCTACCGGACCACACCGCCTTGAGGATGTCGTGCCAGCCGAGACGGTGACCCCGGCCGGGCAGCCACAGCCCGAGGTTGCTGGCCACGACCACCCCGTCGCCCTCGCCGTTGCCCACCGCGGCCCACGCGAGCACCCGCTCGTCGGCGGCCAGCGGCGGCCGGTCGGCCGGGGGCAGTTTCGGCTTGCGGCTGAACAGTCCCATGTCACAACCCTCCCGCGGCCTGCTCGCGCAGCGCCCGGGCGTGCTGCTCCAGTGACAGCAGCTCGCCGAACGCGGCGAAGTACTCGTCCTTGTTGTTGACCGGGTTGATCCGTTGGATCCGGGACTTGAGCTCCTGGATCCGGGCGGTCACCGACCCGAACTGCACACGCGCCATCGTGATCGACACGTAGCGCGGATCCGCCTCGCCGTCGATCCGCAGCGGCTCCACCGCCAGCTCACCGACGAGGGCCGCCGCGGCCAGGTCGTCGCAGGAGTCGCGGACCTTCTCGATCCAGACCGCGCCGCCGGTCGCCGACACGGCCCCACCGGCCGCCGCGATTGCCGTACGCACCGCCACGTGCATCGGATGGCGGTACTCCGTCGCCTCGACCGTGTCGAACATCGGCCCGGCCAGCACCGGCTGTTGCAGGGCCAACTTCAGCGCCTCCCGCTCGACCATCGACTGCGGGCTGTCCACCGCCGGTTCGGGACGCGCCGGGGCGGGGCGGGCGGCGGGTGCGGCGTCCCGACCGCCGGCGGGCGGGGTGTTCGCTGCGGCGAGCACCGCGCGCTGCACCGGCTCGATCTCCATGCCGAGGTCCATGGCGAGCTTGCGGACGTACTCCGGGCGCTTCTCCCGGTCCTTCAGTTGCGCGACGAGCGGCGCGGCCCGGCGCATCGCCTCCACCCGGCCGTCGACCGTGTCCAGGTCGAAGCGGCTCAGCTCGTGCCGCAGCGCGAAGTCGACGAGCGGCTCGCGCCTGGCCACCAGGTCACGCACCGCCAGGTCGCCCTTGGCGAGCCGCAGCTCGCACGGGTCCATGTTGTCGGGGCTGACCGCGATGAACGTCCGGCCCACGAAGCGCTGGTCGTCGGAGAAGGCGCGCAGCGCGGCCTTCTGCCCGGCGGCGTCCCCGTCGAAGGTGAAGATGATCTCGCCGGCCACCGAGTCGGTGTCCAGCAGGAGCCGGCGCAGCACGCCTATGTGGTCCGCGCCGAACGCGGTGCCGCACGTCGCCACCGCCGTGGTCACCCCGGCCAGGTGGCAGGCCATCACGTCGGTGTACCCCTCGACGATCACCGCCCGCCCCTGCTTGGCGATCTCCCGCTTGGCCTGGTCGATGCCGTAGAGCACGTGCGACTTCTTGTAGATCGGCGTCTCGGGGGTGTTCAGGTACTTCGGACCGTCGTCGTCGTCGAAGAGCTTGCGCGCCCCGAAGCCGATCACGTCCCCGGTGAGGTCCCGGATCGGCCAGAGCAGCCGACGACGGAACCGGTCGATGAGCGTGCCGGAACGCGACTCCCGGGACAGCCCGGCCGTCACCAGCTCCTGGTGGGTGAAGCCCTGCTGGCGCAGGTGCTTGGTGAGCGGATCCCAGCCCTCCGGTGCGAAACCGCAGCCGTAGCGCTGGGCGGCGGCCCTGTCGAAACCCCGCTGGGCCAGGAACTCGCGGGCCGGCCGGGCACCCGCGGTGCTGAGCTGCGCCTGGTAGAACTCCACGGCGGCGGCGTGCGCGGCGACGAGGCGCTGACGCTGGCCCTGCTGCGGGCGCGGGCGCGGGGTGCTCCGGTCGTCCTCCACGTACCGCAACTGGATGCCGGCGCGGCCGGCCAGCCGCTCGACGGACTCGACGAAGCTCAGGTGCTCCGCGTCCATCAGGAACTTGATGGCGTCGCCCCCGGCCCCGCAGCCGAAGCAGTACCAGACGTTGCGGGCCGGAGAGACGTTGAACGACGGGCTCTTCTCGTCGTGGAACGGGCACAGGCCCTTGAGGTTGCCGCCACCGGCCGACTTCAGGGTGACCGTCTCGGAGATCACATCCCCGATCGAGGTGCGTTCCCGGACCAGTGCGATGTCCTCGTCCCGGATCCGCCCAGCCATGCGCCACCCCCTCGCCGTACATCCTGCCCTGCCGGACCGACGACGTGCCCGCCGGGGGACGCCGGTGTGGCGGCCACCGCCGCAGCTCGCCGGTTTCCGCCCGTGGGCCGGGGCCGCGCGGGGAGCATGACCAGATGCGCAGGGTACGCACCGGCGGTGTCCACTGGCCGGGCCGGCTGGCCGGCCGGCTCGGACTGCGCGACGCCGAACCCCGGTCGGACGAGGACGGGCACCGGCACGCCACCTGGCTGGAACTCTTCCTCGACCTCATCTTCGTGTACGCCCTGGCGGCGGTGGTCGCCCGGCTGGGCAACGACCCGACCCCGGCGCCGACGGAGGTGCTGGCCGTGCTCGGCCTGTTCGTGGTGATCCAGTGGGCGTGGGTGGGGCAGGTCTACTACGACACCCGGTTCGACCCGGACGACGCGCCGCACCGCATGTTGGTGCTCGTCGCGTTGATCGGCGCGGGCGCCATGACGCTGGGCGTCGACGAGGTGCCCGAGAGCGTGCTCCTGCCCGTCGGATACCTGATCGTGCGGGGCGTGCTGCTCCTGCTGTACCTGCGGGCCCGGCCCACCAGCCCGATGGCTCGTACGGTGACCTCGGTGTACCTGACCGGCTTCGGCACGGGTTGGCTGCTCTGGCTGGCCTCGCTGGCCGCCCCCGCCACGGCACGCCCGGTGCTGTGGATCGTCGCGATGGTCATCGAGCTGGCCACCCCCTGGGTCGGGTGGCGCTGGCTCGACAGGTGGCCGGTGGACAACAGGCACCTGCCGGAGCGGATCGGGCAGTTCACCATCATCGTCCTGGGCAGCGCGCTGGCCAGCCTGCTCTTCGCGGTGCCGGACCACCCCCGGCCGTACATGATCGCGACCGCCGGGGTGGCGTTCCTGGTGCCGGCGGCCGTCTGGTGGGTCTACACCACGTTCGTCACCACCCGCCTGTTGCAGACCCGGCTGCGCGGCGGGCAGGCGTACAGCTATCTGCACCTCCCGCTGGACGGTGCGCTGCTGCTGCTCGGCTGGGCACTCGGGCAGGTGGTCCGGCTGGTCGACGACGACGCGACACGGCTGCCGCTGGAACTGCGGCTCGTGCTGGCCGCCTCGGTACTGGTCTGGATGCTCTGCGGTCTGGTGCTGTACTGGCTGTGGAGCCGGCCGACCGCCGGCCGGCTGGCGATCACCGGCTACGGCATCGTCGCGTCCGGTCTGGTCGCCGCGACGGTAGGTGAACCGAGACTCCTGCTGTTCCTGCTCGCGCTGGTGATCGTCGTGTACGCCGTACTGCTCACCCGCCGACTCACCGCGGCCAGTCAGGAGACCGACGGCTGACCGGCGCTCAGGCGGCAGTCGCCTCCTCGGCCGCCACCTGCCGGTTCCAGTCGGCCTTGGTGGAGCGCCAGCCCTCGTCGTCCATCCCGCGCCGCCAGTAGCCCGAGATGGAGAGCCGGTCGGCGGGCACACCCCGCTCGGCGCGCAGCAGCCGGCGCAGCTCACGGACGAACGTCGCCTCACCGTGCACGAAGGCGTGCACCTGACCGGGCGGGAACTCCAACTCCCGGACCGCCGCCACCAGCGCGGCGCCCACCGGAGCCGCCCCGCGGTGCAGCCAGGTCAGCTGGACCGCGCCGGGGCTGAGCAGCTTCTGCTCCTCGGCCGGCTCGGCGACCTCCACGAACACGTGCGCCGGGGCGCCCAGCGGCAGCCGCTCCAGGGCGGCGGCGATCGCCGGCAACGCGCTCTCGTCACCCACCAGCAGATGCCAGTCCGCGTCCGGGCTCGGCGCGTACGCCCCGCCGGGGCCCACGAAGTACACCGGGTCGCCGGGGCGCAGCGCGGCGGCCCACGGGCCGGCGAGCCCCTCGTCGCCGTGGTGCACCACGTCCACCGTCAACTCCTCGGCCAGCGGATCCCACCGCCGCACGGTGTACGCGCGCAGCCGGGGCCACTGCTCCCGGGGCAGCTCCCGACGGATCACCGCCATGTCCATCGGCTGCGGATACACCACACCCGGCTGCGGGAAGACCAGCTTGATGTAGTGGTCGGTGAACTCCCCCACCGGCAGGTCGGCAAGTTCGTCCCCACCGAGGACGAGCCGGATCACATGCGGGGTGGGTCGCTCGGTGCGCAGCACCTGGACCGAGGTGACCGTCATGTTGTTAGGTTAACCTAAGTCGATTGTGTGCCGTCGCCGACCAGACGGGTGTGCCACGTCACCGCCGCCGGATCGGTGAGCGACGCGACCTGGTCGATCACCACCCGCAGCCGCGCCGCGTCGTCCGGCGCGGCCCGCCACAGCGGCGCGAAGATCGGATCCAGTCCGTCCGGCGCCCGCCGGACCAGCGCGGACACCACCTCCGCCAACATCGTGCGCTGCCGCTCGTAACGACCCCGAAAGCCCGAACGGCGCATCACATAGCGCAGGGCGATGCCCTTGAGCAGGGCGCAGTGCGCCCGGACCAGGCGCGGCACCACCAGATCGGCGGCGTACCGACGATGCGGTCCCGGACCGAAGCGCTCCTCGGTGGCGGCGACCGCCGCGGACACGAACCGGCCTGTCAGCCCGCTTGTCGTGGCCTTCAGGGCGACCTGGGCGCGATGGCTGCCGTCGTACCCGGCGAGCGGGGCGAGCAGCGGATCGGCAAGCAACTCCACAAGCACGCCGGCCAGGTCGTCGGCCGACTCCCCCGAGTACGTGGCGGCCACGTCCGCGCAGAGCGCGGCCCGCTCGTCGGCGTCGTCGAGCAGCGGCCGCAGCGTGACGTACCCGCCGTGCACGCCGTCCTCCACGTCGTGCACCGAGTACGCGACGTCGTCCGCCCAGTCCATCACCTGGGCCTCCAGGCAGCGGCGGTCCCCGGGGGCACCCTCCCGGATCCAGTCGAAGACCACCGTGTCGTCGGCGTACACCCCGAACTTGCGCTGCCCGGCACGGCGCGGCCACGGGTACTTGCCGATCGCGTCCAGCGACGCCCGGGTCAGGTTCAGCCCGGCGGACGAGCCGTCCGGGGCGAGCACCTTCGCCTCCAGTCGGGTCAGCACCCGCAGCGTCTGCGCGTTGCCCTCGAAGCCGCCGCACGGCGTGGCCAGCAGATCCAGAGCCGCCTCGCCGTTGTGCCCGAACGGCGGATGACCCAGATCGTGGGCGAGCCCTGCGACGTCTACCACGTCCGGGTCACAGCCCAGCCGGGCACCCATCTCCCGGGCGATCTGCGCCACCTCCAGCGAGTGCGTCAGTCGCGTACGCAGGAAGTCGTCGGTGCCGGCCGTGTGCACCTGCGTCTTGGTGGCCAGCCGGCGGAACGCCGCCGAGTGCAGCACCCGGGCCCGGTCACGCTCGTACGGCGACCGGCGATGCCCGGTGTCCTTGGGCGGCTCCTCGACCAGGCGAGCCTCCGGAGCGCCGCTCACGCAGAACGCAGGACGCAGAACTCGTTGCCCTCCGGGTCGGCCAGCACCGTCCACTCGACGTCACCCTGGCCGATGTCGACGTGCCGGGCGCCCATGTCGACAAGCCGCTCGACCTCGGCCTCCTGGTCGGCCGGACGGAGGTCGAGGTGCAGCCGGTTCTTGCGCTCCTTGCCGTCGGCCACCGGCACGAAGACCAGGCCGGGCAGGCGGTCGGCGGACTGGCGGATCTCCACCTCGTCGGGCTTCTCGGTGACGACCTGATAGCCGAGCGCCTCGGCCCACCAGCGGGCCAGTCGGGCCGGATCACGGGCATCGACGGTCAGGCTCTCCCAGACGCTTGTCATGCAGTCACCCTTCCCCCTCGACGGCGTACGCAATCGGCCGTGTGCGAGGAGCCAAGATTACGCCCGCCACGGCCGCTCGACCTGCCCACGACGCATCGACGTCGGGTCCACAACCGCCGACTGGCCGGCAGTTGTCGACCGATTGCCGAGGGTTACGGGCTCGCGAGGCGGCAGTGGCCGCCGGTAGCGTTCCCAGCGCGGAACGTGACCAGTCGACCGACGCGCGGAGCCCGACCGGTAAGGGGAGAGTCTCGTGGACGCAGACACGGTGATGGAAACGGAACTACGCGGGCTGCGCCGGCGCCGACGCGAGGTCACCGGCACCGTGCTGGCCGGCACCGACGGGCTGCTCATCTCCAGCGACCTGCCCAGCACCGACGCCACCCATCTCGCCGCGCTCGCCGCGGCCAGTTTCGGGCTCGGTCACCGGGTGGCCGACACCGTCCGGCGGGGCGAGTTCCGCGAGTCGGTGGTCCGCACCACAGCGGGTTGCGTGGTGACCTACCCGGCCGGGCGCACCGCGCTGCTGACCCTGGTCACCGCGTCGTCCACCCAGGACCTGGAGGCGCTTCACGAGGAGGCGCGGGCGGTGGCCCGCCGGGCCGGCTCGGTGTGGGACACCCGCCGCGCCCGGATCGGCGCCACCCCGGCTCCGGACGCCCACGCGCCGCTTGCCGTGCGTACCCCGATGGCGACCCTGCCGACGCAGCTGCGCCGCTCGTCCCGACCCACCTGGCGTCGCCCGCCGATCTGAACGTCGGTGCCCGGCGGCGGCCGGGAGGCTCCGGTCCGCCGCCGGCCCACGTCAGCGGCTGTCCGACCCGCCGGTCTCCACGACCGCCCGGCCCGCCTCCAGCCGCGCCACCGGCACCCGGAACGGCGAGCAGGACACGTAGTCCAGGCCGACCTCGTGGAAGAAGTGCACCGAGTCGGGGTCGCCACCATGCTCGCCGCACACACCGAGCTTCAGCCCGGGCCGGGCGGCCCGGCCCTCCTCGGCGGCGATCCGCACCAGCCGGCCGACGCCGTCCCGGTCGATCGACTCGAACGGCGAGATGCCGAAGATGCCCAACTCCAGGTAGCGCCAGAAGAACGCGCCCTCGACGTCGTCGCGGGAGAAACCCCAGCCCATCTGGGTCAGGTCGTTGGTGCCGAAGGAGAAGAACTCGGCGGCCTCGGCGATCTGGCCGGCGGTCAGCGCCGCGCGCGGCACCTCGATCATGGTGCCGATCAGCACCTCGACCCCGCTGTCCCCGACCACCTCCGCGATGATCTTCTCGGCCTCGGTGCGGACCGTCTCCAGCTCCTGCACGGCCCCGACCAGCGGCACCATGATCTCCGGCTTGGCCACCCCACCGCCCCGGGCGCAGCTGACGGCCGCCTCGGCGATGGCCCGCACCTGCATCGCGAACAGGCCGGGGATGACCAGGCCGAGGCGTACGCCCCGCAACCCGAGCATCGGGTTCTCCTCGTGCATCCGCCGGACGGCGGCGAGCAGGGCCTCCTCCTTCGCGACGTCCTCGCCCCGCTCCTGGGCGACAGCCACGTTCACCGCGAGCTGCTCCAACGGCGGCAGGAACTCGTGCAGCGGCGGGTCGATCAGCCGGACGGTGACCGGCAGCCCGTCCATCTCGCGGAAGATCTCCTCGAAGTCGGCCCGCTGCAACGGCAGCAGCGCCGCCAGCGCCGCCTCCCGCTCACCCTCGGCGCGGGCCAGGATCAGCCGCTCGACCAGCTCCCGCCGGTCACCGAGGAACATGTGCTCGGTGCGGCACAACCCGATGCCCTCGGCGCCGAAGCGCCGCGCCCGGGCCGCGTCCGCGCCGGTGTCGGCGTTCGTGCGGACCGCGAGCCGCCGCTTGCCGTCGGCGTGCGTCATGATCCGGTGTACGGCCCGGACCAGCGCGTTGTCGATGTGCTCCGGGTCGAGGCTGCCCTCGAAGTACTGCACGACCTCCGACGGCATGACAGGCACCTCGCCGAGGTAGACCTTGCCTGTGGTGCCGTCGATGGACACGACGTCGCCCTCGTTCACGGTCTGCCCGGCCACGGTGAAGCGCTTCGCTGGCACGTTCACGTCGATCTCGTCGGCACCGGAGACGCAGGTCTTGCCCATCCCCCGGGCCACCACTGCCGCGTGGCTGGTCTTACCGCCCCGCGACGTCAGGATGCCCTTCGCGGCGATCATGCCGTTCAGGTCGTCCGGGTTGGTCTCGCGGCGGACCAGGATCACCGACTCACCCTCGGCGGCCAGCTCGACGGCCCGCGCGGAGGTGAACACGACCTTGCCCGACGCCGCGCCGGGCGACGCGCCGATGCCCTTCGCGACAGCCTCGAACTCGTGGTCGAGCTGGAAACGGGGGAACATCAGCTGCGCCAGCTGCGCGCCGTTGACCCGGTGCAGCGCCTCGTCGAGGTCGATGAGGCCCTCGTCGACGAGCTGCCCCGCGATGACGAACGCGGCGGCGGCCGTCCGTTTGCCGACCCGGGTCTGCAACATCCACAGCTTGCCGCGCTCGATGGTGAACTCGATGTCGCAGAGGTCCTTGTAGTGCTCCTCCAGCCGGGCCATGATGCCGAGCAGCTCGTCGTAGGAGGACTTGTCGAGCTGCTCCAGCTCCTGCAACGGCACCGTGTTGCGGATGCCGGCGACGACGTCCTCGCCCTGCGCGTTGGCCAGGTAGTCGCCGTAGATGCCCTGCGCCCCGCTGCCCGGGTCGCGGGTGAACGCGACGCCGGTGCCGGAATCCGGGCCGAGGTTGCCGAAGACCATGCTCACCACGTTGACCGCGGTGCCCAGGTCGGCCGGGATTCGCTCCTGGCGGCGGTAGAGCACCGCGCGCTCGGCGTTCCACGACTCGAAGACGGCGCGGATGGCCAGGTCGAGCTGCTCGCGTGGCTGCTGCGGGAACTCCCGACCGGTGTGCTTCACGAAGATCTTCTTGTACGCGTCGACAAGCCCGCGCAGGTCGCCGGCGTCCAGATCCAGGTCGTTGGAGGTGCCCTTGGCGTTCTTGGCCTCGTCGAGGGCGTGCTCGAACTCCTCGCCGGGCACCTCGCAGACGGTCTTGCCGAACATCTGGATGAGCCGGCGGTAGGAGTCCCAGGCGAACCTGTCGTTCCCTCCGGCCTGCGCGGAGAGGCCGACCACGCTCTGGTCGTTGAGGCCGACGTTGAGGACGGTCTCCATCATGCCGGGCATGGAGAACTTCGCGCCGGAGCGGACGGACACCAGCAGGGGGTCCTGCGGGTCGCCGAGGCGCTTGCCCATGGCACGCTCCAGCGACTCCAGGTGCTTCTCGATCTGACCGGCCAGCCCGTCGGGCTCCCGCCCGGTCGCGAGGTACGCCTGGCAGGCCTCGGTGGTGATGGTGAAGCCGGGGGGAACGGGCAGGCCGAGGTTTGTCATCTCGGCGAGGTTGGCCCCCTTGCCGCCGAGCAGGTCCTTGAGATCCTTGTTTCCTTCAGAGAAGTCGTAGACGTACTTGTGATCGACGGTCTCTTGCGCTGCCACCAGAGCCTCCACAACACACGCGCCGGAATGACACTTAACGAAGGTTCAGTTTTCCTCTACCCCGCAGCGGACCACAGGTAATCCCCGGGTCGACGCCGATTGGTGGGCGAAGGTTAAGCGAACATCGAGCGACCTGGGACCGTTCGGTGACAATTGGCACAGCCATCACGACTATCCGTGTTCGTACCAGTTTTTGGGAACGCTTCCATGCGCACCATCACGCATCCCGGCCGAGCGCCGTACGCTTGATGGCACGCCAGCCGGTGAACGTCGCTTTTGCCATAACCGACGCGAATACACCCCGGAGTCGCCGCCGTGTCGACCATCCCCTCCCCCGGCCCCACCGCTGCGCCCGCGCCACTGTCGGTCGGGGAGCCGGACGCGGCCACGCTGGCCCGCACGGCCGAGCAGAGCGCGGTCACGGCGCTCACCGCGGCGAGCCCGCACCGGCTCTCCGACGTCGTGCCCGCCCCGCAGCAGGTCCGGCCGGACCCGACCGCGGGCTGGGTGCTGCCGGCCGACGCCGCGATCGTGGCCGGCGCCGACCCGGCCGCGCTGGCCGTCGCCGAGCACCTCGCCGAGCTGCTGCGCCCGGCCACCGGCTACCCGCTCCCGGTCACCGAGGCTGCCGCCCACCCACTGCCGGTCGCCGACACCGCCGGGCCGGAGCCGGTCGGCGGCATCGCGCTGCTGCTGGACGAGGCCGCCGATCTCGGTGCGGAGGGCTACCGGCTCGACGTCACACTCGATGGGGTACGCCTCACCGCCGTCACCGCCACCGGCCTCTTCCACGGCGTGCAGACCCTGCGCCAACTGTTGCCGGCGGCGATCGAGAGCCCGACCCCGGTCGCCGCGCACTGGGCGCTGCCCGGCGGGACGATCACCGACGCGCCCCGGTTCCCGTACCGGGGCGCGATGCTCGACGTCGCGCGGCACTTCTTCGCCGTCGAGGACGTGCTGCGGGTGATCGACCACCTGGCCCGCTACAAGCTCAACCACCTGCACCTGCACCTCACCGACGACCAGGGCTGGCGGATCGCCGCCGACTCCTGGCCGAGGCTGACCACCGTCGGCGGGGCGACCGAGGTCGGCGGCGGCCCCGGCGGGCACTACACGACTGCCGACTACGCGCGGATCGTCTCCTACGCGGCCGCCAGGCACATCACAGTCGTCCCGGAGATCGACCTCCCCGGCCACACGAACGCGGCGCTGGTGGCGTACCCGGAGCTGGCACCGGACAAGCTCGCGCCACCGCCGTACACCGGCACTGAGGTCGGTTTCAGCTACGTCGACCCGACCGACGAGCGGACGTACGACTTCGTCGCCGACGTGCTGGGTGAGGTGGCCGCGCTCACCCCGGGGCCCTGGCTGCACATCGGCGGCGACGAGGCGTTCAAGGTCAAGGACGAGGTGTACACGGGTTTCGTCGAGCGGGTGCAGCGGATCGTAGCCGGCACCGGCAAGACGGTCGTCGGCTGGCACCAGCTCGCCCCGGCCGCGCACGTCAACGGGCGGGTGCTCCAGTGGTGGGGCACGACCAGCGAGGACCCGGCCGCCACGGCCGAGGCGGTACGCCAGGGCGCCCGGCTGATCGTCTCCCCGGGGAACCACGCCTACCTGGACATGAAGTACGCCCCGGACACGCCGATCGGGCAGGACTGGGCAGGCCTGATCGACGTGGAGCGGGCCTACGACTGGGATCCCGGGTCACACGTGACGGGTGTGCCAGAGACGGCGGTCCTCGGCGTGGAAGCCCCGCTCTGGACCGAGTCGGTCACCTCGCTGGCCGAGATCGAGTACATGCTGTTCCCTCGGCTGCCCGCCATCGCCGAGCTGGGCTGGTCGCCCCGGGCGACGCACGACTGGGCCGGGTTCCGCGATCGGCTGGCCGGGCACGGCCCGCGCTGGACCACCGCCGGAGTAACCTTCCACCACTCCCCCGAGATCCCCTGGCCGGCTGAGGGGGTGGGGTCCACCCGCTCGCACCTTCCGACCCAGAGCGACCCCGACAGCGTCGCCGATACGCTTCCCGTCGCCCTCAAGCGTTGAAAGGCCCCGCACCAACGGGCGGCTCGGTGACCACGCGCCCGAAACCCGCGCGAGGCGGGTCGGGCTTCCCCTACCTGCGCCCTGTCGAGCTGCCCCAGATTTGGGGCAGGTTTTCTCCATGCGGGCAGGGCGCCCCACGCGGGACAGTGCGGGCCTACGCGGGGCACGGCGGCCCACGCGGGGCGACGGGGCTACCCACGCGCGGAGAGCGCGTGACGGAGCCACTGCCCCAGATTTGGGGCAGCTCGACAGCGGCCAGCACCAACCACAACGCCGGCGGCGGCACGCATCTCGCTTCACCGCGGGCCCGCCTGCTCGCGCTGGCGGCGGCAGCACCGGATCCGGCGCGCAGGAAAGGCTTCGTCGCGTCGGCAGGCGGCACTTTCCCGGGAAGTGCGCTGTCGACGGCTGTCGGCCCCGGGCGGCGGCATTGGGCGTCGGTGGCCGGTTCGCGGTGCGAGGCTCCTGGGTGGCTGTCCGGTTGTGGGGTGGATGTCGCGTGGCCGGGGCCACCGTGGGCGTGGAATCGGGGGCCGGTCGGGGTCGTTATACCTGGCATGCGACCGAGGCCTCCGAGCCCAGCGCCCGGGCCGCCCGCCGGAACACCGGCCAGGTCGCCTCTACTTCTTTCCGCGCGACACACCGTCCCCCTTTTGCGTGTGTCGCGCGCACCCCCGATGCAGAGGAGCACGCCATCATGCGTACCGATCTGATCCGTAAGACCGCACTGACCGCCGCCGGTCTCGCGTTCACCGGCGGCGCCATCGCCGGCCCCGTCACCGCCGCGTACGCCGCGTCGGACGCCAAGCCCACCACGCAGACCCAGTCCGAGCGCAAGCCTGGCGGTGAGCGTCAGCTGGGCGTGCGCTACGAGGCCCAGCCGAACTTCTACTACTGCGGCCCCGCCGCCGCCCGCAACGCCCTGAGTGTGCAGGGCAAGGACATCAGCGTCGACGCCATGGCCAAGGAGATGGGCACCACCGAAGCCGGCACCAACTCCATCAACGACATCACCCCCGTGCTGAACAAGGAGACCGGTAAGAACGACGCCTACCGCTCCGTCGAGATCAGCACACCGGCGGCCGACGACAAACAGACCGACACGCTACGCGCCGACATCGTCAAGACCGTCGACCAGGGTCGCGCCGTGGTCGCCAACATCGCCGGCACCACCACCGACACCGACGGCGGCGTGCACTCCTTCGAAGGCGGGCACTACATCAGCGTCGTCGGCTACCGCGACAACGGCAACATCGTGAAGATCGCCGACTCCGCCGACCCGAACACCGCCTCCTACGAGGTCACCGTCGAGCACCTCGCCGACTGGATCGCCACCCGCGGCTACGCCACCAGCTGACCGCACTGACCGCACCACCGACAACCCGAAGGGCCGGACCCCACCAGGGGTCCGGCCCTTCGTCGTCGTTCGGGTCAGCCGCCGGAGTCGTCCATCTCGGCGCCCTCGGGGACCGTGTCGTCGTCCCGGCTGGCCAGCCAACCGTCGGGCAGGAAGACCTTGCCGGGGGAGTTCGTCCGCCCGCGCGGCTGGCCCAGGGCGGTCACCGGGAACGGCTCCGCCGGGTCGAGCTTGCCGAGCAGATCGTCGAGCTGGGCCAGGCTCTCGATCATCGCCAGCGATCGGCGCAGCTCCCCGCCGACCGGGAAGCCCTTGAGGTACCAGGCGACGTGCTTGCGGAAGTCGGTGCAGCCGTCCCGCTCGCCCCGGGCCGGGTTGCGTGCGCCCGCCACGAACTGGTCGACAAGCAGCTCGGCGTGCCGGCGCATGGTCACCGCCACCTCGCCCAGGGTCGGCATCCGCCGCTCCGGCCTCCCGTTGAAGGCGGCCTCCAGGTCGGCGAAGAGCCACGGCCGGCCCAGGCAGCCACGGCCGATCACCACACCGTCGACACCTGTGTGCGCGACCATCCGCAGCGCGTCGTCCGCCTCCCAGATGTCGCCGTTGCCGAGCACCGGCACGTCGAGTGCCTGCTTCAACGTGGCGATGGCGTCCCAGTCGGCGGTGCCCGAGTACCGCTGTGCGGCCGTGCGCCCGTGCAGGGCCACCGCGGCGACGCCCGCCTCCTGCGCGGCGAGCCCGGCTTCGACGTACGTCAGATGGTCGTCGTCGATGCCCTTGCGCATCTTCACGGTGACCGGCACCCCGGCCGGCGACGCGGCGGCGACCGCGGCCGTCACCAGCCGGGCGAAGAGCCGGCGCCGCCAGGGCAGCGCCGCGCCGCCGCCACGCCGGGTGACCTTGGGTACGGGGCAGCCGAAGTTGAGATCGATGTGGTCGGCCAGATTGCGCTCCACGACGATGCGCACGGCCGCGGCGGTGACCTGCGGGTCGGTGCCGTAGAGCTGGAGGCTGCGGGGTTTCTCGTCGTCGCCGAACGCGATCATGCGCAGCGTCTTCGGGTTCCGCTCGACGAGCGCCCGGGTGGTGATCATCTCGCAGACGTAGATGCCGCCGCCCTGCTCCCGGCAGAGCCGACGGAACCCGACGTTGGTGATCCCCGCCATCGGCGCGAGGACCACGGGCGGCCACACCTGGTGCGGCCCGAGGGTCAACGGCCGCAGCGCGGGCACGGTCGAGGCAGTCACCGCACAAGTGTACGGGGCCCCGACCGGCGCTTTCCGCGTCGGCCGAGGCCCCGTGCCCACCGTCTCAGCAGCCCGGGAGGCGCTCGATCAGGTACCGCTCGACCTGGTCCAGGGAGACCCGCTCCTGGGCCATGGTGTCCCGGTTGCGCACCGTCACGGCGTTGTCGTCCAGGGTGTCGAAGTCGACTGTCACGCAGAACGGGGTGCCGATCTCGTCCTGCCGGCGGTAGCGGCGGCCGATCGCCTGCGAGTCGTCGAACTCCACCACCCAACGCTTGCGCAGCAGCGCCGCGAGGTCCTTCGCCTTCGGCGACAACGCCTCGTTGCGCGACAGCGGCAGCACCGCCACCTTGACCGGGGCCAGCCGCGGGTCGAACCGCATCACCGTGCGCTTGTCCACGCCGCCCTTGGTGTTCGGCGCCTCGTCCTCGTCGTACGCCTCCAGCAGGAAGGCCAGCACCGCACGGGTCAGACCGGCGGCCGGCTCGATGACGTACGGCATCCAGCGCTCACTCTTGGTCTGGTCGAAGTACGACAGGTCGACACCCGAGTGCTTGCTGTGCGTGGACAGGTCGAAGTCGGTGCGGTTGGCGACGCCCTCCAACTCGGCGAACTCAGTGCCGCCGAACTGGAAGCGGTACTCGATGTCGACAGTGCGCTTCGAGTAGTGGGAGAGCTTCTCCTTGGGGTGCTCGAACAGGCGCAGATTGTCAGCCGACAGGCCCAGGTCGAGGTACCAGTTCCAGCGCTCCTGGAGCCAGTACTCGTGCCACTGCTCGTCGGTGCCCGGCTCGACGAAGAACTCCATCTCCATCTGCTCGAACTCGCGGGTCCGGAAGATGAAGTTGCCCGGGGTGATCTCGTTGCGGAACGACTTGCCGGTCTGGGCGATGCCGAACGGCGGCTTCTTGCGGGCGACCGTCTCGACGTTCTTGTAGTTCACGAAGATGCCCTGCGCGGTCTCCGGACGCAGGTAGTGCAGACCCTCGTCGCTCTCCACCGGGCCCAGGTACGTCTTCATCAGGCCGTTGAACATCTTCGGCTCGGTGAAGGTGCCCTTGTTGCCGCAGTTGGGGCAGTTCAGCTCGGCGAGCGAGGTCAGCGGCTTGCCGTGCTTCTCGGCGTACGCCTCCTCCAGGTGGTCCGCCCGGAAACGCTTGTGGCAGAACTGGCACTCGGTGAGCGGGTCGACGAACTCGGCGATGTGGCCGGACGCCTCCCACACCCTGCGGGCCAGGATCACGGCGGAGTCGAGGCCGACCACGTCGTCGCGCTGCTGGACCATCGTCTTCCACCACTGCCGGCGGACGTTCTCCTTGAGTTCAACGCCGAGCGGCCCGTAGTCCCACGCCGATCGGGTGCCTCCGTAGATCTCGCTGGAGGGGAAGACGAAGCCTCGGCGCTTGGCGAGGCTGACGACGGCGTCGATACGGTCGACTGGCATGTTTCCTCCTACGCCGGCTGGCGGTCGGCGGGGGGCGAGATATGGATGGAACGGTCAGTTCGGGCCAACGGTACGGTCACCGTCGCCCCGAACCCAGCAGAATACCGGGAGCCGGTCAGCTCACCCCGCAGACCTCCATGCCACCGGTCTGGCTGTCCGAGCCGAGGGTGACCTGCTGCTGTTCCCGGTCGCCGCCCTCGAGTGTCACGTCGACAGGCACGGTCAGGTTGGTGGTGTCCACCTCACCCACCCGGAACGCGCTCACCTGCGGCTCGGCAGCCGCCCGCCGTTCGAACTCGGGGCGGGACTCGCGCCGCTGCGCGTCGTCGCAGAGCTGCTCGTACGCCCGGCCGTAGTTTCGCTCGACGAGGGCCTGGTAGTAGTCGCTGGTCACCGTGCGGCCCTGCTCCCGGACGGCCTGCACGCCCGTGACGAACAGGCCCACGACGGCTGTGCCTCCCCCGCCGCAGCAGAGCAGCAGGGCCAGAGCGCCGACGCCGAGGCCGATCCAGAGCCGGGTCCGGCGGCCCTCGGTGGGCGGCGCGGCGAACGGCGGAGCCACACCGGGACCGGGCGGCGGGGCGGGTGCGGTCATAGGAGCAGCGTAGTGTCCGCCGGCTCAGCGGTAAGGACCCGCAGCCCGATCACTCTCGGCGACCACCACTGCCCCGCCGGGCACGGCGCTGGCCAGGGCCTCGTACGCGGACGGCTCGTCGATCGACTCGGCGAGCAGCGGCACGGCGCTGACCTTGACCTCGAAGGCGCCAAGTGCCCGCCGGTAGGTGCCCACCGACTCCCACTCGGTGAGCAGCGTCCAGTGCCGGGGGTCGTCCAGCGCCCGGACCAGTTGTCCTCGCAGGTAGCCGGGTCGGGCGGCCAGCGCGGTGAGGGCGGCGTGCGCCCGTTCGGTGAAGTCGTCGGCGACATCGACGTCGACCACGAACCGGTTGGTCACCAGCACCGGGGGTTCCTCCTCGTAGAGTCTGTGGGATGCAGCGTACGCAGCGCCCTCTGCTGGCGCGTCTGGCCGGGGCGAACCCGACGTCGGTGTTCCTGCTCACCCTTGTGGTGGTGCTTGTGGCGTTCTTCACGCCAGGCGTCGTCGGCGGGTTGCTGACGCTCGCGCTCGCGGCGGTGCTGATCGCCCTGTTGGCGACGACCTGGCCGGTGCAGTCGCCGCAGACCCGGCTGATCCGGCTGCTCATGCTGACCCTGCTGGTCACTGTGGGTCTGGCGAAGCTGCTCTGACATGCAATCATGCGTTTTTGACAATCATTATCGTTGCCACGGACAGTTGAGGACATGACCAACCGCACCACGTCCCGCGTCCTGGCCGCCGCGACCGCAGTCCTCGCCCTGGGCGGCGCTGCCGGCTGCTCCACCGGTGGTGCCGCCGGCGCCGACCCGCAACGGGTCGACGTGGTGGCCGCGTTCTACCCCCTCCAGTTCGTCGCCGAGCGGATCGGCGGCGACGCGGTCCGGGTGACCAACCTCGCCAAGCCCGGCGCCGAGCCGCACGACCTGGAACTCAGCCCGAGCCAGGTCGGCCAGGTCAGCGAGGCCGAGCTGATCGTCTACCTGAAGGGCTTCCAGCCGGCGGTGGACGACGCCGTCGCGCAGAACGGCGGCGACCGGGCGTTCGACGTGACGAGCGTGCAACCGCTGCTGGACGCGACAGCCGCCGGGCACGACCACGAGGGTGCGGGCGAGCACGCCGAGGAGGAGAACACCGGCGGCAAGGACCCGCACGTCTGGCTCGACCCGACCCGGCTGGCCACCATCGGCGACCAGCTCGCCCAGCGGCTCGGCAAGGCCGACCCGGACCACGCCGCCGACTACACCACCCGCGCCTCCGCGCTGCGCGCCGACCTGACGGCGCTTGACGGCGAGTTCACCACAGGCCTGGCGACCTGCCAGCGGCGGGAGATCGTGACCAGCCACGCCGCGTTCGGCTACCTCGCCGACCGGTACCGGCTCGACCAGGTCGGCATCACCGGGCTGAGCCCGGACGTCGAACCCTCCCCGCAGCGGCTGGCTCAGGTGATCGAGGAGGCCAAGGAGCACCGGACCACCACGATCTTCTTCGAGACGCTTGTCAGCCCGAAGGTCGCCGAGACCATCGCCGGTCAGGTGGGTGCGAAGACCGCAGTGCTCGACCCGATCGAAGGGCTCGCCGCCGGCGACGGCGCCGACTACCTTTCGGTGATGCGTACCAACCTCCAGGCCCTGCGGACGGCGTTGAGCTGCTCGTGAGCACACCCGTCATCACCGTCGAGCACGGGGCGGTCGGCTACGACGGCCGCCCCGTGCTCCGGGACGTCTCGCTCACCGTGACCGCCGGGGAGGTCGTCGCGGTGCTCGGCGCCAACGGCTCCGGCAAGTCCACGCTGATCCGCGCGGTGCTCGGCCTGGTGCCGCTGAGCACCGGCGCGATCACCCTCTTCGGCCAGCCGCTGCGCCGGTTCCGGCAGTGGCAGCGCATCGGGTACGTCCCGCAGCGCCTCGGCGCCGGCGGCGGCGTACCTGCCACCGTGCGCGAGGTGGTGGCCTCCGGCCGGTTGGCCCGCCGGGGTCTGCTCCGCCCCCCGGGCGCGGCCGACCGCACCGCCGTCGACGACGCGCTGCGCGCGGTGGGCCTCGCCGACCGGGCGGCCGACCCGGTGGCCACCCTCTCCGGTGGTCAGCAGCAGCGCACCCTGATCGCCCGCGCACTGGCCGGCCGACCTGAGCTGCTGATCCTCGACGAGCCCACCGCCGGGGTGGACGCGGCCAGCCAGGAGGCGTTCGCCGACGCGCTGCGCGACTTCGTCGGCGACGGCGGAACGGTGCTGCTGGTGGCCCACGAGCTGGGCCCGCTGCGGCCGGTCATCAGCCGTGCTGTCGTCGTACACGAGGGTGGCATCTGCCACGACGGCCCGGTGCCGGACCCGGCCGGCCATCACGCGGAGCCCGACCACGACCACGTGCACCCGCACGGTCCCGACGAGCCCGCCGGGCTGTGGAGCAGCTGAGCAATGGAACTCTTCCAGTACCCGTACATGCAGCGGGCCCTGATCGCCGCGCTGGTGATCGGCCTGGCCGCGCCGGCGCTCGGCATCTACCTGGTGCAGCGCCGGCTGACGCTGATCGGCGACGGCATCGGGCACGTGGCGTTGACAGGCGTCGGCGCCGGCCTGCTGCTCAACCGTTCGCCGGTGCTGGTGGCGGTGATCGTGGCGACCATCGGCGCGGTCACCATCGAGGTGGTCCGCTCCCGCGGGCGTACCTCCGGCGACCTGGCCCTGGCCCTGCTCTTCTACGGCGGCATCGCCGGTGGTGTGCTGCTGGTCGGTCTCTCCGACGCGACGAGCGCCAACCTCAACGCCTACCTGTTCGGGTCGCTGACCACCATCTCGCCCGCGGACCTGACGACCATCGCGGTGCTCGGCACGGCGATCCTCGTCGCCATGATCGCGCTGCGGCCGGCGCTCTTCGCGGTCAGTCACGACGAGGAGTACGCGCGGGTCTCCGGCCTGCCGGTGCGCACCCTCAACCTGCTGATCGCGGTCACCACCGCTGTCACGGTGACCATCGCGATGCGCGCGGTGGGGGTGCTGCTGATCAGCGCGCTCATGGTGGTCCCGGTGGCCGCCGCCCAGCAGGTCACCCGCGGCTTTCGCAGCACCATGACCGCCGCGATGGCGCTCGGGGTCTTCGCGGCCGGCACCGGCGTCTGGGTGGCGGCGACGGCGGACACCGCCCCGGGCGCCTCGGTGGTGCTTGTGGCGATCGCGTCCTTCCTGGTGGTGGCCGTGGCCGGGGGCATCTGGCGGGCGCTGCGCCGCCGGGTCACACCGTCCTCCGTTCCGGCGCCGGAACCGCACGAGGTCGTGCTGCGCTGAGACGGATCAGCGGGACGCCCGCGGCATTCGTTACCGTTGCAGGATGACCGGCGCAGCGGGCTATGAGGCGTTCGACGGGGCCAGCGAACTGCTCCGCGCCCTGTCGGCCCCCATCCGGCTGGCCATCGTCAGCGAGCTGGCCGACGGTGAACGGTGCGTCCACGAGCTTGTGGAGAAGCTGGGCGCCGCACAACCGCTGGTCTCCCAGCACCTGCGGGTGCTGCGGGGCGCGGGCGTCGTGCGGGGCTCGCGCCGAGGTCGGGAAATCGCGTACAACCTGGTCGACGAGCACGTCGCGCACATCGTGGCGGACGCGGTAAGCCACGCCGGGGAGGGATCATGAGCGAGAGCGGCGCCGCCGTGCGCAACACCCGGCAGCGCTCGGCGGTGAGCGCACTGCTGGGCGAGATGGACGGCTTCCACAGCGCCCAGGACCTGCACGCGATGCTGCGCCAGCGCGGTGAACGGGTCGGTCTCACCACCGTCTACCGCACCCTGCAAGGCCTCGCCGACGCCGGCGAGATCGACGTGATGCGACCACCGGGCGGCGAGCACCTCTACCGCCGGTGCAGCGAGGGACACCACCACCACCTGGTCTGCCGGGCCTGCGGCCGTACCGTCGAGGTGGCCGGTCCGGCCGTGGAGAGCTGGGCCGACCGGGTGGCCGAGCAGCACGGGTACGCCGACGTCAGCCACACCCTGGAGATCTTCGGCACCTGCCCGGCCTGCGTCCGCTGAGGGTGTCGGGCTGAGGGCGTTCGTGGCACGCTGTCCGGCGTGAAAATCTACGCCGATCGGTTTCCGACCGCCGCCCGCCAGTTGCTCACCGACCTTCTCGTCGTCGCCTGGGTGTACGTCGCGATCCGTGGCGCGCTGTGGCTGCACGACCTGGTGCAGAAGCTCGCCGTACCGGGGCAGAAGCTGGAGGGCGCCGGCAGTGGACTCGCCGACAACCTGGGCGACGCCGGCGGCAAGGTCGGCCGGGTGCCGCTGGTCGGTGACGAGTTGACCGCCCCCTTCCGGCGGGCCGCAGACGCCGCCCGTGGGCTCGCCGACGCCGGCCGCGACCAGCAGCACCTCGTCGACCAGCTCGCCCTGGCGCTCGCCATCGCGGTGCTGATCTTCCCGCTCGGCATCGTGCTGTTCGGCTGGCTGCCGCTGCGGGTGCGCTGGATGCGCCGGGCCGGATCGGCGGCGAAGCTGGCCGCCGGACCGGCCGGGCGGGATCTGCTCGCCCTGCGCGCGCTGGCCACCCAGCCGCTGGGCCGCCTCACCCGGATCGCCCCGGACGTCGCCGAGGCGTGGCGGCGCGGCGACGACGAGACTGTCGACGCCCTCGCCGCGCTGGAGCTGCGTCAACTCGGCCTGCGCGGCCGTGGCCGCTAAGGTCTTCGGGTGTTCTACTTCCTGGTCGTCATCGCCGTCCTGCTGCTCGGCTACGCCGCCGTCCTGGTCTCCTTCGTCCGCCGGGGCAGGAAGATCCCGCCCGCGGCGTACCTCGGTCTGGCGGTGCTCAACGGCCTGATCCTCGCGGCGGTGCTGGCCTGGGCGGTAGCCCGCTGACCCGTGCCGCGTCCGGGCGGCGCGGTCACGGCTTCCGGGGGATGCGGCGGCGGACGTCCTCGGCGGTGGACGGGCCGGGCGACCAGCGGGCCACCCACGGCAGCTCGTCGGACGGGGTGATGACCCAGTCCTCCAGACCCGCGTAACGGCCGGCGAGGATCCGCTTCGCGGCGGCGGTGTCGACCGAGTCGGTGTTGTCCCACAGGGCGGCGAACAGGGCGTCCACCCGCACCCGCGCCTGCCGGCAGAACAGGTCGGCCAGCTCGACGTTCTCCGGACGGGTGTCCCGTTCGGCGACCGCCCGGACGCAGACCGCCGACATCGCGAACAGCTCCGCGCCGATGTCCACCACCCGGCCGAGGAACGCCTGCTTGCGTTCCATCTTTCCCTGCCAGCGCGACATCGCGTAGAACGTCGACCGGGCCAGCTTGCGCGACGACCGTTCCACCTGACGCAGGTGAGCGGCCAGTGGCCCGAACTCGGCGTACGCCGACGGGCTCTGACCTCGGCCGACGGCAAGGGTCGGCAGCCACTTCGCGTAGAAGGCCCCGGCTCGGGCGCCGGCGCGGGCCTTGCGGCCGAGCCCCGCGTCCGGGTCGATGATGTCACCGGCCACCGACAGGTGGGCGTCGACGGCCTCCCGGGCGATCAGCAGGTGCATGATCTCGGTGGAGCCCTCGAAGATCCGATTGATCCGCAGGTCGCGCATCATCTGTTCGACGGCGGCGGCACGTTCGCCACGGGCGGCCAGCGAGTCGGCCGTCTCGTACCCGCGGCCGCCCCGGATCTGGATCAGCTCGTCGACGATCTTCCAGGCCATCTCGCTGGCGTACAGCTTGACCAGCGCCGCCTCGATCCGGATGTCGTTGCGGTCGTCGTCGGCGAGCAGGCAGCACAGGTCCAGCATGGTCTCCATGCCGTACGTGGTGGCGGCGATGAACGAGAGTTTCTGCGCGACCGCCTCGTGCTCGCCCACCGGCCGACCCCACTGGACCCGGTCGGCGGCCCACCCCCGGGCCACGTTCAACGCCCACTTGCCGGCACCCACGCACATCGCCGGCAGCGAGAGCCGACCGGTGTTCAACGTGGTGAGCGCGATCTTGAGGCCCTTGCCCTCGCCGCCTATGACGTTCTCGGTGGGCACGAACACGTCGTGGAACCGGGTGAGGCTGTTTTCCAGGCCGCGCAGGCCGACGAACTCGTTGCGTCGTTCGACAGTGATGCCGGCGCTGTCGCCGTCCACCACGAACGCGGTGATCCCGCCGCGCCGGCCCTCGCCCGCCGGCACCCGGGCCATCACCACGAGCAGGGTGGCGACTATGCCGTTGGTGGCCCAGAGCTTCACCCCGTTGAGCCGGTAGCCGGTGCCGTCCTCGGTCGGATCGGCGGTGGTGGCCAGCCGGGCCGGGTCGGAGCCGACGTCCGGTTCGGTGAGCAGGAACGCGGAGACCTCGCCGGCGGCGAGTCGGGGCAGGAACCGCTGCTTCTGCTCGGCGGTGCCGAACATCTTCAGCGGCTGCGGCACCCCGATCGACTGGTGCGCCGAGAGCAGCGCGCCGATCGCCGGGCTGACCGAGCCGGCAAGCATCAGCGCCCGGCAGTAGTGCAGGTTGCTGAGCCCCAGCCCGCCGTACCGCCTGTCGATCTTCATGCCGAACGCGCCGAGGTCCGCCAGGCCGTGGAACACGGCGTCCGGAATGGACGCGTCGCGTTCGATAGCCGCGCCGTCCACCTCGGAGTCGAGGAAGGCGCGAAACCGGCCGAGGAACTCCTCGGCGCGGGCCACGTCGTCCGGGTCGGAGCGGGGCCACGGGTCGATGAGGTCGAGCCGGAATCGACCGAGGAACAGCTCCTTGCCGAAGCTCGGCCGGTCCCAGGTGGACTCGCGGGCAGCCTCGGCGACCTGCCGGGCCTCCTTCTCGGAGACCTGCCCGGCCTCTGCCGGCAACGGGGCGGCGGCGCCGGCGGCGCCGGGTGCGGCTTCGGAGTCGGGGCCGTCCGGTGCCGGTCGGCCGTCCTGCGTCGTGGTCACGGCTGCCCCCTCGAACCTCGATGCGGCTGCGTCGGTGTACGCCTCAACGCCACGCTACCCCCGGGTGTTACCCAGGGGTAGCGCTGCGTGAAGATCGGCTTCTGGCCGTACGCGTCCGTTCAGCGACCGGCGATCTCGTCCGGGTCGTCGTCATCGTCGTCGATGTCGTCCTCACCCCAGTTGCGCCGCGCGAACGGCAGGATCATCCAGAACACGAGGAACCACAGCCCGGTCAGGGCGCTGAGCAGGAAGGCGATCGGCCGGTCCAGCACGAAGTCGGTGATCAGCAGCACCGCGCTGACCATCGCGATGAGCATGAAGGCCAGACCGCCGGTGGCCATCCGGTGGGCGAACCGCACCAGTTCCGGTTTACGCCCCTGCCGGAACAGAGCCCGGTGGAACGCCACCGGCGAGATGATCATGGCGGTGGCGGCGGCCGCCGCGAGCAACGCCACGATGTACACGTCACGCTGGAATTCGCTGGTCCTGGTGAACCCGTTGCTGAACGGCAACGTGAGCAGGAATGCGAAGAGGATCTGCACGCCGGTCTGGGCGACCCGCAACTCCTGCAACAGGTCGGCGAAGTTGCGCTGCCAACGCTGCTTCTCGGTCTCCTTCGACACGCGCTACCTCCGGTGAGACGCTACTGCCGACGGCTCCAGCCGTCGGCAGCAACGCCAATGCCCCACCCGCCGGAGCGCGAAACAAGTTCACGGCAGCCCGGACGCGCTCGACGGGACCGACCTCAGGAGCCGCGCCGGATCCGCCCCGCGTACCGGGCCTCCAACTCGTTGTTGTGCGCGTCGCCGTCCGGGATGTTCGCCGACAGGTAGACCGGGGGCCGCTCCCCCGCCGTCAGCAGCCGGGCCACCACCTCCACGGTGACCTGCTGGGCCAGCAGCGCCGCCGTGATCGAGGAGACCGCGCCCACCGCACCGCCGCCGGGCAGCGGCAGCGTCGCGTCGCCGTACGGGGCGCCGTTGTCGAGCACCACGTCGGCGAAGTCGGCCAGCTTGCGACCGGACGGGTGTCGGGAGGTCATCCGGCCCGAGTGCTGCGCGGAGGTGATCGCCACCAGGCCGTGGCCGCGATCCTTCACCAGGGCGGCGAACTCCACCATCGCGCCGTTGACCCCCGAGTTCGAGGCCAGCACGAACACGTCGGTCGGCCGCACCGGGGCCAACTCGTACAGCCGGTGCGCCACCGCCGGGTCCCGCTCCAGCAGCGGACCGAGCCGGTCAACCGGCTCGCCGCCGAGCAGCACGAGATCGCGAAGCGCGATCCGGTTCGTCGGCACCAGGCCGCCCGCCCGCCCGGCGATCTCCATGGCCAGGGCCTCCGAGTGGCCGGTACCGAACGCGTGCACCACCCCGTCGGCGCGGACCGCGTCGGCGATCAGGTCGGCGGCCCGCCCCACCGCCTCCCGCTGACTGGCGGCCACCCGGCCGATCGTCTCGGTCACCACGGCCAGGTAGTCCTCGGCACTCACCGTCATGCGTCCTCCGTCGTCCGGTTGCGGGCCAGCCAGTGCACCGCGAAGTCGACAGCCGCCCGCTGGCGCATCAACCTGCCGGTCCCGGCGCCGACCGGTCCGGCGCGAACCGCACCGGTGGCCTCCAGGTCCGTGCCCAGCGCGGCGAAATCGCCCGCGTCGAGCCGTACGTCCTGCCACCACACCCATTCGCGGCCGCCGTCGGCGGTACACACCGCAGCACCGACCCGCTCACGGGGCGAGCCCGGGCAGCGGTACTCGGCCAGGTGCAGCGAGGTACTCGCGGAGTGGTCCACACCGAGCAGCAACACGTCCGCGTCCAGCTCGTAGAGCCGGGCCAGCGGCGAGCCCTCGCCGAGCATGTCGGCCCAGGTGTGCCCAGCTACCACCTGCTCGGCGGCCGGCCCGAGTGCCGCGAACGACACCTGCGGATGCGCACTGCGCAGGGCACCGGGCCAGCCACGGACCATCTCGGCGAGCGCACCCATGAACCGGCTCGGCGTGACCGCCGGGTCGAAGCCCGGCATCTCCGAACGGATCAGCGGCCACCAGTCCGCCGGCACGGGTGGGTTGCGCCACTGCGCGGGGTCGCTGTTCTCGGGCGTGTGGGTGGGCACCACGATCGTGCCGTCCGGGCCGAGCGCGTCGCGCAGGGCGAGCACCACCGCGTGCGGCCCACCGCAGACGAAACCCAGCTGGCGCAGCCCGGCGTGGACCAGCACCGTCGACCCGGGGCGTACGCCCAGCAGGCGCAGCTGCGCGGCGATCGAGCGCCGGGTGCCGGGCCCGCCGGTGTCCGTCGTCATTATGCGTCTCCGACCGGCACGGCTCAGGCCGTTCCGCCGGCCCGGGCCAGGATCGCCTCGGCGAGCGGGCCGGGCGCGGCGTCCGGGATCCAGTGGGTCACCCCGGTCAGGGGTACGAAGCGGAAGTCGCCTGTGACGTTGGCGGCGCACGCGTCGGCGGCGGCGCGGCCGATCGCCACGTCCCTGTCGCTCCACACGTACGTGGTGGGCACCCCGACCGGACCGACGCCGGCCAGGTCGGAGCCGGACATCGCCCGGTACCAGTTCAGCGCGGCGGTGAGCGCGCCCGGCTCCCGCATCGGGTCGGCGTAGCGGTCCACCCGGGACGCGTCCCCCACGCCGCCGAGCATCTTGCGCAGGGCCGTCGCGTTGAGGGCCAGCAGCACCTTCTCCGCCTTGCCCGGCATCCGGAACAGCGCCATGTACGACGAGCGCGCCTTCTGCTGCCTGTCGGTACGCAGGGCGTGCGCCATCGCCGCGGGATGGGGCACGGACACCGCCGTGAGCGTGCGGACCCGCTCGGGATGCCCGGCGGCCACCGCCCAGGCAACGACCGCACCCCAGTCGTGACCGACCAGGTGGACGGCGTCCAGACCGAGCACGTCGAGCACCGCCACCACGTCGGCCACCAGTTCGGGGATCCGGTACGCGGGCACCGCCTCCGGCCGGGCACCAGGCGAGTAGCCACGCTGGTCCAGCGCGTACGTACGCAGCCCGGCCGCGTGCAGCGCCGGCACGACGTCGTCCCACTCGCCGCTGTGCTGGGGGAAGCCGTGCAGCAGCAGGACGGGTTCACCGTCCGGCGGTCCACCGGCGCGTACCTCGAACGTGAGACCTCGTGCGTCGACCCGCATGATCGTGAGCCTACCCAGCCGGCGTCCGGCCGGCAGGACGCCGACGTCCGGTGAACGCCCTGCTGGGCTGGCACCCCTTGTCGGTGCTAGCGTCAGCGAGACAACTTCATATCCGACAGGGGAGCGCACAGCGCTGAGAGTGCGGGTACGCCCGCAGACCCTCGAACCTGATCTGGGTAATGCCAGCGCAGGGAGTTCGGTCGACCTCCAGCCGCGCCGCCGTCCGGTGCCACCGGACGCGGCGTGCGTCTTGCCTGGTTCTCTTTCGTGAACTGGGAGCACAGCATGGACAACACCACCAACCGTTGGCGGACCATCGACATCGTGGTCGCCTCGGTGATCGCGGTGGCCTTCGGCGTCATCTTCTGGGCCTGGGGCCTGGTCTGGAGCGCCACCGAGGGGGCGTTCGCCTTCTTCCCGCCGGCGCAGACCCTGCTCTACGGAGTCTGGCTGATGCCGGCAGTCATCGGCGGCCTGGTCATTCGCAAGCCCGGCGCCGCGCTCTACTGCGAGACCGTGGCGGCGGTCCTCTCCGCGCTGCTGGGCAGCCAGTGGGCGGGCACGGTGATCCCGCAGGGCATCGTGCAGGGCATCGGCGCCGAGCTGGCGTTCGCCGCCTTCCGGTACCGGTCGTTCCGCCTGCCGACAGCGGTGCTGGCCGGCGCGCTCACCGGCCTGAGCGCCGCGCTTTTCGACTTCTTCGTCTGGAACGTCGACTACGCGCTCGGCGACTACCGCATCCCGTACGCGCTGCTGACCATCGTCAGCGCCACCGTGATCGCGGGCGCCGGCGGCTGGCTGCTCACCCGCGCCCTGGCCAACACCGGCGCCCTGGACCGCTTCCCGGTGGCCCAGGAACGAGCCCTCATCTGAAACGCCCGCACAGGGCGGCGCCCGCACAGGGCCACGCGCCCGCGCGGGTTGATCAAGAGGTTCGCGTCACCGTGGCGCCGATTGCTGACGCGAACCTCTTGATCACCGGGTGAAGGACGGGATGGGGGGTGGGGTTGGTGGGCGGGGTACTGCTGCGCGGGTTCGGGTGGCGGCACGCGGGGCGGCGTGCCTGGGCCCTGCGCGGCGTCGACCTGCGGGTCGAGGACGGCGAACGGGTCCTGCTGCTCGGTCCCTCCGGAGCCGGCAAGAGCACGCTGCTCAGCGCGCTGGCCGGGCTGCTGCCCGACGACTCCGGCGAGCAGGAGGGCACCGTCGAGATCGACGGACTCGACCCCCGCAAGGCTCGGGAACGCGTAGGCATCGTCTTCCAGGACCCGGAGACGCAACTGGTGATGGCCCGCAGCGGCGACGACGTGGCGTTCGGGCTGGAGAACCGGGGCGTACCCACCGACGAGATCTGGCCCCGCGTCGACGAGGCGCTGCGCCGGGTCGGGTTCCCGTACCGCAGGGACCGCAACACGGCAGCGCTCTCCGGCGGTGAGCAGCAACGCCTGGCCCTGGCCGGAGCGCTGGCCCTGCGGCCCGGCCTGCTGCTGCTCGACGAGCCGACAGCCAACCTCGACCCGGCCGGCGCCACACTGGTCAGGCAGGCGGTGGCCGGCGCGCTGGACGCCGACACCACGCTGATCCTCGTCGAGCACCGGGTCGCCGAGGCGTTGCCGCTTGTCGACCGGGTGGTGGTCCTGGAACCCGGCGGCGGGGTCCGCGCCGACGGGCCCCCGGAGGCGGTCTTCGCCGCGCACGGCGCCGCCCTCGCCGCCGAGGGCGTCTGGGTGCCCGGTCACCCCGTCGCACCCCGGCCGGCCATCACCGGCCCCGGCGAGGTGCTGCTCACCGCCGAACGGCTCGGCCTGCCACCCCGGCTGGGCCCCACCGACCTGGCGGTACGCGCCGGCGAGGCGCTCGCCGTGCGGGGGCCGAACGGCGCCGGCAAGTCGACGTTGGCCCTGCTGCTCGGCGGGCTGCTGAAGCCGGGCACCGGCCGGGTCACCGCGTCCGGCGAGCTGGCCGGATCGGATCACCGCACTCCCCCGCACCGCTGGCGCGCGCCCGCGCTGGCCCGGCGGATCGGGTCGGTCTTCCAGGACCCGGAGCACCAGTTCGTGACCGGCAGCGTCTTCGACGAGCTGGCCCTCGGCCCGCGCCGCACCGGCCAAACCGAGACAGCCGTCAACGACATCGTCACCGAACTGCTGGACCGGCTGCGGCTGGCGCGGCTCGCGGCAGCCAACCCGTACACCCTCTCCGGCGGGGAGGCGCGGCGGCTCAGCGTCGCGACGGCCCTGGCCACCGCGCCCCGCCTGCTGATCTGCGACGAACCCACCTTCGGTCAGGACCGGCGGACCTGGCAGGAACTGGTGGATCTCTTCGCCGACCTGCGCGACGCCGGGCACGGCGTGGTCACCGTCACCCACGACGCGGATTTCGTCACGGCGCTCGCCGACCGCACGGTCACACTTCACCCCACCCCGGACGACCACAAATGATCAGCATCGAGCCGGTGGCCGCACCCGACGCTCCCCTGGCCCGCCGCAACCCGGTGGCGAAGGTGGCCGCCGCGCTGATCTTCTCGTTCATCCTGCTGGCCACCCTGGACCCGGTGGCCCCCGCCATCGCCATCGCGTGCGAACTCGCCCTGCTGCCGCTGTTCGGCATCCGCTACCGGGTGCTGGCCCGGCGGGCCCTGCCGCTGCTGCTCAGCGCCGCAGGCATCCTGGTCACCCTGGTGCTGTTCGCCGCCGACAGGTCCGGCCGGGTCCTGCTGGACGCGGGGCCGGTGCTGGTGAGCACCGGCGTCCTGCTCACCGCGCTCGGGCTGGTGCTGCGGGTGTTCGCGGTGGCCCTGCCCGGCGTGATCGTCTTCGCCACCACGGACCCCACCGACCTGGCCGACGCGCTGATCCAGAACGCGAAGGCGCCGGCACGGTTCGCCATCGGCGCCCTTGCCGCGTTCCGGCTGGTGCCGCTGCTCGGTCAGGAATGGCAGATGATCAGCATGGCCCGTCGGGCGCGGGGTGTCGACGCCGGACGCAACCCCGTGGCGAAGCTGCGGCTGTTCACCTCCACCGCGTTCGCGCTGCTGGTCGGGGCGATCCGTCGCGGCACGCGGCTCGCGGTGGCGATGGACGCGCGGGGCTTCGACGCCGGCACACCACGAACGGTCGCCCGCCGCCAGCCGTTCACCCGCGCCGACGCCCTCCTGATCGCCGGGTCGGTCGCCCTGGCCGGCGCGGCCCTCACCACGAGCATCCTCACCGGCGCCTTCCGGCCCCTGATCGGCTGAGTCGCCGCTTTCCTGCGGCGCGCCGATCGCGTCTTCCCGCGCCTCACCTCCCCGCCACGCCGGGATGGTCCGCACCGCGTCGAGGATGGTGCTGCTTCGCTGGGCGGTGGAGCTGCACCATGAGCATGGTGCAGCCCCACCGCCCGTACCGCCGGAACAGCGCGGCCGGGTGGGTGCGCGGTCGGTCAGCTGCGCCGGAAGGCGTACCGGCGGCTCTGACCAGCCTGTCGGCCACGCCCGCCGCTCGATCGCGTCCCGCCACCCTGCGGCGGGCCGGCCGTCGGTGCCTTCGGTCGCCCGGCCGCCTTCGGCAGGTCTGCCACCACCGGCGCGTCGACCACTGCCGGCACGTCGACCGGCGGCGCCAGCTCACCCGGCACCGCCGCCGGCAGAGCCGACCGGTTCAGCACCGCCGGCAGCGGCGGCTCGACCAGCACCGGTTCACCCAACGCTGCCGGAAGTGCCGGCTCGACCAGGAGCGCCGGCTCGACCGCGAGATCCACGTCGGGGCGGGTTGGTAGGAGCGCGTCATGGCCGGCCGCCGGGTCCGTGCCGGCGGGCGCCGGTGTGGCGGTACGGGACCTCTTCGGTGTGCGCTTCGCGGGCATCCGGGCCTCCTTCGGTGCCGACCGTCACTGCCGGTCCCGCGCTCCGGGGCCGGTCGGCTCGACCTGTGACCGTCGCGGCGCGACAGTCGAATCGGGAAGGGACTGCTCACCGGGATCGACAGCGCCAGCACCGCCGCACGGCGGGTGGAGAACGCGGGACGCCCGGGAGCGCACGGACCGCGACGCGGGGCGGCGGACCGGCTCGGAGAGTGGGGCGTCAGTTGCGCATGCCCGTACGGTAACCACCGCCCGGCGGGACGCGCACCCGATTTACTGGCACGATCGGCGCATGCTTATCGCGTTCTCGATCACCCCGCTGGGCGGCGACGACTCCGTGGGCGACCTGGTCGCCGAGGCGGTGCGAGTGGTCCGGGAGTCCGGCCTGCCCAACCGGACCGACGCCATGTTCACCACTGTCGAGGGCGAGTGGGACGAGGTGATGGCGGTGGTGAAGCGGGCGGTCGACGTGGTCGCCGCGCAGGCGCCCCGGGTGAGTGTGGTGCTCAAGGCCGACGTCCGGCCCGGGGTCACCGATGCGCTCACCGGGAAGGTCGCACGGATCGAAGCCCGCCTCGCCGAGGGCTGACCGGCGCCACTGTCGGCAGCACGGCGGCCACCCGGCGTATCGCAATGTGGATCACCGGTACGTACTGGCGCGTACCGCGATAGGTTCAGGTCAATAGCGGCGGTGAAAGGTGGCGGCACGGATGGCTGAGCAGGCGACGGCGCAGATCGGTGTGACCGGGTTGGCGGTGATGGGCCGCAATCTGGCCCGCAACCTGGCCCGCAACGGCTTCACGGTGGCGGTGCACAACAGGTCACCGGAGCGCACCCGCAGCCTCATCGCCGAGCACGGCGACGAGGGCACGTTCGTGCCCGGCGAGACGATGGCGGACTTCGTGGCGTCGCTGGAACGGCCACGCGCGGTGATCGTCATGGTCAAGGCCGGCGCGCCCACCGACGCGGTGATCGACGAGCTGGTGCCGCTGCTGGATGAGGGCGACATCATCGTCGACTGCGGCAACGCCCACTTCGCCGACACGCGTCGCCGTGAGGAGTCGCTGCGCGCGCAGGGCCTGCACTTCAGCGGCACCGGCGTCTCCGGCGGCGAGGAGGGCGCGCTGCGCGGGCCGAGCATCATGCCCGGCGGCTCCGACGAGTCGTACGCCAAGCTCGGGCCGATGTTCGAGAAGATCGCCGCGCAGGTGGACGGCGTGCCGTGCTGCACCCACGTCGGGCCGGACGGCGCCGGGCACTTCGTCAAGATGGTGCACAACGGCATCGAGTACGCCGACATGCAGCTCATCGCCGAGGCGTACGACCTGCTGCGGGCCGGCCTGGACGCGACACCGGCCGAGATCGCGGAGATCTTCCGGGACTGGAACAACGGCGAGCTGGAGTCGTTCCTCATCGAGATCACCGCCGACGTGCTCGCGCACACCGACGCGGCGACCGGCCGGGCGTTCGTGGACATCGTGCAGGACCGGGCCGAGCAGAAGGGCACCGGCAGGTGGACCGTGCAGAGCGCTCTGGACCTGGGCATCCCCATCACCGGGATCGCCGAGGCGACCTTCGCCCGCTCGCTGTCCGGGCACGTCGACCAGCGCGAGGCGGCACGCCGGGCGTTCCCGGACGCCGGTGAGAAGTGGCAGGTCGCCGACCGGGACGCGTTCGTCGAGGATGTCCGCCGGGCGCTGCTCGCCTCCAAGATCGTCGCGTACGCGCAGGGCTTCGACCACATCCGCGCCGGCAGCCAGGAGTACGACTGGGACATCGACCTCGGCGGCACGGCGACGATCTGGCGGGGCGGCTGCATCATCCGCGCCCGCTTCCTGAACCGCATCCGCGAGGCGTACGACGAGCAGCCGGACCTGCCGACGCTGCTTGTGGCACCGTACTTCGCCGAGGCGGTCGGCGCGGGCGTGCCGAGCTGGCGGCGGGTCGTGGCCGACGCGGCCCGGGCCGGGGTGCCGACGCCCGCGTTCTCGTCGTCGCTCGCGTACTTCGACGCGCTGCGCGCGGAGCGGCTGCCCGCCGCGCTGATCCAGGGTCTGCGGGACAACTTCGGCGCGCACACCTACCAGCGGGTCGACCGCGAGGGCTCGTTCCACACCACCTGGGCCGGCGACCGCACCGAATCCCCCGCCTGACCAAGGGGCGCACGGCAGGGTCGTGCTCGATCACGCTTGTGGGTGGCCTTCCCGACGACGGGAGGCCACCCACATCCACGTTCGAGCGTGATCACCGGAGACGACGGGCGTCAGGCGACCGTGGCGTGCATCTCCCAGACGAGGATCTCGGCCGGCTCGTCGGCGGTGACCCGCCGGCCGCCGGTCATGGTGAGTCGGGCCGCGTCGCCGGTGCCGAGCGGACCGACGCCCTCCAGGTTCACCGTGCCGTCGGGCACGTAGAGGTGCACGAAAGGCGCGTCGGGAATGGTGACCTCGTCGCCGGGGGCGAGCCGGGCGGCGTGCAGGGTCGCGTACCGGTTGCGGATGCGGATCGCGGACGCGCCGTCGTAACGTTCCATGCCGGAGGCGATCGGCACCAGGCCGCCGCGGAGCAGCTCGTCCTCGATCTCCAACTGCTCGTACCCGGGGTCGACGCCCTCCTCGTCGGGGAGCACCCACATCTGCACGAAGTGCACCGGGTCGCTGTGCGGCTCCTGGTTGTTGAGCCGCCAGGCGTCGTTCTTCTCCGAGTGCAGGATGCCGGTGCCGGCGCTCATCCGCTGCGCCAGCCCCGGGTAGATCACCCCCGAGTGGCCTGTGGAGTCCTGGTGCACGAGCGAGCCCCGCAGCACCCAGGTCACGATCTCCATGTCCTGGTGCGGGTGGGTCTCGAAGCCGGCGCCCGGCCGGACCACGTCGTCGTTGTTGACCAGCAGGAGCCCGTGGTGGGTGTTCGCCGGGTCGTAGTGCCTGGAGAACGAGAAGGAGTGCTTGGAGTCCAGCCACGAGATCCGGGTCGCGAACCGATCCTCGGCACGGCGTACGTCGACAGCCGGAGCGGGGGCGGTCACCAGGCACGCTGCCCGGCGTCGGGGGTGGACGGCGCCCAGGTCAGCGCCGGCTCGCCGGTGGCCAGCTCGGCGATCTCACCGGTCCGCAGCGCAGGCGTGTGGCCGAACTCGGCGCAGTGCTGCTCGGCGATCTCGGCGCAGATGTCGGCCACCTGCTCGCAGATGGGGTCACCCAGATCGGCGGCGTTCAACGCCATGATCATCTTGTACCGGAGATCTCGCACACCCACCCCCACCACCGAGTCCCACCACCTCCGGACCCTACCCGCCGCCCCTTACCCGTCACCGGGGAACAACGGAGACGCCGGCGCGGACCCGGACAGCGAAGGACGCCGCCCGCACGGAGGCGGGCGGCGTCGGGAAATCAGGGATCACCAGAATCGGCGGCGCTTGGCCTTCTGCGGACGGATCAGGTCCGCGCCCCTGGTGAGCAGCCGGGTCGCCCCGGAGGGACCACGCCGGGCCTCCAGGGTGTGGCTGAGCCTGCGGGCGCCAGCGGCAGCCAGCGGCACCGCGACCGCCATCACCGCCCACTGGGCAATGCGCTTCTGGATCATGTGGGTTCACCTCCGTCAGTGGTTTCTGACCTCTCTGGTACCCAGCGTGACCGGTTGGTAAGCCTCAGACCGTCGGCGCGACCGGGTTCGGCAGCGCGCCACCGAACCGCCTGTCGCGCTGGGCGTACAGCTCGCACGCGTACCAGAGGTGGCGGCGGTCGAAGTCGGGCCAGAGCGTGTCGAGGAAGACCAGCTCGGCGTACGCGGTCTGCCAGAGCAGGAAGTTGGAGATCCGCTCCTCGCCCGACGGGCGCAGGAACAGGTCCACCTCCGGGATCTCCGGGTGGTAGAGGTACTTCGCCACTGTCTTCTCGGTGACCTTCGCCGGGTCGAGCCGACCGGCGGCGACATCGCGGGCGATCGCGGCGGCGGCGTCGCCGATCTCCGCCTGACCGCCGTAGTTGACGCAGAACTGGAGCGTGAGCGTCGAGTTGCCCTGGGACATCTCCTCGGCGGTCTGCAACTCGGAGATGACGCTCTTCCACAGACGGCCGGGCCGGCCCGACCAGACCACCCGGACGCCGAGATCGACCAGCTGGTCGCGGCGGCGGCGGATGACGTCCCGGTTGAAGCCCATCAGGAACCGGACCTCGTCCGGTGAGCGCCGCCAGTTCTCGGTGGAGAACGCGTACGCCGACAGGTAGGGGATGCCCATCTCGATGGCGCCTTCGATGGTGTCGAAGAGGCTGTGCTCCCCCGCCTCGTGACCCTTGGTGCGGGGCAACCCGCGGTCCTTGGCCCACCGCCCGTTGCCGTCCATCACCACTGCCACGTGCTGCGGCACCGCCTCGCTGGGCAGCGCCGGCGGCCGGGCGCCGGACGGGTGGGGCGTCGGTGGTGTCGGCTCACGCCGGCTGGCCCTGGTGGGTCGTCGGATCACTCGGCTCTCTCCCTGCTCGCACCGTCCGCTCCGGCCTCGACGTCACCGCGCGGCCGGAGCATCGCCGCGCCACCGCCGCCCGGCGGCGGGGCCGTGCCGGCGACCGGGGAACCCCTGTCGACCAGCGGCAGCGAGCGTAGCGCGCGCTCCAGGTGCCACTGCAGGTGAGCCGCGACCAGCCCACTGCACTCCCGGCGTACGCCGGTGTCGGTGGCGTCGGCGACCACCCAGTCGCCGGTGGTCAGCGCGGACATCAGGTCGATGGTGGCCGGGGCGGGGTGGGCCGCGCCGGGCGGGCGGCAGTCCGGGCAGACGGCGCCGCCGGCCGGTACGGAGAACGCCCGGTGCCGCCCGGGGGTGCCGCAGACCGCGCACGCGATCAGCGCCGGCGCCCAGCCGGCGAGGGCCATCCCGCGCAGCAGGTACGCGTCGAGCACGAGTGTGGTGTCGTGCTCGCCCCGGGACAGCGCCTTCAGCGCGCCGACGGTGAGCTGGAACAACCGCAGCGACGGCTCCCGCTCGACAGGGGTGAGCCGCTCGGCGGTCTCGGCTATCGCGCTGGCCGCCGTGTAGCGGGGGTAGTCGCCGAGGAACCGCTTGCCGTACAGGTCGATGCCCTCGACCTGGCTGACCGTGTGCAGCGAGCTGCCGTGGTTGCCCTTCGGGTCGCCGGCGAGCTGGAGGTCGACGTGGCCGAACGGCTCCAGCCGCGCCCCGAACTTGCTCGTGGTGCGGCGGATCCCGCGGGCCACCGCGCGCAGCCGGCCGTGCCGGCGGGTGAGCAGTGTGATGATCCGGTCGGACTCGCCGAGTTTCTGCACACGCAGCACCACCGCGTCGTCGCGGTAGAGCTGTCGGCGATACCCGGCCATCGGGCCATTCTCCCTCGGGGTGTGAAATCAGGGTCGCTTCGGGGTGGACGCGCGGAAGAACCCCGATGCGCCCGGCTGGTGCCCGGCCGTAGCGTGCTGGCCATGGCACTGCTCGACACCACCGCAGCCGTCCGCCGTCGCGTCACGGCCCCCGTCGCGCTGGGGATGACCGCCACCCTCATCCTGCTCGCCGGGTGCGACAACCTCTCGTTCCGTCGGCTCGACTACGACGACACCGAGGCGGTGAAGATCACCACGATCCGGATGCTGGGGGGCTCCGGCGACATGGTGGTCCGGGGCACCGGCCCGGCGGGTGAGGCGCGGATCAAAAGGGTGGTGCGCTACCAGGGGGGCGAGCCCAAGGCCCGGTACGAGATCAAGGGCGACGAACTGATCCTGGACAGTGACTGCGGCAACAGGTGCACCGTCTCCTACGAGGTGACGGTGCCGGAGGGCGTGACCGTGCAGGGCGAGTCCGGTTCCGGTGACGTCGACCTGAGCAAGATCGGCACGGTCGATCTCCGGCTGGGTTCGGGGGACGTGCGGATCGTCGGCGCCACCGGAGCGGTGGGGGTGGAGACCGGCTCCGGCAACATCGAGGTCAGCGAGGCAAGCGCGGCGGTGCGCCTGCGCGCCGGGTCCGGTGACATCACGGCCCGGCGGCTCGGTGGCGCGACTGACGCCGAGGCCGGCTCCGGCAACGTCACGGTCGAACTGGACACGCCGGCGGCGGCACGCGCGCACGCGTCCAGCGGCGACGTGACGCTGCTGGTGCCGCAGGGCAGCTACCGGGTGCGTTCCAGCACCGGCTCCGGCGACGCCCGGGTGACAGTCGCCGACGATCCGGCCGCGTCCCTGGTGCTCGACGGGTCGGCCGACAGCGGCAACGTCACCATCAGCCAGCGTTGAGGTCGACGGTGGCCGCCTCCCCGGCCACCCGCTGCGCCGGCACCACGGCCGGCCCGACCGGCGGCACGACCGCCGCTTTGGCGGCCGGCGCGGGCCGCGCCACACCGGGCCGGGCAGCCGGGTCGGCACTGGGCCGGAGGGCCGACTCGACAGGCGTCGGCGGGCCACCCGGGATCAGCTCCGGTGGCCGCCGGGCGGCGACGTCCTCGACCCAGCCGACGGCCAGAGTGACGACCCCGACCAGCGCGAAGACCAGCAGCACCCGGATGGCCAACCCCAGCAGGTTCTGGTGGGACCAGCCGACCACGTCGACGAGCGGGGTGAGCGCCACCACGAACGGCATGTGCCAGAGATAGACGGTCAACGCGCGGCGGTTGAGCACGGTGACCGCCCGGTCGGCCAGCCGGCTGCGCTCCAGCCACGGGATCCCGGCCGGCGCCCGGCCGAGCACGATCAGGATGAACGCCGCGGACCAGAGGGCGTTGCCGAGGTGGTTGTCGTTGAGGTCGTACCCGCGTGGGCCGGGATGCGCGACGATCCACGCGCCGCCGGTCACCGCGAGCGCCAGCGCCAGCGGGTACAGCACCCGGCCGGCGAGCCGGCGCAGCATCCCGGCGTGGTGGGCGAACCCGAGCAGCCACGCGCCGAAGTACAGGCCGAACTCCCGCAGCACCGGCGGGGGCGCCTGATAGATCCCCACCTCGATGGCCGCCAGCAGGAGGTACGGGGCGAGCACCGTGGGCAGCGGCGCCCTGCGGAACAGCCAGAACGCCACAGGCGAGGCGAGCACGAACCACAGGTAGTCGCGCAGGTACCAGATGATGCTCAGCGCCAGGGCGCCCCAGTTGTTGGCCGGAGGGTCCGCGATCGGGAACAGCCACAGCAGCAGGCGAGGGCTGGCGGTCAACCCGCTGAACAGCATGGCCGGGACGAAGACCGCCGCCAGCACCCACAGTGACGGCAGCAGCCGGCGCAACCGGCGACCGACCGCCGCCGGCCCGGACCGGGTGAGCGACGCGGCCATCAACGAGCCGGCAAGCGCGAACATCACCGACATGGCGGGGAACACGAGGGTGAGGGTCGCCCACCCGGTGACGTGGTAGACGACTACTCGGACGATGGCCAGAAAGCGGAGCAGATCGAGATACCTGTTGCGCATCAGCCTGCATCTGGGTCGGGGAAGCGGGGGTGTACTTCCCCTACCCTGCGCGGCACCGACACCAAACGGCGGGCACCCCGACCAGACGTGAATCCGGCCATCCGTACGACCGAAAAGGATCATGGAAGGCCGGACCGGGACGCCCGGCCGGGCCCACGAGATGGGTCAGAAGCCCAGCTTGCGCAGTTGCTTCGGGTCGCGCTGCCAGTCCTTCGCCACCCGCACGTGCAGGTCCAGGTAGACCCGGGTGCCCAGCAGCTCCTCGATCTGGCGGCGGGCGGTGGTGCCGACCTCCTTGAGCCGGCTCGCCTTGTGGCCGAGCACGATCGCCTTCTGGCTGGGCCGTTCCACGTACAGGTCGGCGTAGATCTTCATGACCTGACCCTCGGGCATCATCTCCTCGACCACCACCGCGATCGAGTGCGGCAGCTCGTCGCGGACACCCTCCAGCGCGGCCTCCCGGATCAGCTCCGCGACCAGCACCTGCTCCGGGTCGTCGGTGAGCATGTCGTCCGGGTAGAGCTGCGGCGACGGCGGCAGGTACCTGGTCATCACGTCGACGAGCGTGTCCACCTGGTGCCCGGAGACAGCGCTCACCGGCACGATCTCGGCGAACTCCCCCATCTCGCTGACCGCGAGCAACTGCTCGGCCAGCCGGCGCTTGTCCACCAGGTCGGTCTTGGTGACCACGGCCAGCACCGTCGCCTTCAACTCGGCCAGCTCGCCGGAGATGAACCGGTCACCGCGCCCGACCGGCTCGTCTGCCGGGATGCAGAGGCCGATCACGTCGACCTCGGTCCAGGTCGAGCGGACCAGGTCGTTGAGGCGCTCGCCGAGCAGCGTACGGGGACGGTGCAGGCCAGGCGTGTCGACCAGCACCAGCTGCGAGTCCGGACGGTGCAGCACGGCACGGATGACGTGCCTGGTGGTCTGCGGCTTGTTCGACGTGATCGCGATCTTGGTGCCGACGATGGCGTTGGTGAGCGTGGACTTGCCGGCGTTGGGACGCCCGACGAAGCAACCGAACCCGGCCCGGTACGCAGGCGCCTGCGGATCCCGCACCGCGCTCACTCGGTCACCGTGCCGAGGACCGTGCCGTCCGGCGCGGCCACGTGGATCGGCGCGTCCGCGGCGAGGTCACGGACCGCCGCGTGCCCGGCGCCGTCGAGCGTCGACGCCTCGGTCACCACGACCGCCGCCTCCAGCCGGCTCGCCCCCGCCGCCACCGCCGAGGCCACCGCCAACTGCAACGCGGTGAGGGTCAGCGAGGGCAGGGCGACACTGGCCGCCGCGTACGTCCGGCCGTCCTGGTCCCGGACGGCGGCCCCCTCCACAGCGGCGACCCGTCCGCGGGCTCCCCGGGCCAGGACCACCAGTTTGGCGTCCTCGGCGCTCAGCGGGGCCGGCGCGGTGGCTGTGGGCTGCGCGGGCGCGGCGGGTGTGTCAGGCATCGGCGGGTTGCCTCTCCTCGTCTCGGTTGTGACCCTGGTCGTCTCCGGGGCCGGTGTGCCCCGCGGTGTCCTGCTCGTCGCCCGGCTCGGCCCGGCTGACCAGGACGGTGTCGATCCGGTTGCGCCGGCCGGTGGTGCCCTCGGCGACCAGTCGGAGACCGGCGACCTCGGCCTCGGCGCCGGGGATCGGCACCCGCCCGAGCGACTGGGCGAGCAGACCGCCGACCGTCTCCACCTCGTCGGTGGGCAGGTCGGTGTCGAACAGCTCGCCCAGGTTCTCCACCGGCAGGCGGGCGGTGACCCGCACCGACGAGTCGGGCAGGCGTTCGACAGGCGGGCGTTCGACATCGTACTCGTCGGTGATCTCGCCGACGATCTCCTCCAGGATGTCCTCGATGGTGACGAGGCCGCCCGTGCCGCCGTACTCGTCGACGACGATGACCAGGTGGTTGCGGGCGGCCTGCATCTCCGACAGGAGGTCGTCCACCGGCTTGGACTCCGGTACGAATGTCGCCGGGCGCATCAGCTCGGCCACCGGCAACTGCTCGGCCTGCGGGTCACCGCCGCGCGAGCGCCGGATCAGGTCCTTGAGGTAGAGCACGCCCAGCACGTCGTCGACGCTCTCGCCGATCACCGGGATGCGGGAGAAGCCGGACCGCAGGAAGAGCGCCAGCGCCTGCGCGAGCGTCTTGCCCTCCTCGATCCACACCATCTCCGTGCGCGGCACCATCACCTCACGGGCGATGGTGTCGCCGAGCGCGAAGACCGAGTGGATCATCTGGCGTTCGCCGTGCTCGACCACGCCGCGCTGCTCGGCCAGGTCGACCAGCTCCCGCAGCTCGACCTGGGTGGCGAACGGGCCCTCCCGGAAGCCACGGCCCGGGGTGACCGCGTTGCCGATGAGGATCAGCAACGACGCGAGGGGGTTGAGCGCCCGGCCCAGCCAGCGGACCAGCGGCGCCACCGCCCGACCCACCGCGTACGCGTGCTGCCGGCCGATGGTGCGCGGGGCGACCCCGACCACCACGAAGCTGACCACTGTCATGGCGCCGGCGGTGACCAGCGCGGCACGCCAGCCGGCGCCGAAGCTGTCCACCGCGACGAGCGCCACGAGCGTGGTGGCGGTCAACTCGGCGAGCAGCCGCAACAGCAGGAGCAGGTTGAGGTGCCGGACCACGTCACCGGCCACGGCCTGGAGGGTACGGGCGCCGCGTACGCCGTCCCGGGCCAGTTCGGCGGCCCGGGCCGGGGAGACCGCGGCGAGTGCCGCCTCGGTCATGGCGATCACGCCGGCCAGGACGACCAGACCGGCCGCGAAGACGATCAGCTGCACATCGGGAAGGCCGGCGGTGGGGCCGGCCGCGAGTAACGGAGGAGTGGACATCACTGGGTGCGGGTCGACCGCCAGCTCGACAGCAGCCGGGCCTGGAGCGCGAACATCTCCCGCTCCTCCTCCGGCTCCGCGTGGTCGTAGCCGAGCAGGTGCAGCACCCCGTGCACGGTGAGCAGGTGCAGCTCGTCCGCAGGGGTGTGCCCGGCGGCGGCCGCCTGCTTGGCCGCCACCTCGGGGCACAGCACGATGTCGCCGAGCAGGGCCGGCTCCCCACCGGCCGGGGCGCTCTCGCCCGGGCCGTGGTCGACGCTGCCCTCGTCCATGGGGAACGCGAGCACGTCGGTCGGGCCGTCGCCGCCCATCCAGCGGTGGTTCAGCTCGGTCATGTAGTCGATGTCGACAAGCAGCACGGACAGCTCGGCGAGGGGGTTGACCCCCATCTCGTCGAGTGCGTGCCGGGCGACGGCGAGCACGGCGTCGGTGTCGACGTCGACACCGGACTCGTTGGCGATCTCGATGGACAACTGCTTTCCTCTGCTTTAGCGGCGACGGCCGGCCCGGCCGCCCTGGGCGGGTCGCCCGGGCACGGCGTGGACGCCAGGCGCCTGCTGGTTCTCCCGCTCGGCATCCCAGCGGGCGTACGCGTCGACGATCTCCCCGACCAGCCGGTGGCGGACCACGTCGGAGCTGGACAGCTGGGCGAAGTGCACGTCCTCGACGTTCTCCAGGATCTCGCGGACGACCCGCAGGCCGCTTGTCGTCCCGCCGGGAAGGTCCACCTGGGTGACGTCACCGGTGACGACGATCTTGGAGTTGAAGCCGAGCCGGGTGAGGAACATCTTCATCTGCTCGGGCGTCGTGTTCTGCGCCTCGTCCAGGATGATGAACGCGTCAGACAGAGTACGGCCCCGCATGTAGGCCAGCGGGGCGACCTCGATCGTCCCCTGGGCCATCAGCTTCGGGATCGTCTCCGGGTCGAGCATCTCGTGCAGCGCGTCGTAGAGCGGACGCAGGTACGGGTCGATCTTCTCGTTCAGGGTGCCGGGCAGGAAGCCCAGTCGCTCGCCCGCCTCGACGGCCGGCCGGGTCAGGATGATCCGGTTGACCTGCTTGGCCTGCAACGCCTGGACGGCCTTCGCCATGGCCAGGTACGTCTTGCCGGTACCGGCCGGGCCGATGCCGAAGACGATGGTGTTCGAGTCGATCGCGTCGACGTACCGCTTCTGCCCGAGGGTCTTGGGGCGGATGGTGCGCCCGCGCCGGGAGAGGATGTTGAGCGTCAGGACCTCGGCGGGCCGCTCGGCGCTGCCCTGCTCGAGCATGCCGACGGTACGCCGGACGGCGTCAGTGGTCAGGGTCTCGCCTTTCTCGATGAGTTCGAGCAGCTCACTGAAGACCCGCTCGGCGAGGGCGTTGTCCGCCGGGGCGCCGGTGATGGTGATCTCGTTGCCACGAACGTGCACGTCACTGGTGACCGAGCGTTCGACGAGTCGCAGGATCTCGTCACCCGCGCCGAGGAGGTTGACCATGATCTTCGAGTCGGGCACGGTGATCCTGGTCTGCACCCGGGGCGGGCCGGGAGGTGGGGTGCCGGTCATAGGTCGGGCCGAAGGGCCCTGCGCACCTGCTCTCGATCTCGGCGCCGGCCCTGCTGGCACGGCGTGCGGACGTTCCACCCATCGTATCGGTTCAACGCCTGCCGCATCGCGCCCATTTCCGCTGGCCGCGATCAACTCCCGGCCCGGAAGTCGTACCTGTCGAACGTCTCCTGGTGGCGGGTGAAACGGTACGTCGCCCAGTGCATCCGGATCACCGTGCCGGCGTCGTCGCGGGTGAGCCGCAGCAGCTCGCCGACCTCCCGGCCGGAGACCGTGCGGTACACGTCGGGGCGGTCCGGCAGCGGGGCGAAGATCGCCGGGGGACGCCCGGCCGGGTCCCGTTCCGCTCGCGCCCGGAGCGTGCCGTCGTGCCAGGAGAAGACGTACTCGGAGCCCTCTCCCCACCAGCGCCCGAGCAGGCCCCGCAGGTCGGCCGGAGCCGGGGCGCCGGGGCGCCACGGTTCGATCTCGGCCGGGTCGTTCTCGACCGCCTCGGTCAGCAGCCGGTGCGGCAGCTCGAACAGCTCCGCCGCCGTACCAGAGGAGCCGAGCACGGCGGCGCCCATCGCGCCCGCGGTGCCGTCGCCGCCCCGCCTGCCGTACACGCCGGCGAGGAATCCGGGCATCGCCCCGTCGTGCCCCACGTGCAACACCCGCTCGCCCTGCGGGATGAGGATCAGCCCGAGCCCGAAGCCCGCTCCCCAGAGCGTCTCGTCGGTGGTGGTCAACGGCCAGCGCATCTCGTCGAGGGTGCCCGGGGCGAGCACCACGCCGGCCGGGTCCAGCGCCGCCGGGTCGGCCAGGAAGGCGGCCCAGCGGGCCATGTCCGTCGCCGTGCTCCACAGCTGGGCGGCCGGGCCGACCGCGCCGAAGTCGGTAGGCGGCTCCGGGTGCGCCTCGTCGGAGTACGCGTCGACCAGATAGCCGGTGGCCGCGCCCGGCCCGGGGGCGACCATGGTGTCGGCGAGCCCCAGCGGCGTCAGGACCCGCTCGTCGAGCACCTGCGCCCAGGTGCCGCCGCGCAGCCGGGCCACCAGTTGCCCGAGCACGGCCAGGCCGAGGTTCGAGTAGTGGAACCGGCGGCCGGTCGGCAGCACCCGCTCGGCCCGGTCCAGCTCCGCCACCAGCCGGGCGTCGTCCGGCGCGGTCAGGGAGTCCCACACGTCGCCGAACGGCTCGCGTTGCAGGCCCGCGGTGTGCGACAGCAGGCGGCGCACGGTCAGCTCGCCGTGCGCCGGCAGGTCCAGGTGCCGGCCCACCGGGTCGTCCAGGTCCAGCAGGCCGTCGTCGCGGCACTGGAGGGTGAGCACCGCGGTGAAGGTCTTGGTGACCGAGCCGATCCGGAACTGGGTGCCGGGCCCCAGCGGGCTGTCCGTGCCGGTGTCGCCGACGGTGCAGGTCCACAGCGGCCGGTCGGCCCGGTGCAGCGCCGCCGACACGGCGGGCACCCGGGCGTCGGCCTGCACCCGGCGGACCATCCGGTCCAACGGGTTGGGGCCGGCCGTCACGACAGGTCCCGGGCGAGCATGGGTCCGAGCGGCGCCCCACCGAGCAGGTGTGCGTGCACGTGGAAAACCTCCTGCCCGCCGTACGTCCCGGTGTTGAACATCAACCGGAAACCGTCCCCGAGCAGCCCCTCGTCGTCCGCGACGACGGCGGCCGTGGCAAGCACCTCACCTGCCAGTCCCGGGTCGCCCTGGGCGAGGGTGGCGACGTCGGCGTAGTGCTCCTTCGGAATGACCAGGATGTGCACCGGGGCCTTCGGGGAGACGTCGCGGAAGGCGAGGGTGGTGGCGGTCTCCCGGACCACGGTGGCCGGGATCTCCCCGGCGACGATGCGGCAGAACAGGCAGTCGGATCCCATCCGGGCAGTGTAAGGAGGAAACGGCTACGGCAGGATGGCCGGCATGACGGATCGAGCGGTACTCGTGACCGGAGCTTCGCGCGGCATCGGCCGGGCGGTGGCGGAGGCGTTCGCGGCCAGCGGGGACCGGGTGGCGATCCACCACCGCGACTCCGCCGACGCGGCCGAGCAGGTCCGCGCCCACCTGCCCGGCACGGGGCACGTCGTGGTCCGCGCGGACCTCACCGACCCGGACGCGGTCCGGGTGATGGTCGACCGGGCGGCCGAACTGCTCGGCGGGCTCGACGTGCTTGTCAACAACGCCGGGATGTACGGCGACCGGGACGACCCGCACCCGATCTTCGGCGCCACCTACGAGGAGTGGCAGCGGCGCTGGCGGCAGGTGCTGGAGACCAACCTGACCGGCGCCGGCAACGTCACCTGGTGCGCCGCGCAGCACATGCGCGGGCGCGGCGGTCGGATCGTCAACGTCTCGTCCCGGGGCGCGTTCCGGGGCGAGCCCGAGCAGCCGGCGTACGGGGCCAGCAAGGCGGGACTGAACGCCTTGGGCCAGTCCCTCGCGGTGGCACTCGCGCCGTACGGCATCGCGGTGGCCACCGTCGCGCCGGGCTTCGTGGCGACCGACATGGTCACCGAGCATCTGCGCGGCGAGCAGGGCGCGGCGATCCGGGCGCAGAGCCCGTTCGACCGGGTGGCCCGGCCGGAGGAGATCGCCGCCGCCGTGCACTGGCTGGCCTCGCCGCAGGCCGAGTGGGCCTCGGGCACCATCGTCGACCTCAACGGCGCCTCCTACCTGCGCAGCTGACCGGAATCGTCGGCCCGGCGAGGGTGGTTGCCGCCGTCGGCGGGTAAGTGTCTGCGGCATGGCCGACTCCACGCTGCTGGACCTCGCCGCCGACTACCGGGTGGTCGACGGGCACGACGACGATCCGGTCCTGCTCCGCCCCGACGGCACCCCCGTCGAGACGTGGCGTGAGGACTACCCGTACGACGAGCGGATGGACCGCGACGAGTACGACCACCACAAGCGGCTGCTCCAGATCGAGCTGCTCAAGCTCCAGGACTGGATCAAGGAGTCCGGTGAGCGGCTGGTGATCCTGTTCGAGGGCCGGGACGCGGCCGGCAAGGGCGGCACCATCAAACGGTTCATGGAGCACCTCAACCCGCGCGGCGCGTCGGTGGTGGCGCTGGCCAAGCCGGACGAGCGCGAGGCGGGCCAGTGGTACTTCCAGCGGTGGATGGCGCACCTGCCGGCGGCCGGCGAGATGGTGCTGTTCGATCGGTCCTGGTACAACAGGGCCGGCGTCGAGCGGGTGATGGGTTTCTGCACCCGCAAGGAGTACCTGGAGTTCCTACGCCAGGCCCCGGAGCTGGAGCGGATGCTGGTGCGCTCGGGCATCAGGCTTGTCAAGTTCTGGTTCTCGGTGTCGCAGAACGAGCAGCGCACCAGGTTCGCGATCCGCCAGGTGGACCCGGTGCGGCAGTGGAAGCTGTCCCCCATGGACATCGCCTCGCTCGACCGGTGGGACGAGTACACCGAGGCCAAGGAGGCGATGTTCTTCTGGACCGACACGGCCGACGCGCCGTGGACGGTGGTGAAGGGCAACGACAAGAAGCGGGCCCGCATCGAGGCGATGCGGCACGTGCTGCACCGCTTCGACTACACAGGCAAGGACCCCGAGGTGGTCGGCACACCGGACCCGCAGATCATCGGGCCGGCCGGGCTGGACCTGGGGCCGGAGGAAGAGGTGGTGCCGGTCTTCCCGAGGCCCTGAACGGTCACCAGCGGCCGAGGCGGGTGGCGAGCACGCTGAGCGCCGCCACCCCGGCCGTCGAGGTACGCAGCACCGCCGGTCCGAGGCGTACCGGCCGACCACCGGCCTCGCGGAAGGCGGTCAGCTCGGCCGGGGCGATGCCGCCCTCCGGGCCGACCACCAGGACGATCTCCCCGGCGGTGGGCAGCTCGGCTGTGGTCAGCCGCTCCTCGGCCTCCTCGTGCAGCACGAACGCGGCGGCGGCGCCGGCGATCCGGCGGGCCACGGTCGCGGTGGACTCGTCAGGCGCACCGGCCACCACCGGCAGCCACGGCCGGCGGGCCTGCTTCGCGGCCTCTCGGGCGGTGGCCACCCACTTCTCCCGGGCCCGTACGCCCCGGTCACCTCGCCACTGGGCGACCGAGCGGGACGCCGCCCAGGGCACGATCTCGTCCACCCCGACCTCGGTCATCGCCTGCACGGCCAACTCGCCCCGATCGCCCTTGGCGATGCCCTGCACTGTGACGATCCGGGGTACGGGCGCGTCCGCGTACCCCCGGGAGGTGACGGTGACCTCCAGGCTGCCCCGGCCGACGGCGGTGACCACGGCGACGGCCGTGCCTCCCCGCCCGTCGGCGAGCAGCAGCTCCTCGCCGACGCGCAGCCGTTGCACTGTGGCGGCGTGGTGCCCCTCCGGGCCGTCCAGGGTCAGTGCGTCACCGGTGGGCAGCGCCTCGACCAGGAACAGCGGCGCGGACACCTCAGGCGTGCCCGTTGAACGCGTCGCGCATCCGGGAGAAGAAGCCGCCCTGCTTGGACAGCTCGGCGACCTCCTCACCACGGGTCTTGGCGAAGTCGCGAAGCATCTTCTCCTGGTCCGGGTCGAGCTTGGTGGGCGTGCGGACGTCCAGGTGCACGTAGAGGTCGCCCCGGCCGGTGCCGCGCAGGTGCGGCACGCCCCGGGCGCGCAGCCGCAGCGTGCTGGCCGGCTGGGTGCCGGCCTTGACGTCGACGGTCTCCTCGCTGTCAAGCGTCTTGATGGTGAGTCGGGTGCCCAGCGCCGCCGCGGTCATCGGCACGGTGACCCGGCAGTGCAGGTCGTCGCCCTTGCGGGAGTACACGTCGTGCGGGCGCTCGTGGATCTCCACGTACAGGTCGCCGGCGGTGCCGCCACCGGGGCCGACCTCGCCCTGCTGGGCCAGCCGGATCCGCATGCCGTCCTCGACGCCGGCCGGGATCTTGACGGTCAGCGAGCGGCGGGTCCGCACCCGGCCGTCGCCGGCGCAGGTGGGGCAGGGGTGCGGGATGGTGGTGCCGTAGCCCTGGCACACGGTGCACGGGCGGGCCGAGACGACCTGGCCGAGGAAGGTGCGCTGCACCGACTGCACCTCGCCCCGGCCGCCGCACGCCTCGCAGGTGGCCAGGTGGGTGCCGGCGGCCGTGCCGGCGCCGGAGCAGGTGGTGCAGAGCACCGCGGTGTCGACGGTGATCGGCGCCTCGACGCCGAACGCCGTCTCGTGCAGGTCCAGTTCGAGTCGCAGGATCGCGTCGGCGCCCGGCCGGGTACGCGGACGCGGGCCACGGGCGCCACCCGCCGCACCGCCGAAGAACGCGTCCATGATGTCCTGGAAACCGACGAACGGGCCGGCCCCACCGGGACCACCCGGACCGCCTGCGCCACCGCCACCCGGGGCGAGCGGGTCGCCACCCAGGTCGACGATCTGCCGCTTGCGGTCGTCCGAGAGGACCTCGTACGCGGCGTTGATGTCCTTGAACTTCTCCTGAGCCTCCGGGTCCGGATTGACGTCCGGGTGGAACTGGCGCGCCAGCTTGCGGTAGGCGCGCTTGATCTCGTCATCGGAGGCTTCCCGGCTCACACCGAGGATGCCGTAGTAGTCCCTGGCCACTGCGTTCCGTGTCCTCATGTTCGTCTCGCGTTACGCCGACCGGCGGCCGCAGCCGGCCGTCGGCCCTGACTGGTCAGTTCTGGGCCAGCAGCTCGCCCACGTAGCGTGCCACGGCGCGCACCATGGCGATATTGCCGGGGTAGTCCATCCGGGTGGGCCCCAGCACCCCCAGGCCGCCGACGATCGTGGCGCCCGGGCCGTACCCGGTGCTGACCACCGAGGCGGCCCGGAGGTTGTCGAACTCGTTCTCGTCGCCGATCAGCACCCGGGTCGTGCTCGGCTCGGTCTCGCCGATCAGCTTGAGGAGCACCACCTCCTCCTCCAGGGCCTCCAGGATGGGCCGCAGCGAACCCTGGAAGTCGAGCAGGCCGCCCCGGGTGAGGTTGGCGGTGCCGGCCAGCGCGATGCGTTCCTCGTGCCGCTCGACGAGCGTCTCCAGCAGGACTGTGGAGAGCGTGGTCATCGCGGGGCGCAGCTCGGACGACGCCTCCTCGACAAGCGCCTGCACCAGCGGCGGGGTGTCCGACAGGCGGGCGCCGGCGAGCTTCTCGTTCACCAGTCGACGCAGGTCGGTGACGTCGTCGGCGGGCACCGGCCCGGGCAGCTCCACGAGCCGCTGCTCCACCCGACCGGTGTCGGCGATCATGACGAGCATCAGCCGGGTCGTGGAGATCGGCACCAGCTCCAGGTGCCGTACCGAGGAGCGGGCCAGGCTCGGGTACTGCACGACCGCCACCTGCCGGGTCAGCTGGGCGAGCAGCCGTACGGTGCGGTGCACCACGTCGTCGAGGTCGACCGCGCCGACGAGGAAACGCTCGATGGCCCGACGCTCGGCCGGGCTGAGCGGCTTGACCCGGGACAGCCTGTCGACGAAGAGCCGGTAGCCGCGGTCGGTGGGCACCCGCCCCGCACTGGTGTGCGGCTGCCGGATGTAGCCCTCCTCCTCCAGCACGGCCATGTCGTTGCGGACCGTGGCCGGGGAGACCCCGAGCTGGTGCCGCTCGACGAGCGCCTTGCTGCCGACCGGCTCCTGGGTGGAGACGTAGTCCTCGACGATGGCGCGGAGCACGGCGAGCTTTCGGTCGTCGAGACCCATCCTCCGCACCTCCTGTCGCACGTCGGCCGCCGGCGCGACCTCAAGCCGGCGGACCGTCCTGGCACTCGACTGTAACGAGTGCCAGTCTACGTCGGCGCCCCCGCCAGCGCGATGATCAACGACAGCTCGTCGGTGCGGTGCGTACCACCCGGCTCGGTCCGATCGGCCCGGCCGGCGGGCGGTGTCGCTCTGGTGCGGCGTTGCCAACGGCACCTACCGTGACACCCATGACTGAACCTCCTCGCCCTCCCGGAGCGGGAGACCCCGGCAACTATCCGCCGGAGCCGACCTCACCGAGCTCGCCCTCATCGGCCGAGCCACCCACCGCACCACTGTCCGGGGCACCCGGCCCGGGCGGCTATCCCCCGGCCGGTGGCTATCCGCCGCCCACCGGTGACCAACCGCCATCGGGCGGCTACCCTCCGCCGGGTGGCTACCCGCCCGGGGGCTATCCCCCGGCCGGAGGCAACCCCGCTGGCGGCTATCCGACCGGCGGAGCCTACGGCGGCCCCGGTGGCGGCTACGCCAACAACGAGGACAAGACCTGGGCGCTCGTCGCGCACTTCGGCGGGGCCGCCGGGATGATCGTCAGCGGTGGCGTGCTCGGCTGGATCGGCCCGCTGGTGGCGCTGCTGGCCCGGGGCAACCAGTCCCCCACGGTCCGTACGCACGCCGTGGCGGCGCTCAACTTCCAGCTCCTCTGGTCGATCATCGGCCTGGTCGGCTGGGTGCTGTCCTGCATCGTGATCGGGTTCATCCCGGTCGCGGCGGCCGTGATCCTCGGCGCCGTGTTCGGCATCATCGCCGGCATCAAGGCCAACGAGGGGCAGTTCTACCGCTACCCGCTCTCCGCCAGCTTCATCAAGTGACGCCGGGCCGGCCGCTCCCCCGGCCGGCCCGTCGCACGGCTCCGCCGGCCGGGGCTGCACTCCGGCTCAGGGCAGCAGGTCGCGGACCACGGCGTCGGCGAGCAGCCGGCCACGCAGGGTGAGCACCGCCCGACCTGCCGCGTACCTCCGGGCGTCGAGCAGACCGTCGGCCAACGCCCGTTCCGCGCCGGCCCGCCCGGTGGCGTCGAGCACCGCCAGCGGCAGGCCGCTGGCGAGCCGCAGCCGGAGCATGACGTCCTCCATGTGCGCCTCGCCGGGGGTGAGCACCTCCCGGGCCAGGCCGGGCGACGCGCCGGCGGCCAGCCGCTGGGCGTACGCCGAGGGGTGCTTGACGTTCCACCAGCGCACCCCGCCGACGTGGCTGTGCGCCCCCGGTCCCAGCCCCCACCAGTCCGCGCCGGTCCAGTAGAGCAGGTTGTGCCGGCACCGGGCGTCCTCGCCGCTTGCCCAGTTGGAGACCTCGTACCAGGACAGGCCTGCCGCGTCGAGGGCGGCCTCGGCGGCCAGGTAGCGGTCCGCGGCGACGTCGTCACTGGGGTACGCCAGCTCGCCGCGCTTCATCCGGGCGGCGAGCCGGGTGCCGTCCTCGACGATCAGGGCGTACGCGCTGACGTGGTCCACCCCGGCGGCGACGACCTGCTCCAGCGAGGCGGCGAAGTCCTCGGCCCGCTCCCCCGGGGTGCCGTAGATCAGGTCCAGGTTCACGTGCTCGAACCCGGCGTCGCGTGCCTCAAGGGCGGCGGCGGTGGCCCGGCCGGCGCTGTGTCTGCGGTCCAGGATCGCCAGGACCCCCGGGGAGGCGGACTGCATGCCCAGCGAGATCCGGGTGTAGCCGGCGTCGCGCAGCAGCTTCAACGATTCCGGGGTGACCGACTCGGGGTTGGCCTCGGTGGTCACCTCGGCGTCGGCGGCAAGCCCCCAGGTGCTGTCGATGCCGTCGAGGATGCGGGCCAGGTCGTCGGCGGGGAGCAGGGTGGGCGTGCCGCCGCCGACGAAGACCGTGTCGACCCGGGGCGGCGGGGTGTCGCCGAGCACCCGGGCGGCGAGCGCCAGCTCGGCCAGGACGGTGTCGGCGTACCCCTCGCGGCTGGCGCCGCCGCCCAGCTCGGCAGCCGTGTACGTGTTGAAGTCGCAGTAGCCGCAGCGACTGGCACAGAACGGTACGTGGACGTACACCCCGAAACCGCGCTGACCGACCGCGGTGGTGGCGGTGGCGGGCAGCGATCCGTCGACGGGGACGGTCTCACCATCTGGAAGGACGCCGGGCATGGCCACTAGTGTGCCCGGCATGACCTCTCCCGACGTCCTCGTGCGGGTCGCCACGGCCCGCGGGGTGACCACCCTCACCCTGGACAGCCCGCACAACCGCAACGCGCTCTCCACGGCCCTGATGACCCAACTGCTGGCAGGGCTGGCCGACGCCGTCGCCGACGACGCGGTCCGGGCGATCGTGCTCGACCACGCCGGCCCGGTGTTCTGCTCGGGGGCCGACCTGAAGGAGACCGCCGCCGCGTACGCCAGCGGAACCGTCCCCGCCGCGATGCTGGGTGACGTGCTCGCCGCGCTGTGGGACTGCCCGAAGCCGGTGCTGGCGCGGGTGGGCGGTCCGGCGCGGGCCGGTGGGCTGGGTCTGATCGCCGCCGCCGATCTGGCGGTCTGCGCCGACGAGGCGACGTTCGCGTTCACCGAGGTGCGGATCGGGGTGATCCCGGCGGTGATCTCGGCGACCGTGCTGCCCCGGCTGCACCCGCGTGCCGCCGCCGAGTTGTACCTGACCGGGGACACCTTCGACGGGCGGCGGGCCGCCGAGGTCGGCCTGGTCACGGCCTCGGTGCCGGCGGACGGGCTGGACGACGCGGTACGGCGCTACTGCGACTCGCTGGTCCGTGGCGCCCCGGCCGCGCTGGCCGGCGCGAAGGAGCTGCTGCGCCGGCCGGGCACCGCCGAACTGCGCGCCGACCTGGCCCGGCTCTCCGCCCTCTCGACCGGCTTCTTCCTCTCCGACGAGGGGCTCGAGGGGATCATGGCCTTCCGGGAGAAGCGATCGACTCGTTGGGTGGCCGCTCTGGACGCTGGTTCCCCTGATCATTCCGGGTAGGACCACGGCCACCGGGACGCCGCCGCGAGTGGTGGCGTCCCGGTCACCTGTCCGGTCACCAGGCGGTCGCGCCGCCGTCGACCGGGTAGTTCGCCCCGGTGATGTACGACGCCCGGTCGGACGCCAGGAAGACCACCAGCTCGGCGACCTCCTCGGGGCGGGCGAACCGCTTGAGGAGCGTCTTGCTGGTGATCGCGTCCCGGGCCGCCTGGTTGTCGCCGAGGTCGCGTTCGCTGGCCGGGGTGAGGATGGGCCCGGGGCTGACCGCCACCGAACGGATCCCGTGCGGCGCGCCCTCGAGCGCGAGTTGCCGGGTCAGGCCGATGACGCCTGCGTTCGCGGCCGTGTGGCCGACCATCGGGGGGACCTGACCCGCGATCATCCCGGCCATCGAGGCGGCGTTGATGATGACGCCGCCGCCGCGCCGGACCAGGTGCGGCCAGGCGAACTTCGACACGAAGTACGGGATGTCGAGTTCGCCGGTGATGGTGTACCGCCAGTCCTCGACGGAGAAGTCGGGCATCGGACCGAAGCGCAGCGCGGCCGCGTTGTTGTAGACCACGTCGAGCCCGCCGTACGTCGCGGCGGCGTCCTCGACGAGCCTGCGTACCTGCTCCGGGTCGGTGAGGTCGACGGGCGCGATGCCTGTCATCTCGCCACCGGCGGCCCGTACGAGCTCGACCGTCTCGTTGTTGCCGTCGACCTGGAGGTCGGCCCCGACGACCTTGGCGCCCTCGCGGGCGAAGGCCAGCGCCGAGACGCGGCCGAGACCGCCGCCGGTGCCGGTGACCAGCACTACCTTGCCGTCAAGCGTTCCCATCTGAACCCTCCTTGCCGGTCCGGGACCCGTCGCCGACTCCCGGCTGTTGACGTGTCAATCGCTTAAGTCGTCGGCCGGTCGTGGGCTTCCCGGGACCAGGGGCCCGGTGACGCGGCAGACAGGCCGGCGGGGCAGGTGAGATCCGCGCGGAACAGGGAAGTTCCCGATCGGGTACGCGCCGGCAGAGCCGACCCCGAACCGGTCGGACGACCCGGACGGCGCCACCGGGACGTAGGCTTGTCGAACTGTGTCGACGAGGGGGTGTGGGTGCGAACTCGGGCAGCCGTGGCGGGTGGAGTGGTGCTCATCCTTGTCGCCGTGATCGGAATCTGGCTCGTCGTACGACAGGCCGGGGACCGTCTGCAACTGCCCCTGGCCCGCAAGTGCACGGTCCAGGCCGACGGCCGGGTGGCGCTGGACGCCGACCAGATGGCCAACGCGGCGACAATCGCGGCGATCGGGGCGCAGCGGGGCATGCCCGAGCGGGCCGTGGTGGTCGCGCTGGCCACCGCGTACCAGGAGTCGGGGCTGCGGAACCTCGCCGACGGCGACCGGGACTCGGTGGGCCTGTTCCAGCAGCGGCCGAGCCAGGGCTGGGGCACCCAGGCGCAGATCCGCGACCCCCGGTACGCGGCGAACCGCTTCTACGCGGCGCTGAAGAAGGTGCGCGGCTGGGAGAAGATGCGGGTCACCGACGCCGCCCAGCGGGTGCAGCGTTCGGCGTTCCCCGAGGCGTACCAGAAGTGGGCCGACGAGTCAGAGGTGCTCAGCCGGGCACTGCTGGGCGAGGCCACCAGCGCTGTCGCCTGCACGGTGGGGCGTACCCCGGTGATGCGGGGCGCGGCCGCTGCCGCGCAGTTGACCCACAACCTGAAGCTGGACTGGGGGTTGTCCGGCACCGACGGGGCCGACCTGACCGGGCTGACGGTGCCGGCCGCCGACCAGCGCGACGGCTGGCGGTACGCGCACTGGCTGGTTTCGCACGCCCAGGACCACGGTGTGAAGCGGGTCCGCTTCGGCGGCCGGGAGTGGACGGCCCGCAACGGCACGTGGGGGCCGGTGGACGGCGAGCAGGGGCCGGCCGGGCAGGTGCTGGCGGAGGTCTTCGCCGAGGGGTGAGCGCCCGGATCTCCTAACCGGCAGTCACCGCACAATCGGGCATCGCGCTACGTAACGCCCAATTGATCATAGGGATGTCACTCTTCGCAGTAGAGCCGCTGCACAAGGTCCGACCCGGGTCCGCCCGCGTCGTACGCCCTCCCCGATGTCTGGACAGCCGCGTTACGATCGGCGGCCTGTGCCAGAAATGGTTTCACCTCATGGGGAGGGTACGACGCGGTGTTCGATTACGGCGACCGGACCGGCTACGAACCGATCAGCGACACTGACCGCAAGGAGTTCCACGAGCAGGGCTTCCTCCTGCTGCGCAACGTCCTGACGGAGGACCACCGGGCGGCGCTGGAGGCGGCTGTCGACCGCGTCTACGCGGAGGAGCAGGCCAAGGGCACCACCAAGAAGGACGGCACCCTGCACCTGCTGGGCTTCCTGGAGCGCGACGAGCTCTTCGGTGAGCTGCTGACCCACCCGATCGCCTTCCCGTACATGTGGGGGCTGGCCGGCTGGAACATCTACACCCACCACAACCACCTGGACGTCACCCCGCCGGCCGCCGAGCCGGAGAAGCCCTACTGGGGCTGGCACCAGGACGGGTACCGGCAGAACTCCGACCCGGAGACGATGGACCCGAACCTGCCCCGGCCGATGTTCTCGCTGAAGGTCGCGTACGTGCTGTCCGACCTCTCCGAGACCGGCCGCGGCGCCACCAAGGTCATCCCGGGCAGCCACCTGTGGAACTCGCTGGACCGGCCCAAGGACCTCAGCGTGCACAACCCCGACCCGGAGGGCACGGTGGAGATCACCGCGAACCCGGGCGACGCCTTCATCTTCGACCGCCGGCAGTGGCACTCCCGGTCGACGAACCTGTCGACCATCACCCGCAAGATGCTGTTCGTCGGCTACACCTACCGGTGGATCCGCCCGCTGGACGAGCTGCACCCCGACGTGAACGGTGAGTGGTACCGCAACCGCACGCCCGTGCAGCGCCAGCTGATCGGTGAGGGCACCCACACCGCCAACTACTGGGGCATCAACTGGGACGGGTACGTCGACGACGAGATCCCGCTGCGCAAGGAGCTCAAGGAGCGCGGTCTGCTCGACCGCAACATCCCCTGGCTGCGCTGACCTCAGAACAGGAACGGCTGACGACGGCCGGGCATGCAGGGGAAGTGTCCTCCTGCCGCCCGGCCGTCGCCGTGTCGGGCCGGCGTTGCCCGGGCCCGGGTGGTCAGGTGATGTCGCGACGCATCGGGACGAGCACGGCGATCACCGAGGCGGTCAGCGCGTACGCCGTGAGCAGGAGGGCACCGGCCGCCGGTGGGAGCAGGTGGACGGCCTCGCTGCCGAGCTCTGCGGACATCGCGTCGGCGAGGTAGGTGAAGTCGGTGAGCGCGGCGGTGGCTCCGCCCGGCAGGACCGGGTAGAGCGTGTTGACACCGGGGATCATCATGAGCACCGGCTCCCCCACGTACAGATAGCCGGTCACGACACACAGCGCCGCGATCTGGTGGTGGACGAGGGCACCGACCCCCGCCCCGAGGAGCAGGTAGACCGCCATCGCGGCGGCGATGCGGCCCAGCAGCGCCAGCACGGTGGTGACCGGCAGACCGAGTGGGACGCCGCGGGCGGCGGCGACAGCGAACAGCGCCACCGCGGCAGTGCCCGCGAGGACGATCCCGTAGGCGAGGCCGAAGACCGCGTAGGTGGCGAGTTTCGCGGCGAGCACCCGCCCACGGCGCGGCGCGAACAGGAACGTGACGGCGGCGGTGCGGTGTCGATACTCGGATGTGACGGCGAAGGCCCCGGCGGCTGCCGGCACGAACGCGGTGTAGCCGAGGATGCCGAGGATCGCGCGGAGGCCGGCCTCGGTGTCCAGGCCCGGCATCGGGGGGTCGAAATTCTCCGGGCCCGCCAGCGCCATGGCGCCGAACAGGCCGCCACCCAGCACCGCGGCGGTCAGGAGCAGTCCACCCCACATACGGGTGGCCAGCAACCGACGGAACTCCGCTCTGATCACCAGGTTCATCGGGTGGCCGCCTCGTCCCTGGTGAGATGGAGAAACAGGTGTTCCAGGCTGGTGCTCTCGACCACCAACTCGTGCACCCGCAGGTGGCGGGCTGCGGCACGGTCGGCGATGCCCGGCGCGTCCAGCCCACGCACCCGCAGCCGGTCGGGCCCGATGGCTTCGACGTCCGGGACGGCGCCACCATCGGTGGGGCCCGCCGTCAGTACGGCCGCGAGGGCGTCGGCGTCGGGTGAGGTGACCAGCACTGCGGCCGGGCCGGCGAGCCGGGAGCACGGCCCGGCGGCGACGAGTTCGCCGCGACGGATCACCACGACGTCGTCCACGAGCTGCTGGATCTCGCCGAGCGCGTGACTGGAGATCAGGACGGTGCGACCCCGGTCGGCCAACTCGCGCAGGAAACCGCGCAGCCAGGACATGCCCTCCGGGTCCAGGCCGTTGCCGGGTTCGTCCAGCAGCAGTACGCGGGGGTCGCCGAGCAGCGCGGTGGCGAGGTTGAGCCGCTGGAGCATGCCTGTGGAGAAGCCGCGAGTCCGGCGATCGGCGGCCCCGGTGAGGCCGAGCAGGTCGAGCAGGTCGGTGACCCGGCTGTCCGGATGTCCGCCCATCGCGGCGTACACACGCAGGTGGTCGCGAGCGGTGTGGCCGGGGTGGAACGCGGTGGCGTCGAACACCGCACCGACGGTGCGCGACGGCCGAGCCAGTTGGCGGTACGGCTGCCCGCCGATCGTTGCGGTGCCGCTGGTGGGCGTCACCAGCCCGGTCATCATGCGCATGGTGGTGGTCTTGCCGGCGCCGTTCGGGCCGAGGAAGCCGGTGACCACACCGGGTTCCACGGTGAAGCTCAGATCCCGCACTGCGGTGACGTCGCCGAAGCGCTTCGTCAGGCGCGACACCTCGATGGCGAGCCCGTCGCCGGTCATCGGCGGGCCGCCAGCGCACTCTTGATCGTGGCAACGAGGCCGGGTGCCGCCGGGCTGGAGAGCACGACCTCGTCGAACTCACCGCCGCCCGTCGACCGGTCCAGGACGAGGTGCACCCCGGGCTCCCCCCGGCGGGCCGCCACGAGCTGTCGGGGGCCGCCGAACACGCCCCAGACACCGATCTTGGCGAAGCCGGACACCGCGTACCCCCGGCGGGCGCCACGGGCCAGCCGGAGCGGACGCTCCTCCAGGTCGACCCGCCGCACCGCTGTGAGAGGCACCGCGAGCTGATCCCGCCCCGTCCACACCCGCTCCCATCCGGTGAACCGAATGTCGATCACGTCGTTGGTCACCATGACCGATGCCATCAGCCGTTCCCCTTCGTTGGTTCGGAATCGTCAGCCGGCGCCGGACGATCTGTCGTCGGCGGGTCGGTCGGCAGCAGAACGGTCGCCAGCAGGCGGCTTGTCCGTCCGTTGCCGGGCTTGTTGGCCAGCAGCGGACCGACCAGCGCGTTGAGACCTGCGGCGAACTCGCCCAACTCGGCGTCGGTCAGGTGCAGCACGAGTTGCTGGTAGCCCACCCCGTCGGCGACGAAGTCGATCCGTTCCCGGGCGAGGTAGCGGGAGAACTCCGACAGCAGACTCGACACGAACGCCGTGAAGTAGCGAGCGTGGTCCTCCGGCGTGGCAGTGGCCAGGCTCGTGGGGTCGAGCGTCGCGCCCTGCGCGGGAAGCGCGTACACCCGCTCGACGGCACCGCGTATCTTGCGCTCCTCGACCACCTCGAGCAGCCCCGCCTTGACCAGGATCGCCAACTGCCGGTACATGGTGGCCTGCGGGACGTCGGGCAGCAGCTCGATCAGCGCCTGGGTGGTCAGGCGTGTGCCAGCGACCGCGCGCAGGATCCGGATCCGCACGGGGTGCAGCGCCAGATCGGCCCAGCGTTCTCTCGACATCTCCACGGTGCAAACATTATCACTATTGATAGTGAGAACGTTAGACCCTCATCCGTAGCCGCCCCTGCTCACGACATCGCGCGCCGCCCCTCAGGAGGGCGCCGTGGCGCTCACGTCCGAACGGCGGAAACCGGAGCCGCCCCGCGGATCAGCGTCCCAGCCGGCGGCGGGCCTTCTCCCGGATCTTCTCCGGCAGGTCCTCGGCGTCGAGCAGCCGGGGCAGCAGCTCGGGCTCCAGACTCGTCGCCCGGAACACCTCGCCGATGGTGACCCCGTGCGCGGGGCGTTCCACCACCTCGACCGGGTCGCCGGCGCCCACCTCCCCCGCACGCAGCACCCGCAGGTAGGCCCCCGGTGAGGCGCGGACTGTGAAGCGCCGGATCAGATCCGGAACGCCCCAGAACCCGGCGAACGTCGTGCACGGCGTACGCGGCATCGTCACCTGGAGCACCGCCGTGCCGACCGCCCACTGCTCGCCGATGACCGCCCCTGTCACGTCCACCGCGTAGGTGGTCAGGTTCTCGCCGAAGCCCCCCGGACGGATCGACCGGCCGATCTCGGCCGACCACCACGCGGCGTCCTCCTCGGCGTACGCGTAGACGGCCTTGTCCGGGCCGCCGTGCACGGCCCGCTCGCCGATGAAGTCGCCGGCGAGGCCCTCGGCGAGCACCGCCACCGGTCCGTCGACAGGCCGCTTGTCGATGCCGCTGCGACCGCTCGCGTCGCCGGCCCAGTCCGCCTCGGTCACGATCCCGAGGTTCACCGCCGCCACCCTGCCCGTCATGACCGTCAGCCTAGGTGAATCCGCGCTGCGGGCTTGACCTTGACGCTGCGTCAACCCTCCATGCTGTCTGCCATGAGCATTCCGCCAACAACCGATCAGGTCGAGCAGCCCGTGATCCACGTGCGAGGCCTGGAGAAGTCGTTCAAGCATGTGAAGGTGCTGCGCGGCGTGGACATCGACGTGGCACGGGGCAGCATCTTCGCCCTGCTCGGCTCCAACGGGGCGGGCAAGACCACTGTGGTGAGGATCCTGTCCACGCTGCTCAGGGCCGACGCGGGGACCGCGCGGGTCAACGGCTTCGACGTCGTGGCACAGGCCGTCCGCGTACGCGAGTCCATCAGTCTCACCGGGCAGTTCGCGGCGGTCGACGAGGTCCTCAGCGGGCGGGAGAACCTCGTCCTGGTCGCCCGTCTCCGGCACCTCAGATCCCCGGGTGCGATCGCGGACGACCTCCTGAAGCGCTTCTCGCTGACCGAGGCGGGCACCCGGAGGGTGGCGACGTACTCCGGTGGCATGCGACGCCGTCTGGACATCGCGATGAGTCTCATCGGGAATCCGCCGGTGATCTTCCTCGACGAGCCGACGACAGGCCTGGACCCGGAGGCACGCATCGAGGTGTGGCAGGCCGTCAAGGAGCTGGCCAAGGGCGGCACGACGGTGCTGCTCACCACCCAGTACCTCGACGAGGCCGAGCAGCTCGCCGACCGGATCGCGATCCTCCACGAGGGCCGGATCATCGTGGACGGCACCCTCGGCGAGCTCAGGCAGCTCCTCCCACCCGCAGAGATCGAGTACGTCGAGAAGCAGCCGAGCCTCGAGGACGTCTTCCTCACCCTCGTCGGCGCCCGAACGAACAAGGAACAAGGATGAACAAGCACTTCCTCGGCGACACCGCCATCCTGCTGGGACGGTCCCTGCGACACATCGTCCGCAGCCCGGACACCATCATCACGACCGCCATCATGCCCATCGCCTTCATGCTGCTGTTCGTCTACGTCTTCGGCGGCGCGATCGAGACCGGGTCCGACTCCTACGTGAACTACCTGCTGCCCGGCATTCTGATCATCACGATCGCCTCGGGCATCTCCTACACCGCATTCCGGCTCTTCCTGGACATGCAGGGCGGCATTTTCGAGCGGTTCCAGTCCATGCCGATCGCCCGGTCCTCGGTGCTGTGGGCACACGTCCTGACCTCGCTCGTCGCCAACCTGACCTCGCTCGTCGTCGTCGTCCTCGTCGCGCTCCTCATGGGCTTCCGTTCCGGAGCGGGCGTGACGGGGTGGCTGGCGGTGGCCGGCATCCTGCTCCTGTTCACCCTGGCGCTTACCTGGATCGCCGTGATCCCCGGCCTCACCGCGAAGTCCGTGGACGGCGCGAGCGCGTTCTCCTACCCGCTCATCTTCCTGCCGTTCGTCAGCTCGGCATTCGTGCCCACCCAGTCCATGCCCGGCCCGGTGCGGGCCTTCGCCGAGCACCAGCCGGTGACCTCCATCGTCAACGCGATACGGGACCTGTTCGCCAGGCAGCCGATCGGCACCGACATCTGGATCGCCCTCGCCTGGTGCGTCGGCATCCTCGTGCTCGCCTATCTGTTCGCCATCGCCACCTACCGTCGCAGGATCTCCTGAGCGGTGTCGACCGGAGCTGGGCGGATCACGGGCAGGATCAGAGCATGCTGACGATCGGTCAACTGGCGGCGTACGCCGGCGTCACCGTGCGGGCGGTGCGGCACTATCACCAGATCGGGCTCCTGCCCGAGCCGGAACGGGATGCCTCGGGTTACCGACGGTACGGCGCGACAGCAGCCGTGTCCCTCATCAAGATCCGCACCCTCGCCGACGCCGGCGTACCGCTGTCGCAGATCAGCCGGCTGCTCGAAGCCGACGCGTCAGCCTTCGCCGAAGCCATTCGGACCATCGACAACCACCTGCGCGCCGAGATCGAACGGCTGGAGACCAGCCGCCGACACATCGCTCAGCTCACCGCCGGGGACAGTCTGGCGCTCCCACCGGAGGTGGCCGCCTATCTCGATCGGCTCCGGAGCATCGGGGCGTCGGAGCGGATCGTGGAGGCTGAACGGGACGGGTGGATCCTGGTTACGGCGCGCTGGCCCGAGCGCATCGTCGAATGGATGCCCGGGAAAACCGCCCACCTCGACGATCCTCAGGTCGTCCGGCTCTATCGGGTGCTGTCGGAGATCTTCGACGATGACGTGCAGGACGACCCGCGTCTGGCGGAGGCCGCCGACATCATGGCGTGCCTGGCAGAGCAGGCGTACGCCGCAGGTGAGGTCATTGTCGGTGAGGAGGCCGACGATGATCTCCCCCACGACCTGCTCGACGCGCTCGCCGTCGAGTCCGACCCGCGGGTGGAGCGGCTGCGGGAGCTGATGCGCGAGCGCGGCTGGTCCGGTTGGAACCGGACGGAGCGGCTGGCGGAGCCGCCCGCCTGACCGACGGGCTTCCCGCGCACCGTCAGCCCTTGACGGCGCCCGCGACCAGACCGGAGACCATCCGTCGCTGCACCAGCAGGAAGAAGATGATGACCGGCAGGGTGAACAGGGTAGAGGCGGCCATCACCGGCCCCCAGTTGGTGTCGTCGCGGCCGAAGAAGAAGGTCATCGCCACCGGCAGCGTGTAGCGGCCCTGGTCGTTGATGAACGTCAACGCGAAGATCAGTTCGTTCCAGGCCGTGATGAAGGAGAAGATGCTCGTCGCCACCAGGCCCGGCGCGACGAGGGGGAACAGCACCCGCCGGAACGTCTGGGCCCGGCTCGCTCCGTCGATCGCCGCCGCCTCCTCCAGTTCCTTGGGCACCGCGGCGACGAAGCCACGAAGCATCCACACGGCGAACGGCAGCGAGAATCCGAGGTACGTGAGGATCAGGCTGGGCAGCGTGTTGTAGAGCCCGAGTCGCTGGATCATCAGGAAGAGCGGGATGACGAGCGCCTCCAACGGGATCATCTGCACCACCAGCAGCATGATCAGGAAGCTGGTCCGCAGCTTGAAGCGGAACCGGGCCACAGCGGTCGCGGCGAGCAGCGCCACCAGGCCGCTGAGCACCACAGTCGAGACCGCGACTATCGCGCTGTTGACGAAGAAGTCGAGGAAACTCACGCCCGGGATCAGGTTGCCGGTCAGGATCTCCCGGTAGTGCTCAAGCGTCGGGTGCGCCGGGACCGGCTGCGGAGTGGACGAGAAGATCTCCCTGCTCGGCTTCAGCGAGGTGGAGATCATCCAGTAGACCGGGAACGCCGCGAAGAGCGCGACAAGCAGCCCGGCGCCGTTGAGGGCGATCTTCTTCACGACTCGTCCTCCTGCCTGAGCACCATCCGTACGTAGAAGCCGGTGACCACCAGCAGGATCAGCGTGAGGATCACCGCGATGGCCGCGCCGAGCCCGTACTTCGGCGGCGGCGAGAACGCTTCGGCGTACGAGTAGATGGAGAGCATGAACGTCGGCCGGTCCTGCGTGCCGCCGGCCAGCACGAACTGCTGGGTGAAGACCTTGAAGTCCCAGATGGTGGAGAGCACGATCAGGATCCCGAAGACCGGGCGCAGCAGCGGGAAGGTGATCTTCCAGAAGACGCGCCACGGGCTCGCGCCGTCCACCCGGGCCGCCTCGTGCAACTCGCTCGGCACGCTCTTGAGGCCGGCGAGCACGCTCACCGCGATGAACGGGAACGAGTGCCAGACCACCACCAGGGTGAGGATCGCGAAGAACAGCAGCGGCGAGTTGAACCAGCCGTAGCCGGTCCAGTCGCTACGGCCGAAGAGAGAGGTGGACAGGCCGTCCGGCAGCGCGTTGAACAGCCAGGTGACCAGGCCGCTCGTGTCGTCGAAAATCCACTTCCAGACGATCGTGCCGGTCAGCGCCGGGGTGGCCCAGGCGAGCATCACGCAACTGGCCACGAAGGTGGCCATCTTGCGGCCCAGCCGGTTGAGCAGCAGCCCGACAAGGGTGCCGAGGACCATGGTGAGCAGCACGTTCGCAGCGGCGAACAGGACCGTGTTGCGCAGCACCGTCAGGAAGAACGGATCGGACAGGATGTCCGTGTAGTTGCCGAGCCCCACCCACGGCCACTCCCGGTCGCCGCGCAGTTGCCGGACGCTGTTGAGGCGGTAGAAGGACATCGCCACGACCTGACCGAGCGGCCAGAGCAGCAACACCCCGATGATCACCAGGGCGGGCAGGAGCAGCAGGTAGGGCAGGCGGTCCACCCGGCGACGCCGCCGCGCGGGGTTCTCCCGCGCGGCGGCCGTCTCCGGCACCTCGGTCAGCGTGGTCACTTGGCGTTGAGGATGCTTTCCATCTCACCGGCCGCATCGGCGGTAGCCTTCTCGACCGTCTTCTGACCCTTCATGACCGAGCTGTTCATCGCCTGGGTCACCGTCTTGGTCCGGCTGACCTCCACCCACTTCGGGCTGAGCGGCGTGAGCTTGGTGTTCTGCATGGTCGTGGCGAACGCCGACATCACCTTGTCGTTGGCGTACGTGTCACCGGCGACCAGATCCTGGTAGACCGGGAAGAAGCCGAGGCTGCTGGCGAAGGCCTGCGAGTTCTTCTTGTTCAGCAGCACGGTCAGGTAGTCCCAGGCGAGGTCCTGACGCTCGCTGTCCTTCCAGATCGCCACGTCCGAACCGCCCGCGAACCCGGGCGCGGCCTTGCCGTCCGGGCCGGGGATCGGGAACGTACCCCAGACCTTCTCGATCTCGGGGTTGTCCTTCTTCATGGCGCCCTGCTGCCAGCTGCCGGCGAACGCCATCGCGGCCTTGCCTGTGGCGAACTGGGTACGCGCGTCGATCTCGTTCCAGCCGGCGGCGGCCGGCGGGGCCACCTTGTGCACCGTCACCAGGTCGGTCCAGTACTTGACGGCCCGCTGCGCCTCAGGAGTCGTGTAGCCCGACTTCCAGGTGCCGCCCTGGTTGCTGGCGATCTCACCGCCGGCGCCCCAGAGGAAGGAGTAGAACGGCAGCTCGGAGTTGCCCGGCAGCGCGATGCCGTACGTGCCAGGCTTCTTCGCCTGCACCGTCTTGGCGACGGTGACCAGGTCGTCCCAGGTCTTCGGCGGCTGCACGCCGGCCTCGGCGAACCAGTCGGTGCGGTAGTAGATCGCCCGCACGCCCGCGTACCAGGGCACGCCGTACTGCTTGCCGTCGAGCTGCGCGTTCTTCACCAGGTCGGGCAGCAGGTCCTTGCTCTCGGCCCAGCCGCCCATCCGGCCGCTCACGTCGGCGAGCGCCTCCTGGGCCGCCCAGCCCTGGGTCTCGGTGTTGCCCAGCTCGGTGATGTCCGGCCCCTCGCCACCGGCGAGCGCGGCCTGGAACTTCTTGGGTGCCTCGAGCCAGGGAATGTACTGCACGACCACGTCGGTGTCGGGGTGCTTCTGGCGGAACTCCGTCTCGACGGAGTCGAGGAACTTGTTCTGGGCGTCGCCGCCCTCGCCCATCATCCAGACCGTGAGTTTGCTGTCGTCGGACGACTCGTCACCGGAGCCTCCGCAGCCGGTCAGCACCATCGCGGCCGAGGCCACCATGGCGGTGACCGGGGCCAGCCGCTTCCACCTGTTCACGCCAGTTCTCCCCTCGCGCCGCCTGGAACTAACCTTCTCCGCCGCACCTTAGTACGAAGAATTCCTTTACGACAGTGGGAGGTGTCGCGACCGTACCGCAGCCGCCGGATCCGGGACGGCGTGGCACCGGGCCGAAGTCGGGCACTCCAGCACGAAAGAGCGCCCGGCCGATGGCCGGGCGCTCTTTCCAAGCGGTGCTGTGCAACCAGGTGATACCTGGTTGTTATCGGGTGACGCTGCGGCGGCGACCCACGCCAGCCACCAGCGCGACCGCGATGGCCGCCACGACGACCTGCACCAGCAGCTCGCTCCAGTCGATGCCGCTGGTCTCGGTGGCGATGCCGATCGCCCGCGCCAGGACGGTGCCCAGCAGGGCCGCGCCCACACCGATCAGCAGGTGCAGCCACATCGGCATGTTCTGCCGGCCCGGGACGACCAGGCGGCCGAGCGCGCCGACGATGAGACCAACAACGAGCGCAGTGATGATGCCCCACACGGTGAGCTCCACGGTCGCCCTCCTTCGAAGAATGTCTGCCACACGAAGTTGTGTGTTTCCTGTCGTGACCGCTAAGTGCCCGACCGGCCGAAAAACCAAACCGACTTTCTCCACCAGACGATCACGACTTGGTCTACCTGGGCAGGTTCCGCGCTCGCCGTGCGGACGCCTGGGCGCGCCCGTCTGGTCAACGCCCAAGATCGCGCTCGAACACGGAAGTGGTGGCCTCGTCCATCCACCGGGGCCACTACGTCAGGGATCCAGCACGATCGTCAGCCGGGTCGCGCCCTCGTCGGCCGCCCTCCCGTACGGTTCTCTGGCGTGGCTCCGGGAGGTTGGCGCCGGCAGGAACGCCGATGGGCGCCCGACCTGTCGGTCGGGCGCCCATCGAGGTGTCGCGGTGTTACCTGTGATGCAGGTGTCAGTGGGTGACGCTGCGGCGGCGACCCACGCCAGCCACCAGCGCGACCGCGATGGCCGCCACGACGACCTGCACCAGCAGCTCGCCCCAGTCGATGCCGCTGGTCTCGGTGGCGATGCCGATCGCCCGCGCCAGGACGGTGCCCAGCAGGGCCGCGCCCACACCGATCAGCAGGTGCAGCCACATCGGCATGTTCTGCCGGCCCGGGACGACCAGGCGGCCGAGCGCGCCGACGATGAGACCAACAACGAGCGCAGTGATGATGCCCCACACGGTGAGCTCCACGGTCGCCCTCCTTCGAAGAATGTCTGCCACACGAAGTTGTGTGTTCCTGTCGTGACCGCTAAGTGCCCGACGGGTCAAAAATCCAAACCGACTCATGACAAAAGGCAGCGCCCGCCGTCAATGCCCGAGGACTGCGTCGATTGGCGACACACGCATCCGCACAGGTGGAGGCCTTCTCGCCGGGACCGCCACCCCCTCGGCGGAGGCCGAAAAATTTCTCCACACCACCGGACGCCGGCACCCCACCGGACGTCCACACCACGCCGGCGACCACGACGAGGGGGCGCGGGCACCCGCCCGGGGACGGTCCGCCACGCCGGCAGGCGACACGACAGGAACCGCGCGACGACAGGGAAACCGGTGCCTCGACGCGGCCACGGGCACCAGCACCCCTGAAGGTGCGCGGATCCTGATGGCCTGGTGAGGCCCACCAGCGCCGGGACTACTTCTTTCCGGCGGCCTTGCCGTCACCGGAGTCGGAGGAGAGGGCGGCGATGAAGGCCTCCTGCGGCACCTCGACCCGGCCGACCATCTTCATCCGCTTCTTGCCCTCCTTCTGCTTCTCCAGCAGCTTGCGCTTACGGCTGATGTCACCGCCGTAGCACTTGGCGAGCACGTCCTTGCGGATCGCCCGGATCGTCTCGCGGGCGATGACCCGGCTGCCGATGGCCGCCTGGATCGGCACCTCGAACTGCTGGCGCGGGATCAGGGTGCGCAGCTTCGCGGCGATGGTGACGCCGTAGTTGTACGCCTTGTCCTTGTGCACGATGGCGCTGAACGCGTCCACCGGCTCGCCGTGCAGCAGGATGTCGACCTTCACCAGGTCGGACGCCTGCTCGCCGGAGGGCTCGTAGTCGAGCGAGGCGTAGCCCTTGGTACGGCTCTTCAACTGGTCGAAGAAGTCGTAGATGATCTCCGCGAGCGGCAGCGTGTAGCGCAGCTCCACCCGGTCGGCGGAGAGGTAGTCCATGCCGAGCAGGGTGCCGCGCCGGCCCTGGCACAGCTCCATGACGGCGCCCACGTAGTCGTTGGGCGTCAGGACGGTCGCACGGACCACCGGCTCGTACACCTCAGCGATCTTGCCGGTGGGGTACTCGCTGGGGTTGGTGACGACGATCTCGGCGCCGTCGTCCTGGATGGCCCGGTAGACCACGTTGGGCGCGGTGGAGATGAGGTCGAGGTTGTACTCGCGCTCCAGGCGCTCCCGGATGATCTCCAGGTGGAGCAGGCCGAGGAAGCCGCAGCGGAAGCCGAACCCGAGCGCGCCTGAGGTCTCCGGCTCGTAGTCCAGGGCGGCGTCGTTGAGCTTGAGCTTGTCCAGTGCCTCACGCAGGTTGGGGTAGTCGGACCCGTCGATCGGGTAGAGGCCGGAATAGACCATCGGCTTCGGGTCCTTGTAGCCGCCCAGCGCCTCGGCAGCCGGCCGGCTGTTGATGGTGACCGTGTCACCGACCCGGGACTGGCGGACGTCCTTCACGCCGGTGATCAGGTAGCCGACCTCGCCGACGCCGAGCGCGTCGGCCTTGACCATCTCGGGTGAGATGACACCGATCTCCAGCAGCTCGTGCACCGCGCCCGTGGACATCATCTTGATCCGCTCGCGGGCGCTGATCCGCCCGTCGATGACCCTGACGTACGTGACGACGCCGCGGTACACGTCGTACACCGAGTCGAAGATCATCGCCCGGGCGGGCGCCTCGGCGTCGCCGACCGGCGGGATGAACTGCCTGACGATCTCGTCGAGCAGGTGCGGCACCCCCTCACCGGTCTTGCCGGAGACCCGGATGCAGTCGGCCGGGTCACCGCCGATCAGGTGGGCCAGCTCCTCGGCGTACTTCTCCGGCTGGGCGGCCGGCAGGTCGATCTTGTTGAGCACCGGGATGATGCGCAGGTCGTTCTCGAGGGCCAGGTAGAGGTTGGCCAGGGTCTGCGCCTCGATGCCCTGCGCGGCGTCGACAAGCAGCACGGCGCCCTCGCAGGCGGCCAGCGACCGGGACACCTCGTAGGTGAAGTCCACGTGCCCCGGGGTGTCGATCATGTTGAGGACGGCGTGCTCACCGGCCCGCTCACCCTCGGCGATCGTCCACGGCATGCGGACGGCCTGGCTCTTGATGGTGATGCCGCGCTCGCGCTCGATGTCCATCCGGTCCAGGTACTGGGCGCGCATCTGCCGCGGGTCGACCACGCCGGTGAGCTGCAACATCCGGTCGGCCAGGGTCGACTTCCCGTGGTCGATGTGGGCGATGATGCCGAAGTTCCGGATGCGACCGGGGTCGGTGGCACCTGGGGCGTTCGCGCCGGGATCGAGCTTCGGTGGCACAGCGGTCCGTTCTGGTCGGCTGACGTGAACAGGCCGGCGCGCCGCCGACCCCCTCCATGTTCCCACGCCGCCGGGGTACGCCCGCTGCGCGGGCGACGGATCGGCCGGAGAACCCTCACTCCGGCGGCGGCTCCACGAAGAGCGCGGCCAGCCGGGGCAGTCGTCGGCGGGCCTCCTCCTCGTCGTCGAAGTCCCAGAAGTCGTTGAGGTCGGGGGTCCGCACCGGGTCGCGGTCCGCCGGCAGCTCCGTCGCGGTGGCCTTGCGGTACGCGTCCCAGGGCACCGCCAGCATCTGCTCGGCGGAGAACTCCTCCCCGCTGAGCGAGGCAGCCCGCACCTGGGGCAGCTCGGCGAGCGAGTCCGGGTCGGCTACCGCGCGGGCGAAGACGGCCCGCCCCTGGGTCATCAGCCAGCCCCGGAAGTACTCGAACCCGTCCGCCGAGGCGCCTCCGTTGATCAGGTACGCGGCACCCCACAGATCCGCCTTGTGCGACGCGGCCAGCACCCGCGTCTGGTGCCGGGCGTACCCGACGATGTCCTCCGGGTCGCGCTCGGCGAGCAGCGCGACGGCCCGCGCGGCCACCGGGCCGGGCTCTCCCCCGCCCCCGGCCCGGGCCTGGTCGATCAGCTGCCAGAAGTCCTCGGTCCTCATGGCTTGGCAGTCTGGCAGTGTCGCCGCGCGCCGCGCACGTACCCCGGGGCAGCATGGTGGGGTGTCCCCCACCCCGCTGCCTCCGGTGCCGTACCACGCCAGCGCGCAGCGACCGTCGTGGCAGGCGTTGCCGGCGGCGCTTCGGGCCGCCATCGCGGACCGGCTGGGCGCGCCGGTGATCACCGCGCGGGTCGCGGGCGCGGGCTTCACCCGCGGCTTCGCCGCCGTGCTCGACACCGCCGACGGTGGCCGGGCCTTCGTCAAGGCGGCACCCGCCGCCGAGCAACCGCGCCTCGTCGACTCGTACGCCCGGGAGGCCGCGATCCTGGATCGGCTGCCGGCCGACCTGCCGGCGCCCCGCCCCCGGTGGACCCTCCACGAGGCCGGCTGGTTCGTGCTCTGCACCGACGCCGTCGACGGTCACACCCCACGGCTGCCCTGGGCGCCCGCCGAGCTGGACGCCGCGCTCACCGCCTACACGCAGGTAGCCGCAGCCCTGGCCGAGCCGCCGGGCGACCTGACCGCGCTGGGCCTGCCGCACCTTGCCGACCTGGCGCGGTCGGACATCCTCTGGTGGGACGAGGTAGCCGCCGGCCGGGAGCCGTCGCCGCCGCTGCCCGAGCCGGTACGGGGGCGATTGCCCGAGCTGGTGGCACTGGAGGCCCGCCTCCCCGGGTACGCCGCCGAGGCGACCGGGCTGATCCACGGCGACCTGCGGGTCGACAACGTGCTTATCGACGCGGACGGCCGGGCCTGGTTCTGTGACTGGACCTGGGTCTGCCACGGGCCGCCCTGGTGGGATGTGGCAGGGCTGCTGCTCACCGCGTACGCCGGCGGGCTGGACGCGGACGCGCTCTTCGCCGGGCACCAGGCGTGCGCGGGCGCACCCGCCGACGCGGTGGACGCCACGCTTGCCGCGTTGGCCGGCTACTACCTCACCGGCGCGTCGGCGGCACCGCCGACGGCCTCCCCGCACCTGCCCGCGCACCAGCGCTGGAGCGGCGAGCAGGCCCTCGACTGGCTGGCCCGCCGGCAGGGCTGGCGGTGACGGCGTGCGCACCGGCCGGGGCGTAGGCTGGTTCCGACGGGCCGGGTCCGTCCGCGCGATGGCCGAGCCGTTTTGGCTCGTCCCGGGCGACCTGGTAACCTGGCTCTTCGCGCAGCGATGACGCATGTTCGTCATCTCGCGCAGAAGCTGACCAACCCGAGCTATCAAGACGAGGCTGTCGCGTGGCGAACATCAAGTCCCAGATCAAGCGCAACCGGCAGAACGAGAAGGCCCGGCTGCGCAACAAGTCGGTCAAGTCGTCGCTGAAGACCGCCGTCCGGAAGTTCAACGAGGCTGCCGAGGCCGGTGACGTCGAGAAGGCCACCGCGCTCATGCAGGACGCCTCTCGCAAGCTGGACAAGGCCGTCAGCAAGGGCGTGATCCACGCCAACCAGGCCGCGAACCGCAAGTCTGCGATCGCGAAGCGCGTGGTGGCGCTCTCCGCCTGACGACTTCGCCGTCAGACTGATTCGGAAAGCCCCGGACCCTCGGTCCGGGGCTTCCGTGTGTCTGTGACCGGGCTCTCTGCTCGGAAGGCCGAGTGCTCAGTCCGCCGGGTCGGGACGGCGGGCCGGTGGCACCGGGTCGGCGGCGACGACCACGCCCGCCACACTGTGTGAGATCCACTCCACCTGGGCTCGCCCGACCGCAGGCTCCATCTGCCGGCGGAAACGGTCACGCTCCTGCTCGGGCACGAGCGCGGCGGACCGGACCACCACCGCGGCCACCATGTCGTTGAGTTTGACCATGACCGCCACCACGGCGGGCAGCACCAGCACCGACCACCAGGTGACCAGCTCGGCGAGTGCGAGCAGCACCGCCAGGGCGATGGTGCCCTCGAAGAAGAGGAAGCACAGCACTCCCCCGGGGTTGACGAACCGCAGGCCGAGGAGCCGCGCGTACAGCGGCCGGTACCGTTCCTCCTCGGCGGGGATGGTGGCCCACGCCGTGCGGTTCGGCCCCGTCACCGGGTGCTGCCCTGCCGGGCCGCCGCCACCGAGAAGACGGCACGCTCCAGGGCGTACGCCCGGTCGTCGGAGCCGCCCTTGACCGCCGCGTTGCACTCGGCGGCGACCTGCATGGCCCGGACGAGACCCTCCGGCGTCCAGCCGCGCCCCTGCCGCTGCGCGCGCTCGATCTTCCAGGCGGGCATCCCGAGACTGCTGGCGAGCTGGTACGCGTTTCCCCGCCCGGCCGATGCCACCCGCGCCACCGTCCGCACCCCGTCGGCAAGGGCGTCGGCGATGGGCACCGGGTCGACGCCGACGTGCAGGGCCCAGCGCAGCGCCTCCAACGCGGCCGGCACGTCGCCGACCATTGTGGCGTCCGCCACCGTGAAGCCGGTCACCTCGACCCGACCCCGGTAGTAGCGGGAGACCGTCTCGGCGCTGATCCGCCCGTCGGTGTCCGCGACCAGTTGGGAGCAGGCCGCGGCCAGCTCGCGCAGGTCGTTGCCAACGGCTGCGATGAGCGCCTCGGCGGCGTCGTCGGTGCACCTGCCGCCGGCCCGGCGGATCTCGTCACGGACGAAGGCCACCCGCTCGCGGTGCCCCTTGAGCTTGGCCGCCGGGACGACAGTCGCGCCGGCCGCGCGCAGCCCGTCGGCGAACGCCTTGCCCTTGGCGCCGCCCAGGTGCAGCACCAGCAGTTGGACGTCCGGGTCGGGGTTCTTGGCGTACGACACCAGGGCGGTGACCAGGTCCTTGCGGGCGTCCTGGCCGGAGCGCAGGATCAGCAGCCGCCGCCCGCCGAACAGCGACGGGCTGAGCATCTCGGCGATCTCGCCGACGGTGAGCGCGCTGGCCTGGTACTCGCGGACGTCCACTTCGGGGTCGACAGCGCGAACCTTCGCGACAGCTTCGGTGACCGCGCGCGTGGCGAGCAGTTCCTCGTCGCCGAGGACGAGCAGAATGGGGGCGAGGTCGGCGGGGGTCACGCCGCCCATATTCGCACGGCCCACGGCGGGATCGTGCCTGCTCATCCGGCGCCCAGTCGGCGCAGCCCGCACACAGTGCAAATCCAGACATTCACCGTAATTCACCATCTAATCGGCAATACGGCTGCCTTTTCCGGTTCACCCGTGCAATTTCCACAGCACAATCCCCAGGCCTGCTCATGGCCGCCGCCCCGCCGGCACCCCTCGGCGGACCACTCCCAGGCCGGAGCCGGTGCGGAGCACCGCCAGGTCGCCGTCGGTGTCGGTCCGCAGCACCCGGGCGCCACCCCTGCCCAGCCGGGCCAGCAGCCCGGCGTTCGGATGCCCGTACGTGTTGCCGGCGCCGACCGGCACCAGCGCGACGGCAGGCCGCACGGCGTCGAGAAACCCCGGATCCTGGTACGCCGAACCGTGGTGGGCGACCTTCAACACGTCCGCCCGCAGCTGCGCGGGGCCGACCCGGGCCAGCACCGCGTGCTGCTCCTCGGTCTCCGCGTCACCGGGCAGCAGGATCCGCACCCCGGCCACCGTGGCGCGCAGCATCAGCGAGTTGTTGTTCGGATCGGATCTGGTGCCGGCGAGCGGGTACGGCGGGCCGAGCACCAGCAGGTCGACAGCGCCGACCGGATGGCGGGTGCCGGCCACGGTGGTCAGCAGCGCGGCCCGCCCACCGGCAGCCGCCGCCCGGACCAGCTCACTACCGCTCTCCGGGTCCGTCGACCGGGGAGCCAGCACAGCGCCCACCCGTCGTCCCCGGAACACCCCGGCCACCCCACCCACGTGGTCGACGTGGAAGTGGCTGACCACCAGGAGCGGCACCTCCCGTACGCCGAGTCGGCGCAGGCAGGCGTCCACCGCTGCCGGCTCCGGCCCGGCGTCCACCACCACCGCCCGACCGGGCGCGACGGACAGCACCAGAGCGTCGCCCTGCCCCACCGCGCAGGCCACCACCACCCACCCCGGCGGCGGCCAGCCGGTAGCCACCAGCCGAACCGGAAGGGCACCCAGCACCCCGGCTACACCGATCACCGTCACCAGTCGCCGTACCAGGGGCCGGCGGACCGCGACCAGCAGCGCGACTGTCAGCGCGGCCAGCAGCAGGGCTCCCGACGCCCCGCCCGGCCAGGGCAGGGTGCCGCCCGGCAGCCGGGATCCGTGCCGGGCGATGACGACCAGCCACCAGGCCGGCCAGCTCGCCAGCCACGCGGCGAACTCGGCGCCGGCCGGCCACAGCGGCGACACCGTCGCCGCCACCACGCCGAGGATGGTCGCCGGCGCGATGGCCGGCACCGCCAGCAGGTTCGCCGGGACGGCCACCAGACTGACCGTGCCGGAGATGCCCGCGACGACCGGCCCGCAGGCCAGTTGCGCGGCCGCCGGCACGGCGAGCGCCTCGGCCACACCAGGCGGAACGCCGCGCTGGCGCAGCCCGTCACGCCAGCGCGGCGCGAGCAGCAGCAGGCCCCCGGTGGCCAGCACGGACAGCGCGAACCCGGCATCGCCGGCCAGTTCCGGGTCGACAAGCACCAGCACGGCGACCGCGGCGGCCAACGCGGGCAGCGCGGCCCGGGGACGACCGGCGGCGAGCGCGGCGAGCCCGATCGCCCCCATCGTGGCCGCCCGCACGACACTCGGCGACGGGCGGACCAGGATGACGAAGCCGACAAGCGCCACCCCGCAGAGCCCGACCGCGAGCCACGGGCCGGCGCGCGTCCACCGGGCCAGCAGCAGCACTGCCCCTACGACAATCGCCACGTTGCTTCCCGAGACGGCATTGAGGTGCGTCATGCCGGTGGCCTGGAAGTCCTCCTCGACCGCGGGCGGCAGCCGGCTGGTGTCCCCCACGACCAGCCCGGGCAGCAGACCGCCGGGGTCGTCGGGCAGCGGCGCACAGGCCCGTTGCAGGCCGGCGCGGAGCGTCCCGGCGGCGCGTTGCGCGAAGGACGGCGCCCCGTGGCGTGTGGGCGGGCCGTCGGTGCTGAGCACCGCCCCGGTGAGGTCACCGCCGCGCGGAACGCCGAGGCGCCCGTCGGCGGTGAGTCGTTGCCCGGGGAGCAGCCCCCGCCAGGCCGGGTCGGTGGCCAGGACGAGCAGCCGCACCGGCGCACGGATCCGTCGGCCGGCCGGATCGGTGAGCCGGACCAGTTCCGTCGACACCAGCAGCATGCCCGGCCGACCGGCGCTCCGGATCGGACGCGGATCGTCCCGGATCACCAGCTCGGCGCTGACCGTGGCGCGCTGCTCGGCCAGGGCACGGATCGGCGGCGCGTCCCGCACGGCGAGCCGGGCCGCGGTGGCCGCCCCGGCGCAGACCACGCCGAGACCGACCGCGACGACGATCCAGCCGTACCGGCGGGCGACGGCACGGGGTCGGCCGCAGCGGCCGAGCAGGTGCAGGGCACCCGCTGTCGTCACGACAGCTGCCGCCCCGGTGACCACCACGAGCGGGCGGGCGCCGAGGTGCAGCCCGGTGAGCGCGGTGAGCCACGCACCCACCGCCAGCCCGGCCAGTCGCAGGTCCGGTGGCACGGGCTCGGCCTCGGTGGCAGGTGGCGTCACGGGCCGGCCGCTCACACCGTCACCAGGTCCTTCAACTGCTCGTAGCGGGCGTCCCCGATCCCGTCGACCTGACGCAGGTCGCCGACGGCCTTGAACCCGCCGTGCTGGTCGCGGTGGGTGAGGATGCGCTGGGCAAGCACCGGCCCGACCCCGGGCAGCGCGTCGAGCTGGGCGAGGGTGGCGGTGTTGAGGTTCAGCGGCCCGGCCACGGATGGGGCCCCGCCCACCGCCGGGCCTGCCGCGCCGGCCGGCATCGGCGGTGGCGTCACCCCGACGACTATCAACTCGCCGTCGGTGACCTTGCGGGCGGGATTGAGCAACGCCACGTCGACGCCGGGCAGGGCGCCACCTGCGGCCTGGACCGCGTCGGCGAGCCGTGACCCGGCCGGCAACCGCACCAGCCCGGGCCTGCGGACCTTGCCGGCGACCGCCACCACCACCTCGGCCGCGCCGGACCCGCCTGGGTCAACCGCCCCGGCCGCGCCGGGGGCATCCACCTCGGCGGCCGACGTGACCGCGTCGGTCAGCGGGGCGACCGGCTCGGCGTGCGGCCGGGAACGCCAGGCCCACCCGACCGCGGCCAGCACCACCACCACTGCGACGACCGCCAGCGCCCGCACCCCGCGCCGGCCCGGATCGAACGCCCCAGGCCCGGACAGTCGCGACGCGGGACCGGCCACCAGGCCGGCCGACGCCACGCCCGCGTCCGGCTCGGCAGACGACGCGCCAGCCAGGGGTACGCCAGCGGTCGGCACCTCTGCCCGGAGGGACGGCCCGCCGACAGGTGGGGCCGTCAGCCGGCGCAGCCGCTGGCGTACCTCTGTCTCCTCGTCATGCGACACGGCCCGACGCTAGGGGCGGCGGACGGTCCAGCGGGGCGCGGTGACCCGTTCCTGTGGACAACCGGCACCACTGTGGACAACGCCCTGATCATGCTTCGATCTGCTACGGGCGCGGTCGCCTGATGATCAGCGGGCCTCCGGGTCGAGACCGAGCACGGCCCGTCCGCCGTCCACCGGCAAGGTCGCCCCGTTGACGAAGCTCGCGGCGGGTGACAGCAGGTACGCGACCGCCTCGGCCACCTCCTCGGCCCGCCCGATGCGGCCCACCGGGTGCAGCCGGTTGAGTTCGGCGTCGATCCACTCGGCCTGGGACGGTTCCTGGGCGGCGAGGAACTCGGCGTGCCGCTCGGTGGCGATCGAGCCGAGCGCGACGGCGTTGGCGCGGATGCCGTGCCGCCCGTACTCGACGGCCAGCGCGCGGGTCAGCCCCTCCACGGCTGCCTTCGCGGTGGCGTACGGCAGGGCACCGGACACGGGCCGGCGGGCCTGGTGCGACGAGACGTTCACTATCGCGCCGCTGGTGCCGGCGGCGAGGAAGCGGCGCACGGCGACTGCGGCGCCGACCACGGCGGGGCGCAGGTTCAGCCCGATCAGGTCCAGGACCGTGTCGGCCGGCGCGGAGTGCAGCGCGGCGTCGCGGAACACCGCCGCGTTGTTGACCCAGCCGGTGAGCGGCGCGGCACGTTCGGCCAGGTCGGCGGCGTGCTCGGCGACCCGCTCGTCACAGGCGTCGCCGACCACCGGGACGAGCCGGTCGGCGGCGGGATGCCCGGCCAGCCAGTCGACGGCGTCGGCGTCCCGTTCCACGACGACGACCGTCGCGCCGGTCGCCGCGAGTCGTCGCACCACGGCCCGGCCGACGCCACGGCCGCCCCCGGTGACCACACAGGAGGTCGACACCGGCTCAGCCGACCGGACGGCGGTGGACGACCACCGAGGCCAGCCCCGGACCGGCGTGCGCGGCTACCACCGCGCCGGCCTCGGAGACGTACGTGTCGTGCAGCCGGTCACCGAACCGCTCGGTCAGCGCGGCGAGCAGCGCCTCGGCCCGTTGCGGCGCGGCGAGGTGGTGCACGCCGAGGTCGACGTCGTCGTCGCCGGCCGCCTCGACGGCCAGGTCGACGAGCCGGGCCACGCCCCGACTGGCGGTACGGACCTTCTCCCGCAGCACGATCGCCCCGTCCGGCATGTGCATGATCGGCTTGACCGACAGCGCGGTGCCGAGCAGCGCCTCGGCCGCGTTGATCCGGCCACCCCGACGGAGGAACTCCAGCGTGTCGACGTAGAACCAGACGGTGGTCCGGGCGACGGCGGCGAGCGCGGCGTCGCGTACCCCGGTCAGGTCCTCGCCGGCCTCGGCGGCGGTGGCTGCCGCGATGGCCGGGAAGCCGAGGCCCATGCCTGTGGAGCGACTGTCGACGACCTCGACGCGGCCGTCGAAGTCGGCGGCGGCGAGCCGCGCGGCCTCGACCGTGCCGGACAGCGCGGCGGAGATGTGCACCGAGACGACGCCGTCGGCGCCCTCGTCGAGCAGCCGGCGGTACGTGCGGGCGAACTGCTCGGGTGCCGGCCGGGAGGTGGTGGCGGTGACCCGCCGGGCGCTCAACGCCAGTGTGGCGTCGGCCGGTTGGGTCTCCACCCCCTCCAGCCCCTCCGCGCCGTTGAGCACGACCGTCAACGGGACGACTGTCAGCCGGTGCGCCTGCACCAGCTCGGGTGGAAGGTAGGCGGTGGAGTCGATGACAACCGCGACGGGCATGCCCGGCACGCTAGCCGATCGGGGCGTCGAACGCCGAGGCGGCAGCGTTCAGATCGCGTCGACGACCACCGGGGCGGTGACCAGGCCGACATTGTGCGCCCGCAACTGCCAGCCGCTGACGTCGTGCGCCCGGCCGACAGCGGGCGCGCGGTCGTCGTGCCGCAGCTCGCTCCAGTGGCAGTTGGCCAGGGAACCGATGGTGCGCAGCACGCCGGTGTCCCAACCGAGCAGGTGACCGATGCCCTGCCGGCTGGCGCCGCCGTGGGTGGCGATCACCACGGTGCCGCCCGGCGCCGCGTCGGCCGCCTCCCGCAGTGCGGTGCCGACCCGCTCGCCCAGGTCGTGCAGGGGCTCCAGGTCCGCGCCCGGGTCGGGGTCGCCGGCCCGCCAGCGGGCGTACTCCTCGGGGAAGCGTTCGGCGACCTCGGTGAGGTGCAGGCCCTGCCACTGGCCGAAGTGCCGCTCGCGCAGCCGGGCGTCGGTGCGGACCGGTAGCCCGGTCAGCGCGACAAGCGCGGCCGCGGTCTCCGCGGCGCGGCCCAGGTCGCTGGAAACGATGGCGTCGGGCCGCAGCGCCGCGAGCAGCGGCGCGGCGGCGCGGGCCTGGTCGCGGCCCAGCTCGTTGAGGGGTACGTCGGTCTGCCCCTGGACGCGGTTGGCGGCGTTCCAGTCGGTGTTGCCGTGCCGCCAGACGATCAGTCGGGTCATTCGGCTGCGGCGGGCCCGCCGGCGTCCGCCTCGACCAGGTCGCGGTCGACGAACGGGATGGTGGGGCAGTCCTTCCAGAGCCGGTCGAGCGCGTAGAACTCGCGCTCCTCGGTGTGCTGGACGTGCACCACGATGTCGACGTAGTCGAGCAGCACCCAGCGGCCACCACGCTCGCCCTCGCGCCGGATCGGCTTGGCCTTCTCCGGCAGCTCCAGCAGGCGCTCCTCGATCGCGTCGACGATGGCCAGCACCTGACGCTCGTTGGGGGCGGCGGCGAGCACGAACGCGTCGGTGATGGCGAGCTGGTCGCCGACGTCGATGATCGCGATGTCCTGCGCCTTCTTGTCGGCGGCGGCCTGGGCGGCCGCGATTGCCAGCTCGTGAGCGCGTTCGGAAACTGTCACCGTTCTCCTTCGATCAACCGTGCGATGCTCCAAGCGTCTCATACCCGGCGACGCCTCGACCTGTCAGTTCTGGTCGGTCCGGGGCACGATCCATCCCATACCGGGCGCGATCAGGGCTGATAGAGGCGCCGCTTGGCGATGTACTGCACCACACCGTCGGGCACCAGGTACCAGACCGGCTCACCCCGGGCGACCCGGGCACGGCAGTCGGTCGACGAGATGGACATCGCCGGGACCTGGATCAGGCTGACCGTGTCCGCCGGCAGGTGCTTGTCGGTCAGCGGGAAGCCGGGCCGGGTCACCCCGATGAAGTGGGCCAGCTCGAAGATCTCGTCCAGGTCCTTCCACGACAGGATGCGTTGCAGCGCGTCCGCGCCGGTGATGAAGAACAGCTGCACCTTGGGGCCGTACTCGGCCTGGAGGTCGCGCAGGGTGTCGACCGTGTAGGTGGGGCCGCTGCGATCGATGTCGACGCGGCTGACCTGGAAGCGGGGGTTGGAGGCGGTCGCGATGACGGTCATCAGGTACCGGTCCTCGGCGGGGCTGACCGGTTCGTCGGCCTTCTGCCACGGCTGCCCGGTGGGGACGAAGACCACCTCGTCCAGGCCGAACCGGTCGGCCACCTCACTGGCCGCGACGAGGTGCCCGTGGTGGATCGGGTCGAAGGTGCCGCCCATGATCCCGATCCGCCGGATATCTTCCTCCACCCAGTGATCGTAGGCCGGGCGCCCGGCCCGGACGTGCGGGGTCGCCGCACCGATACTCGTAGGCATATACTCGTGAACGAGTAAAGGGAGGTGGGTCATGGGGAAGCGGCGCAAGGTCGGCAACCTGCTGGCGCTGGCCGTGCTGTCCGCCCTGGTCCAGCGGCCGATGCACCCCTACGAGATCGCCACCGCACTGCGCTCCTGGGGCAAGGACCAGGACATGGATTTCAAGTGGGGTTCCTTCTACACGGTTATCCGCAACATGGACAAACACCGCATGATCGAGGCCGTGGAGAGCGTCCGTGAGGGCCGACGCCCGGAACGCACCGTCTACCGCATCACCGACGCGGGGCGGGCGGAGCTGATCGACTGGGCCCGCGAGCTGGTCTCCACACCGATGCCCGAGCATCCCCGCTTCCGGGCCGGCCTGTCCGTCCTCGCCGCCCTGCACCCCGACGAGGCCACCGACCTGCTGCGGCAGCGGCTCGACCGCCTGCAGGACGCGATCCGCCAGGACCGCGAAACGCTCGACGCGCACCTGCGGGACATCCCGCGGCTGTTCCTGGTCGAGTCGGAGTACGACCTCGCCATGCGCGACGCGGAGGCCACCTGGCTGCGCGCGCTGCTCGCGGAGCTGACCTCGGGCAGCTACCCGGGGCTGGACACCTGGCGGGCCTTCCACGAGACAGGCGCGATGCCCGCCGAACTGACCGAGCTTTCCGAGAGGACCAGCAGCCCCGACACCACCGACTGACGGACGGCTCCGGCGGGGTGCGCCAACACCCCGCCGGAGCCCTTACCCCGAACCGACACCTGGGAAGGTGCCCGGCCCGAAGCGGCAACCACGAGGATAACCGGGCTCCCTTCCAGGTCACGTCCGCGCGCCCCGCGCGGGCCACGACACCCAGGGAGAGAGCATGACCACGGTACGAACCGCGATCGTCATCGGCGGCGGCATCGCCGGGCCGGTGACCGCGCTGGCGCTGACCCGCGCCGGCATCGCCGCCACCGTCCACGAGGCGTACCCGGCCACCACCGGCGGCATCGGCGGCACCCTCGCGCTCGCGCCAAACGGCGTGGCGGCCCTGAGCGCGGTCGGCGCGCAGGAAGCGGTGACGGCGATCGCCACCCCCATCCACCACAGCGCCATGGCCGTCGGGCGTCGGCGCATCGCACTGCCCACGCTTGCCGGAGTGCCGCCGCTGCGGGTGGTGCACCGGGCCGAGCTGCACCGCGTCCTGCACGACCGGGCGAGCGCCGAGGGCGTCTCCTTCGCGTACGGCAGGCGGCTGGTCGGCGCCGAGCAGACCGACAGCGGGGTGACCGCCCGTTTCGAGGACGGCAGCACCGCCTCCGCCGACATCCTCGTCGGCGCGGACGGCATCCGCTCCACCGTCCGTGGTCTCATCGACCCGTCCGCGCCCGGCCCCCGGTTCACCGGCCTGCTCAGCTTCGAGGCGGTCGCCAGGCACGAGGTGGACGTCGAGCCGGGCACCATGACGTTCGCGTTCGGGCGACGCGGCTACTACCTGTACTGGCCCGAGCCCGGTGGCGGCACCCGGTGGGGGGCCAACCTGCCCCAGCAGCGGCCGATGAGCCTCGTCGAGGCCCGGGCCGTACCTGCCGAACAGTGGCTGGACACGCTGCGCACCAGCTACGGCGACGACGATCCGGGCCGGCAGTTGATGGCGACAAGCAGTGCCGACGACCTCCAGGTGGTCGGCTCGTTGCAGATCATGCCGCCGGTACCGCACTGGCACCGGGGGCGGATGGTGCTGGTCGGCGACGCGGTGCACGCGCCCTCGAACAGCTCCGGGCAGGGCGCGTCGCTGGCCATCGAGAGCGGCGTGCAGCTCGCCCGCTGCCTGCGTGACCTGCCCGATGTGGAGTCGGCGTTCGCCGCGTACGTGCGGCTGCGTCGCACCCGGGTCGAGAAGGTCGCCGCCCGGGCGGCCCGGATCAACCACGCCAAGGCGCCCGGGCCGGTCGCCCGGACGCTGATGCCGCTGCTGATGCCGCTGCTCGTGCGCACGGCCATGAACCCGGAGAAGACAGTCGCCGACGAGCAGCGCCACGTCATCGACTGGGACGCCCCGGTGACGGCGGAGCCAGCGCTGCGCTGAGACGGGGGCGCGGGGTGGCCGTCCAGCCACCCCGCGCCCACCCGGCGTGTCAGGCCGCAGTGGCGGCCACCGCCGTCCGGGCGACGAGCGCGCGCCGCAGATCGTCGTCGGCGTCGACGACCACCCGCCGCAGGCCCGGGGTCAGGTCGTCGCCGGCCAGCAGCGCCGCGGCCGCCTCCCGGGTCGGCTGCGCAACTGCGTAGCGGGGGAACGCCAGCGCCGCCACCCGGTCGGCAGTCCACGCGGTACGCCGAGCCGCGGCAGCCGGCATGTCGGTGAAGTACCGCTCGACGTACGCGGCTGTCATCTCGGCCTGCTCGGGCTGCCAGAACCCCTCGGCGGTCGCCTCCAACAACCGGTTCGACAGCTCGGTGTCGTGCACGATGATGTCCCACGCCGCCTGCTTCGCGGCCGGGTCGGGCAGGGCGGCCCGGCACCTGGCGGCCCGTTCCGCGCCAGTCGAGCTGACGTCGGCCTCGGCCTCGGCGGCGATCTCCGCCGCGCCGGCGGCGCCCAGCACCACCAGTCGCCGCAGCACCGCCCAGCGCAGCTCCGCGTCGACAGTCAACCCGGCCGGCACGTCCCGGCCGGCGAGCCACCCGACGAGCAGATCCGTGTCGGTGGTCGCGGCGATCCAGCCCCGCGCGGCGGCCAACTGCAACGACTCCCCCGCCGGCGCCCCGTCGAGCAGGCGCTGACACGCACCGGCGATCCGGGCGAGCGCCGCCGACCGGGTCAGCGGGTCGAGGTAGCGGTCGACGAGCGACCGGCTGAGGCCCAGCACGTCCTCCGCGATGATCACCTCTGTCTCGGCCGGCAGCGCCGCGACCATCAGGTCGACCAGGCCGGTGACCGGCCGCTCCCCGTCGGTCGCCGCGTCCAGCGCCTCGCTCCAGAGCACCGCCCGGGTGAGGGAGTCGGCCAGACCGGGCAGCACCAGCGGGACGGCGTCCGCCGACGCCGGGTCGAGGCGCACCTTGGCGAAGGTGAGGTCGCCGTCGTTGAGCAGCAGCAGCCGGGCCGCCGGCTCACCGGCCAGCTCACCGAGCACGGTGCGACCGCCGTCGACGGCCGGGTCCAGGTCCACCTCGTGGCGTCGCACCGTGCCGTCCGCCGCGTACCGGCCCACGCCGATCCGGTGCGGGCGCAGCACCGGGTGCGACTCGGGGGCGGTCTGCACCACGGCCACCTCGGTGTAGCGGCCATCGGCGTCGACTGTCACCTCGGCACGCAGCGTGTTGACCTGCGAGCGGCGCAACCACAGCTCGGCCCAACCGGACAGGTCCCGACCACCGGCCGCAGTGCCGCCTTCGCTCGCGACAGCGGGGACCGCGGAGAGGCTGGTCAGCAGGTCGGCGAGGGTGGCGTTGCCGAAGCGGTGCGCGGCGAAGTGCGCGTTCAGGCCGGCGAGGAACGCCTCGTCGCCGAGCGACGCCACCAGTTGCCGCAGCACGCTGGCACCCTTGGCGTACGAGATGCCATCGACGTTGAGCAGGCCCTCGGCGGCGTCTGCCACCTCCTGCGGCGCCACGGGGTGGGTGGAGGGGCGCTGGTCGGCCGCGTACCCCCAGGCCTTGCGGCGCATGGCGAACGTCGTCCACGTCCCCTCGAAGCGGGTCGCCTCGGCGGCGACCCGTACGCCCAGGTACTCCGCGAAGGACTCGTTGAGCCACAGGTCGTCCCACCAGCGCATGGTGACCAGGTTGCCGAACCACATGTGCGCCATCTCGTGGGCGATCGTGGTGGCCCGCATCTCCCGCTGGGTGTCGGTGACGGCCGACCGGAACACGTAGTCGTCGCGGAACGCCACGATGCCCGGGTGCTCCATGGCGCCGAGGTTGAACTCGGGCACGAACGCCTGCTCGTACTTGCCGAACGGGTAGCGCTCGGAGAAGAGCTGGTGGAACCGGTCCAGGCACTGCCTGGTGATGGTGAGGATCTCGTCGGCGTCGGCGTCCAGGTGCTCGGCGAGCGACTGTCGGCAGTAGAGGGCGAGCGGCACGCCGTCGTGCTCGGCCCGCCGTACGTGGTACGGGCCGGCGATCAGCGAGAAGAGATAGGTCGACAGCGGGACGGTCGGGGCGAACTCCCAGCGCCCGGGGGCCGGGTTGGCGGAGACCTCGGCGTTGCCGGAGACCGTCCACCCCGGCGGGGCGGTGACCGTGAGGACGAACGACGCCTTGAGGTCGGGCTGGTCGAACGCGGCGAAGATCCGCTGCACGTTGTCGAGGAACGTCACGGCGTACAGGTAGGTCTCGCCGTCGGCCGGGTCGACGAAGCGGTGCATCCCCTCCCCGGTGTTCGAATACGCCATCTCGGCGTCGACGAACAGCGTGTTCGTCGCCTCCAGGTCGTCGAGTGGCAGCCGGTTGTCGGTGAGCGTGCCGGGGTCGACGTCGCGGTCGTTGAGGCGTACCGCCAGCAGTTGGGCGGGCCTGACCTCGGCGAAGGTCGCGGTGCCGGGGGTCGCCCGGAACCGGACCTCGACCCGGGAACGGAAGGTGTCCCCGTCGCCGGTCAGGTCGAGGTCCACCTGATAGGACTCGACAGTAATCGCCGCGCCACGCGCGGTCGCCTCTACACGGGTCAGGCTCGGCATCCGCTTATCCTGCCCGATGGGGATCGGCACCCGGTCACCACACGACCCTCGGCACTGGAGGAAAGAACCATGGCGCAGCACCCCAAGGGCGACTTCGACCTCTCACGGGCGGTCTGGCAGCGGGCCGAGGGGGACACCTCCGACAGCGCGGTGGAGGTCGCGTTCGTCGATGACCTGATCGGCATGCGCAACTCCTCCGAGCCGGACGGCCCGGTGCTGGTCTTCACCCAGGCCGAGTGGGACGCGTTCGTCGCCGGCGCGCAGGACGGCGAGTTCGATCTGGACTGACGGCTCCACTGTCGCGGGTGGCCCGGGACAGCCGCCACCCGCGACCGCCCGTCAGGCATCGCCGTCGCCCCAGCCGAGGCCCCCCGGACCCGGGGCGTGGTGGAAGCCGGGGTGGTCGGCCACGTCGACGCAGCGCTCCCCGTCCGGGCCGACCGCACCGCAGAACAGCCGTTCGGCCCGGTGCCACGCGTCGGCAGATGACAGGGCCGCCGCGCCGAGCGCCACCTCCGGGCGGAGCAGGCTCAGCGCCTCCGCGTACCCCACTGCCAGCTCGCGGGCGTCCGCCGGGTCGGGCGCGGTGAAGCCCAGGTGCACCGTGAAGAAGCGGCGCGGCCGGGTCGGCCGGCCGGGCGGCCCGATCAGTGCCCGTGCGTCCCGGCCCGCGCCCAGCGCACCGACCGCCCGCCGCTGCCGCCAGTACGGCGACCTGTTGTCGCGCATCTCGCCCTCCCCGTGGTCGTGGCCGTCGGCCAGCCGGAGCCGCCGGGTGACCGGCGATCCCGCCGACGGCGGCTCCACCAGCCAGCCAACCAGGTTCCGCCGCCCCTGGGAGGGGCCAGCGGGTGCGCTGTCGACGCGGGGATTCAGCGGCGGCCACGCGGGTAGACGCAGCCGGGCGGCGGCGACGGCCGCCACCCGCACCCGAGGAGGCCCGATGGCGACCATGCCGGCCGACCGCGCCCCGGACAGCACCCTCGCGCTGTTCCGCGCCGGCTACCGGTTCATCGGCGAGCGCTGCGACAGGTACGGCAGCGACATCTTCCAGACCCGGATCCTGCTCGCGCCGACCATCTGCCTCCGTGGCCGGCCGGCGGCGATGCTGTTCTACGACACCGAGCGCTTCCAACGGCAGGGCGCGATGCCGTTGCGGGTGCAGCGGACCCTCACCGGCCGGGGCGGCGTGCAGGGGCTGGACGGGTCGGCGCACGCCGACCGCAAGGCCATGTTCATGTCGATCATGACGCCGACCGCGATCCGGCAGCTCGGCCACCTCTTCGACGAGGAGTGGCGGGCCCGGATCCCGGCATGGGAGGCCGCCGGGCCGGTGACGCTCTACGACGAGCTGGGCCGGCTGCTGACCCGCGTGGTGTGCGCCTGGGCCGGGGTGCCCCTGCCGACGTCCCAGGTCGACCGCCGCGCCGTCGACCTGCACGCCATGATCGAGGCGCCGGCCGTGGTCGGACCCCGGCACTGGCGGGGGCTGCTCGCCCGCCGCCGCGCCGAACGGTGGATCGGCGGCGTTATCGAACGGACCCGCCTCGGCGTCCACCCGGCGCCGGCCGGCAGCGCCCTGGCGGTGATCGCCGAGCACCGGGACGCGCGCGGGACGCTGCTCCCCCGCCGGATCGCGGCTGTGGAACTGCTGAACGTGCTGCGGCCGGTGGTCGCCGTCGACCAGTACATCGCCTTCGCCGCGCTCGCCCTGCACGACCACCCCGCCTGGCGGCAGCTGGTCCGCGACGACGACGAGGCGACCGAGCACTTCGTCCAGGAGGTACGCCGCTACTACCCGTTCTTCCCGATGGCGGCGGCAAGGGTGCGGCGCTCCTTCGACTGGCAGGGCCACCACTTCCCCCGGGGACGGCGGGTACTGCTCGACCTCTACGGCACCAACCACCACCCGACGCTCTGGCCCCAGCCCGAGCTGTTCCGGCCGGAGCGGTTCGCGGGCCGGCGCGGCGACGCGTTCGACCTGATCCCGCAGGGCGGCGGCGACCACTGGGCGGGGCACCGCTGCGCCGGTGAATGGATCACCATCGACCTGATGAAGCGCGCGGTCACCAACCTGACCACCAGCATGAGGTACGACGTACCCGTCCAGGACCTGACCCTGGACCTGCGCCGGATGCCCGCGCTGCCGCCGCTCGACCTGACCCTGACCAACATCTGTCGCGCCTGACCCCGTCCCACCACGCGCGGCGGTGGGACGGGGTGCCGTCAGCGGGTCACGGGTGCAGGACGCTGCGCAGGCAGCCGTCCTGCTTCTTCTCGAACATCTCGTAGCCCCGCGCGCCCTGCTCCAGCGAGAGCGGGTGGGTGGCCAGGTAACCCGGGTCGATCTCGCCGGCGGCGAGCCGGTCGAGCAGCATCGGGATGTAGCGCTGCGCGTGCATCTGCCCCATCCGCAACACCAGGGCCTTGTTCATGGCCGCGCCGAGGGGGAACTTGTCGACCAGGCCGGCGTACACGCCGACGATGCTCACCGTGCCGCCCTTGCGGCAGGCCATGATCGCCTGACGGACCGAGGTCGGCCGGTCGGTCTGCAACCGCGCGGACTGCTTCACCCGGTCGTACGCGTAGGTCGGCCCGACATCGTGCGACTCCATGCCGACGGCCTCGATGCACGCGTCGGGTCCGCGTCCACCGGTCATCTCCCGCAGCGCCTCCAGCACGTCCGTCTCGGCGTAGTTGACCGTCTCGACGCCGACCCGGTCGGCGGCCGTCGCCAGCCGGTCCGGGAAGCGGTCGATCATGATGACCCGTTCGGCGCCGAGGAGTTGCGCCGACCGGGCCGCCATCTGGCCGACTCCACCGGCGCCCCAGACGGCGACGACCTCGCCGCCGGTGAGACCGCAGAAGTCCGCGGCCATCCACCCGGTGGGCATCGCGTCGGAGGCGAACACCACCGAGTCGTCCGGCACACCGTCGGGCACACCGAACGCGCCGACGTCACCGAACGGCACCCGGATGTACTCGGCGTGCGAGCCGGCGTAGCCGCCCGCCGCGTGCGAGTACCCCAGGATGCCGGCCGGCGAGTGGCCCCACAGCTTCTCGGTGAACACCGGCTGCGGGTTGGAGTTGTCGCAGAGCGAGTACTGCTCGGTCCGGCAGTACCAGCAGCCACCGCAGGCGACCACCGACCCGACCACCACCCGGTCGCCCACCCGGTGCCGGCGTACGCCCGGTCCGGCCTCCACCACCTCGCCCATGAACTCGTGGCCGAGGATGTCGCCCTCCCGCATCGCCGGCAGGTACCCGTTGATCAGGTGCAGGTCGGAGCCGCAGACGCTGCTGGCCCGGACCCGGACGATGATGTCCCCCTCGGCGCGGATCTTCGGCTCCGGTACGTCCCGGACCGCCAGCTTGCCGACGCCTTCCCAGCACAGCGCCCTCACGCCCGGCCTCCCGTCATCAGCTTCTCCCTCGCCTTGTCCGTCGACTTCTCCTGCGCGGGGCTCCGACCGGACGGGTCGTGCCGGGTGTCCACCACCTGGCCGCACTCGAGCAGCGACTTCGCGCGGCGCAGCGCGTCCCGCAGCGCGAGGTCCGGCTCGTCCCCCTTGACGAGGCCGACCATCCGGCGCAGCGGACCCGAGCGGTAGCGCAGTTCGGCCCGGATCTCGGTGCCCCTGCCCTGCGGGGCGTCGGCCAGCTCGATCCGACCCTCCTGCGTCGTCGGCCCGTCCACGCTCCGCCAGGTCAGCGAACCCGGCCCGTCGGCGGTGACCGCAGCCGGCAACCCGGTCTCCGCGGGCTGCCGGTCGGTCCAGAAAGCCCGCACCGCGTCCGGGGGCCGGTCCACGGTCACCGCGCGGCGCACCACGTACCAGCCGTCCTGCCGGTCGGGCTGGCGGCGGTGCCGGCGACGGGCCACCGCCCGCCCGACACCGACAGCCGTCACTGTGGTGACCCCGACCAGCGCCCACCTCGTCGAATTGTCAGTCATGTCGTCTCTCCTTCGGGTTCGACGGCCGTACGGGCAGCGCTACCCCTGCTCGGGCCGTCGAAACGGCATGGCGGTTTCAACCACCGAGGGACGGGCACCTGCTGCGGGCGGCCCACCCGTCGGCCGCACACCACCACCTGCCCGGGAGGCGTCCATGTCCGTTCAGGCCAGCGGTGATCCACCGCGAGCCGGGGACCGCCGCGCCGGCTCCCCGCCGGTCGCCCTTCCGATGTCGTACGTCCTGCCGCTGCGCTGGCACACCGACGCGGGCCTCGCCGAGCTGACCGATCACCTGCGCTGGTTGGCGGGACGCGTCGAGGTGCTCGTGGTCGACGGCTCACCCGCGGACCTCTTCGCCCGGCACGCCGAGGCGTGGCGCGGCCTGGTCCGACACCTCCCGCCCGACCCCGCCGAGCGCGGAGCCAACGGCAAGGTCCTCGGGGTGCTCACCGGGGTACGGGCGGCGGGCCACGAACACGTGGTGATCGCCGACGACGACGTCAGGTACGACGAGGACGCGCTACACGCCGTGCACCGGCTGCTGGACCGGGTCGACCTGGTCCGGCCGCAGAACTACTTCGACCCGCTGCCCTGGCACGCCTGGTGGGACACCGGCCGGACGCTGCTCAACCGGGCGCTCGGCAACGACTACCCGGGGACCCTGGCGGTCCGCCGCAGCACCTTCCTCGGCATGGGCGGGTACGACCCGGACGTGCTCTTCGAGAATCTGGAGCTGATCCGCACCGTGCACGCGTACGGCGGGGTCGAGGCGGCACCTGCCTGGTTGTACGTCCGCCGGCTGCCGCCGCAGGCTGCGCACTTTCGGGGTCAGCGGGTCCGCCAGGCGTACGACGATCTGGCCCAGCCGGCGCGCCTGGTGACCGCGCTCGCGGTCCTGCCGGCGCTGGCGGCGGCGGTCGCGGCCCGCCGTGCCGGACCGCTGCTGGGCATGGCTGTCTCGGTCGTCGCCGTCGCCGAAGTGGGCCGACGCCGGGCCGGCGGCGGCACCGTCTTCCCGCCGAGCACGTCCCTGGCCGCCCCGCTCTGGCTCGTGGAACGGGGCGTCTGCAGTTGGCTGGCCGTCGGCAGGCGCCTCCTGTTCGGCGGCGTCCGGTACGGCGGCACGCGGATCCGCCGCGCCGCCCGCCCCGCCACGCGTCGTCCCCGGTAGCCGCGCGGCTCGACCCCACACGCGACAGCTCGCGGGCACCGGGGTCGGTGGCCGCGAGCTGTCGGCGGTGGGGCGTCGTTCAGGGGCGGGACTGAGCGGTGTCCCGGACGTCGTGCGCGGCCGACTTCGTGTCGTCCTTGACGGCGTGCACGGCGTCCTGCGCGGTGGACTTCACCGACTGGGCGGCGTTCTGGGCCGGCTCGCGCAGCTCGTCCTTGAGCTCGCTCGCCACCTCGCTCAGCTTCTCCTTCACCACGCCGCTGTGCTCGCCGACCTTCTCCTTGACCTGCGCGGCGGCCTGCTGCTCGCGCTGGGAGGCCGGGATCAGCGAGGAGGCCAACCAGCCCACCCCGAACGCGATCAGGCCTGCGGCGAGGGGGTTGCCCTGCGACTTCCGCCGGATCACCCGCGGCGCGCTGTGGGCGGCGTCGCTGACGGTCGAGGCCGCCGAGTGCGCGGCGTCGCTGACGCTGGAGGCCGCCGACGAGGCGCGGTCGCCCACCGAGTGGGCGGCGTGGCCGGTGCCGTGGCCGAGGTCAGACGCGGTTCCCATGACCTTGTCCCTCACATTCTGCAGCGCGGAACGGGCCCGCTGCTTCCGGTCGTCGACGATGCGGCTCGGGCTGACCTTGTACGCCAGGGCGTCCACATCGGAGCTGAGGCTGTTGCGGGTGGCTTCGATCTCGCGGCGGATCTGGTCGGGATCGGTGCTCATCGGGTGACTCCCTCCGGGTGTGGCTTGAGCGCGTCGGGGATCCGCTGCACGCTGTCGTTCGTCTGCTTGAGGCCGCGTACGTGCTGGGCGTTCTTCTTGGCCTTGGAGTAGAGGACGGCGGCGACCGCGGCCCAGACGACGGCCACGATCAGCGCCGCCAGGCCGGAGTCCATGACGTTGTCCAGGAACTGCCACACGGCGATGGAGACGAACAGTGCCACCATGTAGCCGCCGAAACCGGCGCCGCCGAAGAGCCCGGCGGCCTTGCCCGCCTTCTTGCCCTCCTGGCGGATCTCGGCCTTGGCCAGCTCGACCTCCTGGCGCATGAGCGTCGACAGGTCGGTGGTGACCTGACGCATCAGGTCACCGAGCGAGCTGCCCTTCACCTCCGCCGCGGGGTGCGGGGCACCCGGGTCGGTGTGGTATCCGGAGTTCAGGCCGGACCCCTGCGTCGGCGTGGTCATGCGGTCACCTCCCGTGGGATGGCTCGGCGGTTCACGGGCGGGTGGTGCCGCTGGACGGCACGCCCGGCAGCGGGTCGGTCTGGTTCACCGGCGGGAGCGGCTGCCCGGTGCCGGTGTGCTCACCCTGGACCGGGTCGGTGTAGCCACCGGGGGCCGGCTCGGCGTAGCCGCCGGGGGTCGGCTCGGCGTAGCCGCCGGAGGTCGGCTCGGTGTACGTGCCGGGGGTCGGGTCGAGGTAGCCGCCCTGCGGGACGGTGTCCTGCGCGGGCTGGGTCGGGATCACCGCGGTCTGCTCCGGGTCGTACGCGCCGGCGCCGCGGTAGCTCGGGGAGACGCTGCCGGAGTCGTCACCGGCGGCGGAGATGCTGCGGGTCAGCCGTCCGGCGAGCACACCGAGCACTGCCGCACCGACCAGGAAGGTGCCCGGGTTGCGTCGCGCGTAGTCGCGTACCTCGGTGATCAGGTCGCCCGGCTGGCGCTCGTCCAGCCAGCCGGCCACACCGTGCACCCGGTCGGCGGCCTGGCGGGCCAGCTCGCTCACCGGGCCGGCCTGGCCACCCTGCTCGGCCATCGAACGCATCTCGTCGGCGATCGACCGCAGCCCGGTCGCGGCACGGCGCTGCTGGTCACCGGCCTGGCTGGTGAGCTGGGTACGCGCCTCGCCGTACAGGTTGCGGGCCTGCCGGGCGGCCTCGCGGCCGACCTCGGTGCCCTGCTCCTTGGCGGTCTGGGCGACCGCTCCGCCAGCGTTGGCGGCCTCCGAGCCGACCTGGCGGGCCTGCTCGCGGACGCCACCGCCGTTTGTCGACTGCTGGCCATAGGTGGAAGTCGTAGGTGACAGATCGTAGGTCATGATGTCCCTTCCGCTCGGAAAGTCGTCGCGGTTGTGCTGGGGGGATGTCGACCGCGTCGCCACGGCCGACGCCCCTTCACCTACCCTGCGTTTTCTCTTCCATACCTCTTCGTGCATTTCTTTGCGGCGCCGACAGGATCGACTTCAAAATGGAGGATCGTGATGTCGCCGCCACGGACGGTGGGATCCGCGGGGCCGGCAGATCCACGAAGGGGGCAGCGGTGGCACGAGACACGCGAGGTGGCCGGTCGTCCGGCCCGCGACCCCGGGTGCAGGTGGCCGCGCTCGCCGTCGCCGGTCTCTTCCTGCTGATCGGTGTCCTGGGCTTCATCCCCGGCATCACCACCGACTACGGCGAGCTGGCCTTCGCCGGGCACCACTCGGACGCGCGGCTGCTCGGGCTCTTCCAGGTGTCGATCCTGCACAACGCGGTGCACCTGCTGTTCGGGCTGGCCGGTCTCGTGCTGGCCCGCAGCATCGCCGGCGCCCGGCTCTTCCTCGCCGGCGGCGGCGCGATCTACCTCGCCCTCTGGCTCTACGGCCTGGCCCTCGAGGCGGTCGACGCGGAGGGCGGCGCGAACATCCTTCCGGTGAACGCCGCCGACAACTGGCTGCACCTGGCGCTCGGCTTCGGCATGCTCGCCCTCGGGCTGCTGCTGTCGAACCAGGTGGGCACCGGCGGACGGCTGGACACCCCCTTCGACAGGGCCTGACCTGCCGCTGGGGCGGTTTCGCGACCATCGGGGTGTGGGTATCCGGGGGCGATCCGCGGAGGAGATGACGAGATGCCCCGTTGGTTACGCGACAACGCTCTGACCATCGCCATTCTGGGCGCTTTCCTGGTCTTCCTGGTGCTGCAGAGCGTCTTCGGCTGGCAGACCCACAACGAGGAGCTGGTCGAGTTCGGGGCCGCACCGCTGAGCTGGCCGGCGTACCTGACCACCGGTCACTTCGCCGAGGCGGTCTTCGAGAACTGGGAGTCGGAGTTCCTCCAGATGGGCGGGTACGTGCTGCTCACCGCGTACCTGGTGCAACGCGGCTCGGCCGAGTCCAAGCCGGTGGACCAGACCGACCGACCGGAGGACGACGAGCGGCACGCCACCGCCCGCTCCCCCTGGCCGGTCCGCGCCGGCGGCCTTCCGCTCGTGGTCTACCGCAACAGCCTCTCCCTCGCGCTGCTGCTGATCTTCGCCGGCTCGTTCGTCGGGCACCTGCTCGGTGGCACCGCCGCCTACAACCAGGAACAGGCGTTGCAGAGCGGCGCACCGCCGATCGGGGCGTGGGACTTCCTGCGCACCAGCGACTTCTGGTTCCAGTCGATGCAGAACTGGCAGAGCGAGTTCCTCGCGGTCGGCGCCCTGATCCTGCTGAGCATCGTCCTGCGGCAGCACGCCTCGCCCGAGTCGAAGCCGGTCACCGTCGAGCACGCCACCACCGGCGCCTGAGCGCCGGGTGCGGCGGCGGGACCGTCAGGCCGCGACCGGTAGCCGCTTGGCGAAACAGACGCTGTACGGGTTGCCCACGTACTCGCCGTAGACCGGGATCGGCTCGTAGCCGCACGAGGTGTACAGCCCGATGGCGGCCGGAAGGTACGTGCCGGTCTCCAGGCAGACCACCGAGTGGCCCTGCCGGAACGCGCACTCCTCCAACGCGGCGAGGAGTTGGCGGGCGATCCCCCGACCCCGGTACGCCGGCCGGACGTACATCCGCTTGACCTCGCCCGTGGTGGCGTCGAGCGCCTGGAGGCCGCCGCAGGCGACCGCCCGGCCGTTGACCACCACCGCGAGGTAGCGGATGTCGTCGTGGGTGACGGTGACCTGCCCGTCCAGACCCCCATCGGCCTCGCGCAGCTCACGCTGCTGCGCGCCGACCAGTGCGGCGATCTCCGGATCGGTGGCGGGCCGCGCTTCGATCAACATCACCCGACGTTAGGCGGGGCGGATTTCGCGCAGGTTTCCGACAGCCAACCCGATCACGGAGCGCAATCGGCTACTCGGCGTCGTCCCCGTCGTCGATCGCCTCGTCGTCGGACGAGTCCGCGCCGACCTCGTCCGCCGAGCGCACCCGGCGGGCCTTGCGCGCGGCGAGCCGCTCGGCCGCCGACGCCCGGTTCGACTTCTCCTCCAGCCGGATGTCGGTGCCCCGGTTGCCGGGCACGAACTCCACGCCGGCGAACAGCGTCGGCTGCCAGTCGAACTCGCGCTCGCCGATGCGGACCAGGTCGCCGGGCTGCGCGCCGGCCTTGGCCAGCTTGTCCTCGACACCGAGCCGGGCCAGCCGGTCGGCCAGGTAGCCGACCGCCTCGTCGTTGTCGAAGTTCGTCTGCTTGACCCACCGCTCCGGCCGGACGCCACGGACGGTGAACGAGCCGTCCGACTCGGCCGTGATGGTGAAGCCGGCGTCGTCCACGGCGAGCGGACGGATCACGATCCGGGTCGGCTCGGCCGGAGGCGCCGCCTTGCGCTCCGCCTCGACCAGCTCGGCCATCGCGTACGTCAGCTCCTTGAGCCCTTCGCGGGTGGCCGCGGAGACCTCGAACACCCGGTAGCCGCGCTCCTCCAGGTCCGGGCGGACGATCTCGGCGAGATCCCGGCCGTCGGGCACGTCGACCTTGTTCACGGCCACCAGCCGCGGCCGGTCGGCCAGCCCGCCGTACTGGCTCAGCTCGGCCTCGATGGCGTCGATGTCGGCGACCGGGTCACGGCCGGGCTCCAGGGTCGCCGAGTCGATGACGTGCACCAGCACGGCGCAGCGCTCGATGTGCCGCAGGAACTCCAGGCCCAGGCCCTTGCCGTTGGCCGCGCCCGGGATCAGGCCCGGCACGTCGGCGACTGTGAACGTGTGGTTGTCCATCCGGACCACACCGAGGTTGGGCACGAGGGTGGTGAACGGGTAGTCGGCGATCTTCGGCTTCGCGGCGGAGATCACCGAGATCAGCGACGACTTGCCTGCCGACGGGAAACCCACCAGACCCACGTCGGCGACACTCTTGAGCTCCAGCACGATGTCCAGCTGGTCGCCGGGCTCCCCCAGCTCGGCGAAGCCCGGAGCCTTGCGCTTGGCGTTCGCCAACGAGGCGTTGCCCCGCCCGCCGCGCCCGCCGCGGGCCACCTCGAATGTGGTGCCGGCGCCGACCATGTCGGCCAGGACGGTGCCGTCGGTGGTCTGCACGACCGTGCCGTTGGGCACCTTGAGCACCAGGTTGTGGCCGTTGGCCCCGTCCCGGTTCGACCCGGCGCCACCCTTGCCGTTGTCGGCCTTGACGTGCGGGTGGAAGTGGAAGTCGAGCAGCGTGGTCACCTGCGGGTCGACCACCAGCGACACGCTGCCGCCGTGCCCGCCGTTCCCGCCGTCCGGCCCGCCGAAGGGCTTGAACTTCTCGCGGTGGATCGAGACACAACCGTGCCCGCCATCACCGGCCTGCAGATGCAGAACGACCCGGTCAACGAACGTCGCCACGGCGTCAATCCTTCCAGCGAGGGCCGACCCCGCACTTCGAAAAAGCGAAGCGGGCCGGGACCCGGAGGTCCGCGGCCCGCTCAGCTCGAGAGCTACTGCTGCGGAACGATGCTGACGGTCTTGCGACCGCGCTTGGTGCCGAACAGGACCGAACCGGCGGCCAGGGCGAACAGCGTGTCGTCGCCGCCACGGCCGACCAGGTCACCGGGGTGGAACTTGGTGCCACGCTGCCGGATGAGGATCTCACCGGCGCTGACGACCTGACCACCGAAGCGCTTCACGCCGAGTCGCTGGGCCGCGGAATCGCGACCGTTACGCGAGCTGGACGCACCCTTTTTGTGAGCCATTGGAGGACGACCTACTTCCCGCTGGAGATGCCGGTCACCTTGACCTGGGTCAACGGCTGGCGGTGACCCTGGCGCTTGTGGTAGCCGGTCTTGTTCTTGAACTTGTGAATCCGGATCTTCGGGCCCTTGGTGTGCGCGGCGATCTCGCCGGACACCGCGACCTCGGCAAGCTTTGCCGCGTCGGTCACCAGGTCGTCACCGTCGACGAGGAGCACCGCGGTGAGCTTCACCGCGTCACCGGGAGCACCGGTGAGCTTCTCGACCTCGATCACGTCGCCCTCGGCGACCTTGTACTGCTTGCCGCCGGTCTTGACGATCGCGTACATCGGAGGCGGACTCCCTGTCGTTGAGGCTGCTGGCGGTTGTCCCCGTGGCGGCTCGCCGGGTAGCAGTGCACGGCGGCGCGGGCACACGGGAACACGGCACACCAAAAGTGCGCCGCAGGCAAGAGTACGCCATCGCCGGCCCGGACCCCAAACCGGCCCGCCCTGCTCAGCGCGGACAGAGCTGGTCGAGACGCTGCTGAAGCCTGTCGAGTTCGGTCTCGTCGATCGACTCGACGTCGACGCCGAGCGCGGCGACCTCGGTCCCGATGTCGGTGAGCAGAGTCTTGAGCTGCGGATCGGCAGTCCGCGCCGACTGCTCCCGCAGCGCCGTCCGCCAGCCCGTCAGCGCCGCCTCGGCCCGCTCACGGGCGGCCTCGGCGGTGGCGCTGTCACCGTCGCCCAGCGCCGCGATCATCCGGCCCAGCTCCTCCACGTACGTCTGGACGGCGCTGGCGCCCACCTGCCGCGCGGCGGCGCAGACCTGGACGGTGTCGCCGGCCGCCGCGCCGCCACCCGCCGGCGTGCCGACCGGGCCGGAGGTGGTGCCCGCGGTGGCCGGACCGGTCGGGCCCCCGTCGGCGGCGCAACCACCCCCGGCGGAGAGCGCGGCGACCAGCACGGTGACGGCGAGCAGACGACGCATCTTCTTCTCCTGACCGAGGATGGCCGGACCGGCGAGGTCCCTCCCCCGTCACTATGCCGGGGAAGGGACCTCGTCAAACATCGGGCCGGTCAGACGGTCAGGGGCGGGTCCGCCGGCGGGCGCCACCCCTGCGGGAACGGCGACGGCCCGCGCCGCCCTCGGTGCTCTCCTCGTCGGAGTCACCGTCGGCGAGCGCATCCGGGTCGTCCGCGGCGGCCAGCCGGGCCGACTCGCCCTGCTGGCTGTCCGACACGGCCGGCGCGGCGGCGGTGTCCGACTCGTAGCGGGACAGGTCGTAGCCCATGGTGTCGACGTAGTCGGCGTCCGGTTCGGCAGCGCTGTCGGTCTCGGTGACCTCGACCGCCGCCTTCTCCGCCGAGGCGCTCTTGCGCGCCCGGCGGCGGGACGACGCGGTGCCCTGCTCGGCGGGCGGAGCGGCGGCGACCGACGAGGCGACCGCCTTGACCTTCTCCCCCGCCCCAGCGGTACGCGGCTTCTCCGGCACCGGCTCGGTGTGGATGATGACGCCCCGACCCTTGCAGCACTCGCAGGTCTCGCTGAACGCCTCCAGCAGCCCCGCGCCGATCCGCTTACGGGTCATCTGCACCAGGCCGAGCGAGGTGATCTCGGTGACCTGGTGCTTGGTCCGGTCCCGGCCCAGGCACTCGGTCAGCCGGCGCAGCACCAGCTCACGGTTCGACTCGAGCACCATGTCGATGAAGTCGATCACCACGATGCCGCCGATGTCGCGCAGCCGCAGCTGGCGGACGATCTCCTCGGCCGCCTCCAGGTTGTTGCGGGTGACCGTCTCCTCCAGGTTGCCCCCGGAGCCCGTGTACTTGCCGGTGTTGACGTCGACCACGGTCATGGCCTCGGTCTTGTCGATCACCAGCGAGCCGCCGGACGGCAGGAAGACCTTGCGGTCCAGGCCCTTGATGATCTGCTCGTCGATCCGGTACTCGGCGAACACGTCGCTCGTGCCGACGTGCCGGCGCACCCGGTCGACCAGGTCCGGGGAGACGTGCGACAGGTACGACTCGACCATGTCGTACGACTGCTCGCCCTCGATCACCAGCTCGCGGAAGTCCTCGTTGAACAGGTCCCGGACCACCCGGATGACCAGGTCGGGCTCCTCGTACAACAGCACCGGCGCGCCACCCTCGGCAGCCTTGGCCTGGATGTCCTCCCACTGCGCCTGGAGCCGCTTGACGTCCCGGGCCAGCTCGTCCTCGCTGGCGCCCTCGGCGGCCGTACGGACGATCACGCCCGCGCCGTCCGGGACCAGCTTCTTGAGCGCGTCCCGCAGCCGCTTGCGCTCGGTGTCCGGCAGCTTGCGGCTGATGCCTGAGGCGTTGCCGTTGGGCACGTACACCAGGTGCCGGCCGGACAGCGCGATGTGGCTGGTCAGCCGCGCGCCCTTGTGCCCGATCGGGTCCTTGGTGACCTGGACCAGCACCGAGTCGCCGGAGCGCAGCGCCTGCTCGATCGAGCGGGCGCGCCCCTCCAGGCCGGAGGTGTCCCAGTTGACCTCGCCGGCGTACAGCACCGCGTTGCGGCCCCGGCCGACGTCGACGAACGCCGCCTCCATGCTCGGCAGCACGTTCTGCACCTTGCCCAGGTACACGTTGCCGGCCATGGTGCCTGAGGAGTTGCGGGTCACGTAGTGCTCGACAAGCACCCCGTCCTCCAGGACGGCGATCTGGGTGCGGTCACCGCGCTGGCGGACCGCCATCACCCGGTCGACCGCCTCCCGGCGGGCCAGGAACTCCGACTCGCTGAGGATCGGCGGACGCGTACGCCGCTGCTCCCGGCCGTCCCGGCGGCGCTGGCGCTTGGCCTCCAGCCGGGTCGAGCCGGACACGCCCTGCACCTCGTCGACCGTCTTGCGCGGCTCACGGATCTTGACCACGGTGGGTACGCCGTCGTCGGCGGCACCCTCGGTGTCACCCGCGCCCCGACGGCGGCGACGCCGGCGCCGACGGGTCATCCCGTCCCCGCCCTCGGACTCCTCGTCCTCGTCGCCCTCGGCCTCGGCGGTCTCCTCCTCCTCGGCCTGCGCGGCCTCCTCGGAGTCGTCGTCCTCGGCGTCCTCGGCACCGCCCTTGCCCCGGCCCCGGCCCCGGCGACCACGCCGGCGGCGACGACGCGCGGCGGCGCTGTCCTCGTCGTCCTCATCCGCCTCGGTGGCCTCCTCGGCCTCCTCGGTCGGCTCCTCCTCGGCCTCGACCGCCTCGATCGGCTCCACCGGCTCGACGTCGCGGCGGCCACGCCGGCGACGGCGGGACGGCTCGGCCTCGACGGCCGGCTCCTCGGCGACCGGGGCGGGCTCCGCCGGCCGGGTCACCGGTACGGCGTCCGGCTGCGGCGCCATGAACAGCACGGTGGGCGCGGTGAGCGCCGCCCGGCGACGGCGGGTACGCGGCTGCTCCGGCTCGACCACCCCGGCCGGCTCATCCGGCACTGCGGCCACGGCCACGCCCGGCGGCACCTCACCGGAGACGTCCTCGACGCCGCTGGTCCGGGTCGGCTCGTCGTTCAACTCCGCCTCGGCCTCGCGCCTGTCGGATTCCGCAGCCTGGGCGTCCTCGTCCTCGACGGCGGGCACCTCGTCGACGGCCGGCGGCTCCTCGACGGCGGCGGGAGGCTCCTCGACGGCGGCCGGCGTGGCCTTCTTGCGCCGGGTGCGGGTCACCTTGACCGGAGGTACGACGTCGGTCGGGGCCACCTCCGCACTGGCCGCGACCAGCGGCTCGTCGGCGGTGGTCTCGACGGCTGTCGCCTTGCGGCGGCGCCGGGGCGTCTTCGGGGCGACGTCCAGGTCACCGGAGATCGGGGCGAAGACCTCAGCCTGGGGCGACTCGACAGCGCCAGCCCCGGCGGTGGACGCCTCGACGGGCGCCTCGGCCTGCTCCGGCTGGTTGAGCGGGGCGGCCCGACGCCGGGTCGCCCGGGCACGTCGCGCCGGTGCTGGGGGCTCGGCGTTCTCCGCCCCGGACGGCTCCGTGCCGGGGGTCGCGACGGCGCCGCCGTCGGCAGTGGTGTTCTGGTCGGCGGTCTCGCCGGCCGGCTGTGAACCGGCCCGTTCGCCGCCCTCGGGCTCGTTCTCGAGCATGGACGTTCTCCAGTTCTGGCTAGCCCGGGCGCGGGTGAGCGCTGCCACGCAGGGTCGCCGCAAAAGTGTTTCCGCCGGGCGCGCGTGGTGCGCGACCGCCGAAGTCTGCCTGCCAGAGCACTGACCGTCGGTCAGTGCCCAACGATGGCTGCCCCGTCGCGGTCCGCATCCAACGGATCCACGATCGCACCCTGCGCGGTCAGCGTGCCCTGAGCCAGCCGGGTCACCCTCGGCGAGACCGGCGGCTCCAGGTCGGCCACCACGCGGAGGCCGGAAAGGACGTCATCGGGCCGTACGGACGGGGTGACCTGCCGCACGACCAGTTCGAGTATCGCACACGGGACGGCCGGTGCCCCGGAAGGCGTCGGCGTCGGGGTGAGGACATTGATCGATATCACGGCCGCACGGGCGTCGAAGGTACGTCGGCCCTGCTTGGTCATCCGCTCGACCAGCACCTCGTCGGCGGCGGTGAACGCGTCCACGGCGGCGCGCAGCACGGTCGGGTCGACCTCGGGCAACTCGATGTGCCAGTGCGAGGCCTGGATCCGGTCCGGCAGGCTGCCCCCGTCGGCGACCACGGCGTCCAGCACGTCCAGGCCGGGCGAGAGCGCGGCGTCCAGCGCCGCCCGCAGCGCCTCCGGGTCGACCGGCGCCTGGAGGCCGATCTCCAGGTACTCGGCCTCGCTCGCCACGCCGGTGGGCGCGGCGCTGGCGTAGGAGATCTTCGGGTGCGGGGTGAATCCCTGGGAGAAGGCGATCGGCACGGCGGCCCGACGCAGCGCACGCTCGAAGGCCCGGGCGAAGTCCCGGTGCGAGGTGAACCGCAGAGGTCCGCGCTTGGCGTACCGGATGCGGACGCGCTGGACGACCGGTGCCTGGCCGCCCTCGGGTTGAGGCTTTCTGGCGATCGTGGGCTCCCTGGGGTGTACCTGCGTGTCCACCCATCCTGACGCAGGGCTCGTGGCGACAGCCCACCGGGGCAGCCGGATCGACCCGTCGAACCGGCGCAAACCGGTCAGCGAGGCCCGGTCGACCCTGCCCGCGACGACGACGGACGGCCGACGACCCGCAGGTCATCGGCCGGCCGACGAGCGGGAAGAGAGCTAACGCTCCCTCGGCGGGGCGGGCGGCGTCGCACCCGGCGGGGCGTAACCCGGCGGGGGGGCGTACCCGGGCGGCGGGGCGTAACCCTCCGGTGGGGCGTACCCCTCCGGGGGCTCGAGGTCGAGCAGGTCGTCCGGGATGTCGGCCGGCAGGGTCGCCTCGCGGCGGTACCGGCGGCGGTTCCAGATCAGGAAGACCCCGAGCCCCAGCAGGAGCACAAGCACCACGGCGATGCCGATCGCGATCACCATGACCTGCTCGTCCGTCGGGCCGCCCTGGTCGCCGTACTGGGTGACGTCGAACTCCTCGTCGGACGCGTCCCCGCGGGCCGGTGTCGGCTCGGTCACGGCCGACGGATCCAGCAGTGGGTTGGCGGCCACCCGCGGCACGTTCGCGCTCAACGCGGTCACCGGGTCGATCAGGCCGAAGCCGTACTGCGGATCCCGACCGGCCGGGCCGGCGTCCCGGGCGGTCCGGATGATCCGGTTGATCACGTTGGCGGCGTCCAGGTTCGGATACTTCGCCCGGATCAACGCGGCCACACCCGACACGATCGCCGCCGAGTCGGAGGTGCCGTCACCCCACCCGTAGCCCCTGCCGGGCCCCACGTTGTAGACGTCGTCGCCGGGCGCGGCGATCACCGCCTCCGGCCCGTTGGCCGACCCGGACCAGAAGGCGCCACCCCGGGTGGTGCCGGTGACGGCGAGCACGCCGGGAACGGTGGCGGGAGCGGCCACCTGTACGAGGCCCGCGGCGAGGTTGCCGGCGGAGACCACCACGACGACGTCCCGGTCCAGGGCGTACCTGATGGCGCTCTCCTCCTCCGGAGTGACCGCCGAGGGCTTGCCCTGGGACAGGTTGATCACTTTCGCGCCGCCGTCCACGGCCATCCGGATGCCGCGGGAGACCGCGCCGTCGTCATACGGCTTGTCCTTGCCCGCGTACAGCTTGATGGGCAGGATCCGCGCGTCGGGGGCGATGCCGTCGACACCGTCGCTGCCGGCGTTCGTCGCCGCGATGATGCCGGACAGGTGGGTGCCGTGCCCGTCCTCGTCGGCCCGGCCGTCACCGCCGGCGCCGTAGCTGCGGCCACCGGCGAGCACCTGACCCTTCAGATCCGGGTGGCCGGCGTCGACGCCGCTGTCGATCACGGCCACGACCACGCCACGCCCGGTCGAGAGCTTCTGTGCCTGCTCGATCCGGAGCTCGTCCAGATACCACTGTTCGACTCGTCGGGGCGCGGCGGCCGCCGGTTGAGCGGCCCCCAGCACCAGGAGCCCCGCCAGCAGGCCAGCCGCGACCGGCCGGAGTGCTCCGACGTCCACCCTCATCCGTCCATCCTCATCGCAGGACACCCGGGGACGCACCGTCACCGGGGCCCCACGGATCGTCGTCCTCAGTCAACCACGACGAGTGCTCCGAGCCGGTACCGCCGCCGCCGTGTCCGGCGCCGCCCGCGCCGCCCATCATGCCGCCGCCCATCATGCCGGCCCCGCCACGGGCACCGCCCGCCATTCCGGCGCCGCCCGCTCCGGGCCCGCCGGCCCCCGCACGCAGCGCGTTCGCCGCGCTCGTCAACGGCGGCACCTTGCCGTTGCCACCACCGACCATGCCGGGGATACCGCCCACGCCGATCCCGCCGGCCGCGCCCAGGCCACCACCGCCGGCCCCGATCCCACCGGCCGCACCGACACCACCGCCGCCGAAGCCACCGCCCGCACCGCCCAGCCCGGCGCTGCCCACACCCGCGCTGCCCAGGCCGCCACCGCCGTACCCGCCGCCGAGACCCCCGGGCCCGGCACCGGCCAGACCGCTCGAGTAGTCCTCGTCGCCACCCGGGTAAGCCGTGGACGGCGGGGCGAACGGGTCGGTCCCCGTCGGCGAGGGGCCGCCGCCAGGACCGCCGATCGTGGGTGGCGACAACGGGTCGACGCTTGACGGGGGCCGGTTGCCGACGTCACCGATGCCGGGTGGCCTGCTGCCGATGTCCGGAGTGCCACCGACATCGACGTTGCCCTTACCGATGTCGCCGGTGTCGGGGCGACCCGTCGGCGGCACCCGGTCGTCGGGTCGGTAGGTGTCCTGCTTACCCGAGGGACTCGCCACGACCAGCTTGGGACGCTCCGTGTACACCGCCAGGGGCAGCGGCGACATCGCCGAGTTCGCCGCCTCCTTGTTGTCGCTGTACCACTTGTTCAGGCGGGAATCCGTGTCCCACAGACCACCACGCTTCTGGTCACCGGCCTGGCCGTCGACCTTCATGGTCGCCTCCAGGTCGTCGGCCTTGTCGCGGAACGCGCCGTCGGCGTACGACGCGGGATTGCTCTGGTAGTCCTTTCGGAGCGCGGCCAGGAACCCCGTCGTGCTCTCGCCGTCGCGGGCGTCGTCGAGCTCGGTGCCGTTGGGCAGACTCCACTCGTTCCACCCGAAGTCGTCCATCAGCGGGATCGGGATCGTCGAGACCGCCCGGCGGATGTCCCCCTCGATCCGCGTCAACGCGCCGCTGACATTGCTCGCGTCCGTGATCAACGCCTCGACCTGCTTACCGATCTCACCGAGGTGCTCGCGGTACGCGTCACCGCCGCTGCCCCTCCAACCGGCGAGCATGGCGGGCAACCCGCCGACGTGCGGACGCTCCTGACCGGTCGCGATCGGGCCGACGAACGACCGGCCGACAAGCGCGTCGCGCAGATAACCCAGACCGGTGGAGAGGCTGTTCCAGCCCACCCCGACCGAACCGACCGTGTCCGGGTCGGAGGAGAGCGTCACCTCGCGGACGCACCGCTCCCAGGTTCCTCCAGCCATGCCGTCCCCCTCAGGCCGTGTACGGGTAGGTGGGCGCGCCGCCGGCCGTGGGAGGCGGCGCCGCGGCGTCGAGCAGGCGTTCGATCTCCTTGCCGTTCGCGGCGTTGCGCGCCTCGGCGTCCCGGAACGCCTTGGCGATGTCCTCGGTGCCCTTCTTCAGCCCTTCGAGCTTCTCGGAGAGCATCGTGAGGTGCACCTCCATGTTGCTCGTGGAGGTCTCCAGGGCACGCCACTGCGTACGGGCGTCCTCGAAGGCGCCGAAGGGGGTGCCGTTGGGGACCGTCTGGGCGTTGGTGCTGTCGCCCTTCATCCGCTCCTTGACACGCTCCAACTCGTACTTGATGGTGTCGTCGACGTACTGCTTCAGCCGCTCGATGTACGTGGCGGCCGCGTCCAGGTCCTCCACGCTGACCTGAAGGTCGCCGGTGTTCGGCGGTGGAATGTCCCCCATGCGGTTCCTCCCCGTTCCCGACCCCCCGGTCGGTCCATGTCAGACGCAGCGTATCGAGTGCGGCCACGCCGAGGCAGCCCCAGCCATCGCTAATCGTAACCACCGCTGTCTATCTCAGCGACGCAGTTGCGGGACCAGCAGTGCAATAGCGAGCCCCACCAGGGCCAACGGGCCCAGGAGAACGGCTACGCCGCTCCAGGCCGCCTCGCTACGCACCGCCTGGACGACCTCCAGGACCACCAGACCCACGAGGATCACGGCGGTCACCGAGAGCATCACCACCAGCACACGGGCCTTGTCAGGACTCATCGCCCGTCCTCCCACGCGGCACCAGCGACATCGGATCGGCGAGGAAGGTGTCGACGTCGACGCCCCCGAGCCGCAGACCGGACATGATCTCCGAGCGGCGCTGGTCGGCCAGCGCCTCGGCGGCGCGGACCGCCTCCACCACCGCCTCGCCGAGCGTGATGTTGTCCACCGTCCGGTGGGCCCGCGCCGCGACAGAGATGTCCAGCAACTCCTTCCCGCCGGACACCCTGGCGGTCACCAGGCCGTCCGCGGCGGTACCGACGAACTCCTCCCGGGCCAGTTGACTGGTCCCGCTGGTGGCCGTCTCCAGCAGTGCCGTCATCTCCGTGACCAGCCACGCGATGTCGACCCTCCTCATCGGAGCCCCCGCGTCGCATCGCGCCACACCGTCAGCGGGTCCTGCGCGCCGGCGTCCCAGTCGACCGGATCCGCCGCGACGTCGTCGAGGCTGGCCCGGATGGTCTGCGCCAGGACGAGCCGGGCCGCGGTCACCGCCTGGCGGCAGTGCGTGCCGAGGAGGTCGGCGGGCAGGTCACGCACCGCCCGCGCGCTGATCCGTACGTCCGTCACCTCGCCCGCCCCATCGACGACTGCCGCGACCGTTCCGGTCTCGTCGAACCCCTCGTACGTCCGCTCCCGGGTCTCGGTCACCAACGCCACGAGATCCCGGGTGGCCTCCTCGGCGCGGCGCAACGCGGGTTCGTACGCCTCGGTGCGGGTCACCTCCCGGACGGAGTCGACGGCCCTGCGGTAGGCATCACTCATCACTGCTCCGTTCGTCGGACTCAGTTGCCCGGTACCACGATCTCCTTGTTCCAGCTCTCCGGGTCGCTGACGATCTCCCGGTAGCGGTCCCCGATCCGTGCGCTCTCGGCGTCGACCTTGTCCCCGGTCAGCTCGAACCCGCGCTTGAGCTGGGCCACGGCCGTGCCGATCGCGCTGTTCGCGCCGCGCATGGCCTGCATGAGCCCGACGATTGCGGTGATGATGGCGGTCACGAACGCGGCCCAACTGCCGATGACCGCCCACTTGAGGGCGGGGCCGGCCGGGCCTGCGGTGTTGGCGGCGATGCAGCCGACGATCGCGAGGCCGGTGCCCACCGACCAGGCCCAGAAGAGCGTCTCGAGCCCGTCGGCGACTGTGTTGCACCCCGACGAGGTCGTGATGGCCAGTTCCTTGAGCGCGTCCAGCGGCTCGACGACCTTGGTGGTCAGGAAGTTCTTGAAGACCTCGGCGCCGCCGCCCTTCCACAGCCCGTCGACCTCGCCGTGGAGTCGGGACAGCCGGCCGGCCAGGGTGGAGAACTCCTCGGCGAGGCCGGTCCACTTGTCGTCGGCCTCCTGGAACGGCGCCCAGCTGCGAATGTTCATGACGGCGATCGGGCTGACGTAGGCCATCGCCAGCGCCCCCGCGCCGGACGGCTCGGCGGCCACGGCGAGCATCCCGCCCAGAGCGATGATGACCGCATCCAGGCCGATCGTGCGCGCCGTGTCGACGCCGGACACCACATTGTCCGTCACAGCTCACCCCCGTTTGCCGTCGAAGAAGAGAACCGGGCCCGTACTCAGTCCAGAGCCGTGTCGAACGACTGGCCGTGCCGCTGCTCCATCGTCTTGTAGTGCTCGACGACCCGGCCGAGCCCCTGCGCGACCTCGCCGAGCGCGGCGGCGAGCGCCGACACGGCCTGCGTGGTCGTCTCGTGCATCTCGTCGTAGGCGGCGGAGAACCCCGCGTCGAACGCCGGCGCGGCTCCGGAGGGCAGCCGCAGGTATTCGATCTTGGGGAGCACGCCGGAACGCAGCGACTCCGCCGTCCCCGACATCTCCGAGGCGAGTTCGCCGAGCTTGCCGGTGTTCATGGAGAATTCGGACACCACGCCTCCCGCACCAACGCCTGTCACCCACCGGGCCTGAGCCCGGTGGGTGACGTGTCGGGTATGGAGGGTAGCGGCTCAGCGCATTCGCCGCTGCCCTGCGGGAGCGGTCAGGCGGGGTTGCCGGCCGCCGGCACCTTCATGCCGTTGCCGCCCAGCGGGGTGAGCGGGAGCAGCTTGCGGCCGGTCGGGCCGATCTGGATCTCGGTGTCCATCGAGGGGCAGACACCGCAGTCGAAGCACGGCGTCCAGCGGCAGTCGTCCTGCTCGAACTCGCTGAGCGAATCCTGCCAGTCCTGCCAGAGCCAGTCCTTGTCCAGCCCCGAGTCCAGGTGGTCCCAGGGCAGGACCTCCAGCTCGTCGCGCTGGCGGGTGGTGTACCAGTCGAGGTCCACCCCGAACGTCGGCAGTGTCTCGGCCGCGGCGTCCACCCAGCGCTGGTAGGAGAAGTGCTCGCTCCAGCCGTCGAAGCGGCCGCCGTTCTCCCACACCCTGCGGATCACCGAGCCGACCCGGCGGTCGCCCCGGGAGAGCAGCCCTTCGATGAGCGAGGGCTCGCCGTCGTGGTAGCGGTAGCCGATGGCCCGGCCCAGTGAGCGGTCCGAGTTGATCGCCTGCTTGAGGATCTTGAGCCGGTGGTCGATGACCTCCGGACGCTCCATCGGCGCCCACTGGAACGGAGTGTGCGGCTTCGGCACGAACCCGCCGATGGAGACGGTGCAGCGGATGTCCTTGGAACCCGTCGCGGCCCGCCCCGCCTTGATCACCTCGTGCGCCATGTCGGCGATCTCGAGGACGTCCTCGTCGGTCTCGGTGGGCAGGCCGCACATGAAGTACAGCTTCACCTGTCGCCAGCCGTTGCTGTACGCGGTGACGACTGTGCGGATGAGGTCTTCCTTCGACACCATCTTGTTGATGACCTTGCGGATCCGCTCCGACCCGCCCTCCGGGGCGAAGGTCAGGCCGGTACGCCTCCCGTTGCGGGACAGCTCCTGGGCGAGGTCGATGTTGAACGCGTCCACCCGGGTCGACGGCAGCGACAGCGAGACGTTAGTGCCCTCGTACTGCTGGGCCAGGCCCGAGCACATGTCACCGATCTCGGAGTGGTCCGCCGAGGAGAGCGACAGCAGGCCCACCTCGGAGAAGCCGGAGAACTCCAGCCCCTCGCGGACCATCTGCCCGACGGTCGTGATCGACCGCTCCCGCACCGGCCGGGTGATCATGCCGGCCTGACAGAACCGGCAACCCCGGGTGCAGCCCCGGAAGATCTCCACCGCGTACCGCTCGTGCACCGTCTCGGCCAACGGGACCAGGGGCTTCTTCGGGTACGGCCAGGCGTCCAGGTCCATCGTCGTGCGCTTGTGCACCCGGAACGGCACGTCCGCCCGGTTCGGTACGACCCGCTGGATTCGCCCGTCGGGGAGGTAGTCGACGTCGTAGAAGCGTGGCACGTACACGCTCTCGGTGCGGGCCAGCCGCAGCAGCAGCTCGTCGCGGCCACCCGGGCAGCCCTCGGCCTTCCAGTCCCGGACGATCGCGGTGATCTCCAGAACCGCCTCCTCGCCGTCACCGAGCACTGCGGCGTCGATGAAGTCGGCGATCGGCTCCGGGTTGAACGCGGCGTGCCCACCGGCCACGATCACCGGGTCGGCGTCGGTGCGGTCGGCGGCAAGCATCGGGATGCCGGCCAGGTCGATCGCGGTGAGCATGTTCGTGTAACCCAGCTCGGTGGAGAACGAGATGCCGAACACGTCGAACTCGCGGACCGACCGGTGCGCGTCGACGGTGAACTGCGGCACGCCGTGCGTGCGCATCAGGCTCTCCAGGTCCGGCCAGACCGCGTACGTCCGCTCGGCGAGGGTGTCGGGCAGCTCGTTGAGCACCTCGTACAGGATCTGCACGCCCTGGTTGGGCAGGCCCACCTCGTACGCGTCGGGATACATCAGCGCCCAGCGCACGGTCGCGGCGTCCCAGTCCTTGACCACCGCGCCCAACTCGCCGCCGACGTACTGGATGGGCTTGGAAACCTGAGGGAGCAGCGGCTCCAGCCGGGGCCAGACGGAATTGGTCGCGGCCGCGCGCGGCGTCGTGGACGGGGCACTCATGATGCCCAAGGGTACGCGCCCGTCCGGCGGTGACCGCGCGCACGCCCGATCGCGGTGGTGGCGGCGCGGTACTAACCTCGGACCGGCGCGAGAGGAGATTGCCGCGATGCCGGAGCCCCAGCCGGGAGCACGGCCGGCCGACGGGAGCACCCCGGGCACGGAGCCGGAACGGGACCCGGCGGTCGCCGACGAGCCGACCTCCCCACCCGTACCCCCGGACCAGCCCGACCCCTCGGACCAGCCCCGACCCTCGGACCAGCGCGACCCGGCGGATTCGCCGGCCGCCACCGCGGACGTCCTCGCCGAGAAGGGCGCCGAGCCGACCGCCGCCGAGGCGGGCAAGGCCGCGACCGCGGAGACGCCCGCGCCCCGGTGGAGCGGGTCTGCGCCGGTTCCTCCCCCGCTGCCTCGTCGGCAGGGCTGGGGCGCGTCGACCGAGCCGACCCCGCCACCGCCGGTGCCCCACGAGCCTCCGGAGCACCGCACCCCTGTCGACCCGTGGGCCGGCGTGGACACCGGCGGCTGGGACCTGCCGTCCGCCGAGCTGCCCCCACTGCCCCCGACGCTGCCGTATCCCACACCGCCGTCGACCCGGCAGTGGTCCGGTCCACCGGCTCCCCCTGCCGCTCCGCAGCAGGTGTCACCGCCGGCCGCGCCCATGCCGCCGCACGCCGCGCGGCCCGTCCCGCCGACCCGGCCGATGTCTCCCGCGCCGCCACCGCAGCGGCCGGTGTCACCGCCCGCGCCGGCCCCCGTGCCCAAGCAGCGTCGAGGCCGGCGCACGCCACCGCCACCACCGGCGCCGCCCGGCTGGCAGGCCCCCAGGGGGTACGTGCCGGTCCCGGTCCGGCGGCGACGCCGCTGGCCGTGGCTGCTGCTGCTCACGCTCGCCTGCTGCTGCGGTTGTCCCGCCTACTACGGGTTCCCGATCTCGGCCCAGTACCCGGCCCGGGCGGCTCTGCCCGACCAGGTGGAGGACCTCAGCCTGCGTCAGGACGACGGCAGCGCCGCGACCGCCAGGCGTCTGGAGAGTGAGGTACGCAACGAGCACTGGCTGGCCGAGGACACGTTTGCCGGGGTCTACTCCACGACGAGCGGCAAGCGGGTGACCGTCTTCGGCGGCACCGGCTTCCGGCTGAGCCCGGAGTCGGACGCGGAGGCGGAGATCAGCCGCCTCACCGAGCGGTACGCGCTGGGCACCGCCGAGACCGTGGACACAGGTGTGCGGGGCAGGCACGAGCGGTGCGCGGTCGGCCGGGCGGACGGCAGTGACGTGGTGGTCTGCACGTCGGTCGACCACGGCAGCATCGCCACAGGCGTGTTCACCCGGCTGTCCGTCTCCGACAGCGCCGACCTGCTGGGCACCCTGCGCGCCCAGATCGTCCAGCCCGAGCGGGGCTGAGCGGAGGGGTCAGGCCTCGCGGGTGGGGTCCGGGTGGGCGCGCGGCGGGGCGTAGCGGGGCACGTACTCCTGGCCGGTGAGCTTCTGGATCTCGCTCATCAGCTCGTCGGTCATCTGCCGCAGCGACGCGCGGTCGTCCGGCCGGCCGGTGAAGTCCAGCGGCTTGCCGAACCGGACGGTGATCTTGGCAGCGCCGGGGCGGGGCACGCGGGCGCCGATCGGCTGTGCCTTGTCCGTGCCGATCATGCCCACCGGGATGATCGGCACGCCGGCGGAGATGGCCAGTCGGGCCGCCCCGGTCCGCCCCCGGTAGAGCTTGCCGTCCGGCGAGCGGGTGCCCTCCGGGTAGACCACCACCAGGTCACCGCCCTTGAGCGCCGGGATCGCCGCGTCGAACGCGGACAGCGCCGCCCGACCGCCGGCCCGTTCGACCGGAATCGCGCCCAGGCCGGTGAGGACGAACTTGGAGATCGCGCCCTTCACTCCGGTGCCCTTGAAATACTCCGACTTCGCCCAGAACGCCAGGTGCCGGGGCACCACGGTGCCGAGGAACAGTTCGTCGGCCACCGAGAGATGGTTGCCGGCGAAGATCGCGCCGCCGGTCTCCGGCACGTGTTCCAGACCCTCCACGGTCGGGCGGAACGCCACCCGCAGCGTGGGCGCCACGGTCAGCTTGCCGATGGTGTAGAGCAGGGGCACTGGTCCTCCGGCAGATGAGGTGCGAGCAGGCGGTGTCACCGTAGCCGACGCCTCCACACTCCGCCGACGGAGGTGTGGAGGCGTCCGTACGCACGCTTACGAACGACGGACGGTCACCGTCACCCGCTCGCCCTCGCCCACCTCGCCGGCGAAGCCGTCAAGGCCCTCGGCGAAGTCCACCGAGTCGGCCAGGACCTCGCCGGACACGAAGTCGATGTACGCGGCCACCGCCGCGCGCACCTCCTCCGAGGCCGACACCGACACCACGATCCGGTCCGAGACGTCCAGGTCGGCGTCGCGGCGGGCCTGCTGCACGACCCGCACCACGTCGCGGGCCAGCCCCTCGGCGGCCAGCTCCGGGGTGACCTCGGTGTCCAGGACGACCACACCCTCACCGCCGGGCAGCGGCGCGGAGTGCTCGGCGTCGGCCGCGACCAGGCGCAACTCGTACTCGCCCTCGGCCAGGGTGACGCCGGCGGCCACCGGGGCGCCGTCGACCAGCTCCCAGTCGCCCGCCTTGACCGCCTTGATCACCTGCTGGACCTGCTTGCCGACCCGCGGGCCGAGCGCCCGGGGCACCACTGTCAACACCTGCTGGCAGTACGCGGACAGCTCCGCGCTGAACTCCACGGCCTTCACGTTGACCTCGTCGGCGACCAGGTCGGCGAACGGGCGCAACTGCTCCGCCGCCGGCGAGGCCACGGTCAACGTCGACAGCGGCAGCCGCACCCGCAGACCCTTGGCCTTGCGCAGCGACAGCGCCGCCGAGGCGACCGCCCGCACGTTGTCCATCGCCGCGACGAGGTCGTGGTCGGCCGGGAACTCCTCCGCCGACGGCCAGTCGGTCAGGTGCACCGAACGCTCCCCGGTCAGCCCGCGCCAGATCTCCTCGGCGGTCAGCGGCGCCAGCGGCGCCACCACCCGGCAGAGCGTCTCCAGAACCGTCCAGAGGGTGTCGAACGCGTTCGCGTCGCCGGACCAGAACCGGTCCCGGGAGCGGCGCACGTACCAGTTGGTCAGCGCGTCCAGGTAGGACCGGACGGTCGCGCAGGCGCCGGAGATGTCGTACGCGTCCATCTGCGCGCCGACGGTCGACACCAGCTCGTTCGTCTTCGCCAGGATGTACCGGTCCAGCAGGTGCGTCGAGTCGGTACGACGCCGCGCCTGGTGCCCGTCGGCGTTCGCGTAGAGCGAGAAGAAGTACCAGACGTTCCACAGCGGCAGCAGCACCTGCCGCACGGAGTCCCGGACCAGCGTCTCGGTGACCGCCATGTCACCGCCACGCAGCACCGGCGAGGACATCAGCATCCAGCGCATCGCGTCCGAGCCGTACGCGTCGAAGACGTGGTAGACGTCCGGGTAGTTGCGCAGGCTCTTGGACATCTTGCGCCCGTCCGAGCCGAGCAGGATGCCGTGGCTCAGGCAGTTGCGGAACGCCGGCCTGTCGAACAGCGCGGTGGCCAGCACGTGCATCGTGTAGAACCAGCCGCGGGTCTGCCCGATGTACTCGACGATGAAGTCACCCGGGTAGTGGTGCTCGAACCAGTCCGCGTTCTCGAACGGATAGTGCACCTGGGCGAACGGCATCGACCCGGACTCGAACCAGCAGTCCAGCACCTCCGGCACCCGGCGCATCATCGACTGGCCGCTCGGGTCGTCCGGGTTGGGGCGGACCAGGTCGTCCACCTCGGGCCGGTGCAGGTCGGTCAGGCGTACGCCGAAGTCCCGTTCGATGTCCGCGAGGGAGCCGTAGACGTCCAGGCGCGGGTAGTTCGGGTCGTCGGACTTCCACACCGGGATCGGCGAGCCCCAGAACCGGTTCCGGCTGATCGACCAGTCCCGGGCGTTGGCCAGCCACTTGCCGAACGAGCCGTCCTTGATGTGCGCAGGCGTCCAGTTGATCTGCTGGTTGAGCTCGACCATCCGGTCCCGGAACTTCGTCACCGCGACGAACCACGACGACACCGCCTTGTAGACGAGCGGGGTGTCGCAGCGCCAGCAGTGCGGGTACGAGTGGGTGTAGGTGTCCTGGCGCAGCACCACACCCCGCTCCTTCAGCTCCCGGATCACCGGCTTGTTGACGTCGAAGACCTGCTCACCCTGGTACGGCGGGACCAGCGCGGTGAACCGGGTGTGGTCGTCGACAGTGACGATCGTCGGGATGCCCGCGGCGTTGCAGACGTTCTGGTCGTCCTCACCGAAGGCTGGGGCGAGGTGCACGATCCCGGTGCCGTCCTCGGTGGTGACGAACTCCGCGCCGAGCACCTGGTACGCGTTGTCCCCGGCCTGCTCGACGAGGAAGTCGAACAGCGGCGTGTAGCGGCGTCCGACCAGGTCCCGGCCGTACACCGTGCCGACCTGCTCGAATCCGTCCAGCTCCTTGGCGTACGCGCCGAGCCGGGCGGCGCCCACCACGTACCGTTCGCCGTCGCGCTCCAGCACCGCGTACTCGATGTCGGGCCCGACGGCGAGCGCCAGGTTCGACGGCAGGGTCCACGGCGTGGTCGTCCAGACGCCCAGCCGGACCGGCCCGCGCAGCAGCTCCGGCGCGTTCTCGTCGGCGGTCAGCCCGAACCAGACGGTCAGCGTCGGGTCGTGCCGGTCCCGGTAGACGTCGTCCATCCGGGTCTCGGTGTTCGACAGCGGCGTCTCGCAGCGCCAGCAGTACGCCAGCACCCGGAAGCCCTCGTAGATCAGACCCTTGTCGTGCAGGGTCTTGAAGGCCCACATGACGCTTTCCATGTAGTCCAGGTCGAGCGTCTTGTAGTCGTTCGTGAAGTCGACCCAGCGTGCCTGCCGGTTGATGTACCGCTCCCAGTCCTGGGTGAACTCCAGCACCGAGGTGCGGCAGGCCTCGTTGAACCGGGCCACGCCGAGGTCGAGGATCTCCGCCTTGCTGGTGATGCCGAGCTGCTTCTCCGCGACCACCTCGGCGGGCAGGCCGTGGCAGTCCCAGCCGAAGCGCCGCTCGACGTGCCGCCCGCGCATCGTCTGGTAGCGGGGCACCACGTCCTTGACGTACCCGGTGAAGAGGTGGCCGTAGTGCGGCAGCCCGTTGGCGAACGGCGGACCGTCGTAGAAGACGTACTCGTTCTTGCCGTCGTCGCCGGCCGGACGGGCCTCGACGGAAGCCTCGAAGGTCTTGTCGGCCGTCCAGTGCTCCAGCACCCGGCGCTCGACCGCGGGCAGGTCCGGGCTCGCCGGGACACCGGCGGCGGTCGGGTCGTGCAACGGATAGACCATCGGGGTCGCTCTCCTCGCGCAGCTCACTCAACGTGGGTCTGCGAGGACGAACCTTCCGGGGTACGCCTCGCGACGGCGCTCCCGGGTGGTCCGCGGTACCACCCCGCTTGGCGGTCAGGATCGACCGCCCGCTCATTGCCGGCTGTGACGGGCCGCACCCGTCCGGTTCTACTGGGCCGGTTGCCCGGCTGTTCTTCCGGAGGCTCACCGGTGATGGCCGGGTCATCGCCTTACGGTGCTCAACGATACAAGACCCGCCCCCCACCCCGCCGCCGAGTAAAGCGCGCGCCGGCACCTAGGCTGGCCGGGTGATCCGGATCGAGTTGGACGAACCGACGCTGTCCCGCACCCGGATCGCCACCAGCCCGCTCTGGGAGGTCCTGACCAGCCTGTTCGTGCTGAACCGCCACCCGGCAGAGTCGCCCTGGCCGTACACCGACTGGGCACGGCACGCACGGCGGGTGCTCGACGAGGTGCCGGCGGCCGCGTCGGCCCGGCTGCTGACCGTCGGCCTACCCGCACCGGATTTCCTCAGCCCGATCCCCACGTCGGCCGCGCCGACCCTTGCCGAACAGCTCGCCGAGCTGCGCGCGACGCCGGCTGAGGTGATCGCCGAGCAGATCCCCCGCTACCACGACCCGGACGACCTGCCGGAGTGGCTCGGCCCGTTCGTCACGGATCGGCGGGCCGCCCTGGACCGGCTCGCCGACGGCATCGAGGCGTACTGGGACGCGGCCATCGCGCCGTGGTGGCCGGCGATGCAGGCGGCGCTGGACGAGGAGGTGCTGCACCGGGCGCGGGCGCTCGCCGCGTACGGTCCGGACGCGCTGCTGTCCGACCTGCACGAGCGGGTGCGCTGGGACAAGCCTGTGCTGACGTTGGTGAAGCCGTCGGAGCAGGAGTTCGTGGCGGTGGACCAGCGGCTGCTGCTGATCCCACTGATCTTCTCGCAGGGAGCGCTTGTCTGCGCCACCGACCATCCGGAGATCATCGCCGTCTCCTACCAGGCGCGCGGGGCTGCGGTGCTCGCCGAGGGTGGACCCGCCTCGGCGGGCCGGACGGCGCCGGCCACGGATCGGTTGGCGGTGCTGGTCGGCCGAGGTCGTGCCCAGGTGCTGCGGGCGCTGGTACGCCCGGCCACCACCGCCGGCCTCGCGGCCACCCTGGGGCTCGCCCCGAGCACCGTGTCGGAGCAGCTCTCCGCGCTGCTGGCCGCCGGCGTGGTGCACCGCCGCCGGGTGGGCCGCCGGGTGTTGTACGGCCTGGAACCGGCCGGCCTGGCACTGGTGCAGCTCGTCGGTGACGAGCCGGCGAGCGTCTCGGCCTGAGCATTCGGCTCGATCCGAATCCGTTTCCCACAGGTCCCGGTCACTCCTAGCCTGCGGGTCGCGACCATGCGATCGGGCGATCGGGTGCGTCGCACGTACCGCGGCCTCGGGAGATGGGTCGCGAACCCAGCGTCGGGAGGTCCGGGCGGTCCGCGGCGTCGACCTGGCGGTCGGCAACGGGGAGCTGTCCGGCCTGCCCGGACCGAACGACGCTGGCAGGTCGGGGCCAGGGCGCGGGGAGCGTGGTCCAGAGGGAGGCGATCACTCACGTTTCTCCCGATCCCGACCGGCATGACCGGCGTCACATCCCCGGCTGTCACGTCGTGCCCCCGCTGATCCGTCGTGACGGTGTCGAACCGATCAGGGGAGGAACATCGTGCAGCGGATGAACGCGGCAGAGGTCGCGCCACAGGGATACCAGGCCGTGCTCGGGCTGGAGAAGTACGTCCGGGCGAACGTCGACCACACCGTGCTGGAGCTGGTCAAGCTTCGGGCGTCGATGATCAACGGATGTGCGTTCTGCGTCGACATGCACAGCCGCGAGGCGCTCGACGCCGGCGAGTCGAGCCGTCGGCTCTTCGCGGTGGCCACCTGGCGGGAGGCGCCGTTCTTCGACGAGCGGGAACGGGCCGCGCTGGCGCTCACCGACGCGGTCACCAAGCTCGGTGAGCACGGCGTGCCGGACGAGGTGTGGGACGCCGCCGCGAAGGTCTGGTCGGAGAAGGAACTCGCCGACCTGGTCCTGGCCATTGCCACAATCAACGTGTGGAACCGGATCGGAGTGACCATGCGTCTGGAGCCTCCGGCCCACGTATGACCACCGGGGCTGCAGAGGCGGCCGGTGCGCTCCAGGCGCACCGGCCGATGCTGCTCGGGCTCGCCTACCGCCTGCTGGGCAGCCGGCACGACGCCGAGGACGTGCTCCAGGAGGCGTACCTACGCTGGCTGCGGGTGGACCGATCGGCTGTCGACGAGCCACGCCGGTACCTGTCCCGGGTGGTCACCCGGCTGGCCCTGGACCGGCTGCGGTCGCGGCAGGCGGCCCGCGAGACGTACGTCGGCACGTGGCTTCCCGAGCCGGTGCCGACCGAGCCCTCGCCGTTCGGGCCGCTGGACCGCGCCGAACTGCGCGACTCGCTCTCCACCGCGCTGCTGCACGTGCTGGAGCGGCTCACCCCGCCGGAACGGGCCGTGTACGTCCTGCACACCGCCTTCGAGCTGCCGTACGCGGAGATCGCGGAGATCCTGGACCGGACCCCCGAGGACTGCCGGCAGCTGCACCACCGCGCGGTGACCCGGGTACGGCAGGAGCAGCGGCGGTTCACGGCCAGCCGGTCGGAGCGGGAGCGGCTGCTCGACGCGTTCCTGGCCGCCGCCCGCGACGGCGACCTGGCGACACTCACCGGCCTGGTCGCCTCGGACGCCACGGCCTGGAACGACGGTGGTGGTCGGGTACGCGCGGCCCGCAACCCCGTCTTCGGCGCGGACCGGGTGGCCCGTTTCTTCGCCGGGATCTACGGCCCGGACCGCCACTGGACGATGCGCCGGGTGGAGCTGAACGGCGAGCCGGCCGCCCTGATGACCGGTCAGGACGGCAACACGTACGCCCTCACCATCGCTGCCGCGGATGGTCGGATCACCGGGATCTACGTGGTCGGCAATCCGACGAAGGTGCCCCCGGCCAGCTGAACGGGGAGCGTCAGCCCAGCTCGGGGAACCAGAGCGCGATCTCGCGCTTCGCGCTGTCCGTCGAGTCGGAGGCGTGCACCAGGTTCTCCCGGTTGGACAGCGACAGGTCGCCCCGGATGGTGCCGGCGGCGGCCTTGCGACCGTCGGTCGCCCCGACCAGCCCACGGACCACGTCGATGACCTGGTCGCCGGAGAGCACCAGGGCGACCAGCGGGCCGCCGGTCATGAAGTCCTTCAACGGCGGGTAGAACGCCTTGTCGACGTGCTCGGCGTAGTGCGCGTCGGCGAGCGCCGCGTCCATCGTCCGGTGCACCATCGCGTCGATCCGCAGCCCCTTGCGCTCGAAGCGGGAGAGGACCTCGCCGACCAGGCCGCGGCGAACCGCGTCGGGCTTGATCAGAACGAGGCTGCGCTCATCCGGGCTGTTGCTGGACACGCTGGGTTCCTCCTGTACGCGCTTGACGCTCGGGATCGGTACGGTCAGCCTAGCGACCCGGTCCCGGCGCCGGCGCGGCGGCCGGTCTTTCGCCCGGTGGCCGTTCCGGCCTAGCCTGGCCCTGACCCCCGGGAGGTCCACTGTGGCGAATGGCGGGAACCGACCCATCGCGCCGGTACGCAAGCTGATCGGCACGGTGCTGGGCACCGTGGCCACGTTCGTGGTCCTCTTCGGCCTCGGCATGACGAGCTGGCCGATCGTGGCGATCGGGGTCGCCCTGCTGGTGCTGGCGATCGCGCTGGCCACCGTACGCGGCGGTGGGCGCACCTGGGTGGTCGGTGTGGGCCACGTGCACAGCGCCTCGGAGCCACCCACCCAGTACGCGTTCGGCCGCTGCGAGCTGCAACTGGTGATCGACGCCCCCGGCCTGCCGCCCCGCTCGAAGAAGATCATCGAGCCGCGGGTGCCGGTCTCCAAGTGGCCGTCGCTGGGCCAGACCCTGCCGATCCGGGTCGCCCTGGACGACCAACGGCACGTCAAGGTCCTGTGGGACGAGGTGCCGACGCACGCCGAGACCGCCGCGGCAGTCGCCGACCTCCCCCCGGAGTTCGCCGAGGCGGAGCCCCTGGACGAGATGCTGATCCAGCAGGACGCCCCGCCGTGGGCCGACCGGGCGCCCGACGACGACTTCCGTGACCCGCTCGGCCCCGACCCGCTGCGCGCCGACCCCCTGCGACCCGATCCCCTGCGCGACGATCCGGGCGTCGACCCGGAGGGACGCGAGCCGGTGGTGATGCACCAGAGCCCCGGTGGCCCGGTGGTCCTGGAGGGCGTCGTCGTCGAACAACCCGCCGCCGGCCAGTCGTCAGGCAGCGGGCTGCCCCGGCGGGCCACCCCGGCGCCGCGCCCGCCCGCCGAGGAGCGCTTCGACCAACCCGGTGCCGAACGTTTCGACCCGGTGGAGGCGGACCAGCCCGTACCGCCTGCCGAGCCCCACCTCGACCCGCCCACCGCGCACCGGTTCGACCCGGCCCCCACCCAGCGGTCTGCCGCCACCGACCCACTGGACCCGCTCGACCTGCCCCTGGACGACCCCGCCACCACCACCACGGCGAGCGCCACCGTCAGCGCCGAGGAACTCGACGAGGCGATCTTCGGGTTCGACGGGGGCACCACGGCGGACCCGGCCGGCCCGATCAGCGGGGTGGGGCTGACCCTGCTGGTCACCGACCTGTCCCGGTCGCTCGACTTCTACCGCGACATGCTCGGCTTCACCGAGGTCGACCAGGGAGCGGGCAACGCCGTGCTCGCCTCCGGCACGACCCGGCTGGTGTTGCGCGAGGTCACCGGGGCAGCACCGATCAGCCGCCGACTCGTCCACGTCAACCTCGAGGTGGACGACATCGAGGCGGCGTACGAGCGGCTGCGCGGGTCCGGCGTCCGCTTCACGTACGCCCCCCGCGTCGTCAACCGGGGCAGCAGGCTGGAGGTGTGGGCGGCGGCCTTCCGGGACCCGGACGGCCACGGCATCGCTCTCACCCAGTGGCGTGAACGGGCCGACGCCTGACCGTCAGCCGAGGATGACCCGGCGGACGTGCACCGCGTACGCCCACACCAGGGCGAAGATGACACCAAGCGCGAACAGCGACCAGTGCAGCAGGCCGGACAGCAGCAGCAGGCCCTGGAGCACTGTGCCGGCGTGCCACGCCCAGGGGCGGCGCATCATGCCGGCGATCAGGATGGCGGCCACCGCCAGGGCCACCACGGCAGCGATCGCGCCGCCACTCAGGTCGCCGCCGACCACCCGGATCGGCTGGATCGCCAGCAGCAGCACCAGCGCCTCCAGGGCGAGCGTCCCGGCGCCCAGTCCGCGTACCGCCCGCTGCGGGTCGCGCAGCCCGGACCGGCGCGGCTGCTCCGGGCCGGTCATCGCTTCAGCAGGCGACGGGCGTCGGCCACCGTCACCACCGACCCCGTGACCAGCACCCCGACACCACTCAGCTCGCCGGGGACGTCCTCCTCGGCGAGCGCCACCGCCAACTCGATCGCGTCGGGCATCTCGTCGGCCGACTCCACCCGATCCTCGCCGAAGATCTCCCCGGCCAGGGCGGCGAGTTCCGCCGTCGGCATGGCCCGCGGCGAGCTGTTGCGGGTCACCACCACCACGTCGGCGACCGGCTCCAGCAGCTCCAGCAGGCTTGACGCGTCCTTGTCGGCGAGCACACCGACCACCGCGACGAGCTTGCTGAACGCGAACTCCTCCTGCAACGCGGAGACGGTGGCCGCCATCCCGTGCGGGTTGTGCGCGCCGTCCAGCAGGACGGTCGGGGCGCTGCGCACCCGCTCCAGCCGCCCGGGAGAGCTGGCCGAGGCGAAGCCCTCGCGGACCGCCTCGATGTCGAGCTGGCGCCTGGTCCCGGCGCCCAGGAACGCCTCCACCGCGGCCAGTGCCACCGCGGCGTTCTGCGCCTGGTGCGCGCCGTGCAGCGGGATGAACACGTCCTCGTAGACACCGCCCAGCCCCTGAAGGGTGAGCACCTGGCCGCCGACGGCGACCGCCCGGCGCAGCACGCCGAACTCGGCGCCCTCCCGGGCGATGGTGGCGCCCACCTCGGCGCAGCGTTCGAGCAGCGGTCGCGCGGCCTCCTCCTCCTGCGCCGCGGCGATCACCGTGGCGCCCTGGTGGATGATCCCGGCCTTGGCCAGCGCGATGTCCTGGAGCGTGTCACCGAGCCACTCGGTGTGGTCCAACCCGATCGGGGTGATCACACAGACCCCGGCCTGGATGACGTTCGTGGCGTCCTCGGCGCCCCCGAGGCCCACCTCGACCACCGCGATGTCGACAGGCGCGTCGGCGAACGTGGCGAACGCCAGCGCGGTGGTCATGTCGAAGTACGTGAGCGGCTCGTCCGACCGCGCGTCGACCAGCTCGGCGAGCGGCTTGATCTCCCGGTACACCGCCGCGAACCGCTCCTCGCTGACCGGCTCCCCGTCCAGGCTGATCCGTTCCCGCACCGTCTCCAGGTGCGGGCTGGTGTACCGGCCGGTGTGCAGCCCGAACGCCCGCAGCAGGGAGTCGATCATCCGCGCGGTGGAGGTCTTGCCGTTGGTGCCGGTCAGGTGGATCGAGGGGTACGCCCGCTGCGGACTGCCGAGCAGGTCGAGCAGCGACTCGATGCGGTCCAGCTCGAAGACCATGCGGGTGAAGCCACGGGCGTTCAGCTCGGCCTCGACGGCGGCGAAATCGGTACGGTCGGTCACGAGGGCAGTGTCTCCAGAGCAGCGTTGATCCGGACCAGGTCGGCCTCGGCGGTGGCGAGCCGGTCACGAATCTTCGCGACCACCGGCTCGGGGGCCTTGCCGATGAAGGCCGGGTTGTCGAGCTTCGCCCGGGCCTGCGCGACCTCCTTCTCGGCTGCCGTGCGGTCCTTGGTCAGCCGGGCCCGCTCGGCGGCCACGTCGATCGACCCCCGGGTGTCCAACGCGACACCGACCGCGCCAGGCATGGTCAGCGTGGCGCTGGCCTGGAAGTCTTCACCGGCCGGGTCCAGCCGGACCAGCGAACGGATCAGCGGCTCGTGGGCCGAGATGCCCGCCCCGGACAGCCCGTCCAGGCGGGCTGCCACCCGCTGCGTCGGGCGCAGCCCCTGGTCGGAACGGAACCTGCGGATCTCGGTGACCACCCGCTGCACACCCACCATCTCGGCCTCGGCGGCGTCGTCGACAAGCGAGCGGTCGGCCACCGGCCAGGCGACCGCCTGCACCGTCTCGCCGCCGGTCAGCGCGAGCCACAGCTCCTCGGTGACGAACGGGATGACCGGGTGCAGCAGTCGCAGCAGCTGATCGAGCACGTGCCCGAGCACCCGGCGGCTGGCCTCCGCCCGCTCGCCGCCCTCGGCGAGCACCGGCTTGCTCAGCTCGACGTACCAGTCGCAGACGTCGTCCCAGGCGAAGTGGTACAGCAGGTCGCAGACCTTGGCGAACTCGTACGCCTCGAACTGCTCGTCGACCTCGGCGGTGACGTGCGCCAGCCGGGACAGGATCCACCTGTCGACTGTGGAGAGCTGCTCGGCCGGGGGCAGGTCGCCGGTGGTGTGCGCGCCGTTCATCAGGGCGAAGCGGGTGGCGTTCCAGAGCTTGTTGCAGAAGTTGCGCGAGCCCTGGCACCACTCCTCGCTGACCGGGACGTCCTGACCGGGGTTCGCGCCCCGGGCCAGCGTGAACCGGGTGGCGTCGGCGCCGTACCTGTCGATCCAGTCCAGCGGGTCGACCACGTTGCCGAACGACTTCGACATCTTCTTGCCGAACTGGTCGCGCACCATGCCGTGCAGCGCCACCACGTCGAAGGGCGGCCGGCCGTCCATCGCGTAGAGGCCGAACATCATCATCCGGGCGACCCAGAAGAACAGGATGTCGTACCCGGTGACCAGCACGCTTGTGGGGTAGAACTTCGCCAGGTCCGGGGTCTCCTCGGGCCAGCCGAGGGTGGAGAACGGCCACAGGCCGCTGGAGAACCAGGTGTCCAGGACGTCCTCGTCCTGGTGCCAGCCCTCGCCGGTCGGCGGCGCCTCGTCGGGGCCGACGCAGACGATCTCACCCTCCGGCCCGTACCAGACCGGGATGCGGTGGCCCCACCACAGCTGGCGGGAGATGCACCAGTCGTGCATGTTGTCGACCCAGGCGAAGTAGCGCTTGGCCAGCTCGGCGGGCTCGATGCGCACCCGGCCGTCGCGCACCGCGTCGCCGGCGGCCTGCGCCAGCGGGGCGGTGTTGACGAACCACTGCAACGACAGCCGCGGCTCGACTGTGGTCTTGCACCGCGAGCAGTGCCCGACCGCGTGCACGTACGGACGCTTCTCGGCGACGATCCGGCCCTGCTCGCGCAGCGCGGCCACGATCGCGGGCCGCGCCTCGAACCGGTCCAGTCCCTCGAACGGGCCGGGCACGGTGATCACGCCGCGCTCGTCCATCACGGTCAGCGCGGGCAGGTCGTGGCGCTGGCCGATCTCGAAGTCGTTCGGGTCGTGCGCCGGCGTCACCTTGACCATGCCGGTGCCGAAGGACGGGTCGACGTGCGCGTCGGCGACGATCGGGATCCGGCGGCCGGTCAGCGGCAGCTCGACCTCGGTGCCGATGAGGTGCTGGTAGCGCTCGTCGTCGGGGTGCACCGCCACTGCTGTGTCGCCGAGCATCGTCTCGGCCCGGGTGGTGGCCACGACGACCTCGTCGCTGTAGCGGATCGAGATCAGCTCACCGTCGTCGTCGGTGTGCTCGACCTCGATGTCGGAGAGCGCCGTGAGGCAGCGCGGGCACCAGTTGATGATCCGGTTGGCCCGGTAGATGAGGCCGTCGTCGAAGAGCTTCTTGAAGATGGTCTGGACGGCGCGGCTCAGCCCCTCGTCCATGGTGAAGCGCTCGCGGTCCCAGTCGACGGAGTCGCCGAGGCGGCGCATCTGGCCGAGGATGGCGCCGCCGGACTCGGCCTTCCACTGCCAGACCCGCTCGACGAACTTCTCCCGGCCGAGATCGTGCCGGGACAGACCCTCGGCGGCGAGCTGCCGCTCCACCAGGTTCTGGGTGGCGATGCCGGCGTGGTCCATGCCGGGCAGCCACAGCGCCTCGAAGCCCTGCATCCGCTTACGCCTGGTCAGCGCGTCCATCAGCGTGTGCTCGAACGCGTGGCCCATGTGCAGCGAGCCGGTGACGTTCGGCGGCGGGATGACGATGGTGAAGGGGGGCTTGTCGCTGTCGGCGGAGGCCCGGAAGTGCCCGCCGGCTACCCACTGCTCGTACCGTCGCTGCTCTACCTCGCCGGGCTGGTACTGGCCGGCAAGGGTCGGGGCGTCGGGGCGTCGGGCATCCAGTCTCTCGGTCACCGGACAAGTCTACGGAGGGCTTCGGCGGACCTGACGTGCGCCACCTGCCGTTCGCGTACGGTGTCGGCTATGTCCGACGCACATCTCACCGAACGGTCGCTCGACGGCGGCCGCGAGCCAGTCGAGTTGACCGACGAGCCGATCCGGCTCAGCACCCGCGACTCCGGGGGTGATCCCGACGAGCGACCGGGTGGCTGGTCCCGGCGACGCCGCATCGTGTGGGCGGCGGCCCTCGTGGTCGGTCTGGCGGGCGCCGGTGTGCTGGGTGTCGCCGGGTGGCGGGTGGCGCAGCAGAAGGACACGGAGCTGACCTCACCTGATCGGGTGGCGGGCCTGTCCCGGGACGACAGTGAGCGGGCGAAGAGCACTGCCGACTACCTGCGTAGCGGCCTGGCCGCCGACATCGAGCTGGACAGCAGCTTCGGGACGGTCTACCGCGACCCGTCCGACGAGAAACGGTCCGTCCTGATCTTCGGGGGCACGACCCTGCTGTGGCAGCCGGAACGCGACCTGGACAGCCTCTTCGGCCTGATGTCCGACGAGACCGGTGCGGTGACCGGCCTGCGCGAGATGTCCGCGGGCGACCTGGGCGGCGTGCTCAAGTGTGGCAGCACCAGCGGCGAGGGCGGTGACTTCGCCGTGTGTGGCTGGGCCGACCACGGCAGCGTCGTGATGGCGATGTTCCCGGGGCGTTCGGTCGCCGACGCGGGCTCCCTGATGCGTGACCTGCGTGCCGGCATGCAGACCCGCGGCTGAACACGCCTAGTCGTCGGCGTACCGGTGCCGCGGGTCGGGCTGCGGAAACGGTCCGGGAAACGCAGAACGGGTCACCCGTGAGGGTGACCCGTTCTGGAATGATTGTCCGGCGGCGTCCTACTCTCCCACACCCTCACGAGTGCAGTACCATCGGCGCTGGAGGGCTTAGCTTCCGGGTTCGGAATGTAACCGGGC
>NZ_JBVJGN010000002.1:70469-771299 GCF_055587305.1 Micromonospora sp. NPDC047521 | reverse complement strand
GACTACGGCCTCCTGCCCTACCGACCCGGCCTCCTGACCCTGCAACGCTGACCACACGACACACGGGCGGGCACGGCCTCCGGGCCGTGCCCGCCGCTCGCGTCCCGGCCCGCCGACAGTCGATCCCGACCCACCATGGCGAGGCTCGACGTGGAACGGCAGGTGCTCAGAACTTCTCGACGCCCGTCGCTCCCGTCGGACGGGGTGGCGCGGCTTTCCATCGACAGGGGATACTCCGCGAGCCCGCTTCGACGGAGCCGTCCCGCCTCGCCGCACCGGTGCCGGGCACAGGCGTCGCGGCTCTCACCGCTACGCCGGCGGTCACCTCGACCTTCCGAGCAAGGAGTACCCACCTCACCATGCCAAGAAGATTGCTCTGTGCGCTGGCCTCCGCCGGGCTCGCACTCAGTACGGCGCTCGGCGTGCCGCAGCCTGCACATGCCGCGGACCCGACTCCCGACGGCGGCGGCCGGGCCAACGCCGGCGTCGCCCCCGGCGCCCGCGCCACGGCCGCCTCCCCGTACGCCACCATCCCGGTCGGCTACACGGTCCGTGGCATCGACGTCTCCAGCCACGACCACAACCTCGGCCCGATCAACTGGTCGCAGGTGGCGGCCGACGGCGCGAAATTCGCGTACGTCAAGGCGACCGAGGGACGGACGTACCTCAACCCGTACTTCGCCGAGGACTACGCGGCTGCCAAGGCGGCAGGCCTCCTCGTCGGCGCCTACCACTTCGCCAGGCCGGACAAGCGAGACCCGATCACCGAGGCGAACTACTTCATCGACAACGCGCAGTTCGCCGCGGACAGCCAGACGCTCGTGCCCATGGTGGACATCGAGTGGCCCTACTGGGATGGGGCGCCGACCTGCTACGGCCTCACCCCGACCGAGATGTCGGGCTGGATCCGGTCCTTCACCGACCAGGTCAAGGCGCGCATCGGCCGGCCCGTGATGATCTACACCAACACGAACTACTGGAACCCGTGCACCGGCAACGACGCGTCCTTCGGCGCCAACCCGCTGGACATCGCCGGCTACACGACCACCCGCCCGCCCCTGCCGTCCGGCTGGACGACGGAGACCATCTGGCAGTACGCCGCCGGTAACCCGAGCAACCCCGGCGACTACAGCCAGAACGTGTTCAACGGGACGTACGAGGACCTGACCCGACTCACCGGCGCCCCGATCGCCGCGCCGCCGCTCGCCCTCCGCTCGTGGACCAACGGCAAGTACGTCTCCGCGGACGGCAGGGGCACCCTCCCGCTGATCGCCAACGGGCCGACGATCGGCACCTGGGAGAAGTTCACCCTCATCAACAACGCCGACGGCAGTGTCAGCCTCCGCGCCAACATCAACGGCAAGTACGTCTCGGCGGACGGCAGGGGCACCCTCCCGCTGATCGCCAACGGGCCGGCGATCGGCACCTGGGAGAAGTTCACCCTCATCAACAACGCGGATGGCAGTGTCAGCCTGCGCGCCAACATCAACGGCAAGTACGTCACCGCCGCCAACAAGGGCGCCCTGCCACTGATCGCCAGCGCGCCGACCATCAGCACCTGGGAGAAGTTCGACAGGTTCGCCGCCGCCTGAGGCACCGCTGCTGCCCGGCACTTGCCGTGCCGGGCAGCGGCGCGACGGTGCGGGGCGGTTACCGCTTCGCGGCCCAGAAGACGTACACCGCGCCGTACGGCACGGCCGTCGTCTCGCCGTCGGTGCAGGCGCCGGCCGGGGCGACACCTCCCGAGGTCAGCAGACGACTGATGTACGCGACGTTGCCGAGCATGCCGGTGCCGCTGTGGCTGTCCACGGTCAGCAGCAGCTCGGGGATCGTTCCCGTACGCGGGCTCTCCGCGGTCTTCTTCGCCGTGATCGACGAATTGTCGCGCTGCGACTGCCAGCTCGGGCCCTTGAAGTGGTGGACCCGGCCGCCCGTGCCGACCAACTGGGCCTCCGGCACTGACGCACCTGTGAACACCCCACCGACGCACGTGTAGGTCTGCGTTCCGCGGGTGACGACGTACGCGCCGACGGGGCGCGAACCCGCCGGCGGCTTGATCGCCGGGGCGATGCGCGGGATGTCCACCCGGCGGGCGTCGGCGCCCACGGCGGCCGGCGCGGCCACCTCGGCGGCGGACGCCTGGTGGGTTGCGGCGCCGATCGCGGCCACGACGCCGGCCATGCCGATTGCCGCGAGCGCCCGAACCCGGGAGCGAGACGTGCTGAGCATGCGATTCCTCCGATTCAGGCAGGCGCACCCGCGCCCACGTGAGCCTTTACGGACCGGGATCGCACAACGATCAATGAGCCGCCGAATCTGATCGATCGTTCATCTGATGCGGATGCCAGGAATCGATCAACCGGCGGAGTTCGACAATTCGCGGGCAGACAGCGCGCGGGCGGCCCAACGCCCGTCCTCGTACCGCACGCTTATCGGATGCGCGAATGCGGCGGACACGTTCTCGGTAGTCACGGTCGCCTCGGCGGGGCCTGCCGCGACGACTCTGCCGTCCTTGATCAGCATCGCGTGGCTGGTGGTTGTCGGTAGTTCCTCGAGATGGTGGGTGACCATGATCGACGCGAGGTGGGGGTGGGTCTCGCGGAGAAGGTCGACGGTCTCCAGCAACTGTTCCCGGGCCGCGACGTCGAGACCGGTCGAGGGCTCGTCCAACAGCAGCAGCCGTGGTCGGCTGATGGTCGCCCGGGCGATCAGAGCGCGGCCACGTTCGCCCTGCGAGAGGGTGGGCCAGCGTTCCGCGCCCAGTCCGGCCAGGCCGAGGGTGTCGAGCAGCGAGTCGGCCCGGTCGAGGTCGTCAGAGGTGGGCCGCCAACGCGGTGGAACGTCGACCGATCCGACGAGCCCGGTCAGAACGACCTCGCGGATGGTCAGCGGCGACCGTAGCGGGTGGCGCGGGTTCACGTGACCGATCGACAGGCGCAGCAGTTGCATGTCGACGCGGCCGAGTTGCTGACCGAGCACCCGGACAGTGCCGGAACTCGGATGCGCGACCGCGCCGCAGAAATCCAGCAGGGTGCTCTTGCCCGCTCCGTTCGGGCCGAGCAGCGCCCAGTGCTCGCCCTCGCGCACGGCCATGTCGATGCCGTGCAGGATCTGCCTGCCATTCCGCCGGAAGGTGACGTCGCGCAGTTCGACGACGAACGGAGCGCGGTGTCTCTCTGCTGTCATGAAGCGCTCGGCCTTCTCTGTTCGAGCTGCGAGGTACGGCGGACCAATGCTGTCCCGTACGACCTGAGCGGCGCCACCGCGACGGCGTCGAAAGTCAGTGACGAGGACCACCGCCCGTCACGATCGGCAGATCGATCACCGCGCCACCAGCATCAGGGGCGGGTCGAGGTAGACCAGATCAGCCCAAGGAATCTACACTCATCTGTGTTAGCGCTCACACTCGTCCCAGTGCTGAGGCAGTACCGCCGCGCCGTACCTGTAGATCGGCGCGTGCCGGGCGATGCCCGGCGGCCTACACAACGGCCCTTGCCCTCGGCCAGCTCGACCAACCCAGGGGAGAAAGCATGCGAACGAGGGCACGATGGCTCGCGACACTCGCCGCGCTCGGTGTCGTGGTCGCAGGTGTGGTGACACCTACCGGCCCGGCCAGCGCGGAGTCCAACGGCGGGGTACGCGTGATGCCGCTCGGTGACTCCATCACCGAGGGCACGCAGGTGCCCGGCGGATACCGCATCGGGCTCTGGCAGCGCCTCGCCGCCGGGCGGTACACAGTGGACTTCGTCGGATCGCAGTTCAACGGGCCGGCGAGCCTGGGCGACCACGACCACCAGGGGCATCCCGGCTGGCGCATCGACCAGATCGACGCGAACATCGTGGGCTGGCTGAACACCCAGCGTCCGCAGACCGTCCTGCTGCACATCGGCACCAACGACATCCTGCAGAACTACAACGTGAGCAGCGCACCGAACCGGCTGTCCACGCTTATCGACCGCATCACCACCACCGCGCCCACCGCCGAGGTGTTCGTGGCGCAGCTCATCCCGCTCGCCAACAGCAACCAGGAGAACGCCGTCCGCACCTTCAACGCGGCGATCCCCGGCATCGTGCAGAGCAAGGTGAACGCCGGCAAGCGGGTGCACCTGGTCGACATGCACAGCGCTCTCACCACCGCCGACCTGATCGACGGCGTCCACCCCACCGCCACCGGCTACGACAAGATGGCCGCCCGCTGGTACAGCGCCCTGCAGTCGGTGCCCGGCAGCATCGGCAATCCCGCCAGCGGCGGCGGACAGACCACCGCTCTCGTGGGTGCGCTCTCCGGCAGGTGCGTCGACGTCCCCGGCTACTCCACCACAAACGGCACCCAGGTCCAGCTGTGGGACTGCCACGGCGGCACGAACCAGCAGTGGACCTACACGTCCGCTAAGACACTCACCGTGTACGGCAACAAGTGCCTCGACGCCGCCGGCTACGGCACCTCGCCGGGTACCCAGGTCACCATCTACGACTGCCACGGCGGGACGAACCAGCAGTGGAACGTCAACGCGAACGGCACCATCACCGGAGTGCAGTCCGGCCTCTGCCTGGACCCCGTCAACCAGGGCACCGGCAACGGCACGAAACTCGTCCTCTGGACCTGCACCGGTCAGACGAACCAGCAGTGGAGCCGCCGGTAGGGCGCGGGACCGAACGGACACCACCACCGCCGCCGCGCACGCGCTAGCTACCTGAAGCGTCGTGCGGGGCGGCGGTGGTGACCGGCTGCCGGAGGATGGTGCGCTGCCTGTCCGGTGCGACCCTGCGGAAGTCGCTGAGGTAGATCTCGTGGTGTTTTCCGACCATGCGGAGCTGGTTGGCCGGGATGTACTGGTGATGCAGTTCTGCGAGCACGTCGGCCTCGTCGTCGAAGGAACCGACGTGCAGCGTCTGCACGCACCGTCCCTCGGACAGCGCTCCGAGACGGACGTCGTCGATACGCGCAGGTCGGCCCTTGGCGCCGGCCTGGTCGATGGCGGCGGCGACCATCGACCTGTCGATCCAGTCCGGGACCATGAGCATCAACGTCCAGTGCCACCGCGCCTTGTGCCGTTCCGTGGTGAAGGACGCCATGTCCTCGGCCCACCACAGACCCTCCAGGGGCGGGACGACGTAGTCGCGTCCGAGGTCGCGCTTGCTGGCGAACTTCAGCCGGTACGCCGCCGGGTAGAGCGCCTCGATCGCCTCGGTGAAGGCCCGCGAGGTGTTCGGGTCACCATGGCCGTCGACCATGAGGTACCGCATGTCGGGGACGTCGACCATGCGGAACCGGCCCCGCCGCGCCCGGTAGGCGTCAAGCGTCCTCTTGAAGTCGATCTTGTCGGCGGGCCTGTCGGTCATGGATCACTCAGCCGGCCAGCCCGTTGTCGGCGAGCCACTGCGGGTCCGGTGCCACCATCTGCAGGACCTCCACCAGCAGCCCGTCGGTGCCGGCGACCTGGAATCGGCGCTGCCCCCACGGCTCGGTCACGAGCGGCAGGACCACCTCCAACCCGGCAGAGCGCAGGCGTTCGAACTCGGCGTCGACGTCGACGGCCAGGAACGCCAGCAGCGTGCCGGCCACCGCCCTGCCCCGGGTCGCCGCCGGCCACGATTCGTGGTCGCGCTGCACGAAGTCCAGGCTGACGTTCGGGTGGTCGGGGTGCTGCGTGTTCACGTACCAGCCCAGGTCGATTCCGACCTTGAACCCGAAATGCTCGGCGAACCACGCCGCGCTCGCGGCCGGGTCGCCCGCCGCGACAGCCATCCCCATCAACGAGAACTGCATACGTACCCTCCCCTGGCCACTGACGGTTCATCAGTGGACTGTCCGGCGCGTAACGGCCGGCGGCCAGCGCGCTCGACCGCGAGGGTCCGCCACCCGCCGCCTTCGACGACGATTCGAGCACCACGGTAGACAACGCCGACGGCACGGTCGATGGAACCCGTCGGGTGACGGTCGCGATGGATGACTTGTGCGACCGTCTCGTCCGCTGCGGATCCTGTCGGTCCTCCCGTGCACAATGCCCACTGTGGATCTTCGTGATGAGTTTCGTGAGGCCGCCCGCAAACGTGACGTGCCGGAGGACGCCATCGATTGGTGGCTCCAGCTCGCCCGCCCTGTCCTGGAGTTGCACACCCGGTGCGAGGGTCCGGTGGTCGGCTACTTCGGCGGTAAGCCCGCCCTGCCCGAAGGGGTGGACTGGCCGGCGGGCATGACGTACCTCGCCAAGCTCGACCTCTCCGCGATCCCGGCCGGATCGCACGACATCAACCTGCCGTCCGACGGGCACCTGCTGTTCTTCGCCGAGCCGGACATCATGCCCGAGGCGGAAGTCATCTACGTGCCGGCGGGCACGCCCGTCACCGAACGGGAGCTTGAGGAGGACTCGTACCACCAGGAGTGCGAGAGGTTCCCGCTGTACGGCTTACGGGGATGGGACCTCCCGTTCAAACGCGAGGACAGCGCGATCGACATCGGCGAGAGTCGGTACGACGAGGAGGTCTTCAGCTCCATCAAGTGGTACCTGACGGGTGACAACGACACCCTGGGCACCATCGGCGGCTACACCGATCGCGCCACAGGTGGAGGTGAGCACGGCCTGAAGTCACCCGAGGAGGAGACGCTCCTGGGCTACCTGTTCGTGGACGCGGACCTCGGGGGCGAGGGCTTCGGCGGCGACGGCACGATGGTGGGCTGGATTCTGGACAACGAGGATCTGGCGGGGCGCAGGTTCGACAGGGCCAGGACGGTGTCCGACTTCAACGGCTGACGGCGTACGGCTCAGCGCCTCCGCCCTGGCGCGATGTGGGCGGACCGCCGGGTCCGGTGGAGCGCGCGGGTGGGTGCGGAAAACCGCACCCACCCGATTGCGGTAGGCCCACTGAGGTCGGTGGTCGACCTCATGGTTCACGCCACGCGACTCCTCGCATAAATGCAGCCGCGCTGCCTCCTCAGAACAGGCAGGGGCTTAAAGTTTGATCTTCACTCCCGCCGCTTGGCAAGCCTTCTCCAGGACGGTGTTGGCCTCCTCGAAAGCCGGACTAGCCGCCTCTACGGCCGGGTCAGCCGATTGCGCGATCTTCTGGGAATCGGCGGCCACCTTCTGCATCGCCTTGGCCACCTCCGAGTCACTACCGTCGGACGCCGAGCGCAATGCCTCGGCGAACTCTTTGAGGCCCTGCTGAATATCGGAGGCGGACGGACCCTCACCGCCGCCCTGCATGGCTTGGACCATCTGCCCGGTCAAGACGGTGTCAGCCCGATCCACCGCCTCACAGAGTTCCTTGTCGGTGCCGGCTGCCGTGCCTGCCTTCTTACCCTCCTGCGACACCGCAGGCGTCGGCGCAGCCGAAGGGGCCTGCCAGACGGCATCGCCCGACCCTGTGTCGCCACCCCCGCACGCCGTGCTCCCCATCGCTAGAACACCGACAAGAACGGCAGACATCACTTTGGCATGAGACATGGCGCGTAACACTACTCAAGCGTCATGACTTGGTCACCGCCCGCCGGTTGGGGCGTCGGGTCACGTCCGCTCGTCACGGGTCCACGGCCCAGATGACGGCGGCCCTGGATCGGCTGGGAATCAGAGCCGGACATGGGAAAGATCAAGGCCGCGACCTACGTTTCCGTAGGTCGCGGCCTTGATTACTGTGCGCCCGAAGGGACTCGAACCCCTAACCTTCTGATCCGTAGTCGACGGCAGAGGGTGCCCGTGACCTGGGGCTATGCGGATTTGCCCGGGTTTGATATGTAGCAATGTTGACGGAAAGTGACGCCAGAGGCGGCTTCCCACCCCAGCCGTGCGCCCATGGGCGCACGGAGCCCCAACGGCTCTCCGACTGGTTCAAGCCACCTCGCCTCCCGGGGCAGCGGTGTCTCGGACACGGTTAAGGATCGTGATCAGGCGGTCCACGTCAGCTGACGGGAAGATCGAGTCCGGCCCGTGCGGGGCGATGTCGCTGAACGGCGAGTCGTAAAGTCGCTCGGGCTCCATGACCCCGTTCTGGGTCAGGTGAGCGATGATCAGGTTCACGAAGTTGATCTGATTCGCGCTGAGCGTCCGGCTGCTCAGGAAATCGCCGAATGCCTCGGCGGCGGCTTCCCGGTCGAGTCCGACTAGGGAGCGGATGAACAGTCCGAGCCCGTGGGCCGAGCGGCGGGCCTGGTCGATGTCCTCGGTGCCGCCGCCGCTAGCCGCGAGCATCCTTTCCAGCTCGTCAAGGTCCGTCGGGGAGAGCTGCTTGTTGCGGCGTAGCTTCTGCAACGCCAGGTGGTCCTCGTGGGCGCGCAGGTACACCCGGGCTTTGGCGCGGAACCGCTCGAAGTCCGTGCCGATCTTGATGTCGTTGAGCGTGACGACGGCGATCTCGCCCAGCTCGTCGATGAAGTCGGTGTAGACGATCGCCCGCTTGGACCTCTCGATCAGCTTGACCAGCCCACGGAGACGGCGGCGCATCAGCTCCAGCATCGGCAGGGTGACGTCTGACCACCACTCGTCGCCGGCCACCTCGTCGAGGAGTTGCTGCTGCTCGCGGATCGCCGGAATGCTGGTCTGCTCCAGCAGGGTCGATGCAATGTCCTGCACCTGCCGGCGCAGCCGATCGTAGGCGGGTTCCACGTCGAGCTGGCCGAGTTGAAGTCGCAGAGCCACCAGGTCGAACCGCTTGGCCGCTTCGTCCTCGTCCTTCACCGCTGTGGGTAGGACGGCGAGGTTGCCGCCGATCTCGTCCACCGCCTCGGGGGTGAGCCGGTGCCAGTGCTCGAAGTCGACGTAGTACTCCACCAGGCGCCGCTTGGGGCGTACGACGAAGTTGTCGAGGTGGATGTTCTCCACTCGGCGATGCAGGCCGCGGGCGAGGTCCCAGCGCAGCGCCGCCTCGCTCTGCGTCCCGTCGGCCCCCGCCTCAACGCCAGCGTCGGTGGGAAGACGCAGGTCGAGGCGGTAGATCAGTTCGAGCTGGGCCTTGAACAGCCGCTCGGTCAGCGACTCACCCAGCTTGCCCTCGACCGCCTTCGGGTTGTGGTTGAAGAACTCGAAGTTCTGGCAGAAGTCGAAGATATAGAAGTTCTGCTTGTCCTGGCCGGGACCGTAGAGGTCCTTGCAGAGCCGGGTGCCACGGCCGATCATCTGCCAGAACTTCGACTTCGACCGTACGATCTTGAAGAAGACCAGGTTGACGACCTCGGGTACGTCGATGCCGGTGTCGAGCATGTCCACCGAGATCGCGATGTGTGGGTCCTTCTCCATCTGCGAGAAGTCATCGATCAGGCTCTGGGCGTACTCAGTCTTGTGGGTGATGACCCGCGCCAGGTGGCCCCGGTGCATCGGGTACGCGAGGTCGAACCGCTCCTGGATGAAGTCGGCGTGCGCGTTGTTCTTGGCGAAGATGATGGTCTTACCGATTCGGTCACCGCCTGCGACGTGGTGGCCGTGGCTCATCAACGTCTCCAGCACCTTGTCCACGGTGTCGGAGTTGAACAGCCACTTGTTGACCGCATCCGGGTCGATGCTGTCCGGCGGGCCATCCTCACCCCAGTCGAGCGAGTCCCAGGCGTCCTTCTCCTCCTCGGTGAGGTCGTCGTAGCGGATGCCGTCGCGCTGAAACTTCAGCGGTACGGAGACCGCTCGCGGCGGCACAAGGAAGCCCTCGTTGACCGCGTCGTCGAGGTCGTAGTGGTCGGTAGGTACACCGTCTTCAAGGTTGAACAGGCTGTAGGTGTTGCGGTCGATCTCGTTGCGCGGAGTGGCAGTGAGCCCAACCAGGAGGCTGTCGAACCAGGAAAAGATCGCCCGGTACTTCTGGTAGACCGAGCGGTGCGCCTCGTCGATGATGACCAGGTCGAAGTAGCCGGGCCCGAAGCGCCGCTCGCCGCTCGCCGTCTCGTTGATCAGGCCCATCATGGTCGGGTACGTCGAGACGTACACCCGGCCGTCGGTGTTCTTCTCGGTCACCAGGTTGACTGTCGCCGCGTCGGGCAGGTGCGCCTTGAACGCGTTGACCGCCTGGTTGACCAGCGCATTACGGTCGGCGAGGAAGAGAACCCGCTTGACCCAGTTGGCCCGCATCAGCACGTCGACCAGAGCGATCACGGTGCGGGTTTTGCCGGCGCCGGTGGCCATCACGACGAGCGCCTGCCGCTGCCGCTGCGTCTCGAACGCCTCGCCGATGGCCCGGATCGCCCGGTGCTGGTAGTACCGCTCGACGATTTCCTGGTTGACCGGCACGTCCGCGAGCGGCTTGCGAGTGTCGCGGCGCTGGACCAGCAGGTGCAACTCGTCCTTCGTGTAGAAGCCCTGCACCGGGCGCGAGGGGTAGGCGGTGTCGTCCCAGAGCCAGGTCTCGTAGCCGTTGGTGTAGAAGATGACCGGGCGCTGGCCGTACCGCTGCTCCAGGCAGTCGGCGTACAGCTTGGCCTGCTGCTGACCGACGGTGGCGTCGCGGCGGGTGCGCTTGGCCTCGACCACCGCGAGCGGCTTGCCGTCGTCACCCCACAGGACGTAGTCGACGTACCCGGTACCCGTGGTGTTGGGCATGCCGGTGACCTCGAACTCGCGGTCCTCCGGGCGGTCGAGCCGCCAGCCGGCCTCCCGCAGCATGAGGTCGAGGTAGAGATCGCGGGTCTGCGCCTCGTCGTAGTCGTGGTCGTCGGGGCGGGCCTCGTTGGCGGCCTTCGCGGCGGCGATCTCGGCGCGGAGCTTCGCCAACTCAGCGTCGAGGGTGGCGGACTTCTCCCGCTCGGTGGCCAGCGCCGTGTCCTGGGCAGCGAGCTTGTCAGCCAGCGCCTTCAGCTCGGCATGGGTCTGCTGCCGAACCTGGGACGGGATCGGCCGGGGGATCAAGTCCGGGTTGAAGGCCAGCGCGCTGGCCGGGACCTTCGCCTGGTCGCGGATGTAGTGGCGTGCGATCCAGTACATGACGTGGAACAGCTCGCGGACGACCGGCACCGCCTCCTGCGGCGTCACCGGCGTGCTCTTGTGGACGGCCGTGTTGCCCTGCTTGCGGATGATGTTCATCTTCGCCTGCAGGCTGTTGCCCAGCAGGTTCCGCAGCGACGGCTCGTGGATCATCGCCGACAGGTCGTCCTTGTACGGCTTGGTGAGCGTGCCGTCGGCCTCGAAGAGCCAGGTAAGGGTGAGTTCCAGCGTGCGCCGGGCATAGAAGCACGAGGCCCGCGGATCGGCGACCGCCAGCCGCTCGGCCCGCAGGGCCTCGCCAAACAGCACGGGCCACTCAGCCCGCAGGAACGCAAAGTTGCTCATCGAGCGCCAACTCCCCACAGTCGACAGCTCTCAATCGTCCCACGTCAGAGCAATCCCCGGAAGGCCCGATCCTGCAACGACGCACACAGCGCGTCCAACTCGTCCAGGCTCGCCCGTTGCAGCGCTCTTAACCTCTCGATCGCCGCTACGTTCTTGGCGAAGGTCTCGATCAGGTCGGTAGGTGGGCAGATCGTTTGCAAGTTTCGCAGGATGGCCAAATTGATATTTTTTTGGGCGGACTCGGGAGCCGTCCGCTCAAGCGACTGCTGCAAAAACGACAGCCAGGATTGGACGTAAAGAGTGGTCGCGGGCGACGCGGTAAAACCCACTACGCTGTCTGGGAAACACGCGTCGAACGTGAGTATCCCCGTCTTGGCGATGTTGGCAGCAATTGTTATGCATAAAGTTCCGCTCGGCCACATCCTGCTTTGCCTCAGGCCAAGCTCGGAATAGGTGCTGCTGTATCGACGGATATAGCCGCCCGAGTTTGCAACGTCCCCGGTTTGAATCAATGGATATGGCCCACCGAGGAGGGCAGGCTCGTTTCTCGGACGATGCGTTGATACCCCCCGCTCCAAGGTGCCCAGATCCATCAACTTCTTGACCGGCCATTTTTTCGGATTCGACACCGGATCGCCGAACACGTCGAGAAAGATGGACTGGGTGAGGGCATCGAGGTGCGCCAGGGCTTCACGCCGCTTGGCGCGCAGCTCGTCGGCTCGATCCAGCACCTCCGCAATCCTCCGCTGTTCGGAGATGGATGGAAGAGGTACGTGCAAATCGCCGAGCGCGTTCAGCGAAATTGACTTTCGCCTGTGAACGCTTCCCTTGCCGAGCCGCGGATACTCAGCGAGGGCCCGCTGACTCTTTAGATATCGCAGCAGGTAGGACGCGTGAACTTCTGTGCTCGCCAATCTGAACACCGTGTACATGGGACTGATGAGGCACCGGGTGTTGGCGATTCCGATCGACCCCTCGTCCAAGTGAATGGTCGCGTATGCGAATTCGCCCGGCTCGACGACGGTATAGCCGGAAAGATCACGGCTGTAAACTTGCTTCTTGAAGTATTCCAGACTTGGAACAAACCCTTGGTGCTTGGTTACGGAGTACACCGGCAGGTCACCCAGGCCGCGGGCGCGATATCCCGAAGCCGCTACCACGTTCCTGAGCGGCACCATGTCAAAGCGGCTCATCCGATCAGGACCTTCAGGTCGGACATGCTCTGCTGAATCTCGGACTCCAAGCGGTCGAGGTCGGCCAGGATGTCGAGCGGCGAGCGGCGCTCGAACTCCTCGTGCACGACCTCCTTGTAGCGGTTAAGACTGAGATCGTAGCCCTGTTCGACGATGTCGGCCTTGGCCACGCAAAAGCTCTGCTCGGTCCGCGCCCGCTGCACCTCGTCGCCGTCGCGGCGGAGCCAGCGCGCCAGCGCGTCCGGCAGGTTGTTCTTCGGGTGCTCGTCCTCGGCCAGCGCCACATCCGGCACCGGCCCAAGCTTCTCGATAGGCAGCAGGGGTGCCCGCTTGTCGTCCAAGCTGAACCCGTCGGCGGTGACCTCGTAGAACCAGACTTTGTCCGTGCCACCGCTATTGGTCTTCGTGAAGAGCAGGATCGCTGTGGAGACGCCGGCGTAAGGCTTGAAGACGCCGCTGGGGAGCTTCACTACGCCATCGAGCTTCTGGTCCTCGATCAGCGTGCGACGTAGCTCCTTGTGTGCCTTGCTCGGCCCGAAGAGCACACCGTCCGGCACGATGACCGCCGCGCGCCCGCCGGGCTTGAGAAGCCGGAGGAACAGCGCGAGGAAGAGCAGCTCGGTCTTCTTCGTCTTGACGATCCGCTGGAGGTCCTTGGACGTGCTCTCGTAGTCGAGGCTGCCAGCGAACGGCGGATTTGCCAGGATCAGCGAGTACTTCTCCGACTCGTTGCTGACGTTGTCGGCCAGCGAGTCTCGGTAGCGGATGTCGGGGTTTTCGACACCATGTAGAAGCATATTCATGCTGCCGATGCGCAGCATCGTGCTGTCGAAGTCGAAGCCGTGGAACATGCTCTCGTGGAAGTGCTTGCGCTGCACGGCATCGAAGAGCGCGTTGGGGTGAGTGTGGCGGAGGTACTCCCCGGCCTCCACCAGGAAGCCCGCGGTGCCGCAGGCCGGGTCGCAGATCTCGTCGGACGGCGTCGGAGCCATCATCGCGACCATCAGCTGAATGATGTGCCGAGGTGTGCGGAACTGGCCATTGTGGCCTGCGGTAGCGATCTTGCTGAGCATGTACTCGTACAGGTCGCCCTTGGTGTCCCGGTCCTCCATCGGGATGCCGGCGAGCATGTCGACCACCCGGGACAGCAGCGCCGGATTGGGGATGGTAAACCGGGCGTCCTTCATGTGGTCCGAGTAGGTCGACCCATCGCCGCCGCCGAGCGTCCGCAGGAACGGGAAGACCCGCTGGCCGACGACCTCGAACATCTCGGCCGGCGCGGCGCTCTTGAAATGCGACCAGCGCAGGTCGTCGTACTTGCGCCACTGGTCGTCGCAGCCCTCCGGGAAGATCCGGCGCTCCATCGGCTTGCCCAGCCGGTTCGCCTTGTTCTCCTCAAGGGTGTGAAGATCGTCCAGCCGCTTGATGAAAAGCAGGTAGGTGATCTGTTCGATCACCTCCAGCGGGTTCGAGATGCCACCCGACCAGAAGGCATCCCAGACGCGGTCGATCTTGCTCTTCAGCTCACCGGTGATCACGTAGCTTCGGCCCCCACCCCGTCGTACTGCCAAGTCGACCTAGGTTAGTCCCGCCTCCCCGCAGGACAGGATCGGACGTTGGGGGGAAGACTCCGCGTGTCGGCGACAGGAGAAGCGAGCCACGGCATCAGGATTCCGTCGTTACGAGGCAGCGCCTGGGATCAGCCAAGCGGGTCGAGACACACGACGGAATCCCATCACTCACCAGATGATCACGCTCGGCTACTCTTCGTGATATCTACGCGCCATTCACGTCTCCTTTGCGCCCCTGGGCGCACGAGAAAACGCCCCTCTCGTCGATCGTTGTCGATGACGATAGGGGCGTTTCACCTGGTCAAGCCCGTTTGAACTTGTGCGCCCGAAGGGACTCGAACCCCTAACCTTCTGATCCGTAGTCAGATGCTCTATCCATTGAGCTACGGGCGCTCGTGCTCAGCCAGTGTACACACCCGGCTTTCGCGCGGAGACTCCGGGATTCGAACCCGGGAGGGGCTTTAAGACCCCAACCGCATTAGCAGTGCGGCGCCATAGACCAGACTAGGCGAAGTCTCCCTGGTGGCCCGCAGACCACCGCGCCCGAGGATACAGGTCGTCACCCACCGGGGGCAAAACGACTTCCGGGGTACGCCGACCGGGGTGGCACGCCGCTGGGTTTCGCGGCTGTGCGGTGACGTGATCGGGACTAGGCTCCATCGATATGCAGGAGCAGCCGCCCAGCGAGCCGACCCGTCGAGAGCCTGCTGACCGGGCGCGGCGGCGCTCGGCACGGGCCACGTTCACGCCGCCGACGGCGGCCGAGCCGCCCGCCGACGAGGCGTCCCCGCCGGCGGTTCCGGCGAGCCCGCGTCCGCGCCGGGCCAAGGCGGCACCCGCCGTGCTGTTCCAGCCACCGGAGCCGGACCGTGTCCTGCCCCGGCAGCCGGGCAGCACACCAGCCGACCCGGACGCGGAGGGCGCGGCACCCACCGGCGCGGGGGCGGAACCGGCGGCCCGCCCAGCGAAGGCACGGGCTCCCCGGGCCCGGAAAGCCACCACGGAGGCGGCGGCCACCACGGCACCGACACCACAGCCGCCGCCCACGGATGCGACGCCGCTCACACCGGAGCCGGTCCAGAGCCCGCGCAAGCGCGCCGCAACCCCGCGCAAAGCCACCACGCCCGAGGCCACCCCTCCCGAGGCCACCCCGCGCAAAGCCGCCACCCCGCGCAAAGCAACCACGCGCAAAGCCACGGCACCCGGAGCCATCGCATCCGTAGCCACCACGCCGGAGACGCGGGCCCCACAACCCGCACCGGAGCCCGGTCCGGAATCGGCGTCACCAGCCACCCGCGGGACTCCTGTGCCGCGTACCCCGGAATCTGACCTGCGCGCGGTGACCGCGCGCGTGCTCGACCACCCGGGCTTCGCTCCGGAGTTGCTGGCGTTGTCGGCGGTGGAGTCGCTCGGCCCCGGCGCGGCCGACTGGGCCGAGCGGCTGCGTGCCCGCTACCCGGACGCCTCGGCGGATGGCCTGGCCCGGCTCGCGAGCCGGCGGTTCGTGCGGTCGGCGGGCGTGGGAGGGGCGGCGGCGGCGCTCGCCGGGTTCTTCGCGCCGCTGGCCGAGCTGGCCTCGGTGCTCTGGACCCACTCGAACCTGGTGCTGCACCTGGCGGCGGCGTACGGCAGGGACCCGGCGCATCCCGACCGGGCCGCCGACCTGCTGGTGCTCACCCAGGTGCACCCGGATCCGGAGAGCGCGCGTGCCGCCCTGGCCGCCGCCCGCACGGCCGACGACCCGGTCGAGGGGGTGTGGCCGAGGGCGGCGGAGGCCGCGTGGCGACTGGCGGCGCCCCTCACGGCGCAGGCTGGCGGCTGGGTGGCGTTGCGGCTGGCGGCCCGGTTGCTGCCGGGTGCGGCGGTGCTCGCGGCGGCGTTGGGCGACGCGGCGGCGGCGGATCGTCTGGCGGCCCGGGCGGTGGCCACCTACCGGCCGCGTCAGAGCCAGTCGAACCACTCGCGGGGCAGCAGCGCGTAGCCGACGAAGGCCACCACGTCGAGCAGGGTGTGGGCGATGACCAGCGGCATCACCCGCCGGGTACGCAGGTAGAAGAGGCTGAAGACCACGCCCATCACGGCGTTGCCGACGAACGCGCCGAAGCCCTGGTACAGGTGGTAAGAGCCGCGGAGCAGCGCGCTGGCCGCGACGATAGTGACCAGCCGCCAGTGCAGCTGACGCAGGCGGGTGACCAGGTAGCCGACCACGATCACCTCCTCCAGCACGGCGTTCTGCACGGCGGCGAGGATCAGCACGGGCACCGCCCACCAGACCTGCGGCAGCGCGGCCGGCACCAGCGTCGCGTTGAGGCCGAGCTGGGCGGCGACGAAGAACAGCGCCAACCCGGGCAGGCCGATGAGCGCGGCGAGGCCGGCGCCGCGGGCCAGGTCCTGGCCGGGCCGCCGGGCGTCCAGGCCGAGGGTCCGCGCCGGGTCGCCGGGGTCACGGCTGAGCAGGTGTACGGCGAGCAGCACCGGCAGTAGCGCGAACACGATGCCCAGGAGCTGGTACGTCAGGTCCAGCCAGGGGCGGGCCGACGCCGACGTGTTCAACGAGGCGGTCTGCCTGGAGAGCGGCCCCTCGGCGGTCAGCTTCGCGATGATCGACACCACCGCGTAGACCGCGGACTGGCCGAGGGACAGGCCGAGGACCAGCAGCGTCTCGGTCCCCAGCAGCCGGCGGGACACCGGGCGGGTCAGCTCAACGGTCACCGCACCACTCTGCCCGACGGGGTGCCCCGCTGGCAGGGCCGACCGGCCGGCGTGAACCGATCGCACATTCTGTGCGACCGGTCGGCACTCTCCGTGGAGATTCTATGGGCGCCCGATCCGCTGCCGTCTGGAGAAGGAGCACCCCGTGGATGACGTCGCGCGGCTGCTGAAGGAGAGCTGGACCCTGGTCGAGGAGGACCGGGACCGGCTGAGCGGGCACTTCTACGCCCGCCTGTTCCTGCTCGACCCCGCCCTGCGTCAGCTCTTTCCGGTGCAGATGTCCGGCCAGGGCGACCGCCTGCTGGAAGCGATCATCACGGCCATCCACACCGTGGACGACCCGGAGAGCTTCGACGAGTTCCTCCGGGCACTGGGCCGTGACCACCGCAAGTACCACGTCGACGACAGGCACTACGCGACGATGGGCGTCGCGCTGCTTGACGCGCTGCGCAGCACCGCCGGCGACGGCTGGAACCTGGAGTACGACCAGGCGTGGCGGGACGCGTACGCGGCGATCTCGGCGAAGATGATGGCCGGTGCGGCGGCGGATGACAACCCGCCGTTCTGGCACGCCGAGGTGCTGACCCACGAGCGGTACGGCCCGGACACGGCCGTGCTGACCTGCCGGGCGTTGCAGCATCCGCTGCGTTGGCAGGCCGGCCAGTACGTAAGCGTCGAGGTGCCGCGGCACCACCCCCGGGTGTGGCGGACGTACTCGGTGGCGAACGCCCCGAACGACGACAACGTCCTGGAGTTCCACGTGCGGACGCCGGGCGCGGGCTGGGTGTCAGGTGCGTTGGTCCGCCGGGTACAGCCGGGTGATCTGCTGCGGCTCGCCGCGCCGATGGGGTCGATGACGCTGGACCGGTCGTCGGAACGGGACATTCTCTGCGTGGCCGGCGGGGTGGGGCTCGCGCCGATCAAGGCGTTGGTGGAGGAGTTGGCCACCTACAACCGCACCAGGTGGGTGCACGTCTTCTACGGCGCCCGGCAGGCGGCGGACCTGTACGGCCTGGCCGGGTTGCAGGAGCTGGTGGCCGTACACCCGTGGTTGTCGGTGACGGCGGCGTGCAGCGAGGACCCGGACTTCGACGGCGAGGTGGGTGACATCCCGGACGTGGTGGCCCGGTACGGCCCGTGGACCACCCACGACTGCTATGTCTCCGGCTCGGCCCGGATGGTCCGCGCCGCGCTGCGGGTGCTGGCCGCGGACGACGTGCCGCCGCCGCACATCCGCTACGACACCTTCGGCGACCTCTGAACGTTCCTCCCCCCACACCGGGGCGCGTGCCCCTGCCCCCTGGGGCGCGCGCCCCGGTCCCCTCGTCTGTCAGTACCGCCAGGGCCGCCCGGTCTCCCGGTATTCCTCGACCGGCACGAGCGGCACGCCTGGTGCCATCCGGTCGACGTAGAGCCGGCCCTCCAGGTGGTCGATCTCGTGCGCGACGAGCCGGGCCATGCCGAACTCGAACGAGGTGATGATCCGGCTGCCGTCCCACTGGGCGTGCTCCACGTCCAGGCGCAGCGGGCGGGGTACCAGACCCCTGTGGTCGAAGAAGGATAGGCAGCCCTCGTACTGCTCGTCGGTGTCCGGGTCGGCGTCGACGACCCGGGGGTTGAGCAGCACGACAGGTTCGGCCGACCGGTCCGGGGGCCGCACCACGGACACCGCCCGGCCGACGCCGAGCTGCGGGGCGGCGACACCCACCCCCTTGCTGAACGGGTGCAGCTCGTCGAGTCGGACCAGGACGGCGGTGAGCCGGTCGACGACCTCCCGGGCGGCCTGCTCCTCGGCGGGCAGGTCGAACGGACGGGCCCGCTGGCGCAGCAGGTCGGCGCCGCGCTGGACGATTCCGATGCCGCGCATCCGGTCGCTGGGCCGGACCCGTACGCCTGCGGTGTCGACGTCCGGGTCGGCGTCGGGGCGGGCGCGGAAACGCCACTGCATCCGGTAGCGCGCGTTCAGCGGAGGGTCGTCGGTCTGCCAGTCGAAGATCGCCCGGTCGCCCTCGTCGTGTCGCTGCGGCGCCGTACGCAGTGGCCCCTCCTCCGCCGAGAGCGAGGTCTCCACGCCCCAGACCTGCGGGTCGAACGCCGCCGGCAGGTCCAGGCGTACGGCGAGGTGCCGGGTGGGCAGCCGGACGGCCCGCTGGAACCAGGGGCCCCACTTCTCCTGCCCGACGCTGTACGCGTACTCGATTGTGGCCCGGTCGCCCGGGTAGAGCGGGAAGCGCCGGTCACCGTTCTCGAAGAGCAGCCAGATCTCCTTGAACGCGTCCCTGTCGTGTTTGGCCCGCCAGTGCATCGGTTCCGGGTCACCGCCACCGTCGTCGCGCCGGGCCTGTAGTTGCAGCTCGGCGAAGGTGAGGGGGTGTTCCCGGTGGTGCCGGTTGGAGCGGCCGGGGTCGTTCGGGTACCGGTCGACGGCGACCCGGACGAGGTAGCGGGTGACCGGTTCGGTGCCTGCGTTGTACAGCTCGCGGCGGATGACGCACCGGTAGCTGTCGACGGTGTGCGTGAGGGTGGCCGTTTCCCGCTCCACGACGAGGCCGGTGCCGGGTGGCAGCCACTGGCCGGGCAGGTGCGACTCGCGCGGCGGTTGGCCGGTACGGGCGTGCCTGACGTCGTCGTACTCCCGGAAGCGCTGCCAGATCGCGCCGCCGGCCTCCAGGACCGCCTCGGCGCGGCGGGCGAAGTCCTCAGTGGGGCGGTGCCGGCGCCCTTCGACGTGGCTCACGTACGACGGGTCGAACCCCATCAGGATGGCCAGTTGCTTCTTGGACAGCCCTCGCCCGGTCCGCTGTCGGGCAAGTTCGGCCGCAAAGGAGTCGGCAGCCCGATCGAGGGGTGAGATCGTCATCGGCTTCCTCGTGGCCGGGAGTATCAGTTTCACGTTCCGTGGCGAAGCGCACACGCAACTGGCACTTTGTCGACACACTGCTTGACAATCCACCGAGGTACGTCGATCCTCTTGGCGTTTTTCGGGGCCGATGAGGGGTAGTACGCGGTGGCGGCAGGTCAGGAACGTGGCCCGCGCCTCCCGATCCGACCGAGGTGAGGCTTCCCTTAGACCGGCGGGCATGGTTAGGCTAGCCTTAGCTCAGGACGGCAGTTGTCGTCCGCCGGGGCACTCCCTCGGCCACTCGGACGGGGGACGACTCAGGTGACAGCGGTGATGCCGAGGCGGGACGTGGTCTCCACGCCGCTCGCTCCCGTCACCGCGGCCCTGCGCTCGATGTTCGGTACCGACGACCTGCCCGGGCTGGCCCGGGGCCTGCTGGTCGACGACGAGTTCGGCTGGGCGCCCGCCACCACCCTGATCGACGGCACCCGGCTGCCGGAGCTGCTGCGCGCCGCCGCCGTCCGCTGGGGCGGCACCCCGCACGCCTGTGCGGCGCTGGCCTGGAAGTCGTACAGCTACTGGACGGCACTCCCGGTCGTCCTCGGCTGGGCCTCGGCCCGCCGGGTCCCCCTGCTCGACCCGGCCGACGTGCTGATCCATTTCGAGGACCACAGGCCGTTGCTCACCCTGGGCCTGCGCCGCGGCACCACGGTGGCGGTGCTGCCGAGCGACCCGCTGGCGCTCGCCGGCCTGCCCGAGGTCCGCGTCGTCGCCGACGAGGCCGAGTTGCTGGCCGTGTTGCGGGCTTCCCTGCTCGACGCCCACCTGGCCCCGCTGATCACGGCGATCCAGGCGGAGGTCCGGATCGGCACCCGGACGCTTCTCGGATCGGTGGCCTCCGGCATCGCGCACGGCATCCTGCGCGCGGCGGACGGGCTGCCCGGCTCGACGGTGCAGAGCATCGACACGCTGCTCGGCGCACTGGACCTGGCCGACCTGGTCGAGCTGGTGCCGGGGCCGACCGGCGAGCCGAGCGTGCAGCGACGCACCTGCTGCCTCGCGTTCACGCTGCCCAGCCCGAAGGTGTGCCAGGGCTGCTGCGTCCGCCAGGGCTGACCCTCGGTCAGTCGGTGAACGACCGCACGTCCCACACCCACACGCCGCCGGTGAAGACCGGCTGGATCCCGGTCAGCTCGGTCATCCCCCGACGCAGCGCCTCCTCGTGTTCGTGCGGCCCGAGGATGACCACCCCGGCCCGCCAGTAGCGCAGGTCGTCGACCGCCTTGACCCTGCTCTGCGGGGTGATCGGTGGCACCGCCCCGGTGCGCCTGATGGTGGCGAAGAAGCTGCTTGTGGGGCGCGGCGGCGCACCGAACAGCGCGACCTTCGGCGGCTCCGCGTTCGGTCGGGTGTCCGGGCCCAGGAAGTAGCCACGGGCCAACGGCATGTCCTGCCGGGTCACCGCTGACCAGCGCAGCGGCTCCGCGTAGTTGGTGTCCGGCAGCGGCAGGGTCACCACGCTGCGCCCACCCGCCACGTACGGCCGCCACGCCCCACTCGTCACGAAGCCCGGGACCGGGTCCAGGTCCACCACTGGCAGCGGGGTGGGCAGGATCGGCAGCAGCGCCATCGTGAGCACCGTGGCGGTGGCGAAGCGGATCTGCGGCCGGGCCGCCGGATGCGCGCGGGCCAGTTCGCGGGCGCGCTCGGCGCCGTACGCGAGCAGCACGCCGACGATCGGCGTGATCGCCAACGCCCACCGGGTCGGCACCACCGAGTGCAGGATCGGCAGGTTCTCCAGCACCGCCCAGGGAGCCGGCACTCCGGTGCCCCGACCGTCGAAGCGGACCTCCCGGCCCAGGGACAGCACAGTGAAGAGCAGCCCGAGCGCGCCCAGCGCGAGCACCACGATCGAGCGGCGCATCCACCAGACCAGGGCGATCACCAGCGCCACCAGCGCCCAGCCGAAGAAGCTGTTCTCCTCGGTGGGGTTCTTGGCCAGGCCCGCCGCCGTACGCGGGCTGCCGGCGAGGGACTCCCGGGAGTACGCGACGAACGAGGCGAGGTCGCTGGAGTAGCCGCGGATCAGGCGGGACAACCCGGAGTACGCGCCCGGGCCGAAGAACTGCACGTACAGCGGGTACGCCAGCAGCACGCCCGCGACCACGGCGGCGACGGCCAGCCCGGCGAGGAACGGCCGGGCCCGGGACCGCAGCGCCGGTCGACCGAGGGCGAGGACGCCGACCACCACGCCGATACCGATCGCGGTCATCAGCAGGATCTCCAGGTTGATGAACGCCTGCCAGACGATCACCAGCGCGAGCAGGACGCCGTTGCGGAGCCAGCGGCCCGGCTCGCCGAGACGCAGCGTGCGCCAAATGATCAAGGGGACGACGAACTGCGACACGATGTTCGGGTGCCCATTGGCGTGCGACACCATGGCCGGCGCGAACGCGCAGAAGCCGGCACCCAGCCAGGCCGGCCCTCGGGCGCCGATCACGACTCTGGACAGCAGGAAGTACCAGGCGGTGGCGGTGGCAATCATTCCGACTGTGAGAAAGGCCAGGAAACTCGCTCGCGGCCCGAGCAGCAGGGTGACAGGCGTCATTGGCAATGAAATGGATAATACGGACGTATTCGCCATCAGGTTCACGCCGTCCGGCACGTTCATCCGGTCCGAATGGAACGGGTAAGCGAAATGCGTCACGACCCGCGCACCGTGCGCCATCATCCATTCGAACTGCGACTGGTCGGAGCGGTTGTCCCGCACCCCGCTGCCCGGGTCCAACCAGAGCCGCCCGGTCACCCAGAAGCCCAGCGCCACGAAGCTCAGCACCGCGAGCACGTCGGTCCGCTTCCCCTTGCGGCGCAACGAGGTGTCGCCGTCGCCGGGCGCGGCCGACTCCCCACCGGGCACGGCCGGGCCGTTGCCGGGCGCGTCCGGTTCAGGAGTAGTCATGACAATTCGTAGGGTAGCCAGCGTATGGCTCTGCCGTGACATGTTTCGGGGTACTGCCGTACTATGTGCCGGGTTCGCCGACCGCCGATCACGTGCCCACCCCCCGACCACAATTCGGCTACCCCGATGCCCCGATTCTTCTGCCGTCCCAGTGGATGATTCACTCTGTCGGTCCAGGCACGGGTCGAGTTCATATCGTGAGGAATCGACGCATGGCAGAAATCACTGGGGATCAGCGCGTCCAGTCCGAGGTGCTGGAGGGCCTGGCGACAGCTGTCAACCACCGCCGCTGGTTCGTCGAACTGGCGGTTCCGTACCTCGGCGACGACCCGATCGAGATCGGCAGCGGTCTCGGTGACTACGCGCTGGAATGGTCACAGCGGCTGCCCCGGTTCACCGCCACCGAGGCCGACCCGGACCGGCTGGTGCAGCTCAAGGAGCGCCTCGCCGACCAGCCGAGCATCGACGTCCGGCAGATGCTGCTGCCGCACGACGCCCGGGGCACCTACAGCGCCGCGGTCTCGTACAACGTGCTGGAGCACATCGAGGACCACGTGGGCGCGCTGCGCAGCATGCGCGACCTGGTCCGCCCCGGCGGCGCCGTGATCATCATCGTGCCGGCGTTCCAGTTCGCGATGAGCCCTGCCGACATCGCCACCGGCCACGTCCGCAGGTACACGAAGAAGACCCTCCAGGCCGCGATGACCGAGGCCGGCCTGACGGTGGAGAAGATCCACTACGCGAACGCCCTGGGCTTGATCGGCTACTTCATGGCGACCAAGGTCTTCCGGCTGATGCCGAAGGAGGGCCCGATGGTCAAGGTGTACGACACACTCGTCCTGCCCGCCACCAAGGCAGCCGAGCAGGTCGTCCGCCCCCCGTTCGGCCAGTCCGTCTTCGCCGTGGCCCGAGTCCCCGCCTGATCTCCCAACCCCGCGATCTTGCACTCGCCCTTCTCGAAGGGGGTGCAAGATCGCGGGGTACGGGTCACTCCTTGATCTGGTACGTCGGGCGGATGACCGCTCTCGCCAGGGTGTGGAAGGTCAGGTTGAAGCCGACGTAGGCGGGGCTCGCGTCGGGGGTCAGGTCCAGGCGGTCCACGTCCAGGGCGTGCACCGCGAAGACGTACCGGTGCGGGCGGTCACCGGGCGGTGGCGCCGCGCCGCCGTACCCCTGCTCGCCGTAGTCGTTGCGGACCGAGAAGGCCCCACCGAGGTCGGTGCCGGCCGCGCCGCCCGCGCCGCTGGGCAGCTGGGTGACGTCGACCGGCACGTTCACCAGCACCCAGTGCCAGAAGCCGCTGCCGGTCGGCGCGTCGGGGTCGTAGCAGGTGACAGTGAAGCTCCTGGTCTCGGCGGGGAAGTCCGACCAGGTCAACTGCGGGGAGACGTTCTCACCACCGGTGCTGCCGTGCGCGTGCCGGGCATCCATCGGCTCGCCGTTCTGCACGTCGTCGCTGGTCAGCGTGAACGAGGGCACCGTCGGCAGCAGCTCGTACGGGTCCGGGGCGATCGGTCGTTCCAGAGTCATCGGTACTCGTTCCTTCCGGTGTGCGGAGATACCAGCCCCTTCATACCCGCTTCACGACAGATGAGAGACCGAAAGTTCCGGGTGTCCGGAGTCACGCGGGAGCGCTATCGTTGTCACCCTGCAACGTTCCACGGGGGGAATTCTTTGGCACGAGTCTGGCGGGATTTCCTGGTCGCCGTCTTCAGCGCGCTCCGAAAGCCCGACGAGCAGGCGCTCGCCGAGGAACGCCGGCGCGCGGTCGAACGCCTGGCCGACAAGACGATCCGCGAGAACCGGCGGGACGAGACCGACTGAGCTAACCCCCGACCGCGTTGTGCATCGCCACCAGGCCCGGCAGCTCGTCGAGCGAGCCGATGCGGAACAGGCACCGCTGCGACACGTCCGGCATGTCGAGGATGTGGCCCCACGGACCACGCCGGATCAGGCACGCCTTCATGCCGGCCTCCACGGCCGGGCGCGCGTCGTTGTCGGGCCGGTCGCCGACGTACAGGATCGACGACGCGTCGCCACCGCCCTCACGGACGACCCGCTCGAAGAAGGCAGGCGCCGGCTTCGCCACGCCCCAGCCGTCCGACGTCCCGATCATGTCCACGGAGAGGTCGAGGTCGCGCAGGATGCCCTCGGCACGGGCCGGCTGGTTGCCGGCCAGGCCGACGAACAGACCCTGGTCCTTCAGGGCCGTCAGGCACGCCCGCGCGTCCGGGTAGAGGTCCTCCTCGCCGAACAACTCCGGCTTGCCGGCGGCCGCCCGGCGCTCAAGCTCCGCCGGGAGGTCGAAGTCGGGCCGGAAGGTCCGGAACGTCTCCCGATAGTCCAGGCCCCGGGCGATCACGGCACCGAAGACCGCCGAGAACGTGTGCCGTGGGACACCGAGCCAGTCCGCCCAGGTCTGGAACTCGCGGGACTCGTCCAGAACCGTCCCGCCGACATCGAAGATGATTGCGGTGATCATGCGCGGATCATAGGTGCGGAGGGTGTGGGATTCGAACCCACGAAGACATCGCTGCCTTACCGGTTTTCAAGACCAGCGCCATCGGCCACTAGGCGAACCCTCCCGGGCCGCCACCCGTAGGTGTACGACCACGCATAGTCTGCCACGGCTCGCTCCAGGCGGCCCGGCGTCCCTCCCCGATGCGCCGACCAGGTGCTCCGGCAGGTCCACAGTGGGCCATGGGGTGCGCCTGCGGTGGGGGGCCACATCGGGTAAGACTGAGCCCATGCGAGCCATCACGATTCCACAGCCCGGTGGTCCCGACGCGCTGGTCTGGGCGGAGGTGCCCGATCCTGAGCCCGGCCCCGGCGAGGTGGTGGTGGACGTACGGGCCGCCGGGGTCAACCGCGCGGACCTGCTGCAACGGCAGGGTCACTACCCGCCACCGCCCGGCGCGTCGGAATATCCCGGGATGGAGTGCTCCGGGGTGATCAGCGCGGTCGGGCCTGAAGTGACCGGGTGGACCGTCGGGCAGGAGGTGTGTGCGCTGCTGGCCGGTGGCGGGTACGCCGAGAGGGTGGCCGTACCGGCCGGGCAGTTGCTGCCGGTGCCTGCGGGCGTCGACCTGACCGACGCCGCGGCGCTGCCTGAGGTGGCCTGCACGGTCTGGTCGAACGTGGTGGGCGTGGGCCGGCTCAGCTCGGGTGAACGGCTGCTGGTGCACGGCGGGGGCAGCGGGATCGGCACGTTCGCGATCCAGTTCGGGGCGGCGCTCGGCGCGACGGTCCTGGCGACCGCGCGGGCGGCCAAGCATCCTCGGCTGCACGAGCTGGGCGCGGCGGTGACTATCGACTACCGCAAGCAGGACTTCGTCGAGGAGGTCCGGCAGGCCACCGACGGCCACGGCGCGGACGTGATCCTCGACATCATGGGTGCCTCCTACCTGGGCCGCAACGTCGCTGCGCTGGCCACCGGTGGCCGCCTCGTGGTGATCGGGATGCAGGGTGGGCGCAAGGCCGAGCTGGATCTCAGCGCGTTGCTGGCCAAGCGGGCGTGCGTCGCGGCGACCGCGTTGCGGTCCCGTCCGCTGGCCGAGAAGGCGGCGATCGTCCGGGGCGTACGCGACGAGGTGTGGCCGTTGATCGAAGCCGGCAGGATCCGCCCGGTGGTGGACCGGCGGCTGGCGATGGCCGAGGCGGCGCAGGCCCACCGGCTTGTCGAGTCGAACGATCACCTGGGCAAGGTGCTACTCACCGTCGGGTGACGCCGGCCGGGGCAGCATGAGGCGCGCGCCCGGCCCCTCGCCGGCCAGGGTGTCCCCCGGGTTGTTGAGCGTGCAGCGTTGCAGGGACAGGCAGCCGCAGCCGATGCAGCCGTCCAGGTCGTCGCGGAGCTTGGTGAGCAGCCGGATCCTCTCGTCCAGCCGGCCCCGCCAGCTCGCCGAGAGCCGTTCCCAGTCCTGTGGGCTGGGCGTACGGCCCCCGGGCAGTGATTCCAGCGCGGCCCGGATCTCGTCGAGCGAGACGCCGACCTGCTGCGAGATCCGGATGAAGGCGACCCGCCGCAGCTCGGCGCGGGCGTACCGGCGCTGGTTCCCGCCGGTGCGGTCGGCGCGGATCAGCCCGAGCCGCTCGTAGTAGCGCAGCGCGGACGGCGCGACGCCCGATCGGGCCGACAACTCGCCGATCGTCAACAAATCCGTCATCACCCGGTCCTTGAGTTGAAGCGCACTTCAAGTCAGAGAGTAGTGGCATGGCAACCACACTCACCACCGACAGCGCCGCCTCGCTCCCCGCGCTGATCCGCCGGCTGACCGGCGACGAGAAGCACGCACCGAGCGCCCACTCGACCGTCGACGTGCTCCAGGTCCTCTACGACCGGGTCCTGCGAATCACCCCGGACACCGCCGACGATCCGGAGCGCGACCGGTTCCTGCTCTCCAAGGGCCACGGACCGGTCGCCTACTACGCGGTGCTCGCCGCGCACGGCTTCATCCCTGACGACTGGCTCGACGACCTCGCCGGCCCGGGGAGCCGACTGGGCCACCACCCGGACCGGACGCTCGTGCCGGGGGTCGAGATCGGCTCCGGCTCCCTGGGCCACGGTCTCGGTCTGGGCGTCGGCACCGCACTCGGGCTGCGGGCCCAGGGCCTGCTCAAACCCCGGGTGTACGTGCTGCTCGGCGACGCCGAACTGGACGAGGGCTCCAACCACGAGGCAATCGCGTACGCGGGCGCGACAGGCCTGGGAAACCTCACCGCGATCGTCGTCGACAACTCGTCGACCACCCACGGCTGGGCGGGCGGGATCGCCAGCCGGTTCACAGTGAACGGCTGGACCGCCGACACGGTCGACGGCCGGGACCACACCGACCTGTACGTGGCGCTGACCGGGCACCGGCCCGGCCGGCCGCACGTCGTGGTCGCCCGCGTCGAGAGCAGGGGATGACACCATGCGTGCCGCCTTCATCGACACCACCACGGCCCTGCTCGACGAGGACCCCCGTACCGCCCTCGTGCTGGCGGACATCTCGGCCAGCCAGTTCGCGCCCGCCGGTGCCCGGCACCCGGACCGGGTGCTCAACGTCGGCATCCGGGAACAACTCATGATCGGCGTGGCCGGCGGGCTCGCCCTGACCGGGCTGCGCCCGATCGCGCACTCGTACGCGACGTTCCTGGTCGACAGGGCGTACGAGCAGATCAAGCTGGACCTGGACCACCAGGGCGTCAGCGCGGTGCTGGTCAGCATCGGCGGGTCGTACGACGGGTCGCGGGAGGGCCGGACCCACCAGTCGCCCGGGGACGTGGCGCTCTTCGACTCCCTCGGCGGCGCGTGGACGGTACGCGTGCCCGGCCACCCGGACGAGGTGGCGCCGCTGCTCCGGGCCGCCACGGCCACCGACGACCCGATCTACCTACGGCTCGGCGAGCAGCGCAACGCCCGGGCGTACCCGGACGCCTACCGGCTGCGGGTGCTGCGGCGGGGCGGGGTGGACGCTCCGCTCGTGGTGGCCGTCGGGCCGATGCTCGACCCCATGCTGGCGGCGACCGAGGGGCTGGACGTGACAGTGGCGTACACCCACACACCCCGCCCGTTCGACGTTGCCGGGCTGCGCGCGCTCGCCGGGACGGAGGTGGTGCTCGTCGAGCCGTACCTCGCGGGGACGTCGAGCGCGGTCGTCGGCCGAGCGCTCGCGGACGTGCCGCACCGGCTGCTCACCCTCGGGGTCGGCCGGGCCGACCTGCGACGGTACGGCGATCCCGCAGACCACGCCCGGTGGCACGGCCTGGACGCCGAAGGGCTGCGGCGGTCGCTCGACGCGTTCCTGGGATCAGTTCGACGATGAGACAGCGGGACGGCGGCGGGCGCGTTCGCGACCGAGGATCCAGATCGCCTCGACGCCGTCCTTCCAGGTGATCTTCTTGCCCTCTTCGCGGCCACGGGCCCGGTAGCTGATCGGCACCTCGTACGGGCGGATGCGGCGGCGCAGCAGCTTGCCTGTCACCTCGGCCTCCATGCCGAAGCCGCGCGAGCGCACCCCCAGCGACCGGTAGAGCGCCACAGGCATCAGCTTGAAGCAGGTCTCCAGATCACCGATGTACGAGTTGAACAGCACATTGGCCGCCATCGTGACGCCCTTGTTGCCCATCACGTACCAGAAGCTGTAGGCACTGTGGCTGCCGAAGGTGCGATTTCCGTAGACCACTGTCGCGCGCCCGTCGAGCACCGGGTCGAGCAGTTTGGGGATGTCCTGCGGGTCGTACTCCAGGTCGGCGTCGAGGATGACCATGTAGTCGCCCTCGGCGCTGTCCACCGCGGTCTTGATGGCCGCGCCCTTGCCGGCGTTGCGCTGGTGGGTGATGACGCGCAGGCGAGCGTCGTCGGCGCGACCGAGGATCTCACCGGTGCCGTCCCGGCTGCCGTCGTCGACAACGACCAGCTCGATCTCGCAGGGATAGTCCACCGCCAATGCCTGCTTGAGGGCATCCGCGATGCGTTCTTCCTCGTTGTAGACCGGCATGAGGATCGAGAGCTTCACGGGAATCTCCACGGTGGCGACAACACGTCGGGCATAGCCTAGCCTGGCTGGTCAGCTCGACGCTGGCCGCCATCGTCGGGCGGTCGGCGTGGCGGACTCAGGCGGATGGTGTTTACTTCCGGCCATGTCGGCTGCCGGCTCCCTGCTCGCGGCGGTTCCCGCCGCCTCGGTGCTCCTGCTCACCGTCGCGACGAGGCCGCGCGGGGTCGGTGCGGTGGCCCCACTGCGGCTGGCAGTGGTACGCGCCGCCCTGCTCACCGGAGCGTACGCGGTGCTCGTCGTCGAGGCGCTCGGCGCACTGCACGCGTTGAACAGGGCGGCGTTCACCATCGCCTGGCTGCTCTTCCTGGTGGTCGCCGCGACCGCCGCCGGATTGCGGTGGCGCCGGGCTGACGAATCCGCGCCGCCACCCACCGCCGCACCCCGGCCGGTGCCGGTCGGCGCCGTGGCGTCCGGCGGTGGACCCGACGCACCCGCCCCGGTCGTCGCCGACGGCGCTCCCGCGCCGACCCGGACCGACAGGTCACCCGCCGGGTTGCTCGCCGTGGCGGTCGACACCTGGCGTACGGCCGGCCGGGGCGAACGGCTGCTCGCCGGCGCGATCGCCGGGCTGGTCCTGGTGGAGCTGCTTATCGCGCTGCTTGCCGAGCCGAACAACTTCGACTCGCAGACGTACCACCTGCCAAAGGTGGAGCACTGGGTCGCCCAGGGTGACCTGGACTTCTGGGCCACCGCCATCCACCGGCAGGTGACCATCCCGCCGGGCGCCGAATACCTGCTGCTGCACCTGCGCCTGCTCACCGGCGGGGACGCGCTGCACAACCTGGTGCAGTGGGCCGCCGGGGTGCTCTGCCTGCTGGTGGTCGCGCGGATCACCGCGCAGCTCGGCGGTGGCCGGCGGGCCCAGCTGCTCACCGTGTTCGTGCTGGCGAGCACGCCGATGGTGGCCCTCCAGGCGACAAGTACGCAGACCGACCTGGTCTGCGCGGCGTGGGTGGCCTGCGCGGCGACCCTCGTGCTGGACGGCCTGCGTCAACGGACCGGCTGGGGCACGCTGCTCGCGCTCGGGGCCGCCACCGGTCTGACCGCTGTGACGAAGACAAGCGGCCTGATCGCGGTGGGCCCGCTGCTGGTCCTCTGGGGGCTGGCCCAGCTCCGCCTGGTCCTGGCCGACCGAGCACCGGCGCGGGCCGGCGGTGTGGCCCGTACGGTAGGCGGTTCGGTACTGATCCTGCTTGTCGCCGCGGTGGTCGTCGGCCCGTTCCTGGCCCGGGTGACCGCCGAGTTCGGGCACCCGCTGGGGCCGCCCCGGTTGCGCGAGTCCATCCCGATGGAACGGCACGATCCGGCGTCGGTGCTTGTCAACGCGCTGCGGATCGGGCACACCGCGTTCGACACACCGTTGGCGCCGCTGCGTCGCGCCGGCGCGGAGGCGATCATCGGCGGCGCGGACGCCATAGGCGTCGACCCGCAGGACCGGGCGATCACCTTCGGTCGGGAGATCTTCCCCGAGCCCGCCTGGTATCCGGACGAGGACCGGGTGGCGTTCCCGATCGCCGGGGCGCTGGCGTTGATCGGCGTGGCCGTCGCGCTGGCCCGGCCCCGCCGGATCGACTCCGGGCAGGTCGGGCCGCTGCGCGCGTACGCGGTGGTGGCGCTTGCCACGGTCCTGCTGCACACCGCGATGATCAAGTGGCAGCCGTGGGGCAACCGGCTGATCCTCTACGCCCTCGTGCTCGCCGTGCCGCTGGCCGGGCTCTGGCTGGACGCGCTGCTTCGCCGGCACGCCCCAGCGACGGCCGGGGTGGCGGCGCGACGCTCGATCGCCACGCTCGCGGCGGTCACCGTGCTGGCCACCTCGGCGCTGGCCGGGGTGCTCGCCCTGTCGTACGGCTTCCCGCGTCGGCTCGTCGGCGCCGGCTCGGTCTTCACCACCTCGGACTGGGACACCCGGTTCCTGCGCCGGCCACAGTGGGCCGACGAGTTCCGGTGGGCCGCGGCGTCGGTACGCGACAGCGGCGCCCGCCGGATCGGGCTGGTGCAGCAGAACGACAACTGGGAGTACCCGTGGTGGCTGCTGCTGCGGCAGCCCGACGGGGGCTCACCGGAGCTGGTGGCGTTGCAGTCGGTGCTGCCGGAACGACCTCCGGCCGACCCGGCCTCGGTGGACGCCATCGTCTGCACCGGCAGCAGGCCGGCCTGCGCCAAGCTCGTTCCGGCGGGCTGGCGGCTGGAGTTCCGCGACTACGTCGGCTACGCGCTGCCGCCCGGCCGCTGACCGCACCTGACAGGAAGGCACCGCCGCGCCGCCCGGATCGTCTGATCCGGGCGGTTCCGCATCCCGCGCGCAAGGATCCGAAGCGCATTCACATCCGTTGATCGGCACGTTACCGTCTGGTAACTCAATCGACGTCCCGCGATTGAGCCGAAAGGAGTGCGTCGATGCCTGTTACCCCCGCCAGGCCCGGACGCGCGACCCGACGACGGGCCATCACCGTCGCCGTGGCCGTCGCCGCTCTCGTCCTGCCGATGCTCGCCGGACCGGCAGCCCCCGCTGCCGCCGCCGACCGACCAGCCGTCCAACCACTCCCCGCCAACCTCGAAGCCATCCGGGCCGCCGAGGCCACCGCCCTCTACGGCAGCCCGGCGATCCGCCCGATCGAACAACGACGTACCTCTCTGATCACCATGGGTGACAGCCAGATCTCCGGGGAGGGGGTCGGCAACTACGTGCCCGGCACCCACCAGGACGGCAACTGGTGCGACCGCTCGTACGACCAGGCGGTGTTCCGCACCGGCATCCCGTCGGACGCGCGCTACAACATCGCCTGCTCCGGCGCGACTCCGTGGAACCTGATAGCCGGCGGCCCCACCCAGCACAACGAACTCAACCAGGGCGACTACCTGGGGATCAAGGCCCGCAACACGCACGTGAAGCTGATCTGGGTCGTCGTCGGCGCGAACGGCGACGGCACCATCCAGTTCGGCCCGGTCGCCACCGACTGCGCGATCAGCCGGGTCTTCCTCCAGGGCAACTGCTACCCCGACTACACCGATCAGTGGACGATCCGCACCGACGGCAGTCGCCGGGCGGTTGCCGACGCCCTCACCGACATCCGGCAGACCATGACCAGGGCCGGCTACCTGCGTACCGACTACGAACTGGTGCTCATGTCGTACCCGAGCCCGGCGAGCCCGGACGTGGAGGACAACCCGAACTTCCCGGGCTGGTACTCGGGCGGCTGCCTGCTCTACCTCGCCGACGCCGCGTTCGCCAGGAACAAGGCGGTGCCCCTGTTCGAGTCGGCGCTGCGTGCCGCGGCCGCCCAGACCGGCACCCGCTACCTGGACGCCAGCCGGCTCTTCCACGGCCACGAGGTGTGCACCGACAACACCTCGGTCCGCGGCCTCAACATCGAGATCGGGATCTGGAACGAGAACGCCGCCCGGCAGTCGTTCCACCCCAACGCCCGGGGCCACGGCATGTTCGCCCAGTGCATCACCCAGTTCTGGAACTCGGGACAGCAGCAGGCCACCTGCGTCGACCCGGCCAGCACCGGTGCCGGCGTGCTCTACTCCGGCCTGATGCAGTTCAAGCAGGTGCGCAACCTGGCCACAAACACCTGCGTCGACGGCAATGGCTACGACTCCCGCAACGGCACCGCCCAACAGTCGTACGGCTGCCACGGCGGGCGCAACCAGGGCTTCTGGTACGACTCGACCAGGCGCTCACTGCACTCGGAACTGTCGCACGACCGCTGCCTCGACGTTGCCGGCGGATCGATGACGGCAGGCACGGCTGTCAACATCTACGACTGCAACGGCACCCCCGCCCAGCAGTTCGCCTTCGCCGGCAACCAGCTCAAGCCGGTGAGCGCCAGCACCCTCTGCGTGGCGTTCGACAACCCGTCGTCGGGCACTCCCCGGCTGCGGTTGGCCGCATGCTCCAGCAGCACCCGGCAGCAGTGGTCGTTCGAGGCCCGTACCGCCGCCAACCCGGTCGGCTACGGTCACGACGACTTCATCGGCTCGCGCGTCTACTGACGCGAAAAAAGGGGGCCCTGGCGTCGGCCAGGGCCCCCTTTTCTCACTTGGCGCGGGGGATGAGGATGAGCCGGGCCGCGCCCTTGTCGCCGTCCTTCGCCCCGGCGACACCGAGCGTCGTACCGACCTTGACGTCGCTGGCCCGCACGGTGGCCCGATGCTCGACGACCCGCAGGTCGTCGCCGAAGGTCCAGGTCATGGTGAAGCCGTCGGTGGACTTGACAGTCATCGAGTCGCCGTCGATCGCGGTCACCTCACCACGCTGCACGGCGACGGTCTGCGTACCGCCGTCCTTCGTCTTCACCACTGCCTCACCGTGCAGGGTGTTCCTGCGCAGCAGCACGCGGGCCTGGCGACGCTTGCGCCACTCCTCGCCCCGCTTCTGCCTGGCCTTGTCCTGCGCGGTGGGGGAGGCACCGGGCGTCGGGGTGGCCGGCGCGGCGACGGTCCGCACGTCAAGCTCGTCGGCGTCGAAACCCATCGCGGCCAACGCCTGACCCTCCACCCCCATCGCCGCGGCGACGTCGACGGCGGCGTCCCGGGCGGGCTGGCTGGCCACCTCGGCCGCACCGCACCCGCTGACGCCGAGCGCGACCGCCGCGAGCAGGGCCGTGGTGCCGGTGGCGAAACCCCAACGTGGCATGACTGTTCCTCTCGTCCGTGGAGTCCTCAGCCTTCCCCCGGTCCGCGAGCGGAGCGTCAGGCCGATGTTCGGGCCAGGTAAGGATCACCGGGCAGCCGGACCGTGAAGGCCGCGCCGCCCTCCGGCGCGTGGCCGGCGACGATCTCCCCGCCGAGTCGACGCACCAACCCGGCGGCCAGCGCCAACCCGAGCCCGCTGCCCACCTTGCGCACTCCCCGGTAACGCTCATGCAGCGCGCCTCGCTCGAACGCCACCGCCAGGTCGTCGTCGGTGAAGCCGGGTCCGCCGTCGCGGACCTCCAGCACACCTCCGGCGGCCGGGCCCGCACCGGCCGGCCGGACCGCGAGCACCACAGGCGCACCAGGGGGTACGACCCGCAGCGCGTTCTCCAGCAGCCCGTCCACCACCTGCCGGATCCGACCCGGATCGGTGTACGCGGGCACCGGCTGACCCGGCGTCTCCACCCGGAACGGCACGCCCACCGCCGCGCACCGACCGGCCCAGGTCGGCTCGGCGTCCACGGCCAGCCGGGTCAGGTCCACCGACACCGGTTCGAGGGGGAAGTCGGCGGCCTCCAGCCGGGCCAGCGCCAGCAGGTCACCGATCAGCCGGTCCAGGTGTTGCGCCTCGGCAAGCATCGTCCGGCCGGTGTCGACCGTGTCGTCCGGGCCGAGCACCCCGTCGGAGAGCGCCTCCGCGTACCCCCGGATCGCGGTGAGCGGGGTCCGCAGCTCGTGCGAGACGGAGAGCAGGAACTCCCGCTGCCGGCCCTCGCTGGTGGCCAGGGCCGCGGCCAGGCCGTTCAACGCCTCGGCCAGGTCGGCGACCTCGTCCGGCGGCTCGACCGGTACCCGCACCGCGCGGTCACCGGCGCGCAGCCGGGCGGCGGCGGTCGCCGCGACGCGGATCGGGCGGGCCAGACGGCGGGCCAGCAGCAGACCGGCCACCACACCGGCGGCCAGCCCCGCCAGCAGCGGCAGCCAGAGGCTGCGCAGCACCTGTGCCCACAGCCCGTTCGCCGACGAGCGGGAGAGCACCACGCCGTTGCCGCCCGGCAGCGCCCGACCCTCGACCAGGGCACGCCGACCGTTGACCGCGCGGCGGGCCGACACGTTGCGCCCCTGCTCGATCCGCTGCACCACCCGGGGCGGCAGCCCCGGGCGGTCGACCGCCCCACGCCGGATCAGGTACGCGTCGATGCCCTGGTTGCGGAGTTGCTGGATGAGCCGCTCCTCGTCGGCCGTACGACCACGGTCCAACCGGGTCCGCAGCACCTCGGCGGCGAGCCGGGCCTGTGCGGCGAGCGCCTCCTGGTCGCGGCGCTCCGCGCCACGGATCGCCAGCGGCACCGCCACGATCGCGGTGACCAGCACCGACACCAGCGCCACCGCGCAGGTGACAAGCACCGCTCGGGCGGTCAACGTCCGGCCGAACCGGCTGCGCCGGGGCGCGGGCGGCGGGCCGGCACCGACCACGGGCAGGGTCATGGTCGGGGACTGGGCGCGGGCGGGGTGCTCAGGCATCGACGGCGTACCCCACGCCGCGATGGGTCCGGATGACACTCGCCGGGCCGAGCTTCGCGCGTACCTGGGCGACGTGCACGTCGACGGTGCGGGTGCCGGCGTGCGCCGCGTAACCCCAAACCCCGGCCAGCAGCTCCTCACGGGTGAAGACCCGCCCGGGCCGGGCCATCAGATGCGCCAGCAGGTCGAACTCGGTGGAGGTGAGCTGCACCGGCGCGCCGGCGGCGGTGACCGTCCGGCGGGCCGGGTCGAGCGTCACCGGTCCGACGACGCGCTGCCGGTCCGCGCCCTCCGGGCCGCCGGCGGAGCGGCGCAGCACCGCACGCACCCGGGCGACCAGCTCACGAGGGCTGAACGGCTTGGTCACGTAGTCGTCGGCACCCAGCTCCAGGCCGACGATCCGGTCGACCTCGTCGTCGCGGGCGGTGAGGAAGATGACGGGCGTCCAGTCGCCGGCCTCCCGCAGCCGCCGGCAGATCTCCGTGCCGGGCAGGCCGGGCAGGGCGATGTCCAGGACGCAGGCCACCGGGCGCAGCCGGCGGGCGGCGGACAGGCCGGCCGCGCCGTCACGCTCCAGGTGTACGCCGAACCCGTCCCTGGTGAGGTACAGCCGGACCAGGTCGGCGATGGCCGGCTCGTCCTCGACCACGAGGACGAGCCCGCGGTGCGGCGGGTCGACTGTCACCGGCCCATGATTGCCGACCCGTCGCGTCGACGCGATCGGTACGTGTTCGAGTTTGGTAAAGGCCCGCCCGGTGTGGCGTCAGCGCGCCACGGCGGGACGGAACACGCCCGCTCGGGCGGTCGCCGGTGTGTCGCTGATCGTCGCGACGACCCGCTCGCGGGGTGTCCGCAGGCGGGTCCGGAACGCGTGGTTCAGCAACGCGTCGAGCTGCCACACCCGCTTCGGGTGGGCCGTACGGATCAGGAACCGTTCCCGGATCCCGTCGATCGCGGTGGCGGCCAGCTCGACCGAGTGCAGCCGCGGGTCGGGGCTCCAGGTGACGTTGCTCAGCTCGCGCAGCTCGGTGTTGAGGTGCAGGCGCAGCCTGTGCAGCAGGCGGGTCTGCTGGGTCACCACCAGCCGCCGGTGGGTGAGCAGCAGAAGGTAGTCCCCGGTGACCGGGCGGTCGGGGCGGCTGCACCTGGTGACCAGGATGGTGGCGTCACCGGAGCCGACGCAGCGACGGAAGACAGGCATGTGCCGGCTGAGGGTCTGCACTGCCAGGCCGGCCTCGGCGGCGGCCGGGAGGAACGTTCGGGAGAAGACGTCCATGACCTGCCCAACGACGCCCCGGGCGGGGTGACGTGGGTCACGCCTACTTTTTGGAAGTTCCACGCGGCCTGTCGCACTGGCTGTCCGACTTCCGACCGGGACAGATCATGGTCAGGCGTCGGACCGGAGCGGATCGCCCGCGAACAACTCCTCGAGCCATCCCGGCACCGCGTCGGCGTAGTCGGTGCGGGACTCGTCCACGGTGTCCAACGCCCGCCGCCAGGAGAGCGCCCGGCTGACCGGGGCCAGGCCGATCGCGAGGTCGGCGGCCTCGACCAGGGTACGGCGGTCGTACCTGTCGGTCCACGCCTCCAGGTACGCGTCGCGCAGCCGCGTCAACTGGGCGTTCTCGGCCGACCGGCTGCTGGCGTACCGGATGGAACGCAGGGTCACCAGCAGCGTGCCGAACGGGTGCGCCACCGAGGCGTCGCCCCAGTCGAAGTAGCGGTAGCCGGCGTCACCGGCGAAGACGTTGCCGTCGTGCAGGTCGTCGTGCTGCACGGTGGCCGGAATGCCGATGTCGGCGAGCCGCCGGCACCGCTCGGCGTACGACGGCACCTCGGCGCGCAGCCGCTCGTGCTGGTCGGGGGTGAGCCCGCCCTCGGCTCCGATCAGCAGCGACCCGTGGTCGTCGAGCAGTTCGGCGAACAGACCGGCGAGCACCTCGGGTCGGTGGTCCGGCACGCCACCGGCGACCAGCCCGTCGGCGCGCGACGCGCTGGCCAGTTGCAGTGCCGCGTACCCGGGCAGTGCCCGCTCCCAGTGCGCCGGGTCGGGGTCGCGCGCCAGCACGTCACGCAACGACTCGCCGCCGTCGGGCAGCAGTGACCAGCCCTGCTCCGGGTCCACCGCGATCGGGGTAAGCACCCGGTCGGGCGTCAGCTCGGCGAGCGCCGCGATCAGGAACGCCTCGTGCACCGTCCCCGGATTGTTCGCCTTGAACCAGACCGGGCCGTCGTCGGTGGGCACCCGCCACACCAGTGACCAGGGGCGTACCCGGGGTTCGACAGGCCCGGTCACCCGCCTGCCGACCCGGGTCAGCTGCTCGTCGACCCAGAGCCGGGCCCGCGTCCGCCACTCCTCGCAGGAACTCTCGGGGGCGCGATCGATCGTCGTCACGAAGGGGACCCTAGGCGGCCCGGCCGGGTCCGGCGAGACGTTTTCCTCAGACCAGCTCGACGATCGTGGCGTTGGCCATGCCGCCGCCCTCGCACATGGTCTGGAGCCCGTAGCGGATCTCGTTGTCGCGCATGTGCTGGAGCATCGTGGTCATGATCCGGGCGCCGGAGCCGCCGAGCGGGTGCCCGAGGGCGATCGCGCCGCCGCGCGGGTTGAGCCGCTCCGGGTCCGCCTCGGTCTCCGCCAACCAGGCCAGCGGCACCGGGGCGAACGCCTCGTTCACCTCGTACACCCCGATCTCCTCGATGCCCAGCCCCGCGCGGCGCAGCGCCTTCGCGGTGGCCGGGATGGGCGCGGTGAGCATGGTGACCGGGTCGTCGGCGGCGACCACGGCGGTGTGGATGCGGGCCAGCGGGCGCAGGCCGTGCCGGCTGGCCCACTCGGAGGTGGTCACCGCGAGGGCGGCGGCGCCGTCGGAGATCTGGGACGCGGAGCCCGCCGTCACCACGCCGTCGGCGCGGAACGGGGTGGCCAGCTCGCCGAGCTTCTCCAGCGAGGTGTCGCGCCGGATGCCCTCGTCGGCGGCGAACTTGCCGCCGTCGCCGAGCGGTACCGGTGCCAGCTCCGGGTCGAACGCCCCGGCGTCCTGCGCGGCGGCGGCCTTCTCGTGGCTGGCAAGCGCGTACTCGTCCAGCTGGGTACGCGAGAAGCGCCAGCGGCGGGCGATCAGCTCGGCGCCGACGCCCTGGTTGAACGGCAGCGGCGCGTCGTCGGCGAAGCCCTCGACACCCCGGTAGCGGTCGCGGATCTGGTCGCTGAACGGCATCCCGCCGGCCACGCTGGAACCCATCGGCACCCGGGTCATCGACTCCACCCCGCCGGCGACCACGAGGTCGGCCTGGCCGGAGAGGACTGTGGCGGCGGCGAAGTGCAGCGCCTGCTGGCTGGAGCCGCACTGCCGGTCCAGGGTGGTGCCGGGAACGGTCTCCGGCCAGCCGGCCGCGAGCACCGCGTTGCGGGCGATGTTCCAGGACTGCTCGCCCACCTGGGACACACAGCCCCAGAAGACGTCGTCGACCTGCGCCGGGTCGAGCCCTGTGCGTTCGGCGAGGGCGCGCAGCACGTGCGCCGAGAGGTCGACCGGGTGGACGCCTGCGAGACTGCCCTTGCGCCGCCCGACCGGGGTGCGTACCGCGCCGACGATTACCGCGTCACTCATGTTTACCCCTCGGTAACTTGCGTGTCCCGATCCTACGTCGTCCATCGACCGGTCGTCCGCCCAGGCGACACGCGGCGGCCGCTGGCATGCTGGGCGGGTGGATGAGATCACCCCGGGCCGGACGTGGCGCGTACCGGCGAGCCTGCCGGCGGCGAAGCTGGCCGGCGCGGTCCTGCTCGTCGCGCTCGGTCTGCTCTTCGCCGACGGCGACCCGGTGCGGGTGGCGGTGGCCGCCCTGGCCGCCGCCGCGGTGGCCGGCTGGGCGGTACGCGACCTGGTCGCGCCGGTCCGGTTGGCCGTGGCCCCCGACGGCCTCACAGTCATCCGGGGCTTCGCCGGCCAGCGGCTGCTGCAGTGGTCGGCGGTCGAGGCGATCGCCGTGGACCGCCGACCCCGGTTCGGCCTCACCAGCGAGACCCTGGAGATCGACGCCGGCGACTCGCTGCACCTGTTCGGCAGGTACGACCTGGGTGCCAACCCGGAAGAGGTCGCCGCCGAGCTGCGCGCCGCCCGCCCGAACCCCTGACCTGTCAGCCGAGCAGTTGCGCCGTCCGGAAAAGGACCAGGGCGAGCAGGATCAGCAGGATGACCACACCGCCCGCGACCTGCACCAACGTGCGCCGGCCACGTGGCGCGTACGCGAGTACGAGCGCCATCAGCGCGCCGACCGCCAGGCCACCCAGGTGACCCGGAATGGAGATGCCCGGCACGGTCAGCGTGAACACCAGGTTGATCACCAGGATCGGGATCACCTGGGAGATGTCCCGGCCCAACTTGCGTTCGATGATGATCAGCGCGGCGAAGAGGCCGAAGACCGCCGTCGACGCGCCGGCCGTGGCCGAGTTCTGTGCGCTGAACAGGTAGGCGGCGACGTTACCGCCCAGGCCCGCGATCAGGTAGAGCGCGCCGAAGCGCAGCGGCCCGAGGTTGGCCTCCAACGACCGGCCGAGCACCCACAGCGCCCACATGTTCAGCAGCAGGTGGATCACGCCGTAGTGCAGGAACATCGCGGTGACCAGCCGGTACCACTCGCCGTCGGCGATGCCACCGAGCGTGCCGTCGGGGAAGACCGCAAGCCCCAGTACCGAACCCCAGTTGGTCAGCGGGGTGCTGCCGCCCATCAGCCCGCCGAAGCCGGAACCGCCAACCGCCGCGTCCCCACCCCGGTCCGAGGCGATGGACAGCAGCATGAGCAGCACGTTCAGCGCGATGATCGCCTTGGTGACGTAGCCGTGCCGGCCGGCGGTACCGCCACCGAAGGCGGTACGCGCCGGCCGCACACTGCGACGACCCTCGTTGACGCACTCCGGGCACTGGTGCCCGACGGACGCGTCCCGCATGCAGTCCGGACAGATCGGCCGGTCACAGCGGGTGCACCGGACGTAGGTCTCCCGACCGGGGTGCCGGTAGCAGACCGGGGTGGTCGGCGGGGACTCACTCACCGGGCCGACCCTCCGCCCGCCACCGCGCGGTCCACCGGCACCGGCCGTGCTCCGGAGCGCTCAATCATGCGAGCAAAGGTACCTCGCCTGTCGGTCAGGAGGCAGATCGCTCGATCTCGACCCGCTCGATGACGACGTCCTGCAACGGACGGTCGCTCGGGCCGGTCGGGGTGCTCGCGATCGAGTCGACGACCTTCACCGACTGCTCGTCGGCGATTTGCCCGAAGATCGTGTGCCTGTTGTTCAGGTGTGGCGTCGGCGACACGGTGATGAAGAACTGCGAACCGTTGGTGCCCGGTCCGGCGTTCGCCATGGCCAGCAGGTACGGCCGGTCGAAGCGCAGCTCCGGGTGGAACTCGTCGGCGAACTTGTAGCCCGGCCCACCCCGGCCGGTGCCGGTCGGGTCGCCCATCTGAATCATGAAACCGCTGATCACGCGGTGCGAGATGGTGCCGTCGTAGTACGGCCCACTGCCCGGCTGACCGGTGCGCGGGTCGGTGTACTCCCGGTTGCCCTCGGCCAGGTCGATGAAGTTGCGGACCGTCTTCGGAGCGTGGTTCGGGAAGAGCTCCAGCCGGATCGGGCCAGCGTTGGTGTGCAGGGTGGCGTAGACAGCCTCGGCCACGGGTACTCCTCACTCGTTGGTCAGTTCCATGCGGATCCTCCCATGTGCCCGATCTGGCATCGCGGAGGCATCCGAAGGTGGAGGATGACGAAGGAACAACTCCCAGGAGGTAGGACCGTGTTTGGATTCGGGCGGCGTAAGTCCCAGGGGCAGCTGGCCAAGGCCGAGCTGAACCAGAGCATCAGCCACCTGATGCAGGCAGCCAACCACGCCGCGAAGGGCGCCGGCGCGACCGTCAGCCCGCGGGTCCAGGTGGCCCGGGGCTACGTCGGACCGGCCGCGATGAAGGTGCGTGACCGCGCGTCGACCGGCTGGGGGACGACACTCACCACGTTGGCACCGCTGGCCGCGGCGGCCCGTGACGGCGCCGCGCAGGCAGGGCCGCTGACCAGGAAGGCCAAGTCGAAGACCATGCGGATCACCGGTAAGAAGAAGCAGCCGCGCCGTCGCGGCTCGATGATGACGGGCCTGCTGGCCGCGGGTGCCATCGCCGGCCTGGCCGGCGCGGTCGCCCTGCGTCGCCGCCGGGAGCAGCAGGAGTGGGCCGAGTACGACCCGACCCGCACCCTGGAGCCGATGCGCGACGAGGTGGACTCCATCGAGGTCCGCACCCCGTCCACCGCCAAGGGCAGCGATGGTTCCGCCATCTCCGGGATGACCGGTGCCGGCAGCTCGGCGGTCGCCGGCGGCGACAGCGCCAGCACCACCGGCACGGCCAAGCCGACGGGTGTCCGTCCCACCGACAAGGTCCCGGCCGTCGCCGAGGGCGCCACGGACGTCTCCGGCCGTCCGGCCGACGACCTCACCAAGGCGCTGGGCAAGGACACGGCCCGCACCAACGGTCGCCGCTGACCTCAGCGGCAGCGCGTCGAGCGCCGGCGACGCGGGATTCCCGCCTCGCCGGCGCCTTCGCGTGTCAGAGCCAGCCGTTGCGCCGGAACCAGCGGTACAACGCCAGCGAGACGCCGAGCATCAGGGCCAGCACCACCGGATAGCCGTACGTCATCTTCAGCTCGGGCATGTTCTCGAAGTTCATGCCGTAGATGCCGGCGACACCCGTCCAGAACGCGGCGATTGCCGCCCACGCGGCGATCTTGCGCATGTCGTTGTTCTGGTCGACGGTGACCTGGGCCAGCCGCGCCTGGAGGATCGAGTTCAGCAGATCGTCGTACGAGTTGACCTGCTCGACGGTGCGGCTCAGGTGGTCCTGCACGTCCCGGAAGTACCGCCGGATCTCCTTGGGCACCTCCCGGTTCATCTGCGAGGTCAGCGTCATCAACGGCCGCTGCAACGGGACCACCGCCCGCTTGAACTCCACAAGCTCCCGCTTCATCTGGTAGATCCGCTGGATGCGCCCGTGGCTGTTGCGGTCGAAAACCTCGGCCTCCAGCTGGTCCAGGTCGTCCTCAAGCTGCTCGGCCACCTCGAGGTAGAGGTCGACCACCCGGTCGGTCACCCCGTACGCGACCGCCCACGGGCCCTGGAGCAGCAACTCCTGCTTGGTCTCCAGGTCGGCACGCACAGGCGAGAGCCGGCAGGCGTCCCCGTGCCGGACGCTGATCAGGAAGTTCGGGCCGATGAAGAGCATCACCTGGCCGGTCTCCACGACCTCGGAGGTCTCGGTCAGCTCCGTGTGCTCGCAGTACCGGGCGGTACGCAGCACCAGGAAGCTCACCTCGCCGAAGCGCTCCAGCTTGGGCCGCTGCTCGGCCTTCACCGCGTCCTCGACGGCCAGCTCGTGCAGGCCGTAGGTCTCCGCGATGGCTGTCATCTCGGCCAACTCCGGCTGGTGCAGGCCGATCCAGACGAAGCCGTGCTCCTCCCGGCGGGCCGCCTCCAGCGCGTCCGCGTACCCCCAGTCGCCGGGCTGCCGCTTGCCGTCGATGTAGAGCGCGCAGTCGACCACGCCACTGCGCCCGCTGCCGGCGGGGGTGGGCACGGGTGGCGAACCGTCGGCGTTGAGGATGCGGGTCATCGCGCGTACCGGCGACGGCCACGCCCTGGGTCGGAGGACCCGACCGGTGTGCGACGGTGTGGTCCGGCCCTGCCCGGTCCGATCTGTCATCGTGTCACCTCCCCGCGCTCGACTGCGGCTTGCAGGCTACGCCGCTCGCGGCCGGAGGCCCGTGTGACGGCCGTCGCTCGGGGCGGCGCCGGGCGGGCCGGGCCGCATCGGGGGGTGCGGGGACGACACGGCCCACCCGGCGCCCGTGGGGGCGGGGGGTTGTGCTGCACGCGTCACCCTGGCGCGGAATGGCCGGACGGACCTCCGCTGCGCCGGACGGTGACGCTCGCAGCATTGTGGGCCGCCGGCCGCCCGGGCGGGAGTCCCGGGACGGCCGGCATCGTCGTTCTGTCGGAAACCCGACAGAAGTTCAGCTACGGACCGCCTCGACGGCCTCCGCGAGGCGACGGACACCCTCATCGATCCGGTCGGCGGTCACCGCCGAGAACGCCAGCCGCAGCGCGTGCCGCCCACCGTCCAGGACGAAGTCGCTGCCCTTCACCACCGCGACGCCACGCTCCGCCGCCGCCGGGGCGAGCCGGTCGACCAGGACGTCCTCCGGGAACTCCACCCAGAGGAAGTAGCCACCGTCGGGCTCCACGAACCGGGCCTGCGGCAGGTGCCGGCGCAGCGACTCGGCGAGCACCCGGGCGCGCTCGCCCAGCGCCTTCCGGACGGTCTCGATCGACCTGTCGATGTCGCCCGAGACGCAGAACTGGTGCACGATCGCCTGGGACACCATGCCCGGCGAGATGTAGAGGCTCGTGGCGTTCTTCGCGATGTCGGCGATCAGATCGGCCGGGCCGACCAGGTAACCGACCCGCACACCCGGGCAGACCGTCTTGGTGAAGCTCGACGCGTGCACCACCACGTTGCGGGTGTCCAGCGAGAGCATCGACGGCAGCGCCTCGCCACGGAAACGGATGTCCGCGTACGGGTCGTCCTCGAAGATCGTGAACTCGTACTCGGCGGCCAGGTCGAGCAGCTCCCGCCGCTTCTCCAACGACAGCGTCATACCGGCCGGGTTCTGGTAGTTCGGGATGACGTGCGCGAGCCTGGGACGGACCCCGGACTCCAGCAACTTGCGCAGCTCGGCCGTGTCCAGACCGTCGGGCTGGACCGAGATGCCGTGCAGCTCGCTGCCCATCCGCTGGAGGTTGAGCAGCGTCCGGTCGTACGTCGGGCGTTCCACCACCACCGCGTCACCCGGCCGGACCAGGTGGTCGAAGAGGAACGCGTCGGCCTGGAGCGACCCGTTTGTCACAAGCACCTGGTTGGCGTCGACTCCGTGCTTCTCGGCGATCCACCTGCGCAGCGGAACGTAGCCGACGGAGGTGCCGTACGCCGTGACCCCGGCGGGGTCGGCGTCGAAGGCGCGGACGGCGGCGGCCTTGAGCCCCTCGACATCGACGATGTCCAGCGAGGGAGCCCCACGGGCGAAGGAGATCAGCTGCTCGGCGGTCATGGATGTTGAGCGTACGGGCGGCGGCGGGGGGCGCGCGGACGGCACGGCGATGTCCGCATCCTGAGCCACCGGGTCGGGTGACCCGCCCTGGCCGGACGGCGACAGATCAGACCGGAAGGGCGAGCGAGTCGTGCTGCGAAGCCCGGGAAAGCCCGTCCAACCGCACGCCGAACGCGTCCAGGAGCTGGCTCCAGTCGAAGTAGGACCGCCAGGAGACGATCCGCCCCCGGCGGGCCCGCACCACCTCGGCCACCTCCCAGCTCACCTGAAGGCCGGTGGGCGCGACGGTGCCGAACGGCGAGTGCAGCGTGCCGGTGTGGGTGCCGCTCCACCGCACCTCCACAGCCGCGCCGCCGCCCGTACGCACCGCACCCAGCGGATCGACCCGCAGGTCCGCAAAGGCGCCGGTCCAGGTACGCAGGAGCGCGGGCAACTCGATCGGCCGGACCGTCACCCCCGGCATCGAGTAGAACGCCTCCGGGGCGTAGAGATCCGGCAGTCGGGCCACGTCCCGGTGCAGGAGCATGGCGTACTGCTGCTCGACCAGGCGCTCCGCGTCACGCATCGGACCCTCCCCCACGGGCCACGGCATCTCCATGCCCGTGAGGGATACCTACCCGTCGATCCGCCCCGGCACACCACCCGGTCAGCCGGTGGCGACCGCCTGGTCCTCCGCCCACACCCGCATGATGTCCCGCACCGAGATCACCCCGGCGACCTCACGGCCGTCCAGGACCACCAGGTGCCGGAACCCGCCCCGGGCCATCGCGGCGGCCGCCTCGGCCACCGTCCAGTCCGGCCCGGCGTAGACCACATCCCAGGTCAGGTGGGCGCCTGTGCGTTCCACGTCGCAGTCCAGGCCGGCGCCGATGGCCTTCAACACGTCGCGTTCGGTCATGATCCCGACTCCCTCGGAATCCGGGTCGATCACGACCGCCGACCCGACACCGCGGGCCGACATCATCCGGGCCGCCTGGCGGAGCGTGTGCTCCGGGCCGACGACGAGGACCTGGCTGGACATGGCTTCCCGTACCTGCATCACACATCACCCCTTTGGGACGGTGGGCATTCGGTACCGACATCGTGGTCTGTGGATGTTTCCGGGACAAGACCGGGCATCGTCGCGACGCCGTAGCGCTCGCTACTGTCGAACGGTGTCCACCGAGCCCCTGCGCTGTGCCGGCGCGCTGATCGTCGACCACGACGGCCGCATCTTCTTCCAGCGCCTCACCACACCGGCGCCTCTTTCCCAACTGCTGGGACATCGTCGGCGGGCACCTGGAGCCGGGCGAGGAGATCGACGACGCGCTGGCCCGGGAGATCACCGAGGAGACCGGCTGGGTCCTCTCCCACGTCCTCGGCCAGGTGGGCGAGTACCACTACGTCGGCGACGACGGGCTGGCCCGGACCGAACACGACTTCCTCGTACGCGTCGACGGCGACCTCGGCCACCCGAGGCTGGAAGCCGGCAAGCACACCGAGTACCGCTGGCTCGCCGAGCACGAGGTGACAATGCTCGACGAGAACCGCGACATCAACGACGGCCTGATCCGGCGGATCGCGGAGGAGGGCTTCGCCGTCCTGCGGTCGATCGGTCTGTGAACACCGTCGAGCTGACGCCGCACCGGTTCGCCGGCCTGCTCACCCCGGCCGTGGACCGGACGTTCCGCGCCGGCATGCTTGCCGGCCGCGACGGAGGCGGCGCCGAACTGAGCCAGCGGTACGGCGGGCCGAGCGCGACCGGCTTCCTGGTGGACCTGCGTACCCGGCTCGCCGCACCGGGCGGCACCGTCGACGGGCCGGGTTTCGCCGCGATCACCAGGTACGTCGACCCGGTCAGCGCCCGACGCGCCATGGACAAACACGTGGCGCACGGCATGATCCACCGCCGGCCGGACGGCGCGCTCTCCGCCACCGAACGCGGTGCCGCCTTCCTCGCCGAGCTGTACCAGGTGCACGCCGAGGTCACCGAGGAACTGTGGGCGGGCCACGACGAGCGGGTGGCGCGGTTGGTGGCGTCGCTCGGCCGGGTGCTGGCGTACGCCCTGGTGCTTGCCGACGAGTCGGGCACCCCGGACGGCTCGGCCTTCACCGCGCTGGCACCCCCGTACGAGCCGGACGGCACCGGCCCGGGCGTGCTGCTGCTCAACCGCCTGGGCGCGCTGCGCCACCACCGGGCCGACGCGCACGCCGCCGCCTGGACCGCCGCCGGGCACACCGCGTCGAGCGTCGCCGCGCTGCCGGTCGGCCCCGAACGGCTCGCCATCGAGCTGGAGACCGACCGTCGGGCCGCCGGGCCGTACACCGTGCTCAGCGCCGACGAGCGGCTGACGATGCTCGCCGACCTGGCCGCGCTGCCCGGCTGACCGGTTGGCCAGAGCCGCCCGGGCACCCGGGGCTATCCTCCAGCGGTGACGGGGAGTCGGACCAAGGAGGATGTCGCGATGATCGGAATGGTCCTTGCGGCCGGGGCGGGGCGCCGGCTGCGCCCGTACACCGACACCCTGCCCAAGGCGCTGGTGCCTGTCGACGGGGACACCACGATCCTGGACATCGCGCTCGGCAACCTCGCCGAGGTCGGGCTCACCGACATCGTGATCGTCGTCGGCTACGCGGCGGACGCCGTCCGCGAGCGGCAGGCCGACCTGGAGAAGAAGTACGGGGTCACGCTCACCCTGGTGCACAACGACAAGGCCGAGGAGTGGAACAACGCCTACTCCCTCTGGCTGGCCCGCGAGTACTTCGCCCGCGGGGTGCTCCTGGTCAACGGGGACACCGTGCACCCGGTGAGCGTGGAGAAGACCCTGCTCGCCGAGCGTGGCCCGGGCATCCTGCTCGCGGTGGACACCCTCAAGCCGCTCGCCGAGGAGGAGATGAAGACCATCTTCGACGCCGCCGGCCAGCTCACCCGCATCACCAAGATCATGGACCCGGGCGAGGCGTACGGGGAGTACATCGGCGCCACGCTCATCGAGCCGCAGGTCGCCGACGCGCTCGCCGACGCCCTGGAGGCGACCTGGCGGCGGGACCCCAACCTCTACTACGAGGACGGCTACCAGGAGTTCGCCGACCGGGGTGGCGAGGTGCGGGCAGCTCCGATCGGCGACGTCCCCTGGGTGGAGGTCGACAACCACGCCGACCTGGCCCGCGCCCGGGAGATCGCGTGCCGCTACTAGCGCGGAGCATCCTCACCCCGCTGCACATCGACGTACGGCGGGGGGCGGTCGCCGACCTGGCCGCGATCCTGGCCGACGGGCGGATCTCCGCCGGCGGTGACGTCGCGGTGGTTGTCGGCCCCGGTCAGGGCGCCCAGATCGCCGAGCTGATCCGACCGTCCCTGCGCTCGGCCGACGTCTTCACAGTCGCCGGGGCGACCCTGGACGCCGCCGACGACCTGGGCGGCAAACTCCGCGCCCGCTCGTACGACGCGGTGGTCGGAATCGGCGGCGGCAAGACCATCGACGTGGCCAAGTACGCGGCGACCCGCCGAGGGCTCCCCATGGTGTCGGTGGCCACCAGCCTCGCCAACGACGGGATCGGCTCACCGGTGGCCAGCCTCATCACCGACGGGATCAAGGGCTCCTACGGGGTGCACATCCCCATCGCGGTGATCGTCGACCTGGACTTCGTGGAGAGCGGCCCGGACCGGCACAACCGGGCCGGCATCGGCGACGTGATCAGCAACATCAGCGCGCTCGCCGACTGGGAGCTGTCCCGGCAGGTACGCGGCGAGCCGATCGACGGGCTGGCCGCGTCGCTGGCCCGGGCCGGCGCCGAAGCGGTGCTCAACCACCCCGGCGACATGACCGACGACGCGTTCGTCACGGTGCTCGCCGAGGCGCTGATCTCCAGCGGCCTGGCCATGGCGGTCTGCGGCACCAGCCGACCGTCCAGCGGCGGCTGCCACGAGATCATGCACGCCGTCGACTCGCTCTTCCCCGGCACCGCCTCACACGGCGAGCTGGCCGGGCTGGGCGCGCTGTTCTGCACCTGGCTACGCGGAGACCTGCGCCGCTTCGGGGAGATGTCGGCCTGCCTCGCCCGACACGGACTGCCCCGGCTCCCCGCCGAGGTGGGGCTCACCGACCACCAGTTCGTGGAGGCTGTGCAGTTCGCGCCGCGTACCCGACCGGACCGGTACACCATCCTCGAACACCTCGACCTGTCGCCTACCGAGACGCGGGAGCGGCTGGCAGACTACGCCGGTGCAATCCGCGACCAGCTTGGCTGACAGCCGTCCCACCGTCGCCGACTTCCACCGGGTGAACCGGGGCGGAGGCCTGTTCAGCGAGTCCATCAGCCAGTGGCTCGGCGCCGTCTTCGCGCTCGTCGCCCAGCGACTCGGGCTGCCGCCCACCGCGCTGACCATCACCAACCTCGTGCTCGGCCTGGCCACCTCGGTCAGCGTCGTGGCGCTCGCCGGGCCCGTCGCCGCTGGCGACGTACCGGCCTGGGTGGTCGGCCTGCTCGCCCTGCTCGGCTGGCAGATCGCGTACTCCCTGGACTGCGCCGACGGGCAGCTCGCCCGGGTGACCGGCCAGGGCAGCGCGGCAGGCGCGCGGATCGACATCCTCTGCGACGTGGCCGCGCAGATCGCCCTCGTGGCCGCGCTCGCCGCCACCGCCGTGGCGCAGGAGCCGTCCACCCCGACCTGGCTGGTGGCGACCTTCGCCGGCACCTGGATGGTCAACCTGGTCACCTCCGTGATGCAGTCCGGCCCCAACGCCGCCAGCATGGTCACCTCGACGTCGCTGCCGGTACGCCTCGTGAAGCTGGTCCGCGACTACGGTGCCGTGATCTTCGTTGCCGCGGTGGTGCTCGCGGTGGCCCCCGCGCTGGTCCTCTGGGTGCTTGTCGCGTTCACGATCGTCAACGGCGGCTTCCTGCTCGCGAGCATCGCCTTCTCCGCCCGCGCCTCCCTGCGCTGACCTGCCCCACGGCGCGCCGCCCCACGGCGCGCAAGATCCGCACAACTTCTCCGAAGTTGCTGCCTTCGAGGTGCCGGAGGCGACAACATCCCTGATGTTGTGCGGATCTTGTCGACCGACGCCCGGTCGGGCCGCTCCGGCGGGCGGCAGGGGACGTCGCGCGATCAAGATCGCGCTCGATCCAGGAAAGAGGGCCTTCCCGCCGCCCCGAGGCCACTACTTCCTGGATCCAGCGCGATCTTCGCGACGCGACCCCGCAGGGCGGAACGGCCACGCCCAGGGGAACGGCGTCGCGCGGCGGGGGTCAGGCGGGGTTGGGTGTGCGAGCCATGCCGGCGTAGATGTCGATGAGCTGCTTGGTGACCACGTCGGGGTGGAAGGTCCGCTCGTAGCGGGCGCGGGCGGCCAGGCTCAGCCCCGACGCGCCGGCCCGGGCCACCGGCAGGGCGGCGGCCAGCGCGGCAGGTTCGGGGGCGACCACCCAGCCGGCTTCACCGGAGCCGATGCCGGCGGGCATGGCCGACCCGTCACGCCCGGCGACGGCCGAGGCGGTCTCGGCGGGGCCGGTGCCGGCGGGTTCGTGTGGGGCGTCCGCTCCGACGAGGTACGGGATGCCGCCCAGGGCGGTGCCGAGGACCGGCCGGCCGCTGGCCAGCGCCTCGATGATCACGGTTGGCAGTACGTCGTGCCACATGGAGGCGGCGATCACGACGGCGCTGGCCTCGACGGCGGCGCGTACGCCGGCCCGGTCGAGCTGGCCGAGGTAGACCACGTCGGGCCGCTCGGCGGCTGCGGCCTCCACCAGCGGGCGCAGCTCCCCGTCGCCGGCGATCCGCAGCGTGCCCAGTGTGCCCACGGGGTGCCGGCGCCAGGCGTCCAGCAGCAGGTCGGCGCCCTTCTCCGGGGAGAGCCGGGCCATGTAGAGGAAGCCGCCGCCGAGCGGCGCGGGCCGGCCGGGGTCGGGTACGGCGTTCGGCTTCACGACGATCCGGTCGTCCGGAATGCCGTACTCGCGGAGGTGGTCCGCGATCGCGGTGGTGAGCGCGACGTACCGGTCCACCGACCGCCAGGTTCCCCGGTGTACGGCCAGGGTGGTCGCCATCAGCGCGCTCTGCGCGGCCGAGTCGCGGTAGCAGCGGTGCTTGATCGCCGGTACGCCAAGCGCCCGGCCCTTGCAGTCCTGGCAGATCACGCCGTCGCGGAAGTAGATCCCGGAGGAGCAGACCTGCCGGTAGTTGTGCACCGTCTGCACCACCGGCACGCCGTGCCGGTGCGCGGTCCGCACCACCCAGGGCGACAGCAGGGGGTACGGGTTGTGCAGGTGCAGGGCGTCCGGTCGGTGCTCGGTGAGGAGCCGGCTCAGGTCGTGCTGGGCGCGGGGCGCCCAGATCGGGGAGATCGGCAGCAGCGCCTTGGCCGCCTTCGACATCGACGGGATCTCGTCCGAGCTGCGGATGAACGGCAGCACCTCGACACCCGCAGCGGTGAGCTGAGCGATCTCCGAGTCGACGATCGTGTTCTCGCCGGAGGGCTGGGCTTCCCGGTACCGATTGTGCGCCACCACGATTCTCAACGAGCGGACCTTTCGTTCGCGACTGTGCCGACTGTTGCTCGCGACTGCGCGGCTCGCAAGCTCACTCCTCGCGCTCGCGGTGGGACTCGCAAGCTCATTCCTCGCGCTCACCGGAAAGAAGGCTACCGTTGTGTCGTGCCCGAACTACCGGAGGTTGAGGCGCTCGCGGGTTACCTGCGCCAGCGCGCGGTGGGCCGGCGTGTCGACCGGTTGGAGGTCGCCGCGATCAGCGCCCTGAAGACGTACGACCCGGCACCGACCGAGGTCGCGGGTCGGGCGGTGGTCGACGCCCGCCGGCACGGCAAGTTCCTGGACGTGGTGTTCGAGGGGGATCTGCACCTGGTGGTCCACCTGGCTCGGGCCGGCTGGCTGCACTACCGGGAGGCCTTCCCGTCCGGCACCCCACTTCGTCCCGGTAAGGGGCCGATCGCGCTGCGCGTACGTCTCGACGACGGGTCCGGCTTCGACCTGACCGAGGCCGGTACGCAGAAGAAGCTGGCCGCGTACCTGGTCAGCGACGTGGCGGCGGTGCCCGGGGTGGCCAAGCTGGGGCCTGACGCGTTCGCCGCGGACCTGCCGACGTTCGCGGAGCGGCTGCGCAGCCGGCGGGGGCAGGTCAAGGGGGTGTTGACCGACCAGTCGGTGCTGTCCGGGGTGGGCAACGCGTACTCGGACGAAATCCTGCACGCCGCGAAGCTGTCCCCGTTCGCGATCACCGACCGGCTCACCGACGGGCAGCTCGCGGCCCTGCACGCGGCGACCCGGCAGATCCTCGGCGACGCCGTGGAACGGTCCGTCGGTCAGCGGGCGGCGGAGCTGAAGGGTGAGAAGCGCTCGGGGCTGAAGGTGCACGCCCGGACCGGGCTGCCCTGCCCGGTGTGCGGGGACACGGTGCGGGAGGTGTCGTTCGCCGACTCCAGCCTCCAGTACTGCCCGACGTGTCAGACCGGCGGCAAGCCGCTGGCTGACCGACGGTTGTCCCGACTCGTACGGTGAGTGACACCACGTGCCGACTACAGAGCGGAATCGACCCGACTGAGCCGAAGCTCCGGTCCACCGTTCTCGCCACAGGCGTATCCATCGGTATAGTGGCCCGGTCCCCGGCTTCTGAAATGGTGCGGAGCCGGCCAGATCCCGCCGGCACCATCAGTCGCCAATCTCCTTCGGGGCGGCGACCGGTCGGAGCCCGCGTGGGAGACTGGGACGGTGGGCGACCCGGGCCCTCACTGCGAGTGAGCGGCACGTGTCATGCGGGAGGACATGGGTGAGGTGACGGCAAGCCTCCAGCGCCCGGTATCCAACGAAGGCCGGAGCAGACTCGTGCGGCACGTCGACAGCTTCGAGATCCAGCCGCCGACGCCGCCGACGCACAACGGCGTCCCCCGGTCGGCGTGGGCCAGGGCGCGTCGCCGTGTCTCCCGCTGGCACCGCCCCTACATCGCCATCCTGCTCGTGCTCGACTTCGGCGCGGCGGCGTTCGCCAGCTGGATCGCGATCCAGCTCTTCGACCAGGCCGCCTCCGGCTTCTCCGGCACCAAGCAGGATCCGACGTGGTTCCACACCATCTCGTACCTGCTGCTCCCACTGGGCTGGGTGGTCATCCTCTGGAGCAACCGGGCGTACGACAGGCGCTACCTGGGGCTCGGCCCGGACGAGTTCAAGCGGGTGATCCGGGCGTCGGTGACGGTCGCGGCGAGCGTCTCCTTCCTCGCGTTCGCCACCGTGACCCAGCTTTCCCGGTACACCGTCGGCACGGCGCTGGTCGGCGCCACGGTGCTGATCCTGTGGGGCCGGTTCGTGGCCCGCTGGGCGCTGCACTACATCCGCCGCCGGGCCGGCCAGGCCGCGCACCGGATGGTGCTGGTCGGCACCCTGCCGGAGTGCCTGGAGGTGTACGCGGCGGTCACCCGCAGCCCGGCCGCCGGGCTGGTGCCTGTCGCCATCCACATCACCGACGGGTACGCGGCGGCGCGGGGCATGCCGACGCCGGTGCCGGTGTACGCCGGCCGCGACGTCCTGGCCCTGGTCCGTGAGGTCGGCGGGGACACCATCGCCGTCTGCGGGTCGGCCAGCGCGGAGCCGGGCGAGCTGCGCCGGCTGGCCTGGCAGCTGGAGGGCTCCGGCGTCGACCTGGTGGTCGCACCGCAGTTGACCGACATCGCCGGCCCCCGGGTGCACATCCGGCCGATCGAGGGCCTGCCTCTGCTGCACGTCGAGGAGCCGACCCTCTCCGGGCCGGCGTTGCTGGCCAAGAACCTGATGGACCGGGTGGCGGCGGGCCTGGGCCTGCTGCTGCTGATCCCGCTCTTCCTGGCCATCGGCGTGGCGATCCGGATCTCCGATCCCGGGCCGGTCTTCTTCCGGCAGCCCCGGGTGGGGCACGAGGGGCGCACGTTCCGGGTGTGGAAGTTCCGGACCATGTACGTCGACGCCGAGGACCGGCTGGCCAGCCTGGTCGACCGGAACGAGACCGACGGCATGCTGTTCAAGATGAAGCAGGACCCGCGGGTCTTCCCGGTCGGCCGCTTCCTGCGGGCCTCGTCGCTGGACGAGCTGCCCCAGTTGATCAACGTGCTGTGGGGCGAGATGTCGCTGGTCGGGCCGCGCCCGCTGCCTGCCGACGACGGCGACTTCCTCGGCGACGTACGCCGCCGGCTGCTGGTGCGCCCCGGCATGACCGGCCTGTGGCAGGTCTCCGGCCGCTCCGACCTGTCCTGGGACGAGTCGGTGCGACTGGACCTCTACTACGTCGACAACTGGTCGCTCGCGTACGACCTGAGCATCCTGTGGCGCACCGTCGGGGTGGTGCTCGCCCGCAAGGGCGCGTACTAGGGGTTGGCGCGCGGGCCCGCACCGGCGAGGATCGCTGCGTGGGTGGCAACCTTTCGGCAGTGGTAGGCGTCGTCTCACTTGTCACCGCGTTGGCCGCGGCTCTGTGGGCGGTGCTGCGGTTGCGCGCCCGCCGGGGCATCGCCACGGCCACCCAGCGGGCCACCTACGAGGTGCTGCACACCGCGGGCCTGGCCGCCGAGCCGCTGCGCGCCGGGTTGAGCGAGGCGGGCGCGGCGAAGGCCGTACGCCATCTGCGGGCCCTGGTGGGCGCGGTCGGGCTGGCGCTCACCGACGCCGACCGGCTGCTCGCCCTCGACGGGCGCGGCACCCACCACGGCGAGCAACTGCTCGCGGCGGCCGGGCGGACGGTGGCATCGGGGCGTTCGACTGTGCTCGGCGAGCACGAGTTGCGCTGCGACCGGGTCGACTGTCCGATCCGGGGGGCCGTGGTGGCGCCGTTGCAGGGTGCGGACGGCCGGGTGGTCGGCGCGCTTGTGGCGATCGCCGACAGCGCTCCGGCGCCGGGGCTGGTGCAGGCCACCCTGGAGACGGCGCACTGGGCCGGTAACCAGCTCGCCCTTGCCGAGCTGGACTCGTCGCGGGAGCGGCTGGCCCGGGCGGAGATCCGGGCGTTGCGGGCGCAGATCAGCCCGCACTTCATCTACAACGCGCTTACCGCGATCGGCTCGTTCGTCCGCACCGACCCGGAGCGGGCCCGGGAGTTGATCCTGGAGTTCGCGGAGTTCACGCGGTACTCGTTCCGGGCGCACGGGGAGTTCACCACACTCGCCGAGGAGCTGCGGTCGATCGACAGGTACCTGACGATCGAGCGCGCGCGGTTCGGTGACAGGTTGCAGGTGCGGTTGCAGATCGCCCCGGAGGTGCTGCCGGTGACGCTGCCGTTCCTCTGCCTCCAGCCGCTCGTGGAGAACGCCGTCCGGCACGGGTTGTCCCGCAAGCCGGGCACGGGCATGGTGAGCATCGAGGCCCGGGACGCGGGCGCCGAATGCCACATCACCGTGGAGGACGACGGAGTGGGAATGGACCCGACCACGTTGACCGCCGGCATCGCCGAGCTGGCGCGCGGCGCCGGTGACCCGGGCGACGACACGGGCCAGCACGTCGGCCTCTCGAACGTCGACGAGCGGCTGCGGTCGGTCTTCGGTGACCGGTTCGGCCTGGTCGTCGAGACGGGGCTGGGGTCGGGTACGAGGGTGAGCATGCGGGTGCCGAAGTTCCACCCAGGTGTGCGGGCGGGCTCGTGACCACGGGGTTCCTCCGGGTGCTGGCGGTGGACGACGAGCCGCCCGCGCTCGACGAGTTGGCGTACCACCTGCGTGCCGACCCCCGGGTGGCCCGGCTGCACACGGCCGGGGACGCCACCGAGGCGCTGCGGCTGCTGCGCGACGGCGACGTGGACGTGGTCTTCCTGGACATCCGGATGCCCGGCCTGGACGGCATGGAGCTGGCCCGGGTGCTGCGCCGCTTCGCGCGACCACCGGCGATCGTGTTCGTCACCGCGTACGACGACGGCGCGGTGGACGCGTTCGACCTGGGCGCCACGGACTACGTCCGCAAGCCGGTCCGCGCGGACCGGCTGGCCGAGTCGCTGCGCCGGGTGATCGGCTCCCGGGTGGTGCCGTCGCATCCGGCGGCGCTGGCCCGGGCCGAGGAGGACCCGACAATCCCCATCGAGTTGGCCGGCACCACCCGGATGCTGCCCCGGTCGGCGGTGCGGTGGGTGGAGGCGCAGGGCGACTACGCACGCCTGCACACCGCCGAGGGCTCGCACCTGGTGCGGGTGTCCCTGGCGACACTCGCGGAGCGGTGGGCCGACGCCGGTTTCGTCCGGGTGCACAGGTCGTACCTGGTGCAGTTGAAGTTGATCGCGGAGTTGCGGCTGGTGAACTCCGGATACGTGGTGGTGATCGACTCAACCGAGCTGCCGGTGAGTCGCCGGCACACCCGGGAGCTGAAGGACAAGCTGGTCAGGGCCGCGAAACAGGACTGGAACCGTTGAGCCGGGAATGAGCCGACCGCTGTCGTACGTTGTACGCTAGTCCGTACGACAACCGGGAGGCCACCGTGTCCGAAACCCCCTTCGACGCCGCGACCGAGTTCGACCGCCAGCTGGACCAGCTGGTGCGGTTGGGCTACCCGGCCCTCGCCGGGCTGACCGAGACCGCCTTCCGCGACCTGGTCGCGCCGCTGCGCGCCAGGGCGGTCCAGGGTGCCGCCGACCTGCCCGCGCCCACCGACGCGCGGGTGCCGTTCCTGCTGGTGATCACCCGTGACCTGGTCGGGGTGCAGGAACGACTGGGGCTGACCACGCTTGCCGGCAAGCGCAAGCCGGGCGTCCTCGACCGGAACTACCCGGCGGACGACCTGCCGCGCTTCGACCCGATCAAGGAGCTGGAGGTGCCGGCCGGGCCGGCGTACCTGCTGTTCGACGTCGACCGCGGCGAGGAGTTCCGCAACCTGCCGCCGGCCACGGCCATGGAGGGCATGACCGCCCAGGACCGGCTGCCACTCACCATCGACGAGGGGATCGCCTTCGTCACGCTGCACCCCGCCGCGCTTGCCAGCAACAGGTGCTTCTCGCTTGTCGGCTCCCGGTGCGGCGACAAGCGGGTGCCGGCACTCTGGATCAGCCAGGGCGCACCGAAGCTCGGCTGGTGCTGGTACGGCAACCCGCACACCTGGCTGGGCTCCGCGTCGGCCCGGCCGGAACGCCTCGGCCTGGACTGATCGTCGGTCCACAGCGGATGGTCGGCCGGTTCCACGCGCATCGCCGGTGACCTATCCTCCGTGTGCCGATCCCGTACGGGGCGCAGGGTCGGTGCGGGCGCAGCCTGCTCAGGCCGCCCCACCACCCTCACATTGGGACATCGATGCAGCTATCCCCAGCCCGCCGCGCCCTGCTGGCCGGTGGCGTCGTGGCGGCACTCGTGCTGCCCGGCGCCACCCCGGCCCAGGCCGCCGACACGGGCGCGGTCAGCGGACGACTGACCACCAACGCCGGCACCGCCGCCGCCGAGGTTCTCGTACAGGTCTACCCGGCCGACGGGTACGAGAGCGTCGGTCAGACCAACACCGACGCCGACGGCAACTACACGGTCTCCGGGCTGCCCGCCGGCTCGTACACGGTCGGCTACTTCCCCTGGACGCAGCCCGAGCAGTACCACCACCGCAGGGCGATGATGTGGGACGCCGACCCGGTGACAGTCACCGCCGGCGGCACCACCACCGTCGACGAACAACTCTTCGGCACCGGCACCATCAGCGGCCGGATCGTCGACAGCGCCGGGCGGCCGGTGCCCGACCTGGGCATCAACGCCAACGAGGTCGACACGTACAACTGGGCGGGTTCGCGTACCGACGAGGACGGCCGGTTCACCATCACCGCGCTGCCCGGCCGCTACCGGGTGAACTTCAACCCGATCGAGGGCTCCTACCAGACCCAGTACGTGCCGGGCAGCCTCGACGAGGAGGGCGCCACCGTCTTCCAGGTCGCGGCGGACACGGCAGTCGAGGTCAACGAGACGATGCTGCCGGTGGGCGGCCTCTCCGGACGGTTCACCACCGCGACCGGCGCGCCGCTCGCGAACGCCCAGGTCGACATCACCACCGCCAACATGTACGGCGGGGCCTGGACGGAGACCGACGCGAACGGCGAGTTCAGCGTCCAGGTGATCCAGGGCTCGTACAAGGTCGGTGTGGTCGTCGGCGAGCGGCAGCAGTACTACCGGGGCAAGCTGACCGCCGAAGAGGCCAACATCGTCCAGGTCCGGGGCGGGCAGCAGACGACAATCGCGGACAGCCTGCTCGGCACGGGCTCGGTCGCCATCACCGCCGTCAACTCGGTCACCGGCGCGCCCGTCGCCAACTTCTGCGTCGACTCGGCGTGCAGCAACGGCAGCGGCACGGTCACCGTCACCGGCCTGCCGCAGGGCCGCCACGACCTCTTCCTGTACGCGCCGGACAAGCTGCACTTCTCCCGCGACGTCACCGGGGTACGCGTGACGGCCAACGGCACCACCAAACTCACCGTGAAGATGCGGCCGGGCGCGGTCATCACCTCCACCATCGTGGACAGGCAGACCGGCGCGCCGGTGCGGGACGTGTGCCTCGACGCGTACCTGCCCAAGCAGGCCTCGATGCGGGACGGCTACGGCGAGTGCAGCGACCGCAACGGCCGGATCCAGGTCGGCCCGCTGGTCGGCGGCACCTACAAGCTCTTCGCGCTGCCCCAGGAGGATGTCTACGGTCGTCAGTGGGTGGGTGCCGAGGGCGGCACCGGTGACGAGCGGCAGGCCGTCGACGTGGTCGCCACCGTGGGACAGGTGACGACCGGCCCGACGGTCCGCTTGGACCGGGCCGGCACGGTCACCGGCACCGTCACCGACTCGACCGGCAAGCCGCTGAACAGCGTCGACATCTCCGTGCTCACCGGTCACCCCGGGCTCGGAGTGCAGGACGCCAGCACCGACGAGCGCGGCGTCTACACCATCGACAGGCTCGGCCCGTACGCGTGGCCGCTGATCTTCAGTGGCCACCCGTGGGCCAGCGAATGGTCCGGCGACGCGACGAGCCGCTTCACCGCCACCCCGGTGACCGTCACCGCCGGTGCGAGCGCCACCCAGGACGCCCAGCTCGACCAGGGCGTCGCTCTGACCGGCACCTTCCGCACGCCCGACGGCACCCCCTTCGCCGGCGGGTACGTGATCGCGCGCAGCGTCGACACCGGCGACATCGCGGGCAACGGCTGGATCACTGACGGGCGGTTCGACATCCGGCTCAAGGGCCCGCAGCGGATCTTCTTCACCTACAACGCGTACCTCAACGAGGAGCAGCAGGTCGACGGTCGCTACCTGGTGACCCAGCCGGACGGCACCCGCAAGCTGGAGCGGTTCACCGTCCCGGCCAGCGGCAGCATGTCCGTGGACCTGGTCGTACCGATCGGCTGACGATGCGGTGGAGCGGGGCCGGTGGCGTTGCCACCGGCCCCGTTTCGTCGGGTGGCCGGAGACGCGCCCGTGTCCACCGGCGTTATCCACAGGCTTGAACTGTTCTCCACAGGTTGTTCACAACGTCACCCACTGATCTCCACGGCGGCTCAATACAGTCAGGCCCCATGAAGGAACGCCGGGTCCTGGTCGTCGAGGACGAGCGCACCATCGCCGAGTCGGTAGCCGCCCGACTCCGCGCCGAGGGTTTCGTGGTGGAGATCGCCACGGACGGCCCCAGCGCCGTCGAGCGGTTCCGGACCGGGCAGCCGGATCTCGTCGTCCTGGACGTGATGCTGCCCGGCTTCGACGGGCTGGAGGTGTGCCGGCGGATCCAGGCGGTCCGGCCGGTGCCGGTGCTGATGCTCACGGCCCGCGACGACGAGACCGATCTGCTGGTCGGGCTCGCGGTCGGCGCGGACGACTACCTCACCAAGCCGTTCTCGATGCGCGAGCTGGCCGCCCGCGTACACGTGCTGCTGCGCCGGATGGAACGGGCCGCGACCCCCGCCCCACCCGCCATCCGCCTCGGCGACATCGAGATCAACGAGGCCGAGCGGCGGGTACGCCGGGCCGGCGCGGACGTGCACCTCACCCCGACGGAGTTCGACCTTCTGATCCACCTCGCCGGGCGGCCCCGCACTGTGCTGCCCCGGGAGCGGCTGCTCGCCGACGTGTGGGGCTGGGCCGAGGGCACCGGCACCCGCACCGTGGACAGCCACGTCAAGGCCCTGCGGCGCAAGCTCGGCGCCGATCTCATCCGGACCGTGCACGGCGTCGGGTACGCCCTGGAGGTGCCCGCGTGATCCACCAACTGGCGGACTGGCTGGACCGGGTGCTGCCCCGCCCACTCGACCCGGTCCGCTCGATCAAGATGAAGCTCGGCGTCCTGCTGGTCGCCTCGTGGGCCGTGGCCATCGGCTACTTCTGGTACGGCATCGGCTGGCTCCCGCCGGGCACGTCGATCACGGTCATCTGCATCGCGCTGGTCACCTCACAGGTGCTCGCCCACGGGATGACCTCACCGCTGCGGGAGATGACGGCCGCCGCCGGGGCGATGGCCCGGGGCGACTACACCCGTCGGGTACGCGCCACGTCCCGGGACGAGGTCGGTGAACTGGCCCAGGCGTTCAACAAGATGGCCGAGGATCTGCACGCCGCCGACCAGCGCCGACGCGAACTGATCGCGAACGTGTCGCACGAGCTGCGGACGCCGATCACGGCGTTGCAGGGCGTCCTGGAGAACATGGTGGACGGGGTGGCCGAGCCCGAGCCCGCCGCCCTGCGCGCGGCGCTGTCCCAGACCGAACGGCTCGGGCATCTCGTCGCCGACCTGCTGGACCTGTCCCGCCTCGACGCCGGGGTGGTGCCGCTGCGACGGGTACACATCGACGTGGGGGACTTCCTCGACGAGGCGGTCGAGCACGCCACAGCCAGCGCGTCCGGCGCCGGCCTGGACGTGCGCTTCGAGCTTCGTGACCTGCCGGAGCCCCTGACGGTACGCGCGGACCCGTGGCGGCTGCACCAGGTCTTCGCGAACCTGCTCGACAACGCGGCGCGGCACAGCCCACCCGGCGGCACCGTGCGGGTCAGCGCCGAGGAGCACGGCGACCAGCTCCGCTTCGAGGTGAGCGACGAGGGCCAGGGCATCCCGCCGGCCGAGCGTTCCCGCGTGTTCGAGCGGTTCACCCGGGGCGACCGGTCGGCGGGCGGCGGAACCGGGCTGGGCCTGGCCATCGCCCGCTGGGTCGTCGAGTTGCACGGCGGTCGGATCGCTGTCCTGGATCCGGCCGGGCCGCACCGGGGCGACCGGCCCGGCTGCCGCATCCAGGTCACCATCCCCGGTGACTCGTCACACCGAAGAGAGGCCGCATGACCAGCCCCGGCAGCAATCCCGTCCCGGCCACCGGGCCGACCGGCCCGCAGGCCACCCCGCCTGCCCGACCGGGTCCGGCTGCCCCGCCGGCCGCCGCCCCTCCGCACCCGGGGCCGCTCGCACCGGCTCTGCCGAGGCCACCGTCGCTGCTCGAGCGTCGCTGGCCGGGGCCACCCGGGGCCGCCCGTCCGCTGGCCCTGGCGGCGTTGACGGCGGCGGCGGTCGTCGGCGCGTCGACGCTCACGATGGTCCGTCCCGGCCTCGGCTGGCTGGCGGCCGCGCTGGCCGCCGTCGCCGCCCTCGTGACCGCCGGCGTCGTCAGTTCCGGGACTCCGTCCCCGGCCACGGCGGCCACCGCCCTTCCCGATGCCGCGGGGGCACCGGGAAGGGCGGCGACCGACCGTCCGGACAAGCCGGAGGCGCCAGGCCCGGCGGCCACCGTCCGTCCCGATGCCACGGGGGCACCGGGAAGGGCAGCGACCGACCGTCCGGATAAGCCGGAGGCGCCAGGCCCGGCGGCCACCGCCCGTCCCGATGCCACGGGGGCACCGGGAACGACTGCCGCCGCCCGTCCCGATGCCACGGGGGCACCGGGGCGGGTGGCGCAGGCCGCCTGGGCCGCCGCGACTGTCGCGTTGGTCGGCGTCGGCACCGTCCGGGCCGCCGGCTGGCTCTTCGCCCTCTGCCTGCTCGGCGCCGTGGTGACCGGGACGCTCGCGGTGACCGGCGGCCGGAGTCCGCTCGGGATGCTGCTCGCCGCGACGCTGCCGCCGGCCGCGACGGTACGGGCGCTCCCGTGGGCGGCACGTGGGCTGCGCAGCCGCCGTGCGGCGGGGTCGGGGATCGAGGTCGGGCGTGTCGTCAGCAGCCTGGCGATCTCCGCTGGCCTGCTTGTGCTGTTCGGGCTGCTCTTCTCCTCCGCCGACGCGGTGTTCGCCGACCTGGTCACCGGCCTGCTGCCCGACATCTCGCCGCCCGGGATGATCGGTTGGGTGTTCCGCCTGGCGCTTATCGGCGGTGGCCTGCTCGGTGCCGCGTACCTGGTGAGTCGCCCGCCCGACCTGGAGGGCCTGCGGCCGGAACCGGGCCGACCGGCACACCGGCTGGAGTGGACGATTCCGCTGGTGCTGCTCGACGCCCTGTTCGCTGTGTTCGTGCTTGTCCAGTTGACCGTGCTGTTCGGCGGGGCCGGGCACGTGCTGCGTACGGCCGGGCTGACCTACGCCGAGTACGCCCGAGGCGGGTTCTGGCAACTGCTCGCCGTCACCGGGCTCACGCTGCTGGTGATCGCCATCGCCGCCCGTCGGGCACCGAAGGCCAGCCGGGCGGACCGGCTGCTGGTCCGGGTGCTGCTCGGCACGCTCACCGCTCTCAGCCTGGTGATCGTCGCCTCGGCGCTCTACCGGATGCAGGTCTACGCCGACGCGTACGGCGCCACCCGGCTGCGACTCCTCGTGGCGACCACCGAGTTGTGGCTCGGGCTGCTCTTCGTCCTCGTCGGGGTGGCCGTGGTGCGGCTGCGGGCCGAGTGGCTGCCCCGGTTGGTGATCGGCACTGCGGTGCTGGCGCTGCTCGGGTTGGCGCTGGTCAACCCGGACCGGCTGATCGCCGACCGGAACGTGGACCGCTATCTCGACACCGGCCGCCTGGACGTCAGCTACCTGTCGGGGCTCTCCGAGGACGCCGTACCGGCTCTGAACCGGTTGCCCGAGCCGATGCGGACCTGCGCGCTGCGGGAGATCGCCTACGGGCTGCCCCGGGACGGCTTCTGGGCGACGAACCTCGGCCGGGAACGAGCCCGGCCGGTCCTCGACGAGATCCGGGGGGCCAGTTGGTCGGCGAGCTGTCTCGGCCTGAGCCGCTGGTGAGCGGCAACGCTTGACAATCGCGCCGTGCGGGCAAGACTGCCGGGGTGGCCATGCAACTCCCTGACGTGGGGTCGGGCGGTGCGGTCCCGCCATCCCGGCGGGCCCGGATCGTGTTGGCCGACATCACCAGGCAGGACAGCCGCGCCGAGCGGACCCGCGCCGAGCTGGCGCAGCAGACCCAGGTCGGTGAGGCGCTGGTCCGCGGCCTGGTTCGGGCCCAGCTCGCGTTGGCGCTGCGGCTCTCCCTGGTGGTCGCCATCGGGCTGGGCGGGCTGCCCTGGCTGTTCGCCATCGCGCCATCGCTGGGCCGGACCACTGTCGCCGGCGTCAACCTGCCGTGGCTGCTGCTCGGTGTGGTGTCGTTCCCGTTCCTGATCGGGGTGGGCTGGGCGTACGTGCGGCTGGCCGAACGTAACGAGCAGGACTTCACCGACCTGGTGCAGCGGCCGGAGCGCTGAGGTGGCCAACGACTTCGTGGTCCCGGCCATCGTCGCGGTCACCCTGGTGACAGTCGGGATCGGCTTCTACGGGCTGCGGCTGGCCCGGACCACCTCCGACTTCCTGGTGGCGTCGCGGGCGATCAGCCCGACGTGGAACGCTGCCGCCATCGGCGGGGAGTACCTGTCGGCGGCGAGTTTCCTCGGCGTCGCCGGCCTGGTCCTCAAGTACGGCGTGGACGTGCTCTGGTATCCGGTCGGGTTCGCCGCCGGCTATTTGGCCCTGCTGCTGTTCGTGGCGGCGCCGCTGCGGCGCTCCGGCGCGTTCACCCTGCCGGACTTCTGCGAGCTGCGACTGGGGTCCCGTCGGCTGCGCATCCTCGCCACCGCCTTTGTGATCTTCATCGGTTGGTTGTACCTGGTGCCGCAGCTCCAGGGCGCCGGTCTCACCCTGGCCACTGTGGCCGGCTCCCCGTACCCGGTAGGCGCCCTGCTGGTGGCCGCCGTGGTCACCGCGAACGTGGCGTTGGGCGGGATGCGGGCCATCACCTTCGTCCAGGCGTTCCAGTACTGGCTGAAGCTGACCGCTCTCGCCGTACCGGTGATCTTCCTGGCGTTGCAGTGGCAGGCCGACGGCCGCCCGGCGGTGACCCCGCCCGACGGGCCGACGTTCCGGACCGCGACCACAGTCGTGGTCGAGCACCGCGCGACCCTCACGCTTCCCGACGGTGAGGTTCGGGAGGTACGCCCCGGCGACGAGCTGTCCTTCGCCGCGGGCGACCCGGTGCCTGACGTGTCAGGGGTGGCCACCGAGGCCGGTGACTGGCTGCTGCCCAGCGCCGCCGGTGACGACGACCGGGGCCTGTTCGGCACGTACTCGCTGATCCTTGCCACCTTCCTGGGCACCATGGGGTTGCCGCACGTGCTTGTGCGCTTCTACACCAACCCGGACGGCGCGGCGGCCCGCCGGACCACGCTTGTGGTGCTGGCGCTTGTCGGCGTCTTCTACCTGCTGCCCACCCTGTACGGGGTGCTCGGCCGGATCTACACGCCGCAACTGCTGCTCAGTGGGCAGACGGACGCGGTGGTGGTGCTGCTGCCCGGCGCGGTCCTCGGCGACGGGCTGATCGGGCAACTGCTCGCCGCGCTTATCGCGGCGGGCGCGTTCGCCGCCTTCCTCTCCACCTCGTCCGGGCTGCTGACGAGCGTCGCCGGGGTGATCTCCACGGATGTGCTGGGTCGCGGCTCGGTACGCGGCTTCCGGCTGGCCACGGTGATCGCCGGCGCCGTGCCGACGGTGCTGGCCCTGCACGTCTCCGGGCTCGACGTGTCGCAGGTGGTCGGGCTGGCCTTCGCGGTCGCCGCGTCGAGCTTCTGCCCGCTGCTGGTGCTCGGCATCTGGTGGCGCGGCCTGACCGACGTGGGCGCCGCCGCAGGCGTCGTGGTCGGCGGCGGCGCTGCCATCGGCGCGGTGCTTGTCACAGTGCTCGGCCCACCGCTGTCCGGCTGGCCGGCCACGCTCATCGCGCAGCCGGCCGCCTGGACGGTGCCGCTTGCCTTCACCGTGATGGTCGCCGTGTCGATGGCCACCCGCCGCCGGGCTCCCGCCGACGTCGCCGCCACCATGCTCCGCCTGCACACCCCGGAAGCCCTCCGCATGTGAGGACCAACAGCCCCGGCGACGAGGTCAGCAGGCGTCGGTCCCGGTGCACAACCGGTCGGCTGCCCGCTGTGCCAGCCGTCGGGCCTCCGATTCGGTCAGGTTGCCCAGCCGGATCTCCGCGACCAGATCGCCCTGCCGGACAAAGAGCGTGTAATCGACCATAGCTGGTCCGTCGGATCTGATCAGGAGCGAACCGTCCCCGGCGAATCCGGAGTCGACGGTCGACAGCGAGTACCGCTCATCCTCCGGCTCGCACTGCGTCACCCTTCGTGCCCAGAAGGTCATCGTGGCCTTCGCGCCCTCGAGGGAGTATCGCTGGACGCGCTCGATGACCGACGACCCGCCGGGCTTGCTGAACCCAGCACTGCGCTCGGCGCGTTCCTTCGGCGACCGGTCCGGCGTGGCCGCGCAGGTGATGCTGACGATATAGCCGAAGGACCATTCACCATCCAGCAGGTCACTCCCGCCCGCCCGGTAACCGGACGGCAGGTCCGACGCACGCAGGAGCGCCTGCGCAGGAATGTCCGCGCTGACGGGGCCCTTCGTCGCTGCACCGCTTGTCGCCGATGGGCTCGACGGTGGCGCGCCTGGGGTGTTGCGGGTCGACGGCGTCGCGGACGGTGAGGGGCTCGGGGTGGGCGACGACGAGGGTGTCGGGGTGGGTGATCCGGTGGCCGGCAGTACCGGCGTCGGTGCTCCCTCCCGGCCGCCGGCCAGCGCCACCGCCCCGGTGGCCACCACGCCCACGGCCACCACGCCGGCGAGCGACGCCGCGATCCTCGTCCGACGGGTACGCCGCCGGCCGCGCTCCCGCACCTGGTCGGTCGGGGCCCAGGTCAGGTGCTCGGTGTCGTGGAACAGGTCGATGAAGGGCTGATCAGGCATTGCTGACCTCCTCGGGGAGGGTGGTGCCGAGCAGAGGTGCGAGAGCCCTGCGCCCTCGGGTGAGGCGGGCCTTGACGGTGCCGATCGGAACGGCCGTCCGGGTCGCGATGTCCGCGACGGAGAGATCAGCGAGGTGGTGCAGTACGACGGCCTCGCGCTGATCCTTCGGCAACTGCCGTAACGCCGCGACCAGTGCCACCGTGTTCTCCGATGGCGGACCGGCCGCGGTTGTCGGGCGGTCGCGCCGTTGGGCGGCGATTCCGTTGCGAATCTTCCGCCAGCGGTTCTGGAGGAGGCGGTATCCCACCGTGTGTACCCACGCTTCCGGATCGTCGTACCCGCTGATGCGCTGCCAGCGCTGCCAGGCGCGCACGTACGCCTCCTGCGCGGCGTCCTGTGCCTCATGGATGTCGCCACCGAGCGCGTACAGCACGGTGACGGCTCGGTGTCTGGTCGCCCGGTAGAACTCCTCGAAGCCGTCGTCCCTGTCCAACGTTCCTCCCCCGTGTCGCTCCTGCCACTGTCACCCGCGAGGCCAACGGCCGGTTGCATCGGTCGCGCATGGCGAAGCGCTGGTCCCTCCTGGGGATGACCACGCCTCCGCCTGCCGCCGGACGGCGGAACTGGCGGCTGGCGGATAACGTCGCCTCATGACTGTTGAGCACCCCGCGCTCGCACTGCGTGGCCTGGCCAAACGGTTCGACGGCACGATCGCGGTGGCGGGCGTCGACCTGGACGTCCCCGCCGGCTCCTTCTACGGCCTGCTCGGCCCGAACGGCGCCGGCAAGACGACCACCCTGTCGATGGCTGTCGGCTTGCTGCGGCCGGACGCGGGCTCGGCCTGGGTGCTCGGGCACGACGTGTGGCAGGACCCGCTGACCGCCAAGCGGCTGCTCGGCGTGATGCCCGACGGGGTACGACTGTTCGACCGGCTGACCGGTGCCGAACTGCTGGCGTACCACGGGTTGTTGCGGGGGATGGACCCGGCGGTGGTCGACCAGCGGGCCGCTGAGCTGCTGGACGTGCTGGCCCTCGGCGACGCCGGCCGGACGCTGGTGGTGGACTACTCGGCGGGTATGAAGAAGAAGATCGGCCTGGCCTGCGCGCTGCTGCACGGCCCTCGGCTGCTGGTGCTGGACGAGCCGTTCGAGGCGGTCGACCCGGTCTCGGCCGCGCTGATCCGCGACATCCTCACGAGGTATGCGGCGGGCGGCGGCACCGTGGTCTTCTCCAGTCACGTGATGGAGGTCGTCGAGCGGCTCTGCTCGCACGTGGCGATCCTCGCCGGGGGCACGATCAAGCGGGTCGGCACCCTCGCCGAGGTGCGGGGTGAGCGTTCGCTGGAGCAGGTCTTCGTCGAGGTAGTCGGCGGGCGGACGGCGACTGGTGAGGAGCTGTCGTGGCTCTCCCGGTGAGCGCGGCGCCGCAGCGGCAGGTGTCCGCCCGGCACTTCGTACGGCTCAAGCTGCGGGTGTTGGGCAACAGCTTCCGGGGTCAGGGCTGGCGCATCGCCCTGTTCATCGGTGGTGCGCTGCTCGGGCTCTGGTTCGCCGCCAGTGGCTTCTTCCTCTTCGCCCTGCCCGGCCTGACCGGCGACGGCCAGTACGCGGTGCTGGTCGGGGCGGCGGGCGGCGGCCTGCTGGTGCTCGGCTGGCTACTGCTGCCGCTGGTCTTCTTCGGTGTGGACGAGACGCTGGACCCGGCCCGGTTCGCGCTGCTGCCGTTGCCCCGGCGCACGTTGGTGACCGGCCTGTTCGCGGCGGCTCTGCTCAGCGTGCCGGTGCTGGCGGTGCTGATCGCGACGTTCGGGCTGGTGCTCACCTCCTGGTCGCTGGGCGGTTGGTCGGCGGGGTTGGTGGCCGTGGTCGGTGTGGTCGCGGGGCTGCTGCTCTGCGTGGCCGCCAGCCGGGCGGTGACCAGCGCCTTCGCCACCATGCTGCGGTCCCGGCGGGTTCGGGACCTGGCGGCCGTGCTGCTGGCGGTGGTGGCCGCACTTCTCGGCCCGTTGCAGGTCTTCGGTCTCGCCGCGCTGCGGGAGGCGGACCTGACCCGGCTGACCGGCGCGGCGACCGTGATCGGCTGGACGCCGCTCGGCGCGCCGTGGACGGCCGGCATCGACGTGGCCCAGGGACGGGTGTGGGCGGCACCGGTCAAGTTGCTGATCACGCTGGTGGCACTCGGCGCCCTGCTGGCCTGGTGGTCGCGGTCGCTCGAGTCGGCCATGGTGGGTGCGGCGAGCGCCGGTAAGGCCCCCGCTCGGCGCGGGGTGACCGGCGGCGCGGTCGCCCAACTGTTCCCCCGGGTCACTGGGTGGGCGCGCCGGGACCGGTTCGGCGCCCTGGTCGCCCGGGAGTCCCGTTACTGGTGGCGGGACGCTCGCCGCCGGGCCAACCTGATCACCATCGCGGTGGTCGGCATCTTCGTACCCGTGTTCATCAACGTCACGGGCGGGGACTTCGCAGCCATGGAGAGCGGGGGGTTGACGGGGGCTGCCAGCGACAGCTCACCGGTCGTGGTCACCATCTCCATGGTCCTCGTGGGTGTGCTCGCCGCCGCCACCCTGGCCAACCAGTTCGGCTTCGACGGCAGCGCGTACGCCGCGAACGTGGTGGCCGGGGTGCCCGGTCGGGTGGAGCTGCGGGCGCGGATGACGGCCTTCTCGCTGTACGTACTGCCGATGCTGGCGTTCGTATCGGTGGTGCTGTCGGTGCTGCTCAGTCGACCGGGCTGGATGGGGCTCACCTTCGGCAGCCTGGTCGCCACCTACGGCGCCGGGCTGGCGGTGAACAGCCTGGTCTCGGTGCTCGGGGCGTACTCGCTGCCGGAGACGAGCAACCCGTTCGCGATGAACAGCGGCGCGGGCCTCACGAAGGGGCTGCTCACCCTGTTGACCATGCTCGCCTCGGCGGTCGCGGCGGTGCCGATGGTGGTGGCCGCCGGTCTGCTCGATACTGCCTGGCTCTGGCTGGCCCTGCCGGTCGGCGCCGCGTACGGGCTGGGCGCGGCGCTGCTCGGCGCGTACCTGGCCGGCGACGTACTGGACCGACGCCAGCCGGAGCTGCTGGCCACCGTCACCCCGCGCCGCTAGCCGGCGCGGCGGCTCCGGGCACTGCCGGCGTCGGCGACGAAGCCGCGCCACGCCGCCGCAGCGAAGGTGAGGATCGGGCCGGAGCGGTCCTTGCTGTCCCGGACCAGCACCACACCAGGCAGGTTGTCCGCCACCTCGACGCAGGCGCCGCCCGTGTCGCCGGACCTGGTCGACGTCCGCCAGCGTGGTTGAGGAACGGTCATGGCGTCACCTTCAGCTTCCGGATCAGATCCAGCGAGGCGCCCGTGGACAGCGCCTCGCCGAGCAGGCTATCCCATTTCCGACCAATCAGACGCACGACGTCCGGGTCGTCGATGACGTGTCCGCGAGCAACATCCTCGACATAGGTGACCCGTTCACCGTCCGGCAGTTCAGCGAGCAGAAAGCCGCCGGTCAACCCGACATGGGCTCCGGCGTCGAGCGGCACGACGTGCAATCTGACGCTCGGCAGCGCGGCGAGTTCCATCAGCCGACCAAGCTGGGCGTCCAACACCGCCGGCCCACCGACCGGGCGACGTAGGGCCGTCTCGTCCAGGACGAACACGCATTGCGGCGACTCTGTCCGCTGCCACAACTGCTGCCGATCCATCCGAACCGCGACCAACTCGTCCACCACAGTGGTCGGATTCAGGCCACCGGCGGAAATGACCGCTCGGGCATAGTCCTCGGTTTGCAGGAGCCCCGGAATGAGGCACGGCTCGAATTCGCAGAGCCGGATCGCCTGCTCTTCATAGGCGCGCCACGGCACGAACCAGGTCGGCAGCCGCTGGCGATCGGCGGCCCTCAACAGTTCGGCGAGGAGGCCGCCGGTGGCGAGGGCTTCGTCGGCGGCGACGGCGAATTCCATTGTCGGCCGGCGGCGGCCGGTTTCGATCGCCGCCACCGTGGAGGGACTCCACCGGGTGGCCGTCGCCAACGCCTCCTGGGACATGTCGGCACCGGCCCGGGCGGCCTTCAACGCCCGTACCCACATTTCGACGTTCATCCTTACCTCTCCGGTAAGTACGTGACCGCGTTGCGTAGTAAGCCCTGGAATCCTCCCTTCTTCGCGCTCTCCCGTCCAGGGTGGAGGACGCGCGGCCCGGCCGGTGGAGGCGACGTCCCGGCGACCGGGTCCTGCGTCGGGCCGCCCCGGTCATCCCCCGATCGGGGCGGCCCTCGTCGACCGGGAGGAGATCAACGATGTTCGGGTTCGTCCGGGGCAGGAACGCAGCGCGGTGGTCGTACCGGAGAAGGAAGCAGGCGGTGCCGGCGGCCGTGCCGGGCGCGGAGAGGCCGCAGGATGGGCCGGCTCGGCCTCCCGCGTGGGCGGACGGGCCGACGGTGGCCCTGCCGCGTCCGGGTCGGGCCGGCCGGCTCACTCCGGCAAAGACCTGGCGTGCGAACGGCGGGCGGTGGTGACGCGCAACCGCACAAGCCGTATGACTCAGAGGCATAAATATGACTCACCGTCATACCGCCCGCAGGCATGGTGCCCTCCGGCAGCCGGAAGCGGCCAGCCGACCGCGCCACGCCGGCCAACCCCGCCACGCCGCCCGGCCGGACGGCGCTGGTGAGCCGGACCCACCTGCCGATGCGGCCTCTGTGGCGGTGCCGGAGTTGCGCCGCGCCCTGGCCGTGCCAGCCGGCGCGGCTGGCGTTGCTCGCCGAGTACCGGCACGACCGCGTGGGGCTGCTTGTCTACCTGGGCACTCTGATGGCGGAGGCCGGTGACCAGCTCGCCCGGCTCAACGGGAGACCCGCCGATCTGCACGAGCGCTTCCTGGGCTGGGCACGCGGCCGGGGCGGCACAATGTTTCACGTGAATCATGAGCCGGGTGCCGAGATCCACCACACCGATCCGTTCGCGGTGCCGACCGGGCAGCGGTCACCGGTACGACGGCTGCGCGGCCGTCTCGCCGCACCTGTCACGCTCTGGACGGCACCGGGTCCGGCGGGGCTGACCGTCTCGTCCACCCTTGTCGCCGAGGGCGAGCCGGACCGGCTGCTCGGCCTGATCGACGCGGAGTCCGACCTGTGGGCGGCGGCCGAGGACGCGGGACGGTTCGCGGTCGCGCCGTTGGGTCCGCCGCACCGGCAGCTCGCCGACCGGTTCGCCGGGCTGTTCCCCTCCCCGGGCGGCCTCTTCGCCACCGGGACGTGGACCGACACGCCGTACGGGCCGGTGCCGGGGGACGCCGGCGGCTGGGTGGGATGCCGGCTGGACAGCGCCCGGGAGTACGGGTGGGCGTTGCTTGTGGAGGCCACCATCGAGGCGGTCGACCTGGCCGAGGACACGTCTCCACTGCTGCACTACAGGGGTCGCTACCACGAACTGCCGGGCTGAGGGCCCACCGGATCGACCGGTCACCGGGGTGATCTGGGTCACTTGGCGCAGTGAGCCAACCGTTCGGCGCACTCGGCGACCGGTGTCGATCTCAGCCTTCCCCGCCGAGGAGTGCGCTCTCTACGGTGCGCGAAACTCCTCTGACGCCTGTGAAGGTGGTGATCCACAAATGTCCACGGACACACCCGCTCCGGCCGCTTCCCAGTCGGACAAGTACCTGGCCGTACAACGGTCGGACGAGTTCGCCGGGCTGCGGCGAGCGTTGCGCGGCTTCGTCTTCCCGATGACCGTCGCGTTCTTCCTGTGGTATGCGCTCTACGTCATTCTCTCCGCGTACGCCCGGGACTTCATGGGCACGAAGCTGTTCGGCAGCAACATCAACGTCGCGCTCGTCTTCGGCCTGCTCCAGTTCGTCTCCACGTTCCTGATCGCCTGGCTGTACTCCCGGTTCGCGGACCGGAAGATCGACCCGGTCGCCGACCGGATCCGTGCCGAGATCGGGGAGGTGACCCATGAAAACGGTCCACGCGGCTGACCTGATCCTCGCTGCCGAGGCGGGCAACCACACCGCCCGCAACCTGACCATCACGCTGTTCCTGGTGTTCGTGGCGGTCACCCTGGCCATCACCATCTGGGCCAGCCGGCAGACGAAGACGGCTACCGACTTCTACGCGGGCGGCCGGTCGTTCTCCGGCTTCCAGAACGGCATGGCGATCGGCGGCGACTACATGTCGGCCGCCTCGTTCCTCGGCATCGCCGGCATCATCGCGCTCTACGGCTACGACGGCTTCCTCTACTCGATCGGCTTCCTGGTCGCCTGGCTGGTGGCCCTGCTGCTGGTGGCGGAGCTGCTGCGTAACTCCGGCCGGTACACGATGGCCGACGTGCTCGCCTTCCGGATGCGCCAGCGTCCGGTGCGTACGGCGGCCGCCGTCTCCACCATCACCGTTTCGATCTTCTACCTGCTGGCCCAGATGGTGGGCGCGGGCGCGCTCGTCGCGCTGCTGCTCGGCATCAAGCCGGGGACGACCTTCCTCGGGATGGACGCGGCGACCGCCAAGGTGGCCACCATCATCATGGTCGGCGCCCTGATGATCATCTACGTGACCGTGGGTGGCATGAAGGGCACCACCTACGTGCAGATCGTCAAGGCGTTCCTGCTGATGGGCGGCGCGCTGCTGATGACCCTGCTGGTGCTGGCGAAGTACAAGTTCAACCTGTCGTCGCTGCTCGGCGACGCCGCCGCCTCCTCCGGCAAGGGCAGCGCCTTCCTCGAACCGGGGTTGCGGTACGGCGTCGAAGTGGCAGGCAACGCGACACAGACCTTCTACAACAAGGTCGACCTGCTGTCACTGGGCATCGCCCTGGTGCTCGGCACCGCCGGCCTGCCGCACATCCTGATCCGCTTCTACACCGTGCCGACCGCCAAGGCGGCCCGCAAGAGCGTGCTCTGGGCGATCGGCATCATCGGCACCTTCTACCTGCTCACCCTGGCCCTCGGCTTCGGTGCGGCGGCGCTGGTCGGCAGCAAGGCGATCACCGAGCAGGACAAGGCCGGCAACACGGCGGCGCCGCAGCTGGCCGAGGCGCTCGGTATCGACTTCTTCGGCGGCGACCTGGGCGGTGCCGCCCTGTTGGCGGTCATCGCGGCGGTCGCCTTCGCCACCATCCTGGCGGTGGTCGCCGGGTTGACCCTGGCCTCCTCGTCCAGCCTGGCGCACGACTTCTACGCGAACGTCATGAAGAGGGGCGAGGCGTCGGAGCGTCAGGAGGTACGGGTCGCCCGGATCTCCGCCCTGGTGATCGGCGCGATCTCCATCCTGCTGTCGATCTACGCGCAGAACCTGAACGTGGCGTTCCTCGTGGCGCTGGCCTTCGCGGTCGCCGCCTCGGGCAACCTGCCGGCGATCCTCTACAGCCTGTTCTGGCGGCGGTTCAACACCTCCGGAGCGGTGTGGGCGATCTACGGTGGCCTGCTCTCGGCCGTACTGCTGGTGTTCTTCTCGCCTGTGGTCTCGGGCGCGGCGACCTCGATGTTCCCGGACCACGACTGGCAGTGGTTCCCGCTGTCCAACCCGGGCATCCTCTCCATCCCGTTCGGCTTCCTCTGCGGATGGATCGGCACGTTGATTTCGAAGGAGAACGACGAGGCGAAGTACGCGGAGCTGGAGGTGCGCGCCCTCACCGGTTCGGGCGCCCACTGACACTCCCGACGGGCTCCCGCCGACGCCACGCGTCAGCGGGGGCCCGTCCCCGTATCCGGCGATCGGTAGGCTGACCGGCATGAAGGTTGCTGAGCGCTTCGGTCCCGGTCACCGCGTCCTCGTCACCGGCGGCGCCGGTTTCGTCCCGTCGCACCTGGTGGACGCCCTGATCGCCCGCGGTTGCACGGTGGTGGCCCTGGACAACTTCGTCACCGGCTCCAAGGAGAACGTCGCCCACCTGCTCGACCGCCCCACCTTCACGCTGGTCGAGGCGGACATCTCCGACGGCCTGCCGACCCACCACCCGGCGCTCGCCGAGCGGTTCGACGCGATCCTGCACATGGCCTCGCCGGCCAGTCCCACCGACTTCGCCCAGCTTCCGGTGGAGATCCTGCGGGTCGGCTCGGTGGGCACCCTGCACCTGCTGGACCGCGCGGTCGCCGACGGCGCCCGGTTCCTGATGGCCTCCACCTCCGAGGCGTACGGGGACCCGAAGGAGCACCCGCAGCGCGAGACCTACTGGGGCAACGTCAACCCGATCGGGGTGCGCAGCGTCTACGACGAGGCGAAGCGCTTCTCCGAGGCGGCCACGATGGCGTACCACCGCTACCGCGGGCTCGACGCCGCCATCGTCCGGATCTTCAACACGTACGGCCCGCGGATGCGCCCGGACGACGGTCGGGCCATCCCCACCTTCATCTCCCAGGCACTGCGCGGCGAGCCGCTCACCGTGCACGGCACCGGCAACCAGACCCGGTCCATCTGCTTCGTCGAGGATCTGGTGCGCGGCATCCTGCTGCTGCTCGACTCGACCGAGACCGGCCCGGTCAACTGCGGCACCGAGCACGAGCTGACCATGCGGCAACTCGCCGAGTTGATCGTGTCGCTCTCCGACAGCAGCTCGCAGGTGACCTACATCACCCGCAGCGCGGACGACCCGGAGATGCGCCGCCCGGACCTGACTCTCGCCCGGGAACTGCTCGGATACGAGCCGACAGTGGCGCCCGAGGACGGCCTGCGACGCACGATCGAGTACTTCCGGGCGCGGCTAGGGTAACCGCCCGGCCGATCGCTGAGTGTCGCCTGAAGGCGGCGGTGGCTCGCACTCCGTACCCTGAGTTACATGTCAGCGACATCGTCTGCCGGCGTTCCGCACCCGTACCTGCACCGCAGCGCCGGGCGCGCCTCGGTGCCCGGCCCCGACCGGGGCGCCTCCGGGCGTGCCCGCCCGACCGAGGCACGCTGGTACCCGTCGCCCGAGGATGAGCAGCCCGGTCCCGGCGGTCCCGGCGGGCCGAAGGACCCCGGCCGGACCGGCGGCTCCGGTGGGTCGGGTAGGCGCGGGCCCCGGCCACGCTGGGGGCGGATCGGCCTGGTGGCCGGCGTGACGGTGCTGGTCCTGGCGCTGCTCGGCGGCCTCGGCGCGTGGCTGTACGCCCGCAACCTCGACGGCGACCTGGCCCGCACCGACCCGTTCGCGGAGATCACCGGGGGTCGTCCGGCCAAGCCCGTCGAGGGCGCGCTGAACATCCTGCTGGTCGGCAGCGACTCCCGGGACCCGGACGCCCCTGTCGACAGCAAGAGCCAGTGGCGGGCCGACACGGTCATCGTGATGCACATTCCGGCCGACCACCAGGAGGCGTACCTGGTCTCCATCCCGCGTGACCTGTACGTGCCGATCCCGGAGAGCGCCGGCGCGGACTGCGGCTCCGGCCAACGCGCGAAGATCAACGCGGCGTTCGCGTTCGGTGGGCTGCCGCTTGCGGTGCGCACCGTGGAGTGCTTCACCGACGTCCGGATCGACCACGTGATGGCTATCGACTTCGGTGGCTTCAAGGAGGTCACCGACGCTCTCGGCGGGGTCGACCTGAAGGTGGAGCGGACCATCACCTCGATCCACAAGCCGTACCGGACGTTCACCAAGGGCACCAACCACATGGACGGCGCGGAGGCGCTCGACTGGATCCGGCAGCGCAAGCAGTTCCCGGACGGCGACTTCGCCCGCATGCGGCACCAGCAGGAGTTCCTCCGCGCGCTGATGGACAAGGCGGCGAGCACCGGCACGCTGGCGAACCCGAAGAAGCTCAACGACTTCCTCCAGTCGGTGACCAAGGCCGTAACCGTTGACCAGGGTTTCTCGGTTACAGACATGGCGCTGCAGTTCCGAAATCTGCGCGGCCAGAACCTCACCTTCGTGACCAGCCCGAACTCGGGCAGCGACACGATCAACGGCGAGTCGGTGGTGGTCTCCGACCGGGAGAAGGCGTTGGCGATGTACCGGGCCATGGCGGCGGACACCATGGCGGACTGGGTCAAGGCCAACCCGCCGAAGGGCAGCGACGGCGGGTAATCAGACGCCCACCGCCTGGTCCATCGAATAGCGACGATAGACCGAATCGCGCAAAATGCCGTCCGGATGGACCAGTGATGAACTCGCCAAGTCGAATCGATGTACGTACAGTGGTGCCGCCCCCTCCTGATCACGAGCTGGAGCACGAATGCCGGTTCAGGCCAGTCGTCGCCCTTCGTCCACCGGGTCCGCCGCCCCCAGCGGGCGGATCGCCGCGTCCATCCCCGTGCAGCCGGGCCGCTCAGGCGGCGGGTCGGGCGGGCGGCCGCCCGGTGACGGTGGTGGCGCGGGCCGGTCGGGCGGCAGCGGGCCGGCGAAGAAGCGGACCCGACGCAAGGATCCCCTCTGGGCCCGACTGACCGTGATCTTCGGTGCCGTGCTGATGCTCAGCAGCGGCGTGGCGATCGTCGGCGGCAAGGTGCTGATCGGGCAGGCGACAGGCGACATCGCCCAGCGCAACCTGCTCGGTGAGGCAGGCAAGTCCGACGCCGAGGGCGGGGCGAGCCTGGACGGCCCGATCGACATGCTGCTGCTCGGCGTGGACGCGCGGGAGCGCTGGGCCGCCGACGACGTCCGCTCGGACAGCATCATCATCCTGCACATCCCGGCCTCGCACGACCAGGCGTACCTGATCTCCATCCCGCGGGACACGCAGGCACAGATCCCCCCGTTCAAGGCGAGCGGCTTCACCGGCGGCACCGACAAGATCAACGCAGCGTTCCAGGCCGGCGCCCGCAACGGCGGCGGATGGGAGGGCGGCGCCCAGCTGATGGCGCAGACCATCAAGCGACTCACAGGCGTCAGCTTCGACGGCGCGGCGATCATCAACTTCGGCGGGTTCAAGAACGTCATCGACACCCTCGGCACCGTGAAGATCTGCGTGAGCCACGAGGTCAAGTCCAAGCACATGTCGTTCGTCGACGGCAAGCCGATGTGGAACGCCGACGCCAAGAAGACCGGCAAGCGGATGACCCCCGTGGTGCACAAGAAGGGCTGCCAGGAGATGGAGGGCTGGGCGGCGCTCGACTACGCCCGGCAGCGCTACGGTCTTCCCGGTGGCGACTACGACCGCCAGCAGAACCAGCAGCAGCTGATCAAGGCGATGGCCCGCAAGGCCACCGACGGGGGCATGCTCACCAACCCGGCGAAGCTGAACCAGCTGATCAAGGCGGCGGGCAAGGCGTTCGTGCTGGACACCGGTGGCGCCAAGATCGAGGACCTGATCTTCACCATGCGCGGGGTGACCGCGAACGAGCTGACCATGTTGAAGACCAACAACGGCACCTTCAACAGCAACGGCGCGGGCGCCGAGGCGCTGAGCCCGGAGACCATGGCGATGTTCCAGGCGATCAAGCAGGACAAGCTGGCCGAGTTCATCTTCAACCACCCCGAGGTGATCTCCACCCGCAAGTGACTGCCGAAGTCGCGGAAACGCCGCGACCGGTCGGTCACCGTCCGTAGTCTGACGTGAGCAGGTTTCACGTATCGGCTGCGGGGAGGCGGTCACGTCCAGGTCCGGACGCAACGCGGCAGGTCCGGCCGGCTCGGCCGTACCCGCCCGGTCCCGTCGCGCCCGGGGCCCACGGATCCTGCTCGGCATCGGCCTGGCCCTCGCCCTGCTGGCCGGGCTCACCCTGGTCGGCCTCAAGACACTCAGCAACAGGTACGACCGCACCGTCACCAAGGAGCAACTGCTCGACTCCGGTGCCCGCACCGGCCGGACCGACCTGGACGGGCCGCTCAACTACCTGCTGGTCGGCTCCGACCGCCGCCCCGGTGACAGCGGGCCCGACCAGCGCTCCGACACCATCCTCATCGTGCACGTACCCGCCGGGCAGCGGGAGGCGTACCTGGTCTCCATCCCTCGTGACCTGCTGGTCGCCATCCCGCCCGCGAACGGCTTCGCCGGCGGACCGGACAAGATCAATGCCGCGTACGAGCACGGCGGCGGCGGGGAGGCCGGCACGAGACTGCTCTCCACCACCCTGAACCGGCTCACCGGCATCCGGTTCGACGGTGCCGCGCTCATCGACTTCTCCGGCTTCCGGAAGGTCATCGACCTGCTCGGCGGGGTACGGATGTGCGTGGACACCGAAGTCCGTTCGATCCACACCAACCGGGTCTTCCCCACCGGCTGCCAGCAGATGAACGGCGCGCAGGCGCTGGACTACGTACGGCAGCGCTACGACCTGCCCGGCGGCGACTACGACAGGCAGCACCACCAGCAGCAGCTCCTACGGGCGATGCTGGACAGCGCCGGTAAGGCGGACCTGCGCAGCAACCCGATCAAACTGGACCAGGTGCTGCGGGCCGTGGGCGGCTCGTTGACAGTCGACACCAACGGCGTACCCCTGGAGGACCTGCTCCTCGCGCTGCGCGCGCTGCCGCCCGACGGGCTGCGCGGCGTCCAGGTGCCGTCGTCGCCGCAGACCATCGACGAGGTGTCGTACGTGGTGCTGGACAACGGCGGCAACGGGCTCTTCGAGGCCGTACGCGGGACACGGGTGCCCGCCTGGGCACAGGCCAACCCGCGCTGGGTGTCCCGGTTGTGACGGTGTCGACGGCCCGGTCGGTGTCGATCCGGCCGGCGAGGATCTAGTGTTGCTTCCTGTGTTCGGACCCCAGGTTCCCACCGTGCCCGTGACCGAGATCGCCGACGACACCTACCTGCTGGACGTGCGGGAGGACGACGAGTGGGCGGCCGGCCATGCCCCCACCGCCCACCACCTGCCGATGATGGAGCTGCCGGCCCGACTGGCCGAGGTGCCCACCGACCGGGACGTGGCGGTCATCTGCCGTTCCGGCGGGCGGTCCGCCCAGGTCGTCGCCTACCTGGTGAACAACGGCTGGGAGCAGGTGCGGAACGCCGACGGCGGGATGCGCCAGTGGGCCGCCGTCGGCCGTCCGGTGGTCGACGCGAACGGGCAGCCCGGCCAGGTCATCTGAGGCGGCCGGAATGGGCGGACCTCTGGTCTTCGCGCACCGCGGCGCCTCGTACGACCTTCCGGAGCACACCCTCGCCGCGTACCTGCGCGCCCTCGACGAGGGCGCCGACGGCCTGGAGTGCGACGTCCGGCTGACCCGGGACGGGCACCTGGTCTGCGTCCACGACCGGCGGCTGGATCGCACCAGCAACGGTCGCGGTCTGGTCAGCGCGCGTACCCTCGCCGAGTTGGAGGCACTGGACTTCGGCTCCTGGCATCCGGGCAGCGCGGCGGACGGCGACCTGCCACCTGACGATTCGCACACCAGGCTGCTGACCCTGGCCCGGCTGCTCGACGCGGTGCTCGCCGCCGGCCGGCCGGTCCGGCTGCTGGTGGAGACGAAGCACCCGTCCCGCTACGGCTCGGCCGTGGAGCGCCGCCTGGTCGACCTGCTGCGCCGGTACGGGCTGGCCGACCCGGCGCCTGACGACCCGGTCCAGGTGACGGTGATGTCGTTCTCCCCGCTGGCGATCCGGCGGATCCGCGAGCTGGCCCCGACGCTGCCCACGGTGCTGTTGCTGGAGGTGCTCCCGCGTCTGGTGCGGCCCGGTCGTCTGCCGTTCGGCGCCCGTATCGCGGGGCCGGGCATCGGCCTGGTCCGGGCCCGTCCGCAGTTGCTGCCCGCGCTGCGCGCGGCCGGCAACCAGGTGTACGTCTGGACGGTGAACGAGCCTGCCGACCTGGAGCTGGTGCTGGCCGCCGGGGTGGACGGGATCATCACCGACCGGCCGGCGCACGCCCTGGCCCGGCTGGACCGGTGACCGGCACCGACCGGCGGGGGTGCCCAAACGCCTGCCGACCGGGCAGACTCGGCCCATGCCGGAGCGAATCGACTTCCCCGCTCTCATCGCCGGCCACACAGTCGTCATCGAGATGATCAATTCTGGTGATGCCGGGCTGCCGGTCCTCACCCAGCTGCTCCGGGTGGCCCAGCCGGCGCTCGGCGCGACAGGGATGGCCTTCGTCGAGTTCGGCCCGACAGGCGGCCGGGTGATCGCCGCGACCGGCGCGGCGGAGTGGGCCCTCGGCCGTCCGCTGGCCGTCGACGACCCGGACACCGTCTGCCTGCTCTCCGGCCCACGGGTACGTCAGGTCCGGGTGGCGGACCTCAACGGCAAACTCGGCGGCGAACTGGCCGGCAGCGGCCTGCGCCGGATGGTGGTGTCCCGCGCGGAGATCGGCGGGCACACGGTCGGCAGCCTGCACGCCCTCTACCCGGACGACGACGAGCAGGGGGCCGAGCGGCAGGGGGTGGTCGCCTACCTCGCCTCCTGCGTGGGGCACATGTACGGCGATCAGAGCGGGCTCCCGGTGCACGGCGACGGGCCGGTCGTGGCGGCGCTCGCCGACGGGCTTGCCGTTGTCGACAGGGACGGTCACGTCCGCCTCTGGAACCCGGCCGCCGCGCAGGTCACCGGCCGGGAGGCCGAACAGGCGTTGAGCCGTCCGCTTCCGTTCCCGCTGCCGCCGTCCGGCCAGGTCCGGGACCACCGGCTGCCGGACGGGCGCTGGCTGCGGATCACCTCCGGCGAGCTGCCCGGCCCCGGCGCCCTGCGGGTGGTGACCTTCCGCGACATCACCGACCAGCAGCGCCGGGACCACGACCGCGACCTGTTCGTCGCGGTGACCAGCCACGAGCTGCGGACGCCGGTCACCGTGATCAAGGGGTACGCGGACACCCTCACCGACCACTGGGAGTCGCTCACCGACGCGGACCGACGACAGGCGGCGCGGGTGATCGGCCAGCGGGCCAACGAGCTGGCCCGGCTCGTCGACAGGCTGCTCTCCTCGGCCGCCGAGGCTGGGCCCGGGGACGACCCGCCCACCCCGTTCGACCTCGGTGAGGCGCTGCGCGCCGCGGTCGGCGACCTGCCGGCCGAGCTGCGCCGCCGGCTGGTGCTGCGTCTCCCGTCCGGCCTGCCCAAGGCGCTGGGCCATCGCGCCAGCCTGGCCACCGTGCTTACCGAACTGACGACGAACGCGGGCAAGTACTCGCCCCCGGACTCACCAATCGAGATCACCGCGGGGGTGGACGGTCAGCTGGTGGCGTTCCGGGTCAGCGACCGGGGCATCGGCATCCGCCCCGACCACGTGGAGCGGGCCTTCGACCGGTTCTGGCAGGGGGAGTCCGGCGACCGGCGCGGCTACCCGGGTGCCGGGCTCGGGCTCTATCTCGTCCGCCGGATCGTTGAACAGCAGAATGGATGGGTATCCCTACGTCCGAGGACCGGCGGCGGTACGGTCGCAGAGGTGCGGCTACCGCGCGGTTGACCGACGGTGGCGCGACGTGGAGGCGACGGTGGCGACGGCAGCGAGGGAACGGGCGTGGTGTGTGGTGGTCCCGCACCACCCCGCCGGGGCGCGGCTGGCCCGGCACCGGCTCGCCGACGAGCTGGGTGAGGTCGTACCCCCGGCTCTCCTCGCGGATCTGATCGCGGTCCTCGCCGAACTGGTGGGCAACGCGGTGCGGCACGCCCGGCCGCTGCCGGGCGGCGTGGTCCGGGTGGCCTGGCGGTTGCGGCCCTCGCTTGAGGGTCCGCGGATCCAGTTGCGGGTGACCGACGGCGGCGCGGCCGGCGGTCCGCGGCTGCGCACGGCCAGCCTGGAGGCGGCGGACGGGCGCGGCCTGCACATCGTGGCCGGCCTGGCCACCCGCTGGGGCGTGGAGCGCGACGGCATGGGCCAGCGCGTCTGGGCGGAGTTCGACCCGACGCCAACGACCCGGTCCGACCTCGTGGCGGCGGGCTGAACGACGCGTCGGGACGGGTCCGGCCCACGACGGCCCGGTTGGGCCTCTAGGCTGTGACGCCGTGAGCAAGCGTCGAAAGAGCCAGCGCGCCGACACCGCCCCCCGCCGGGACAAGGTGCGGGACATCTTCGTCCCGCGACCGTTCGAGGGGCTGGTCGACGAGCCCGAGTGGATCGCCCTGCGCGAGCTGGTGCCCGCCGCGTCGGCGCCGCTGCGGCTGACGCCCGCCCTGATCGACGAATTCGGGGACCGGCCGGCCACGGTGGCCACCGTGCTGCCGATGGCCGCCCCGGCGATCACCAAGCCGGACGGCCGGGTGCTGATCGGTCTGCAACGCCACCAGCAGTCCGGCGACGTCTCGCGGGACCTGGCCGAGGCGCTGCTGTGCGCGTTGCGGACCGAGCCGGGTGACGAGGTGGCCGTTCCTCCGCTGCCCGGCCCCGGCCCCCGCCTCCAGGACATCCTGGTGGACGGCCCGCTGGAGATCAGCATGCACGAGGGGTTCGAGTTCTGGCTCGACCCCGGCGCGGCGGACGACCCGACCGTCCAGGCGTCCCTGGAGCGGGCGAACGCCGCCATCTACCCGACGGTGCGGCTCAGCGCGGCGAAGGCCGCGTACTGGTGCCAGGTGCCGGAGAAGGCGCACGTGCGCTGGGTGCTGCCGGAGGACGAGGACGCCGCCCTGGACGCGCTTGCCCGCCTCGGCGCGGCCGGCACGCTGACGCTAGGCGAGCAGACCAAGTTCGCCGGCATGTTCCGCGCGCACGGTCGACTGGTGCCGGTCTGGGATCTGCCGGAGGAGACTCCGGCGACCGACTGGGAGGACCCGGTCGCACAGTTCGCCAAGCGGTACGCCGAGGCGTTGGCCGCCACCGACCCGCTTGACGCCGCCGGCCGGCGGGCCCGGCAGGGGCTGCTCGGCCGCCAGCTCACCCTGCGCTGAGCGCGCTCACCCGGCCACCGGCAGCGGATCGCGGGAGATCGGGCAGGACATGCAGCGGGGGCCACCCCGCCCCGAACCCAACTCCGATCCGGCGATCGGGATCACCTCGATGCCGGCCCGCTCCAGTTGGGCGTTCGTCTCGGTGTTGCGTTCGTAGCCGACGCAGAGCCGGGGCGCCAGGGCGAGTGTGTTGTTGCCGTCGTCCCACTGCTCGCGTTCGGCGGTGACCGGGTCCAGTCCGGTGTCGATGACCCGGAGCTGGTCCAGGTCCATCGCGTCGGCGGCGGCCCGCAGGAACGGGGCCGGGCCGTCCACCCGGGGGTCCTCGCCGTCCGCGCCGGCGATCACCGTGTACGCGGAGAGCGTGCTGGCGATGTTGGGATACATCAGTACGGCGTCGGCGTCGACCATCGTGCACACGGTGTCCAGGTGCATGGTGGCGCGTTCCTGGGCGATCGGCACCACCAGGATGGTGTGGGCAAGCCCGGCGGCGAAGACCTGCCGACCGAGGCGTTCCGCTCCGGCCGGGGTGGTCCGTTCGCCCACGCCCACGGCCAGCACCCCGGGCGCGAGCAGCAGGACGTCCCCGCCCTCCAGGTGCTCCAGGTTCGGCCGGTAGACGAACTCGGTGCCGGCGAAGCGCGGATGGTGGCGGTAGATGGCCTCGGTGAGTGTGGTCTCGCGGCGGCGGGCCGGCATGGCGAGGCTGGTGACGCCGACCCGGTCGCCGATCCACAGCGACGAGTCCCTCGTGAACAACAGGTTGGGCAGCGGGTCGATGACGAAGTCGTGCCGGTCCATCAGGGTGTAGACCAACCCGCCCGGCCGTTCCGAACTGATCCGCAGCTCCTCGTGGGCCAGCCCGGCGATGAGCACGTCGGCCAGGGCCGCCGGGTCCAGATAGGAGAGGTGGTCGGCGACGCGGGCGCGCAGGGTGTCGCCGAGCCTCCGCGAGCGCAGCACCTGCTCGGTGAGTTCGGCCCGGGCGTCCGCCACGGCCAGCGTCTCGGTCAGCAGGGTCGCCAGGTAGAGCACCTCGACGCCGCGTTCGCGAAGCGCGGCGGCGAACGCGTCGTGCTCCTCCTGGGCGCGTCCCACCCAGGGGATCGCGTCGAACAGGAGCGAGTCGTTGTTGCGGGGGGTGAGCCGGGCCAGTTCCGGGCCGGGCCGGTGCAGCAGTACGGTGCCGAGCCGGCCGACTTCGCTGTCGACGTATTGGGTCACTCCCGCAGCGTAGGGCAGGGTTTGGCGGCATCCGAGAAAAGAACTGTGGATGAATATGGCATTCATCCGTACTCACTCCGGCGCTCCGGCTTGCCGAACACCGGGAGTGGCAACGTAGGGTAGTGAGGACATAACTTCGAGGGACCTTTTGCCGGAGGTCGACGACGATGACTGTCTTTCCCGCACGACGAGCCGTACCGTCCGCTCGGGCACTGCCGCCCGTCGCGGTGCCCCACCCCCGCGTCGAGTCGCCCGGGGCTCTCGCACCGGTCCGACCGACACCGCTCGAATGGGCACGTCGTCGTCGCGCCGAGCGGGGTGCCCGGCGGTTGGAGGCGGCCGGCGCACGGGCGCTGGGCCAACTCGACCATCTCGGGCCAGCCTGGCACGTCATCGAGTGGCCCCGCACCGACGCGACGGACGTCCTGCTCGACCGCACCCAGGACGAGCGCGCCGGGTTCCTCGCCATCGGGCCGAGCGGCCTGTTCGCGGTGACGATCGCCGACCACGGCCGGGCCCGCGTGCTCGTCGCCGGCGACGTGGTGCAGATCAACGGCAAGCGGCCGCCGTACGTGGCCGAAGCCCGCCGGGACGCCAAGCGCGCCAGCAAGGCCCTGTCCGACGCCGTGGGGCTCCCGGTTCCGGTCACGCCCGTGCTGACCTTCGTCGGCTCGGGCGTGATCAGCGTCTACGGCCTTCCGAAGGACTGCCTGATGGCCACCCACCGGGAGCTGGACCGGCTCCTCGTGGCCGGCGGCAGCCGGATCAGCCCGGCCACCGCCGAGAAGCTGTCCCGGGTCGCACAGCACCCCGGGACCTGGCTGAACGGCACGTACCGTCCAACGGCCGACTACCGGTGGTACGAGGAGGGCCGAACGGCCGCTGACAAGCCGGCGCACCACCGGTAACGTCACCGGCGACGCCACGCGGCTCCGGTCCCCCGTTCACCCCACCGGCTCCCGCGCCGTCACCGGCCTCCCCGGCCCAGTCCGGGTGGTCGGCGACCCGGTGCGCTCGGTGGTTCTGTCGGTGACCCGCTAGCGTGGACAGTCCGTCGGTGTACATAGGAGGCTCGGTGGCCCACGTCGAACTTTCGCTCTCCGAAGTGTTCGTGCCAGCGGCGCGGGCCTCGACAGAGCCGGAGCTCGGCAACTTCGGCCAGTGGTCCTCGACGGTGTGCCGGGCCGACGAGCCCTGCCTGCTGATCGACGCCGACACACGGGTGGTGGCGATCTCCACGGCCGGCTGCGAGCTGCTCTGCCTGGGCGAGCCGGACGGCCTGATCGGGCGGCCGCTGCTCGACGGCGGGCTACGCCTGCTCGACTTCACCGCCAACCGGGGCGAGCTGACCGAGGCCGAGATCGACAAGATTCCGCCTCTGCTGGCGCTCTCCTCCGGCCGTCTCGCCCGCGGTCTGCTCCGGGTGCAGGCCGCCTCGGCGGACAGCTCCGACGCGACAGTCGACGCGATCTCCACGCCGGTGCACGAGCACGGCGCGGTGGCAGGCTCCCTCACCTTCTTCTCCGAGGTCTGACCTGCGGCGGAGTGTGTCGTTCGCCGCACGCGACAATGCTGGGGCCGGTCGGCACCGAGACCGTAGTGTGCCCTCATGCTCGATATCGCTCTGCTGCCGGGGGAGTACGCCGTGTGCCGCCTGGCAGCCGACGCCGCCCTGCCGGAGCATCTGTCGAGCGGGCTGGGCCGCGCCGACGTCATCACCGTGAGCTGGACCGCCGACGGGATCTCGGTGATCTGCCCCGCCGACCGGGTGCCCGCGCAGGCCGTCGTGGAAACGGCGTGGCGGTGCCTACGGGTCGCCGGCCCGGCGGATCTGCCCAGCACCGGCACCCTTGCCGCGCTCGTCGACCCGCTCGCCGAGGCCCGGGTCAGCGTGGTCACCTTCTCCACGTTCGACACCGACTACGTGCTGGTGCCGGCTGTCCGGCTGGCCGAGGGCCGGGCCGCGCTGGAGCGCGCCGGGCACCGCGTCCTCGGCTGAGCTTCACCCGACCGGCCGCTCCCCCTACGATGGGCTCGGCCACCCCGGCCGAAGAATTCTCCGATGTCCCGAGGATCGGCCCGTGCCGTTCACCCCGCTCCCCCGCGCGTCGCGGGCGACGACCCGTACCCTGCCGTGGGTGCTCGCGCTGCTCGCTCTGTCGACCGGCTGCGGCGCCCCACCCGGACTGGCGACCCCGGACGCGCAGCCCAGCACGACCGGCTCCCCGACGGCAGCGCCGACACGTACCCCCGCCGCCACGCCCAGCACCGTGCCGTCCGTCCCGCCCCTCCGCACGCCGTCGGCCACCCCGGACGCCGGGCTGGTCGCCACGCCCTGCCGGAACGGGCCTACCGGGCAGCGGATCGTGCAACTGCTGCACGGCCGGGCCGGCGTGCTCCCACCCAGCGTGCGGGTCCAGGTCCGCACCGGGCCGCTCTGCGCCGCCGACTGGCAGTACACGGTGCTGGAGGTGACCGGGCACGAGGAACTCCAGGTCGTCACCAGGGGCCGGCCGACCGCGCCGGAGCTGGTCACCGCCGGCACCGACGTGTGCACCATCGAGGTACGCGCCACCGGGCCGACCGGGATCCGGATGCTCGCCTGCGACGCCGGCCCGGTCGCCGGGCCTGGTGCGTAGGCTTGTCGACATGCCGGGAACACCACCGACGCGCTTCGTCTACCTCGGTCCGGAGGGCACCTTCGCCGAGCAGGCCCTGCGCACCGTCCCCGCCGCCGAACGCGGCACCCGTACGCCCGCCCGCAGTGTCGGGGAGGCGTTGGACCAGGTCCGGACCGGGGACGCCGACGCCGCGCTGGTGCCACTGGAAAACTCGATAGGCGGCGCGGTGGGCGTCACCCTCGACGAGATGGCCGAGGGCGAACCACTGGTGATCACCCGGGAGGTGATCCTGCCCGTGGAGTTCGTGCTCGGAGCCCGGCCGGGCACCTCGCTGACGTCGGTCCGCGTCGTCGCTGCCCACCCGCAGGCGTCCAACCAGTGCCGGGGCTGGCTGCGCGACCACCTGCCCGACGCGGTGGTGGTGGACGTGCTCTCCAACGGTGCGGCGGCCGCCGGCGCCGGTTCCGGCGAATACGACGCGGCCATCTGCGCGCCCATCGGGGCGACCCGGCACCGGCTCACCGTGCTCGCCGACAAGATCGCCGACCATCCGGACGCGGTGACCCGGTTCGCGCTGGTGTCGCGCCCCGGGCCACCCCCGCCGCCGACAGGCGACGACCTCACCTCGCTCGCCGTCTACATCGCCCACGACCGGGTCGGTGCCCTGCTGTCGGTGCTGATGGAGCTGGCCGTCCGGGGGGTCAACATGACCCGGATCGAGTCCCGGCCGACAGGTGAGGCCCTCGGCCGGTACGTCTTCTTCCTCGACTGCACCGGGCACGTGGCCGACGTACGGCTGGGCGAGGCGTTGCAGGGTCTGCGCCGGGTCTGCGCCGACGTGCGTTTCCTGGGCTCGTACCCCCGGCACCGCTGGACCCAGGGGGCTGCCGAACGGCCGGTGCCGGCCCCGGCAGGTCTGTCCGACGCCGACTACGCCGACGCGGCGGCCTGGCTGGCCCGGCTGCGCACCGGCGAGTTGACCTGACGGCGCGCAAACGCGGGCGTCCCCGGTCACCAGGGAACGCCCGCGTTTGCGCGGTGCTCAGCTCAGCAGACCGCCGAGCAGACCGCCCTCCTGCTGCTGCTGACCGCTGCCCATGACCGGCGGCTCCTCGGACGGCTGAACCACCACGAAGCCCTGACCGGCGAAGCTCATCGTGAACGACTCCCCGGTACGACGGCCCAGCAGCGTGCCGAGGCCGAGCTGCTCGGCGCGGTGGTAGCCGGTCTGGAGGTTTGCCGACCAGCAGACGGCGGCCTGCGGGTCGACGTACGTGGGCGCGTCCACGTTGAGCACCACAGGGGTGCCCTTGGTGGTGATGGCGATCCGGCCGTACCCGCTGAACACGCAGTTGAACAGACCGGACGAGGACGCCATCCCGGCCCCGCCGACCATCCTGATGTCGTACTGGAGGGTGGAGTCGAAGGCGAGCACGCTGGACCCGTTGATGGAGAGCGCGTCGCCCGGCTCCAGGTCGATGATGTGCACGTCCTTGGCCAGTTCGGCGAGGAAGACGTCACCCTGACCGGAGACCTTCATCAGCGGGACGCCCTCGCCGGTGAGCTTCTGCTTGAGGAACTTGCCGAGCCCACCCGAGCCCAGCGCCTGGAACTGGACGTTGCCCTGGTAGGCGACCATCGACCCGACCCGGGCCATCGCCTCGCCGTTGAGCTCGATCTTCAACATCTTGGAGTTCTGCAGCCGCATGCCGGGCTGCGCGGACTCCTTCTCCAGATTCTCCGCGGAGAACAGCTCGCTGCGCATGAAAGGGCCTCCTGAATAGGGTCGCGTTCGCTGCACCGACGGTAGGCGACCGCGGCAACCGCGAGCCATCAGCCGAGCGGCGCGGCGGGTCGGCCCCGGGGTTCAGCCCCAGCCCAGCGCGTGCAGACGCGCGTCGTCGATGCCGAAGTGGTGGGCGATCTCGTGCACGACTGTCACCGCCACCTCGTCGATGACGTCCTCGTCGTTGTCACAGATCCGCAGGATCGGGTGGCGGTAGATGAAGATCCGGTCCGGCAGCACGCCCGAGTAGTCCCAGCCGCGGTCGGTGAGCGCGTGCCCCTCGTAGAGGCCGAGCAGCTCGGACTCGCCCGGCGGCGGGTCGTCCTCGACCAGGATGACGACGTTGTTCATCAGGCCGAGCAGCTCTTCGGGCACCTCGTCGAGGGCTTCGCCGACCAACTCCTCGAAGCGCTCACGGCTCATCTCCACCGGCACCTCGCCCATTGTGCCCGACGCGGAGGCACCCGGCCCGGGTCCTGGTGGACGACCGGGGCCCGCGCGTCCACGGAAAGAGGAGAGCGGCCGCCCGTGGCCGGGCGGAAGCTCCCCTTCCCGTGAACGCGCGGTGTGCGGGTCGTCCGGCTCAGGAAGCCAGGCGCGCGGTGAGGGTGATCTCGGCGCCCGGCGAGAGCAGGCGGGAGATCGGGCAGTTGGCCTTGGCGCTCTCGGCGAGCTTCTGGAACTCCGCGTCGTCGATCCCCGGCACCTGGCCGACGGTCTCCAACTCGATCCGGGTCACGGTCATCCCGGCGTCGGTCTTGTCCAGGTGGACCTTGGCGGTGGTCTCGACCGAGGTGGGGGTCGAGCCGGCGTCGGCGAGAGCCTTGGAGAACGCCATCGAGAAGCAGCCGGAGTGCGCGGCGGCGATCAGCTCCTCGGGGTTGGTGCCCTCGCCCTCCTCGAAGCGCGACTTGAAGGAGTAGTTGCCCGACAGGCCGCCCTTACCGGTGCGGACGGTGCCGGAGCCCTCGGTGAGGTTGCCCTGCCATTGTGCTGAAGCGGTACGGATTGGCATGAGCAGAACGCTAGCGGAAAGGTGACCGTCGGGCGACCGACCGGGACCGACGCCCGCCCTGCGATTCCGGTCACCAACCGCTGACTGTGCCATGATTCGACGCAGGCCCGTGACCGGCGGAGGGATGGCCGATGTCCGAGGAGCTGCCGATCCCCCGGCAGGGCGACCCGCCCGACGGCCCGGCCGTGATCGAGTGGGGCGGCGACGACGATCCGGCCCCGCCCCGGCGGTTCGGCAGGTCCCTGGCGGGCCTCACCCGCGATCCCCGGCTGCCGCTGCTTGCCGCCGGTCTCGGGGCGGTCGCCGGTGTCGCGTCGATGGTGGGTGAGTGGCTGGTCATGACCCTGCCCAACGGCGGCCCCGAGGGAAACAGCTCGATCGAGGTGCCGGCGGGCGTGAACGAGATCGGCGGCTTCGGCGTGGGTTATCTGGTCGGGCTGCTCCTGCTGGTCTGCACCGTGGCGCTGGCGCTGGGGGGCACGGCGACCGTCCGGACGAACGCGCGGTTGGTGGGCCTCGCCCTGGCCGGCGCGCTTGTGGCGCTGCTCGCCGCGGCCACGGCGACGCTCAACGACCCCGGCCAGCGGAACTTCTTCTACTCGCCGCAGGACGGTTTCCGGGCCGAGTACGGCAGGGGCCTGGTGATGGCGTTCGTCGCGTGCGTCCTGTTCGCGGTGGCCCTGCGGCTGGCGCCGACGGCATCCGTGGAGGACGACCGGGCCATGGGCGGGCCAGGGCTCCTCTGGCCCCGCCGCCGCCACCGGGACCCGGTCGAGGACGAGGAGGGCCTGCGCGCCCCCGCCGACCTGACAGTCACCCCCACGACCCCGTTCACCCACCCCCAGAACCCCTGACCGCACGCGCCGATCCTGCACTTGCCGCGCCGGCAGAAAGCCACCGAACGGCAACCAGAACCGCAAGATCGCGGGGCGTTCGGAGGACATGCCACAGGCACCTGGCGTTGGGGTCCGATTCGCCGGGAAGCCATGGTTGGAGGCCGTTTCGCGAGGTACGGTTGCTGCCCGCCGTCACGCCGGGTCTCTGCACCAGGACCGCACGGCTGGCTGCGACGGCGGCGGGCGAAGGAGGAACGATGACCCGCCCGGGACTACCCAAGCTGATCGCGACAGACCTCGACGGGACGCTTGTCCGCAGCGATGACACAGTCTCCGCGTACACCCATGGGGTGCTCGACCGGGTGCGGGCCGCCGGAATTCCGGTGGTCGGCGCGACCGGACGCGGCCCGCGGTTGACCGAACTGACCCGCAACGACATCCGGGCCGCCGACTTCCTGGTGATGGCCGGCGGTGGCCGGGTGGTCGACCAGAGTGATCCGGCCGGACCCGTCGTGCTGCGCGACGAGCGGCTGCCCGCCGAGGTGCTGGCCCGCCTGCTCACCGACCTGGAGGCCGAGGTCGGCCCGCTGACGGTGATGGTCGAGGCGTCCGACGAGCACGACGCGCCGCTCTGGGGCGACTACCACGAGAGCTGGCCCTACCAGGACCGGTTCGAGGCACGCACCCGCGACGAGTGCCTCTCCTGCGATGTGATCAAGGCCTTCGCCCGGACCGCCGACCACCACGTGGACGAGTTGCTGGCGGTGGCCCGCCGGATCATCCCGCCGCAGGTGGCCACGCTCACCCAGGCCGGGCTCGGCTTCGTGGAGATCTGCCCGCCTGACGTGGACAAGGCGACCGGACTGACAGTGGTGGCGCAGAGCCTCGGGGTGGACCCGGCCGACGTCCTGGTCTTCGGTGACATGCCCAACGACCTGCCGATGTTCGAGTGGGCCGGGTGGTCCCGGGTGGCTGTCGCCAACGCGCACCCCGCCCTGCGGGCCGTCGCCGACGAGGTGACCCTTCGCAACGACGACGACGGAGTGGCCGTGTACCTGGACCGGCTACTGTCCCGGTGATGGGAGAGACACCCCGCCTGATCGCCACCGACATCGACGGCACGCTGATCCGCGACGACCACACAGTCAGCCCGCGCACCGCCGACCTGATCGCGCGGATCTCCGCGCGGGGCACGCCTGTCGTGCTGGTCACCGGCCGCCCGGTCCGCTGGCTCAAGATGGTGTACGACCAGCTCGCCGAACCACTGCCGGCGGTCTGCGCCAACGGCGCCGTGGTCTACGACCCGTTCGCCGACGAGGTGGTGCGGGCCGATCCGCTCGCACCACAGCACCTGGCGGAGGTGGCCCGGCGGCTGCGCGCCGAGGTGCCCGGGATCAGCTTCGCAGTGGAGATCCTGGACAGCCGGGAGATGCGGCACGAGGCGCACTACCCGCTGCGCTGGGACGCCGACGCCGACGGCATCAGACCGATCGAGACGCCCGAGGAACTGCTGTCGGTCCCTGCGGTCAAGCTGCTGGCCCGCGCCGGCGAACAGGACCCGGACGCCTTCGCCGAGTTGATCGCCGCGGCGGTGGCGGGGCTGGCCGAGGCGACGCACTCGTCCTCGTCAGGCCTGGTGGAGATCTCCGCCGCCGGGGTGACCAAGGCCGCCGGCCTGGCGTGGTACTGCGAGCGGCTCGGGATCGCCGCCGAGGACGTGCTGGCCTTCGGCGACATGCCCAACGACGTACCGATGCTGACCTGGGCCGGGCGGGGTGTGGCGGTGGCCAACGCGCACCGCGCCGTCCTGGCGGTCGCCGACGAGGTGACGACGGCGAACACCGAGGACGGCGTGGCGGCGTACCTGGAGAAGGTCTTCGGGTTGGGCTGAGTCGCCTACAGGTACTGGCCCGTGTTGTGACCCTCGCCACCACCGGGCTGGCCGATGCCCGGCATCCCCGGCACGACGCCGCCGGGGCCGCTGGGCAGCGCCTGCCGGCCACCGCGCATCTGCTCCAACTGGACCCGGGCGGCCATCTGCTGGGCCACCAGGGCCGCCTGGATGCCGTGGAAGAGACCCTCCAACCAGCCGACGAGCTGCGCGTGCGCGATCCGCAGCTCACCCTCGCTCGGGGCCTTGTCCTCGGTGAACGGCAGCGAGATCCGTTCCAGCTCGTCGCGCAGCTCGGGGGCGAGGCCCTCCTTGAGTTCGACTATCGACCGCTCGTGGATCTCCCGCATCCGGTTGCGGCTGGCGTCGTCCAGTGGGGCGGCCTTGACCTCCTCCAGGAGCTGCTTGATCATGCTGCCGATCCGCATCACCTTGGCCGGCTGCTCGACCAGGCGGGTCGGGTCCTCGCCCTGGCCCTCCTCGGTCTGCATGGTGCCGATCGGTCGGCCGTCCGGGCCCACCACCACCACGGTGCCGGACTGGCCGGAGTCGTCGGGGCCGGGCTCGTCGTTGTGTCCAGCGGAGCGCGCTTCGGTCATGGGGTCCATCTTTACCCAGCGGACGCGAGCCATGCCTCCCGGGACCGACTCCCGGGGCCGAACCACCCGGGCGGGGCGCGCTACCGTCGCGCCATGCCTGCCGACCCGCGTGCCGTGCTGACCCGGCCCGCCCCGGAGCCCGACCACACGGTGGCGTACGGCGATCACCCGGACCAGGTTGCCGACCTGCGGTCCCCGGCGGGCACCGGACCGCCGCGGCCGCTGGTCGTCGTGGTGCACGGCGGCTTCTGGCGGGCCGAGTACGACAGGCGGCACACCGGTCCGCTGGCCGCCGCGCTCGCCGCACTCGGGTATCCGGTGGCGCAGCTGGAGTACCGGCGCACCGGGCACCCCGGCGGCGGCTGGCCGGGCACCCTGACCGACGCGCTTACCGGCATCGGCGCGCTTCCCGCACTGGCCGCCGAGGTGCTGCCCGACCGGGTCACGCGGGCGGCTCCGATCCTGCTCGGGCACTCCGCCGGCGGCCATTTGGCGCTGTACGTGGCGGCCACCGCGCCGAGCACGGTGGCCGGAGTGCTCGCCCTGGCCCCGGTGGCCGATCTGGGCGAGGCGTACCGGCGGGATCTCGACTCCGGCGCGGTGGCGGCACTGCTCGGGGGCGGCCCGGCGGACGTTCCGGACCGGTACGCGACCGCCGATCCACGGATGTTGGTGCCCATCCGAACACGCACAGTAGTCGTTCATGGGTCGGAGGATCAGCAGGTTCCGATAGCGATGAGCCGTGATTTCGTCGCGGCAGCTCATGCCTCGGGATCCGATATTTCCCTTCTTGAACTGCCCGGACACGAGCATTTCGGGCTGATCGACCCGCAGTCCTCGGCCTGGCCCCGAATCGTCGACGTGTTGCGGTCCCTGCACGATGATCAATAGCCATTGACGCAGCGTCGCGGAGCAGGTAGAACGCCGGAGGGGCCGTGTGTTCTGCCCTGCAACGCTCCTGGGAAGGAACTCGGTGTCGCAGATGAATCGCAGGCGGGCGCTCCAACTCCTGGCCGCGCTCGGTACCACCGGATTCGCCGCCGGTTGCGGCTCCGACACCGACGCCCAGCCCGCCGCCGACCGGAGCCCGATCAAGATCGGTCTGATCACGCCACAGGCCGGCGGTTTCAAGAGCATCGGTGACGACATCACCAACGGCTTCCAGCTCTTTCTGGACATGCACGACCAGCGGTTGGGCGGCCACCCGGTCACCCTGCTGACCGCCGACGAGGGCGACAGCGCCAAGACCGGCAAGGCCGCCGTCGACGACCTGCTCAAGCAGGGCGTGCTGGCGCTCACCGGGGTCGTCAACTCGACCGTGATGGTCGGCATCCGGGACACCGTGGAGCAGGCCCGGGTCCCCCTGATCGGCTCCAACGCCTCGCCGAGCAGCCTCCAGAGCGTCTTCTACATCTGGCGTACGTCCTACGTGCTGGACGAGGCCGGCCGGGCGCTGGGCCGCTACCTGCGCGACCAGCTGCCGGCCAACGGCCGCGTCGCGATCATCATGCCGGAGAACGTCGGCAGCCCGGACGTGGTGCGCGGCTTCCGGCAGGAGTTCGGCGCCACCGACCCGCGGATCTCCGACCCGGTGACCTACACCACCGCCAACCCCAACCCGGGGAAGACCGCGTTCGCCGTGGACATCAACAAGGCGCTGGCCAAGAAGCCGACGGCGGTCTTCTGCTTCTTCGCCGGCAACGCGGCTGTGGAGTTCATCAAGCAGCTGCGCGAGGAGTACTCCGGGCCCGTCTACGCACCCGGCTTCCTCACCGAGGGCACCGTGCTGGAGAACCTCAAGGACAACGCGCTGGGCATCCAGACCGCGCTCAACTACTCGGCCGACCTGAACAACACGTCCAACCGGGTCTTCGCGTCGGCGTACCGCAAGAAGTACCAGGTCACCCCGACCACCTACGCCATGGCGTCGTACGACGCGGCTCAGGTGCTCGACCAGGCCATCCAGCTGACCGGCGGGAAGCCGACGCCGCAGCAGGTCAACCTGGCGCTCGGCAAGATCGGCCAGATCGACAGCCCGCGCGGGATCTGGCAGTTCAACCAGCCGCGTACCCCGCAGCAGAAGTGGTACCTGCGAGAGGTGCAGCGCGACGGCCAGGTCATGTCGAACGTCCTGATCAACGAGCTGGCCACGCTGGGCTGACCGCCCGCAGCGCCAGGGGCCGGCCTCCCGTCGGGAGGTCGGCCCCTGGCGTACGCGGCAGAGTTCGGGTCAGTGCCGCAGTTCGGCGATGCAGCACTTCACGCTGCCGCCACCCTTCTTCAGCTCGCCCAACTCGACAGGGACGGGGTGGTAGCCGGCGGCCTTGAGCTTTCCGGCCAGCCGGGTGGCCTCGCTGTTGAGCACGACGTTCGCGCCGTCGCTCACCAGGTTGAGCCCGAAGGCCATGGCGTCCTCGTCGTCCGCGAGCACGGCGTCCGGGAAGAGCTGGGTCAGCACCCGCTGGCTGGCCGCCGAGAACGCTCCGGGGAAGTAGACGACGTTCGCGTCGTCGATGGCGGCGAGCGCCACGTCCAGGTGGTAGAACCGCGGGTCGATCAGGCGCAGCGACACCACCGGCCGACCCAGCGCCTCCTGCGCCTCGGCGTGCGCCGGGACCTCGGTGCGGAAGCCGTGACCGGCCAGGATCAGGCCGCCGTGCGCCTCCGGCACGTACGCGAAGTCACCCTCGCCCTCGTTGGTCTCGCTCGGGGCGATGAACCGCAGGCCCTGCGCCTCGTAGAAGGCGTGGTGGGCGGCGGCCTCGGCGGCCCGCTGCTCGTGCTTGAAGCGGGCGCCGTAGACGCTGCCGTCCACCATGAACGCGCCGTTGGCGGCGTAGACCATGTCCGGCAGGCCCTGCTCGGGGGTGAGCAGGTGCACATCGTGGCCGAGGCCGACAAGCGTCTCGCGCAGCCGGTCCCACTGCTTGACGGCCAGATCCCGGTCCACCGGGGTGGTCACGTCCATCCACGGATTGATCGCGTACTCGACCGCGAAGTGCTCGGGCGAGCACATGAGATATGTCCGCTTTCGCGAGACTCGCTGCTGGTTCACGGTCACCAAGGGTAGGTACCGTGGAACTTTGGTAACAGCCACAACCGTTGCTTCCCAGAGGCGGAACGTTGCAGATAGACGCGGTAGACCAGCGGATCATTGCGTTGCTCGTCGCCGACGCCCGTGCGTCGTACGCCGACATCGGCACGCGGGTGTCACTCTCCGCCCCAGCGGTCAAGCGCCGCGTCGACCGGCTGCGGGCCACGGGCGTGATCAGGGGATTCACGGCGGTGGTCGATCCGGCCGCCGTCGGCTGGACGACCGAGGCGTTCGTCGAGCTGTTCTGCGCCGGTCGGACCACCCCGGCGCAGATCGGCGTGGCCGCCCGTCGACACCCGGAGGTGGTGGGCGCGTACACCGTCTCCGGCGAGGCGGACGCGCTGGTGCACCTGCGCGCCGCCGACATCGCCCACCTGGAGGCGGCCCTGGAGCGGCTGCGCGCGGAGTCCTTCGTGACGTCCACCCGCAGCACCATCGTCCTGTCCCGGCTTGTCGAGTCCCCGGGCGTCGGCCCGTCCACCGGGGCTTGACCTCAAGCCGCGTTGAGGTGTTGGACTCGGGTCGGCCTGGCACGACGCGAGGGGGACTTCATGCGGGCGATCTGGTTACGTGAGTTCGGTGGGCCGGAGGTGCTGGTGCCCGGCACGGCACCCGACCCGACGCCCGGCCCCGGCCAGGTGTCGATCGACGTCGCCCACGCGAACATCACATTCGTCGAGACCCAGCAGCGCTCCGGTCGGCCCGGCCCCTTCCGGGTCACACCCCCGCTGATCCCCGGCAACGGCGTCGGCGGCGTGGTCACCTCCGTGGGGCCGGACGTCGACCCGGCGCTTGTCGGAAAGCGGGTGGTCAGCTCCACCGGCGGCTCCGGCGGGTACGCCGAACGCACGGTCGTGGACGCGGCAGCGCCGATCGAGGTGCCCACCGGCCTGCCGCTCGACGAGGCGGTGGCGCTGCTGGCCGACGGGCGTACCGCCACCATGCTCGTCGACGCCGTCGGCGTACGCCCCGGCGACCGGGTGCTGGTCGAGGCCGCGGCAGGCGGCGTGGGCAATCTCCTGGTGCAGTTGGCCGCCCGGGCCGGTGCCCGGGTGATCGGCGTCGCCGGCGGGCCCCGCAAGGTGGACCTGCTGCCCGGGTTCGGCGCCGACCTGGCCGTCGACTACCGCCGGCCAGGCTGGGCCGAGCGGGTCCGGAACGAGATGGGCGGTGTCGACGTGGTGTTCGACGGCGTCGGCGGAGACATCGCCGCGACGGCGTTCGACCTGCTGGCACCCCGCGGCCGCATGGTCAGCTTCGGGCTGGCCAGCGGCGCCTGGTCCCCCATCTCGCCCGAGGCCGCCACCGCACGACAGGTCACGCTGGTCCGGCCGGACGTGCCGCCCGAGCGCCTGCGGGCGTACACCTGGCAGGCCCTCGCCGACGCGGCGGCCGGCCGGCTACGACCGCTGATCGGGCAACGCTTCCCGCTGGAGCGCGCCGCCGACGCGCACGCCGCCATCGAGGCGCGCGCGACGGTCGGCAAGACGCTGTTGGACGTCTCCTAGAGGTACATGCCGGTGCGGTGGTCCGACTCGTCGCGGCGGACCGGCTTGTCGCCCTCGCCGAAGAACCGCTTGCCGCCGAACTCGCCGTGCAGCCGGTCGTCCAACTCGTCGGCGAGGCCCGTCATCACCTGCACGGCCAGCATCAGATGCGTCGCCTGGAAGTTGCGGCCGAACACCGGGATCGACGCCCAGACCGTGTCGTCGGCGCAGTACAGCCGCCCGATCGGCATCCGGTTGGTCAGCTCGGAGAGCTTGACGTAGAGCCGCTCGGTCGGCTCCACCTCGGTCAGGACCGGGGAGAAGACGTCCACGAGCGGCGGGTTGTCGCGCACCCGGACGAAGACCATCGCCGAGCCGGCGCGGATGGTGATGTCGCCGTCCGAGTCGATCTGCAACCGGTCGGTGTCCGACTTGAGCATGGTGGACACGACCGTGCGCACCCGCTCGGCCAGGTCGAGCACGTCGTCCCGCTCCACCTGGGCGGCGGCGGCCTCGGCCAGCGCCTCCTCCAGGTCGGCCTCGACGTCGGCGTCCGGGCCGAACTCGCTGCGCGCGGTGCCCAACGCCTCCACCGCGAGCGGCTCGCCCTCGGCGTCGTGCACCAGATAGACGAGGAACGCCGGGTGCGGTGCGCCGTAGACGTCCCGCAACGTCCGGGCGAGCAGCGCGGCGATCCGGGGTGCCTCCGCCGTCGTACCGTCCAGCCCGAAGGCGTTGCCCGAACCGGTCACCACACCCGGCGGCGACCAGCCGAGCGCGATCATGTCGGCCACCGCGGCGCGGTCCAGCCGGTAGCCCGCAGGCAGCGCGGCATTTCCGACCGCCCGCGCGGAGAGGCCGCCGGCATCGTCCACGTCCACGCTTATCGAGTAGACGGCGTCCCCCGTACCGGAGGCGGTCGGATCCAGGGTCAGTTCGAGGTGCGCGCCCGCGGGCAGCTCCGGCAGACGTACGGCCAGGGCGCGGGCGAACTCCTGCCACGCCTCGGTCACCTTGGCCCGCAGGTCGGTGCTGCTGGGTTCGTCGAGCAGAATCGATTCCGCCGCTCCGCCAGGCAGCTCACCGTCCGGCGCCGAGGGGTGGTCAGCCGTCATGATCGCCTCCGTCCGTCACGGCCACCCTACCCACGCCGTGCGGCTGTCGAATCAGGCCGGACCGGGATCGGACATCGAGGGGCGGTCGGCACCCAGCTCGACCGGCCAGGTGGCCGCGAGGGCGCTGAGGCGGGCCGCGGCGTCCGCCGGGTCGGCGCCCCGACCCACCGCCAGACCGAGCAGGTACGCGCTGACCGGCGCACCCGGCCGCAACACCTGGTGGGCGACGTCGCGGGCGACGTCCAGCACCGCCGGCACGGGCACCTGGGTCGCGTCCAGATCCAACTCGGCGCAGGCCGCCGTGACCCAGTCGTCCATGACCGTCATCGCACCCACTCCTCCGCCCGGCGTACGTCCTCGTCAGTGTCGCAGTCGAACCAGGGCGGCGGGCCGGCACCGGCCCAGGGCACCTCCCCGACGAGGAGGCCGCCCAGCAGCGCCCGTACCGACGCCCCGGCCAGGTCGCCGCGACGTTCCGCCGCCAGCCGGTCCAGCCCGGCGCGCAGCGCGGCGACCCGCCACACCCCGCACAGCGACTGCCGCCTACCGTCGGCGTCGACGAAGCACACCCCGTCGAGCTGGCGCTCTTCGTCGAGGTGGGTCAGCAGGTCACCGATCGCCGCCCGGGTGAGCAGCGGCAGGTCGGCGGCGAGCAACGCGACAGCCGTCGTGTCGGGATCGAGCAGCGCCAGACCCGCCGCCGCCGCGGCGACCGGCCCCCCACCGGCAGGAGCCTCCCGGGTGACCCGCACGCCGGGCGGGACGGCCTCGGCCGGGCCGACAAGCACGCGCGGCGCGGCATCGGCGACGGCAGCCAGCACCCGGTCACGCATCGACCGGCCGCCGACCGGAAGCGCGGGCTTGTCCACCCCACCCATCCGGCGGGCTGCCCCACCCGCGAGCACCACTGCGGCGTACGACCCCATCCGGTCACGGTAACCGTGCCGCCCCCGGTCGGTGGCCGATGCCTGTGCGTGTGCGGACGTACCGCCGCGGGGTGCAGGATGGCGGGATGGGACGGGCGACTGACCGACGGGGCGTACTCCGGATCGACCTCGACGCGGCGGCCGACGGACGCGGAGCCGTCCGACGGCCGGACACCCTCGCGGTGGAGGAGCCGCTGGAGATCCGGGTCGGTGCCGCCGGCCCCGGCCGACGCCGCCCGCTCGCCGTCACCATGCGTACGCCCGGCGACGACCTGGACCTGGCCATCGGGTTCCTGCTGACCGAAGGGCTGATCCGGTCGACCGACGACGTGCTGACCGCCCAGCTCTGTGCCGGCGCGGAGACGCCCAACACGTACAACGTGGTGGACGTGGTGCTCGCCCCCGGCGTACCGGAACCGACCACCGATCCGTCCCGGAACTTCTACACGACCAGTTCCTGCGGCGTCTGCGGCAAGGCCAGCATCGACGCGGTCCGTACCCGGTCGCTGTTCCCGGTCTCGGCGGACCCGCTCACCGTGCCGGCGACCCTCCTCGCCGAACTGCCCGACCGGCTGCGCGCCGCCCAACGCGGCTTCGACCGCACCGGCGGGCTCCACGCGGCGGGCCTGTTCACGCCCTCCGGCGACCTCGTGGTGCTCCGCGAGGACGTGGGCCGGCACAACGCGGTGGACAAGGTGATCGGCTGGGCGGTGCGGGAACGCCTGCTGCCACTGGCCGGGCACCTGCTGCTGGTCTCCGGCCGGGCGAGCTTCGAGCTGACCCAGAAGGCGTGGATGGCAGGCCTGCCGCTGCTCGCCGCCGTGTCCGCGCCGAGCACCCTCGCCGCCGAGCTGGCCGAGGAGGCGGGCATGACGCTTGTCGGCTTCCTGCGTGGCAACACGATGAACGTCTACGCCCGCCCCGAGCGGGTCACAGTCTGATCACCAGCTCGTCCATCAGCCCCAGCCGGAGCACGGCGTCGCGGGCCAGCAGGAACCCGGCGATGCCGAGGATCCAGCCGAGCATGCCGCCGGAGTGCCGCACGATCCAGGCGTTGAGCCGGCCCAGCACCGGCTCGACAAGCCTCGGCCACGCCAGCCGCGCCCCCAGCAGCAGCATCGCCGGCACCACCATGACCAGGCAGTAGCCGGCGAGCAACCCGACGATCTGCGCCGCGCCGAGCCCGGAGGTGGTCAGCAGGCCGACCGCGCCGAGGTACGGCAGCATCGTCGCCACCTCCGCGAGCGCGGCGAGCAGCGCCAGCCCCACCAGCCAGCGCGTCGAGGAGTCTCCGGAGGTCGCCCGGTCCCGCCACCGCAGCGCGCCGCCGCCGCGCGGACGTCGTTTGCCGTCGTAGCGGAAGCTCAACGCGAACAGCCCGACCCCGAGAGCGAGTTGCGCCCAGAGCACCGGCCGATTGTCCAGCGCCCCGCCGAGCACGTCGGCCAGCCGGCTGCCGCCCACGACGAGCAGCAGCCCGACCCCGAAGTAGAAGACGACGATCGTGCCGAGGTAGACGAGGATCCGCCGGGCGTTGATCCTCCCGGGCGCGAGCAGCAACCAGACCGGGATGAAGAGGGTGCCGATGCTGGTGCTGTCGACAAGTGCCAGGCCGGCGAGCGACAGCAGCAGTCCGACACTCATGTGCGGCGTTCACGTGGTGGGTGCATCTGCTGATTCTGCGGCGACGTCACACCGGATGACTCGCCCCGTGGGACGAACGTCCGCTACATCCTTCGACGGACCACACCGGGGCGTACGGGGTGTCGGCGCTGCGCGACGCGGGTCAGCCCCGGCCACGTCGACGCCTCTTGCGAGGCCGGACCACCCCGGGCATGCCGACCGACGGCCAGCCATCCAGCTCGGACGGGGGCACGCCGCGCCGCAGCAGGTCGTCCAGGAGCAGGGCGAGCGAGTAGTCAGGAGTCAGACTCAGCGTGCGTTCCAGCGCCACCGCCGCCAGCGCACCCTGCCCGGCTCGCCACGCGGCGAACGCCAGCAACGAGCCCGGCGCCGCGGTCAACTCCGGGTCGGCCCGACGCAGCACGTCGGTCCAGAGAGCGATGTCCCGATCCCGACCATCGGTGCGCTCCCAGGCGTGGTCACGGATCGGCAGGTGGGTCAGCAGCACGCTCAACCAGGCCACCTCGTCGTCGTCGAGTCGTACGCCCCGCCCCTGCGCGCGCTGCGCCTCGCGGACCGCCGCCACCCCTGCGGAGCGCAGGGCCCGACCGCCGAGCAAATCGCTCGCGGGCGCCTGCCCGACCAGCTCGGTCAGCCTCAGCCGGGCGCGGGCGGTGGCGGCGCGGGCGTCGCCGGACACCGGTGCCACCTGCGCCACGAGGGCGGCCCGGTCAGGCAGGGCGACCTGGCCTGCGAACACCGCCGAGGCGGTCACCTGGTTGGCCGAGGCGTCGTGGCGCCGGCCTTCGGGAGGGCAGCAGTCGGCCTCGGCGCAGAGGTAGGACCACCAGCGGTCGCCGGTGACCCGCAGCGCGTCGAGCACCTCCAGCCCGACACCGGCGAGGGCGAGGCGCACCGCGTCCACACTCGGTGTCACCCGTTCGGGAGGCCCGTAGCCGACCACTGTGGCGGACTCCGCGCCCTGGCGCAGGATCACCCCGGCCAGGTGCCGGGCCGGCTCGGCCGGATCGGTGGACGGGGCCGGCAGGTCGGCGCGGGCGGCGAAGATGATCTGCCGGCCGCGCAGCGCCACCGCGACGACGCTGTCGGCGGGATGGAAGCCGAGCAGGTACGGCACGGCGGCGATCAGGTCGGCGGGCGAGCGGACGGCGAGCTGGGCACGGTCGGTCGAGGTCATGTGGGAAGCCTGCGACCCGCCCAGCCGCCCCCGCCGCCCCTGTGGACGACACGCGGCTTATCCACAGTTACCTAGCGTATTTGTCCAGGTGGACGCGTTCCGATGTGCTCACACGACACAGATGTGTCACGGGGAGCGGTTACCGTGCGCTGATGGACCTGGCGTACCTGCGCGCGCATCCGGCACACCTGCCGACGTTCCGCACCCACCAACGGATCCGGGAGACACCCGTCGCCGGTGGGGACATCTGCGCGGCGGCCCGGCTCACCCTCGACGACGGGCACTCCGTCTTCGCCAAGTCCTGGCCCGAACAGGCCGACCGTCAGGTGCCTGAGGGTTTCTTCGAGACCGAGGCGGCCGGCTTGCGCTGGCTGCGGGAGGCGGGCGCGGTCGCCGTACCCGAGGTGCTCGTGGCGCTGCCCGACCTGCTGGCGCTCGACTGGGTGGAGCCCGGCGAGCCGACGCGGGAGGCGGCGGAGCGGTTCGGCCGCGAGCTGGCCGACCTGCACCGGGCCGGCGCCCCCACCTTCGGCGCGCCCTGGCCCGGCTTCATCGGGGCGCTCGAGCAGGACAACACCGCCGACGACGGCCCCTGGTCGACGTGGTTCGCCGAACGGCGACTCGCCCCCCACCTGCGCCGCTCGGTCGACCGGGGCGCTCTGACGCTCGAGGACGCCGCGCTTGTCGAGCAGGTGATGGGCCGATTGGGCGAGTTCGGCGGCGACGAGCCGCCGGCGCGCATCCACGGCGACCTGTGGCCGGGCAACGTGCTGTGGGGCGCGGACGACAGGGTCTGGCTCGTCGACCCGGCGGCGCACGGCGGGCACCGGGAGACCGATCTCGCCCAGCTGGCGCTCTTCGGCGGCCTCCCCCACCTGGACACGGTGCTGGCCGCCTATCGGGAGAGCTGGCCGCTGTCGGCCGGCTGGCACGAACGGGTGCCGCTGCACCAACTCCACCTGCTGCTCGTGCACACCGCGCTGTTCGGCGGCGGCTGGCGCGATGCGGTCGTCGAGAACGCCCGTGCCGCCCTTGGCCGGGCCGGGCGCGCTACGGTCGACAGGTGAGCGTCGCCCCGCGGTCCGACGGCGTCCTCGTCGACCGGTACGGCCGCGTCGCCCGGGACCTGCGCGTGTCCCTGACCGACAAGTGCAATCTGCGCTGCACCTACTGCATGCCTGCCGAGGGGCTGCCCTGGCTGGCCGGCCCCGAGCTGCTCACCGACACGGAGATCGTCCGGCTGGTCCGGTTGGCCGTCGAGCGGCTCGGCGTGACCGAGGTGCGGTTCACCGGGGGCGAGCCGCTGATCCGCGCCGGCCTGGTGGACATCGTGGCCTCGGTGGCCGCCGTCGAACCCCGCCCCCGGATCTCCCTCACCACCAACGGCATCGGCCTGGACCGGCTGGCCCCGGCGCTGCGTACGGCCGGTCTGGACCGGGTGAACGTCTCCCTCGACACGCTCGATCCGGCCCGGTTCACCCAGCTCACCCGTCGTCCCCGGCTGGACGCGGTGCTCGCCGGGCTCGCCGGGGCCGCCGCCGCTGGCCTCGACCCCGTGAAGATCAACTCGGTGCTGATGCGCGGCGTCAACGAGGACGAGGCGCCGGCGCTGCTCCGCTTCGCCCTCGACCACGGCTACCAGCTGCGGATCATCGAGCAGATGCCGCTGGACGCCCAGCACGGTTGGGACCGCGACACCATGGTCACCGCCGAGGAGATCCTCGCGTCGTTGCGTACCCGATTCGATCTCAGCCCCGACCCGACCGAACGCGGCGCGGCTCCGGCGGAGACCTGGCTGGTCGATGGCGGCCCGGCCCGGGTGGGCGTGATCGCCAGCGTCACCCGCCCCTTCTGCGGTGACTGCGACCGCACCCGGCTGACGGCCGACGGCCAGGTCCGCGCGTGCCTCTTCGCCACCGAGGAGTCCGACCTGCGTGCCGCGCTTCGCGGCGGCGCGGACGACGAGGAGCTGGCCCGACGCTGGCGCACCGCCATGTGGGGCAAACGCGCCGGGCACGGCATCGACGACCCCACCTTCCTCCAGCCGACCCGCCCGATGTCCGCGATCGGAGGCTGACCCGTGGACCAGGCACCGATGACCGTCCGCTACTTCGCGGGTGCCCGCGCCGCGGTCGGGCGCTCCGAGGAGGTCGTACCGGCCGGCCGGTCCCTCGACGACCTCACCGTCGACCTGGCCCAGCGGCACGGCGACCGTCTCGCCGCCGTGCTGCGCGTCGCGAGTTTCCTCGTGGACGGCGTCACCTGTCATGATCGTGCGACACCCCTGCCGGGCGGGGCCACGATCGACGTCCTGCCGCCGTTCGCGGGCGGCTGAGGGAGGCGCACAGATGTTGGCGGTTGTGGGGTTCGTGGCCGTCCTGGCGCTGGTCACCGGCCTCATCCACCTCTACCTGTGGAAGCGGCTCGTCCGGGACACCACCACGCCGGGTCGCTGGCGGCGGGCCGGCGGGGTCGCGGCGCTGGTGCTGGCGTTCCTCGTGCCGGTCACCCTGACCGGCACGCAGGCCGGCCTCTACTGGCTCGCCTGGCCCGGTTACCTGTGGCTCGCGCTGATGTTCTACCTGCTCGTCGTGCTCATCGTGCTGGAAGTGCCGATGCTCGTCACCCGGCTGGTGCTGCGTCGCCGGGTGGTGGCCGCCGAGCCCACCGCCGCCGCGCCCGAGCCGGTGCTCGTCGGCGCCGCCGGGCCGACCGAGCCGCCGGCCGCCGCGGCCACCGCGACGCCAGACCACGACCCGGCCCGTCGGCTGCTGCTCGCCCGTGGGGCGGCCATCTTCGCCGGCCTCACCGCCGCCGGCATCACGGGGTACGGCGTACGCACCGCCCTCGGCCCGCCGCGACTGGACCGGGTGCAGATCCCGCTCGCCAAGCTCCCGCGATCCATGGACGGCCTGCGCATCGCCACCGTCTCCGACATCCACCTCGGCCCGCTGCGCGGCCGCGCGCACACCGAGCGGATCGTCGCCGCCATCAACCGGCTCGACGCCGACCTGGTGGCTGTCGTCGGTGACCTGGTCGACGGCTCGGTGGCCGAGTTGGGTTCGGCCGCCGCGCCGCTTCGTGACCTGCGCTCCCGGTACGGCAGCTTCTTCGTAACAGGCAACCACGAGTACTACTCAGGCGTCGAGGAGTGGGTCCAGGAGGTCGACCGGCTCGGCCTGCGGGTCCTGCAGAACCGGCGGCAGGAGATCCGGACACCGGGCGGCGTGCTCGACCTGGCCGGGGTCAACGACGTGTCGGCCGCCGGCACCGGGCTGGCCGCCCCGCCCGACTTCGCCGCCGCTCTCGGCGACCGCGACCCGAGCCGGCCGGTGATCCTGCTGGCGCACCAACCGATCGCCGCGGTCGACGCCGCGAAGTTCGGCGTCGACCTGCAACTGTCCGGGCACACCCACGGCGGGCAGATGGTGCCGTTCAACCTGGCCGTGCGGCTGGAGCAGCCGGTGGTCAGCGGGCTCGGCGAGGTCGACGGCACGAAGGTCTACGTGACCAACGGCGCCGGTTTCTGGGGCCCTCCGGTGCGGGTCGGCGCGGAGCCGCAGATCAGTGTGGTCGAGTTGCGCTCGGCATAGCGGACGTCACGTCCGCGCGTGGCGGCGGGCGACCCGCGCGGCGGGCGTGACAGGATGCGGCGTGCCCCCGTTCAGCGCCGTACCCTCCGGTGGCCTTCCGCCATTCGTCGCGGACCTGCACATCCACTCGAAGTACTCGCGCGCGTGCAGCCGGGATCTCACCCTGCCGAACCTCGCCTGGTGGGCGCGGCGCAAGGGAATCGCAGTGCTCGGCACGGGGGACTTCACCCACCCCGCCTGGTACGACCACCTGGTGGAGACGCTGCGCCCGGCGGAGCCGGGACTGTACCGGCTCGACCCGGAGGCGGAGCGGGACGTCGCCCGCCGGCTGCCTCCCCGGCTCGCCGGTACGACCGACGCGGACGCCGTCCGGTTCATGCTGAGCGTGGAGATCTCCACCATCTACAAGCGGGACGACCGGACCCGCAAGGTGCACCACCTGATCTACCTGCCCGATCTGGAGGCGGTGGCCCGGTTCAACACCGCGCTGGGGCGGATCGGCAATCTCGGCTCCGACGGCCGGCCGATCCTCGGCCTCGACTCGCGGGATCTGCTGGAGATCACCCTGGAGGCGAGCCCGGACGGGTACCTGGTGCCGGCGCACATCTGGACGCCGTGGTTCTCCGCGCTGGGCTCGAAGTCGGGCTTCGACGCGATCGCGGACTGCTACGCCGACCTGGCCGGGCACATCTTCGCCGTGGAGACGGGCCTCTCCTCCGACCCGGCGATGAACTGGCGGGTCGGCAGCCTGGACGGCTACCAGCTGGTGTCCAACTCGGACGCGCACTCTCCGCCCGCGCTGGGCCGGGAGGCGACAGTCCTGACCGCCCAACGGGACTACTTCGCCGTCCGGGAGGCGTTGCGCACCGGCAACGGGCTGGCCGGCACCATCGAGTTCTTCCCGGAGGAGGGCAAGTACCACGCGGACGGGCACCGGCTGTGCGGGGTCAACTGGTCCCCGGAACGCACCCGGGCCGCCGGCGGACGCTGCCCCGAGTGCGGCAAGCCGCTCACCGTGGGCGTGCTCAGCCGGATCGAGGAGCTGGCCGACCGTCCGGAGGGGCACCGCCCGGCGCATGCCCGCGAGGTCACCCACCTGGTGCCGCTGGCCGAGATCCTTGGCGAGATCAACAAGGTGGGCGCCCGCTCGAAGAAGGTCGAGGGACGGTTCAACGAGTTGCTCGCCGCGCTCGGCCCCGAGCTGGAGATCCTGACCGGTACGCCGTTGCCGGACATCGCGCAGGTCGGTGGTGAGCTTCTCGCGGAGGGCATCGGCCGGCTGCGGCGCGGCGACGTGCGCCGAGTGCCCGGCTACGACGGCGAGTACGGAGTGATCACCCTGTTCGACAGGTCCGAGCTGGGCACGCAGGAGACGCTGTTCGACGTACCCGTACCCGTGCCCGCGCAGCGGCGCCCCGCGGAGCCGGCGCCCCGGGCCGCGGCCAAGCGCCAGGCGGCGCCCAGGGCGGAGCCGAAGCGCAAGGCCCCCGCGCCGCCGCCCGCCCCGCCGATCGCGCCACCACCGTCGCCACACGAACCCTTCGAGCCGATGCTCTCGGGCATGGAGGAGGTCGGCACGGGTCTGTTGGACCGGCTGGACGCGATGCAGCGGGTGGCCGCGTCCGCGCCCGGCGGGCCGCTGCTCATCGTGGCCGGTCCGGGCACCGGCAAGACGCGGACGCTAACCCACCGGATCGCGTACCTCTGCGCCGAGCTGAACGTCTTCCCCGAGCACTGCCTGGCCATCACGTTCACCCGCCGCGCGGCGGAGGAGCTGCGGCACCGCCTCGACAGTCTGCTCGGCCCGGTCGCCGAGGACGTCACCGTGGGCACGTTCCACGCGCTGGGGTTGACCATCCTGCGGGAGAACGCCGACGCGGTGGGCCTGCCTGTCGGCTTCCGGATCGCCGACGACGCCGAGCGGGCGGCGGCCCGGTCGGAGGCCGGCGACGACCCCGCCGCCTACACGGCGCTGCTGCGCAAGCAGGACCTCGTCGACCTCGACGAGCTGGTGAGCCTGCCCGTGGAGCTGCTGCGGGCCGACCGGAAGCTGGTCCAGCGGTACCGGGACCGCTGGCGGTGGATCTTCGTCGACGAGTACCAGGACGTCGACGCGGTGCAGTACGAGCTGCTGCGGCTACTCAGCCCCGCCGACGGCAACCTGTGCGCGATCGGTGACCCGGACCAGGCGATCTACTCGTTCCGGGGTGCCGACGTCGGCTACTTCCTGCGCTTCTCGGAGGACTTCACCGACGCCCGACTGGTCCGGCTCAACCGCAACTACCGCTCGTCGGCCCCGATCCTGGCCGCCGCCGTGCAGGCCATCGCCCCGTCCTCACTGGTCCGGGGCCGGCGGCTGGACCCGGCCCGCCTCGACCCGGAGGCGCCGCTGGTCGGCCGGTATCCGGCGGCGTCGGTCGCCGAGGAAGCCGACTTCGTGGTGCGTACGGTCGACGAGCTGGTCGGCGGGCTGTCCCACCGTTCACTGGACTCGGGCCGGATCGACGGCCGGGCCACCTCGCTGTCGTTCTCCGACATCGCGGTGCTGTACCGCACCGACGCGCAGGCCGCGCCGATCGTGGACGCCCTGGCCCGGGCCAACATCCCGGTGCAGAAGCGCTCACACGACCGGCTGCGGGACCGGCCGGGGGTGGCGGCCATCGCGCGCGAGCTGCGGCACGCCGACGGGTTGGCCGGCTCGCTGGCCGCCCGGGTGCGCCTGGCCGGCCAGGTGATCGCCGAGCGGTTCGCGGTGCCCACCCTGGACGGCGCCGGCAGCACCGTCCGTCCCGACGACGTCCGCTCGGCGGTGGACCTGCTGACCCCGTTGGCCCGTCGCTGCGGCGACGACCTGGAGGCCTTCCTGTCGCAGTTGGCCACCGGCGCGGAGGTGGACGCGCTCGACCCGCGCGCGGAGGCGGTCACCCTGCTCACCCTGCACGCCGCGAAGGGCCTGGAGTTCCCGGTGGTCTTCCTGGTCGGGGTCGAGGACGGGCTGCTGCCGCTGCGCTGGCCGGGCTCGACGCCGGACGAGGACGCGGTCGCCGAGGAGCGCCGTCTCTTCTTCGTCGGTCTGACCCGGGCCCAGGACCGCCTGTACGTCAGTCACGCCGCCCGCCGTACCCGGCACGGTGTGGAGCGCGAGTGCAGTCCGTCGCCGTTCCTGGACACGATCGACCCTGGCCTGTTCGAACGGTTCGGCGAAACCGAGCCCCGCCGCCCCAAAGACCGCCAGCTCCGCCTGATCTGACCCGTGACCACACCGGCGATCTTGCACTTTCGGTAGCCGTGATGCCCTGATCCGCACCTTTCGCCCCAACAGAAAGTGCAACATCGACGGGGAGGGCGGGGGTTACGTCACGAGCACCGCGAGCCAGGTGCCGGTTAGCAGGGCCGGGCCCAGGGGGAGCAGCGTTTTCCGGTTCGCTCTCCGGGTGGCCAGCAGGGTGAGCACCAGGGCGCCGTGCAGCAGATGCGGCAGGAGCAGGCCGGTGAGCAGGGCGTCGCGGCCCAGCCAACCGAGCGGCAGGCCCAGAACGGCTGCGAGTTTGACGTCCCCGAAGCCCAGCCGTGACCCGGGGAGCAGAGCCAGCAGCACGTGGGCCGCCCCGGCGACGGTCGCGCCGGCCAGCGCGCCGAGCAGCCGCGCCGGGTCGTCGGCCAGCACCGCAGCGCCGGTCAGGCCGGCGAGGGCCAGCACTCCCGCGGCGAGGACAAGCGGGTCGGGCAGCCGCAGGCAGACCAGGTCGACCCCGGCCAGCACCAGCCCGACCACCGCCACCGCCAGGAACACCGGCAGCGCCGGATCGTCACCCCGCGAAACGGCGAGCCCTCCGAAGACCACAGCCGCCACCACCGGCCCGAGCTGGAACCACCTGCCGCGCCGGGCCGGCGGGCCCGTGAAATGCCAGGCCAACGGGGGTACGACAAGACCGACCAGCCCGCCGAGCACCACCACCCCGAGCAGCGCGGCCGCCGACATGGGCCGGACGTTACCGGCGGTCCCCCACCGGCGCGGCCCCCGAACGCGTTTCCGCGCTGACCCGTCGCGGCCGTTCGGTGCTCACCACCACCGCCACCCCGGCCACGATCACCGCGCCGCCGAGCAGGGTCTGCGCGGTGACCGGCTCGGCCACCAGCAGCGCGCCGAGCGCCACCGCGACCGCCGGGTTGACGTAGGCGTACGTCGAGACCAGCGAGATGGGTGCGTTGTGCAGCAGCCACACGTACGCGGTGAAGGCCACGAGCGAGCCGGCCACCATGAGGTACACCAGCGCGAGCCAGGACCTGGTGCTGACCGACGCGGGGTGGAAGTCGCGCAGTTCGCCCCGGCCGGCGGCGACGACGGCGAGCACCAGCGCGCCGGCAAGCATCTCGTACACCGTTGCGACGAACGGGTCGGCGGGCATCCGCAGACGTCCGGACAGGAATGATCCGACCGACCAGGAGACGGCCGCCGCGACCACTGTCAACGCCCCGACCAGCGGCACCACGCTCGTGCTTCCCGCCGGCAGCACGAGCAGGACCAGGCCGACGAAGCCCACGGTGACCCCGACGAACGTCCACGCCGGTGGCCGGTCCCCGGTGCCGGAGCGCAGCAGCACCACGAGCAGCGGCACGGTCGCCACCAGCAGCGCGGCGATGCCGGAGGGCACCGCCACCCCGGGCGGTCCGGACTCGGCGAGCACCACCAGGCCGTTGCCGCCAGCGAGCAGGAGCACCCCGACGAACGCGGCGGAGGCGAGCTGCCGGCGGTCCACCCGCAGCGCGCCCGGGCCACGACGCAGCCGTAGCACCACGGCGAGCACCAGACCGGCGGCGGCGAACCGCATCGCCGCCGACGTCAACGCGGGAAGCGTCTCCACGGCGATCCGGATGGCCAGATAGGTGGAGCCCCAGAGGACGTAGACCACGATCAACGCGGTCCAGATCAGGGTCGGTGCGGGGCCGGGGCGGCCTGTGGCACTCGTCGGAGATGAGCTCATCGGTGGACCACGCTACGGTGACGTCGGAGCCCGCGTCCCGCTTTGGTGGCCGGCCTCTCACCACTCGTGCAGGAGGGCGGCATGACGAACTACGGACCACCGGGTGGCGGCATGCCAGGGGCATGGCGTGGGCAGCGGCCCGACGAGACGCCCGGTCGCCCGGCGCAGCAGCCCTACCCGCCTGTGCAGCAGCCGTACCCGCCGGTGCCCCAGCCCTACCCGCCGGCGCAACCCGGCCGCCCCGGTCCCTACGGTGACGGCTCCTACGGTGGGGCGCCCTCCTACGGCGGCGAGTCCTACCGGCCGGCCGAGCCGGTGACGCCGTACGGCGGGCAGCAGTACCGGCCCGACGACCGTCAGTACGGCGGGGATCCCGAACCGCCACCGGGTCGCTCGGGCCGCGGGCCGTTGCTCGCGGTGCTCGTCGTCCTGCTGCTGCTCGTGGCCGCCGGCGGCGCCTACTGGTTCTTCAGCGGTCGGGACGACCCCGCACCTGTTGCCGCGCCGACCGCCTCGGCTCCGGCAGTGGACACCGCACCGAGTGCGGACGCCGCCGAGCCGGCACCGAGCGCGGCGGCACCGGAGTCGTCGGCCGACCCGCGGTTCGCCAAGGTCGGACAGTGTGTCCGCAACGACGGCGCGGCCGGCGGGAAGCCCAAGCTGCTGATCAGCGAATGCGCACCGAAGTCGTACCAGGTGTTGAGCCGGATCGACGGCGCGACCAGTGGCGAGCGTGACGCCGAAGCCAAGTGCGCCAAGGTCGAGGGCTACACCAACTGGTACTTCTTCGACAGCGAACTGGACACCCTCGACTTCGTCCTCTGCCTCAAGCAGCGCTGAGCCCACCCACCCTGGGGATGACATGACGACCTACGGCCCACCGGGTTCCGGGCAGCCGGACGACCCGTACCAGCGCCCGCAGACCGGCTCCGACGGCCCGCCGCCGGTGGACCCGACCCTGCCGCAGTGGGGTCCGCCACCGTCCGGCGACGATCCGGCCCGGCAGCAGTGGGGTCCCCCGCCGGGCGGCGAGGAGCCGCCGACCGCGCCCCTGTGGGGCCCGCCGCCGACGTCGGGGCCTGGCTACCCGCCGCCCACGTCGGGGGCGGGCTACCCGCCGCCGCCCGGCCCGTTTCCGCCGGCCGGCCCCACGCCGGGAGCGGTGCCCGGAGCCTGGGGTCCGCCGGTTCCCGGCGGGTACGCGATGCCGCCCGGCCCACCGGCGAAGAGGTCGGGAGGGAAGATCGCCCTGATCATCGGCCTCGTGGTGGTGCTCCTGCTGTGCCCGTGTCTGGGTCTGGCGGGCTGGGCGATCTGGAGGGCCGCTGACGCGGGCGACGACACGTCGTCCGCCCCGCCGACGAGGACGAGCGCCCCGATCGTCCCGCCCGCGCTGCCCAGCGCCGCGCCGAGCCCGAGTGAGGACGAGGACGAGGACGAGTTCGCCAAGGGTGACTGCGTGGTGAACGACGGCACCGAGGACGACGCGGAACTGCGCAAGGTGTCCTGCGCTCCGGGCACGTACCAGGTTCTGCTGCGGATTCCGGCGACCACCGACGGGGACCGCTGCGAGACGCTCGCGCCGCAGGCCACAGCGAACTACGTGCACGACAACTCGATCGACCTGTTCGACTACGTGCTCTGCCTGAAGAAGCGGTGACCGGGTGGAAGCGGTGACCGGTAGACAAAACTAGGGCTGTCTAGCGTGGACGCTAGACAGCCCTAGTTTGTTGTCGACGATCCCCGACACGCCGGTAGCCGCATCTATCCATGTCTAGCCCCCCAGCTAGATGGCCCGATACTCTGCGATGCGTGGATCCGGTCCGCAACCCGTACGCGCCTGGCGCCGGTCAGCGCCCGCCCGAACTCGCCGGGCGGGGGCGGGAGCTGGACGTCTTCGACATCGTGCTGGAGCGCATCGCCCGGGGCCGCCCCGAGCGCAGCCTGATGCTCACCGGGCTGCGCGGCGTCGGCAAGACCGTCCTGCTGAACACCCTCCGGTCGCAGGCGATCAACAGGCTCTGGGGCAGCGGCAAGATCGAGGCCCGACCGGACCAGTCGCTGCGCCGCCCGGTCGCCGCAGCGCTGCACATGGCCGTCCGGGAGCTGGCTCCCCGCCACCGGGCACCGGACCGGATCGACGCCTTCCTCGGCGTCCTCAAGGCATTCGCCCAGCGGTCCACCCCGACCGGTCGGGCCGGTGCGTCCACCAAACTCCGCGACCGGTGGCAGCCCGGCATCGACGTGCCCGCCGCCAGCGGCCGGGCCGACTCCGGTGACATCGAGATCGACCTGGTCGAGCTGCTCAGCGACGCCGCCGCCGTGGCCAGCGACGTGGGCACCGGCATCGCCATCTTCATCGACGAGATGCAGGACCTCGGTCCGGAGGACGTGTCGGCACTCTGCGCCGCCTGCCACGAGCTGTCCCAGCTCGGCGCGCCACTCATCGTCGTCGGCGCCGGCCTGCCGCACCTGCCGGCAGTGCTCAGCGCCGCCAAGTCGTACTCCGAACGGCTGTTCCGCTACCAGCGCATCGACCGGCTCGACCGGATCGCCGCCGATCAGGCGCTCTGCGCGCCGGCCGACCGGGAGGACGTGGAGTACGAGCAGAAGGCGCTCGACCTCCTCTACGAGAAGTCCGGCGGCTACCCGTACTTCGTCCAGGCGTACGGGAAGGCGACCTGGGATCACGCGCCCCGCTCACCGATCACCGCCGCCGACGTGCGGGTCGCCGCGCCGGAGGCGGAGGCCGAGCTGGCTGTCGGCTTCTTCGGCTCCCGGTTCGAACGGGCCACCCCCGCCGAACGCGAATACATGCGGGCGATGGCCACGTTGTCCCTGGTGGAGGGCGAGTCCGGCGGCGTGGTCCGCGACGACATGGACGCCGCGGTGCCGACCGCGGAGATCGCACGGGCCCTCGGCCGCAAGCCGGCGAGCCTGTCACCGGCCCGGGACGCCCTGATCAAGAAGGGGCTGATCTACTCCGGCGAACGCGGCACCGTGGCGTTCACCGTGCCCCACTTCGGCAGGTACCTGCGCACCCAGCCGGCCTGACCGGCCCGGTCAGACCCGGGACCAGGGGGCCGGAAAGAGCACCTCGCCGCGGGGCGGCGCCCCCTCCTCGCTGGTGGACGGCGGCAGCACCAACGCCTGCCAGGGCTCACCGAGGCCGGCCCACGGGCTGGTCAATCCCAGGTCGCCGGCCGGTCCGAAGCCGAACCGGCGGTAGAAGGCCGGATCGCCGAGGACCACCACGAGACGCTCACCCAGCTCGGTGGCGGCGTCCAGGGCGGCCTGTACGACTGCCGTCCCGTGCCCGACGCGCTGCCGGTGCGGGGCCACCGCCACCGGGCCGAGCGCCAACGCCGGCGCGGCGCCTCCCCGGTCCGGTCGGACCCGGACGCGGCTCAGCAGCGCGTACCCGACCACCTCGCCGCCGTACTCGGCGACCATGGCCAGCTCCGGTAGCCAGGCGTCGGTGCCGCGCAGCTCGTCGACGAGGACCACCTCGGGCGGCGTCGTCACGTCGGGGCGGGCGAAGGCGGCGGCCAGCACCCGACGTACCGGCCCGGAGTCGGCCGGGTCCTCGGGGCGTAGCCGCAGCGTGGTCACCCGCGCGACGTTACCCGCCACGGCTCGTCCATCAGCGATGGTCGCTCGAATCGGCGTGGCGACGTGCACGCTCGCCGATTCGGATCCGGCGGTTGCCGGGGTAGGAAACGCCGCGACGGGGTATGACTGATCCATGACGCCTGTACGCTCCCTCGCTCGCGCCATGCTGAGCGGCATCTTCGTGGTCAGCGGATACCGCAACCTGCGCGCGCCGCAGCGGCTGGCCCAGAAGGCCGCACCGGTGACCGACCGGGCGGCGCCGCTGCTGCGAAGGGTGCACCCCAGCTTCCCCACCGAGACCGAGCAGCTGATCCGACTCAACTCGGCGGTGCAGCTCGGTGCCGGGCTGATGCTCGCCACCGGAAAGCTCACCCGGCCGGCCGCCCTGGTCCTCGCCGGCACGATCGTGCCGACGACCGTCGCCGGGCATCCCTTCTGGAACAAGGAAGACGACCAGGCGACCCGCGAGACGAACAAGATCCACTTCCTGAAGAACATGGGGCTTCTCGGTGGACTGCTGCTCGCCGCCGCCGACACCGAGGGCAGGCCGGGTCTGCGTTGGCGTACCGGCCACCGCATCGGCCACTCTCGACGTTCCGTGGAGCGTGCGGTCCGGACGGCCAGGCGGGAGGCGCGGATCGCCGTCCGATCCGCCGCCACCGCCCGGCGCATCCCGGGCTGACCTGCGTCGATCCTCCCCCTCGCCGCCGCCACCCCCCGCTAAGGCCGCGAATTACCTGAACCACCCGGTAGGCGTTAACGCGGTGGAAATGTCAAAAACATGTGTGGGATCGGACACGGTCGCATAACGCGGGAGGCACTGACGTGAGGCGCCGTTCTAGGCTCCGTGCAGGACCTGGACGGGTAGGACGACCTTGGTACGGGGGTGGCCACGCCATGCCGACGGCTGTCGGTAGACGGGCGGACCGCCTCGCCCCAATCCAACGCGTGACGCGCAGGATCGATCGCAGGAAAGTCGTACGTGGCGCCATCGTGGCTGCCGTCGCCTATGCCGCATGGCTCGCCATCGGCACCTTCGGGCGTCCGTACAACTTCTTCGATATGAAGATCTACCACGGCGCGGTGGTGTGGTGGGCGAGCGGTCACGAGCTCTACGAGTTCATCGCGCCAGGCACAACGCTCGGTTTCACCTACCCCCCGTTCGCCGGGCTGGTGATGCTGCCGATGGCGCAACTGCCGATCGAGGCCGCCGGCATGGTGAACGCTCTCGCGAGCATCGCCGCGCTGGCCCTGGTGCTGGCCGGGCTTCTCCGGCCCATCGTGGACCGGCTGGCCTGGCCACTGTGGTTCACCGTGGCCCTGGCGGTGCCGCTCGCGGTCGCCATCGAACCGGGCCGGGAGACCCTCGGCTACGGCCAGGTCAACATCCTGCTCTTCGCGTTGATCATGGCCGATCTGATCGGGCTCCGCTGGCGTTCCCGCCGGGGCACCCACTACGCCGCGACGGACGGCCCCCTGCTGCGGTTCGTCTACGGCGGCGCCTGGGCGGGCGCCGGCATCGGTCTCGCCACAGCCGTCAAACTCACCCCGGCGCTGTTCATCGCGTACCTGCTGATCACCCGCCAGTGGCGGGTGGCGGTCACCGCCATCGGCACCACGATCGGCGTGACCCTGGGGACGTTCGCGATCGTCGGCGACGAGTCGCGGACGTACTTCGGCAGCGTGCTCTGGCAGACCGAGCGGGTCGGCGCGGCGGACATGACGCCGAACCAGTCGCTCGCCGGGCTGCTGGCCCGGCTGTACGACTCGATCGAGACCCCGGGGCTGCTGTGGTTCTCCTTCTCGGTGCTGATCCTGGCGCTCGGCCTGTCCCGGGCGGCCAGTTCCCGCGCCGACGGTGACGAGCTGACCGCGTTCACGCTTGTCGGCCTGACCGCCAACGTGATCAGCCCGATCTCCTGGACGCACCACCTGGTCTGGGTCATCCCCGCGATCATCGTCCTGGCCGACGCCGCCGTACGCCGCCGCGAGGCGAGCCGGGGGGTGACGCAGCGCTCCGGTCAGGCCCCGGCGTTCGGCGGGTTCCCCGGGCTCAACGGTCTCCGCCCGCCGATCTGGTATCCCACGCTGACCGGGCTCCGGCACGGCGTCGCCGCGATCGGGCTCTACCTGCTCTTCCTGATCTCGCCGATCTGGCCGTACGAGCACCAGCTGCCCGAGATGTCGCACTACCAGGACGGCCTGTTCGGCGCGCTGATGGAGAACTCGCTGGCGCTGGCGCTGATCGTGCTGGTCGCCGCGCTGCCCTGGCGACCGGGCGCCGAGCCGGCGTTCTACGGCGACCGGCTGGCCCGGGCCGTGACTGTCAACGGCCGCCGCTGAACGATCAGGGGCAGTTGACCCATTCCTCGGTGCCGTCGGCGAAGACCTGCCGCTTCCAGATCGGCAGCCGGGCCTTGGCCTCGTCGACGAGTCGGGCGCACGCGGCGAAGGCCGCCGCGCGGTGCGCGGTGCTCACCGCGGCGACAAGCGCCACGTCACCGATGGCCAGCGGCCCGACGCGGTGCGACACCGCCACCGCGTAGACGTCGGGGTCGGCCGCGATCTCGGCGGCCACCTCGCGTAGCACCTGCACGGCGCTCGGGTGGCCCTCGTACTCCAGGCTCACCACGGGCCGGCCGTGGTCGTGGTCGCGGACCACGCCCTGGAAGGAGACAACCGCGCCGGCCCGGTGATCGGCGACGGCCGCCTCGTGCGCGGCGAGGTCGAGCGGCTGGTCGGTGACCTCGCCGAAGGTGATGGCCGGCGCGGTCACGACGCACGCTCCCCGGGCAGCAGCGGCAAAGGCACGATCGGCACCCGGTCGCCCGCGGCGGCGCTGGTGCCCGGCCTGATGACGGCGAACCCGTCCGCGCCGGCCAGCCCCCGCAGCATCGCCGAGCCGACGTGCCGCACCGGGAACGCGGTGCCGGTCAGCCGGTCCACACGGACCAACGCCAGGTGGGTGTGGTCACCGCGACCGGGCACCGCCTCGGCCAGTGTGACCTGCGGCAGCACCGGCATCGGGCGACCCTGGAGGCCGGCGAGCAGCGGGGCGACAAGCGACACCAACGCGACGATCGCGGACTGCGGGTTGCCCGGCAGCCCGGCCACGAACCGGACCCGCCCGTCGTCACCGACGAGGCGGGCCAGCAGCATCGGGAAGCCCGGCCGCACGGCCACCGTGTTGACCACGTAGTCGGCGCCGAGCGCCTGCAACGTCGGGTGCAGGTGGTCGACCGGCCCGTTCATCGTGCCGCCCGTGGTGCAGACCAGATCGGCGCTGGCCAGAGCGGCGCGCAGGGCCGCCACGTGCGCGGGCAGCGTGTCGGCCACCGGGCCCACCACGTCCGCCGCCCGCACCTGGCAGCCGTACCGGCGCAGCCACCCCGGCACCGCCGGACCAAGCGCGTCCCGGACCCGACCGGCCGCGGGCGGCCCCGCCGTGAGCAGCTCGTCGCCGAACACCAGCAGCGCGGCGCGCGGCGCCCGCCGGACCCGCAGCGCGTCATGCCCGCAGGAAGCCGCCAGGCCGATCACCGCCGGGTCGATCGGCGTGCCGACCGGCAACAGCTCCTCATCGGCGTACGCCTCCTCGCCCGGCTGCCGCCACTCCGGCGTCGACCGGGGAGTGCCGCGCACCAGGCCGTCGGCGACGGTCGACTCCTCCACGCGCAGCACCGCAGTGGCGCCCTCGGGCACCATGGCGCCGGTGGCGATCTCGACTGTCGTGTCGTCCTCGGTGAGCGGCGCCGGGGTGTTGCCGGCCAGCACCCGCCCGACGACGCGCCACGGGCCGGTGCCACGAACCGCCCAACCGTCAACGCTCGACGTGGGGAAGGCGGGCAGGTCGGTGCGGGTGGTCAACGGCTCTGCCAGGGTCGACCCGTCGGTGTCGGCCAGCGGTCGGGCGACCACGGGGAGCGCGGCGGCCAGGCCGACGGCGTACACCCGGGATCGCGCCTCCTCCCAGCCGGCCGGCGGGGGAGCGGCGACCCGGTCCGTGGTTGGTGCCGTTTCCGTACTCACCGGCCGAGCCTATCGGGACGCGCCGACACCCGTCGGCGCCTGGCACGGACCGGTCAGTGGTCGCCGCCGCGAAGCTGGTCGACTGTGTGCCCCAGGATCGGACCGAGCACGGCCAGCCCGTCGCGCGCGCCACCCGTGGAGCCCGGCAGGTTGACCACGAGCATCCGGCCGGCCACGCCGGCCAGCCCTCGGGACAGCACCGAGGTGGGCACCCGGTCCCGGCTGTGGGCGCGGATGGCCTCGGCGATGCCGGGGATCTCGTAGTCGAGCAGACCCCGGGTCACGTCGGGCGTCCGGTCCGACGGGGTGACGCCGGTGCCGCCGCTTGTCAGCACCACGTCGACGCCGTCGGCTTCCGCCGCCCGCAGGGCCACGCCGACCGGGTCGCCGTCGGGCACCACCACCGGCTCGTCGACCTCGCACCCCAGCTCACGCAGGCCGGCCACGAGCAGCGGCCCGCTGGTGTCGGCGTAGACACCGGCCGAAGCACGGTTGGACGCGACGATGACCCGGGCCCGGATCACGACCGGTCCTCCGGTCGAACCCACTCGCCGGTCTTGCCGCCCTCCTTGCGCAGCACCCGTACCGCCTCCACGGAGGCCGCGGGATCGACCGCCTTGACCATGTCGATCAGGGCGAGACCGGCGACGGCGACGGCGGTGAGCGCCTCCATCTCGACGCCCGTCCGGTCGGCCGTGCGCGCGGTGGCCGTGATCTCGACGGTGTCGGCGGTCAGCAGCAGGTCGACGGTGACGCCGTGCAGGGCGATCGGGTGGCAGAGTGGAATCAGATCGGGGGTGCGCTTGGCGCCCATGATCCCGGCCAACCGCCCCACCGCCAGCGCGTCACCCTTGGGCAACCCGTCGCGGTGCAGCAGGTCGATGACCTCGGGCGTGGTGCGCAGGCGGCCACAGGCGACGGCCATCCGGCCGGTCACCGGCTTGGCGGAGACGTCGACCATGCGGGCCGCGCCGGCGCGGTCGACGTGGCTGAGCTGGGCGGGTTCGGTCACGGCCGTGAGCCTATCGGGACGGTACGACGTCCACCTGTTCGGAAAGGAGCGGCGCCCGACCACCAACCACGCCGGGTGCTGCGGCGCAGGGACGCAGGCACCGCTCCTCCCTCACCACCCGCAGCCGAAGTCGCTGGGGGGACCCGGCTGCGGGCGCGTGTCGACGACCCGGTTCTGCCCACGGGCAGAACCTCCCCCGTTCGCCGCTACGGCCGAAGAAGCTACCGGGGGCGGCGATAAGAAATCGATAAGCGCCGTACGGGCAGGTCAGTGGGCGTTCACCGCGGTGGTGCCCAGCTCCGCGAGGCGACGCTCGACCTCGAAGCGCTCCGGCACGCCCATCCGCCGGAAGATCGCCAGCGCCCGCTCCCAGTGCCGGCGAGCCTCCGCCCGGTCGGTACGGGCGAAGTGCTCGGCCAGGCCGGCAAGCGCACGGCCCTGCTCGTACGGGTTGGAGATCCGCCCCGCAAGCCGAAGCCCTTCACGGAGAGCATCCGATCCTGCGGCCAGCTCCCCCGTCGCCAGCAGCGTCATGCCCAGTTCATTGAGTGCGGCGCACTGTGCATGCCGCTCGCCCGAGTCGTTTGCCAACTCGAAGGCGGCCTCGTGCTGCCGCCTGGCCAGATCCAGCTGTCCCAGCCCTCGATAGGCGGTACCAAGCGTGTTGCGCGCCTCGGCTTCGCCGTACCGGTGCCCGGTACGGCGAAACAGCGCCAGCGAGGAACTCAACAAGATCACAGCTCGCCGGAACTGTCCGAGCCGTACGCGTACCGCCGCGAGATGGCTCAGGGCGTTCGCCAGGTGGTAGTAGTCCTTTTTCAGCCGAGCCTGGAACAGGTGGTGCCGGTGGACCTTCATGGCCTCGTCCCAGCGACCGAGCGAGGCCAACGCGAGGCCCAGGTTCGGCAGGGCCAGTGGTACGCGGTTGTCGTAGAGTCCGCCGGCGAGGCTCTGCCGCGCCAGGGCCACAGCCTCCTCGAGATTGCCGCTCAGCCAGTTGACGACACTCAGATTCGCGCGAAGCTTGGCCAACTCCCGCACGTCGTCTGTCGCCTGGAACAGCGCGATCGCCGCGTGGAGGTGGTCGGACGCGGACCGGTGGGAGCCGGTCTTCGCCAAGGCCGATGCGAGGTAGTTGTGCATTGTGCCGATCGCCCGTTGGTGGACGATGATCTTCGCCGAGGCAAGCCCCAGCTCCTGGGTGTACAGGATGTCGTCGAAGTAGCCGCGCACGTAGAAGAAGCGCCAGAGCACCCGGGACAGCTTCCATACGTGGTGGTGGAGCTCGTACGCCGCCCCGAGGCCCACAAGCATCGCCAGGTTGACGCGCTCCCGTTCGAGCCATTCGACACCAGCGATGATGTCGGGGCTGGTGAGATCCGGACGCGAGAACAGCCCGGGATCGACCTCTCCACGGACATCGACGGCGCGATGTAGCTCCTTTGCGGCTTCGAGGGAGGCATGAAGCGCGAAGTCCAGTAAACGCCGCACGGCCGTCCTGGTGGCATCTGGGCCGTCCGCCTCCAGCAGCTGCGCGCGCGAATACTGACGTAGGAGGTTGTGCAGCCGGTACCGACCCCCTTCGATCTCCTCGACCAGGTGCCGATCGACCAGATCGTCGAGCAGTTCGACGGCAGCGGCGCGAGGCAGATCGAGCAGAGCCGCGACCATCTCCGCGCTGTACTGGCCCGCGTGGATGCTCAACAGACGAAAGGCACGCTTCGCCGGCTCCGGAATCGGCTCGTACGACGCCGCGAAGGCTCGCGCGAGAGTCCGGTCGCCCACGTGGAGCTGGTGGACCGACGGCGGCTCCGCGGCCAGCAGCGCGGCGAGGTCCGCGACCCGCCGTGCGGGGCGATGCGCAAGTCGGGACCCGGCGAGTCGAATCGCCAGCGGGAGATACCCACAACGGCGGACGACCTCGGCGGCCGCATCCGGCTCCGACGCCACCCTCTCGATGCCGCCACTCTGCGACAGCAGCGCCATCCCCTCCGCGAGGGTCATCAGAGGCAGCGACTCAGGCGGGCCAACGTCCAGGTCAGCCAGTCGTCGACGGGACGTCACGAGGACCGCGGCGCCCGGTGCGGTTGGTAGCAGGGGGAGTATCTGGCTGCTGTCGGCAACGTTGTCGAGGACGACGACGACTCTTCTGGCTGCCAGTTCCCGACGCCACAACTCGACGCGATGATCCAAGTCGGCAGGAATGCGGCCACCTGGCACACCCAACTGTCGGAGCAGGATGAAGAGCGCCGTGAACGGCTCGATGGCCTCTTCGTCCCCGTGCCCCTGTAGGTCGATGAAGAGTTGCGCGTCGCGGTACTTCGGGGCGAGCTTGCGCGCCACATGGAGAGCAACTGTCGTTTTTCCGCTTCCCGCCATCCCGTCAACCACAAGTACCGCGGACGCACGGCCCTCCACCCGGCTGACGTGACTGAGCAGACGGCTGACGCACTCCTTCCGGCCGACGAACTCGATCACCGTTCTGGGAAGCCAGTCGGCAGCGGCCCGCTCACCAGTGATCCCCGGGCCGCTCGCGGACGGCAGACGGTCTTCGTCGTGGCTGGACAGGCCAGTCCGGTTCGGCCTTCGTACCCGACCCAGTTCAGCCTCGTACAGTGCCTGTATCTCCGCCCCAGGCTCAACTCCGAGCTGATCATGCAGCACGTGGCGCGCCTCGTGGTACGCCTCGACCAGTCCGGCCGTGTCACCGTTCCGCTGAAGAACTCGCATCAGGAGCAACCGAGCGGATTCCCGTAAAGGATGCTCGGCGATCACCCGCCGCAGTAACGGCACCGCCCGCCCTGCGCGACCGCGCTGCGACTGAAGATCGGCGAGGAGTTCAACCGCGAGAGCCCGCTCCTCCTCTATCGCGACACGCTGAGTCGCCAGTACGGGGCCGAGCGTCATTCCTGCGAGTACCGATCCCCTCCACTCCGACATGGCCCGTTCCAGAACGGCCTCGGCCCGGTCGAGTTCACCTTCCGCGAGGAGCTTCCGGGAATGGTGATGATCTGCCATGAAACGGAAAGAGTCGATCGTCTCGGTCGGCAGCTCCAATCGATAACCGCTGCCCTCTCTCACCAGAGCGCCGCGCCCCTCGTCAGTCGCGTCGAACGTACGGCGCAGGCTTGCGGCGTAGGTGCGAATATTGGGTAGCGCTGATCGAGGGGGGTTCGCACCCCACAACTCATCGACCAGCTCGTCGGGAGTGACGAGCCGACCCGGATGCAGCGCGAACATGGCAAGCACAGTGCGTTGCTTCGGGGTCCCCAACCCCTGCCGCTCGCCCGAGATGAGCAGCGAAAGGCCGCCAAGTACTCGAATCTCCACCATCCCTCGGCCCCCCAGCCTTGAGGGCGATCTCATCGGGCCCACCATAACCACCGCGAGCTTCCGCGAGCGGACCGCCAACCCACTCCGAGTTGAGTGCGCCTCTGACCGAAGCCGGCGCCTGGTTAACCGAATCGGCGGATGAGGTGCGACGATCCAGTACCGACACTGGTGGTTGCGGCTCACGCAACCGATCACCAGCGACATTCTGCGACGGCGAAGCTGCCCTACGAAAGCAGCCGGACGCTCTCCGCACCGAAGTGCGAACAGAATGTCACTAATCGGCACCGAATTAACTAATAATGGTGATACCGACATTTATCAGCCCTAACCGGGGCCTACTCCACTTAAGCTCCCTTCATGGATCCGGTTCCCCAACAAGTTGGGTAGCCGAACGAAAGAAAGGAGTAGGTGAAATGCGCGGTAACGAGTGGGGCTGACATCGACGCGGGACTTCCGCGTCACACAGAGGTATGGTTCGAGCACGATAGGCGTGGTCATCCGGGAGTTGAGTGACCTCTTCACGACGGCGCGAGAGCGAGACCGAGCGACGGCTACGGCCGCTCGTCGGTCTCCTCGTCGTTGCCGCCACGTTCGTTACGCTCGCCGCCCTGCGAGTGATCCTGACCTCCGGGCCGGAAGCGGTACCTGACGTCGCGACTCTCGTGACCCTCACTTTCATGATCACCGTCGGGGCGTTCGTCAAGGCACGTGTCCGCGTGCGCTCCACCGTGCATCTGATCAGTTGGAGCGAAGCGGCAATCGTCATAGCGGCTGCCATCGCGCCGATGTCCTGGTTGATCGTCTGTACCTGCGTGGGCATCACGCTCGCCTCCGTCCGCCTGCCGACGATCAAGCTGACCTTCGGCGTCAGCAAGAACATCCTTGTCGCGGCTGGTGCAGGCCTGACGTTCACGGTGCTCGACTGGTCCTGGCCCACAATGGACGCCCCGCAGCTGGTGGGAATCCTGGCTTTTGCGTACCTTTCGGCTGCCTTGCTGGACGAGACATTGGCAATCCCGGTCATCGCCCTGGCGTCCGGAAGCAAGATTTCATCGCAGTTCAAGAGCAACCTGGACCTCCGGCTTGCCGGGTACGGGGTCCGGTTCGTGGTGGCCGCGATCACCCTGCTCATCCTTCAGGCGGAACCCCGCCTCCTCCTCGCCGTTCCGCCCCTGGTCCTGAGCCTGCACCTCGCCTACTCCGCGCGCATCCGGGGCCGCACCGAACAGCAGGCGTGGCAACGGCTCGCCCGCACCACCGACGCGCTCAACGTGGTCGACCTGGACGAGGTCCTGACCACCGCCGTCACCCAGGCCGCCGAATTGTTCTCCGCCGACGAGGTCGAGATCGAGCTGCGCGACGGCGGCCGCACCGTACGCGGTGGCACGGGCGGACTCTCCTTCGACGGCCCGACCGGCGCAACCACCGAGGTGAACGCCACAGTCATCCCGACCCCTCTGGAGGGCCACGACCGCTCCGTCGACGTCGGCGTGCTGCGGCTCCGTTTCCGGGGACCGGTGCAGCTCTCCGAGCGGGAGCAGTACACGCTGCGCACCTTCGCGTCCGCGCTCTGCACCGCCGTCCGCAACGCCCAGGCGTACGCCGAACTGGCCCGGGTTGCCGACGAGCACGCGTACGCCGCCACTCATGACGCGCTCACCGACCTGGCGAACCGTAGGCATCTGCTCGACCAGGGCACCGAGCAGTTGAGCGCCCGGCACGCCGACGGCGTCACCGCGCTGGTGTTGATCGACCTCAACCACTTCAAGGAGGTCAACGACACCCTCGGGCACGCCGCCGGTGACCAGGTGCTGGTGCAGGTCGCCGACCGGTTGAGCGGAGCCGCCCAGTCCAGCGATCTCGTGGCGCGCCTCGGCGGTGACGAGTTCGCCGTACTCCTGCGCGGGCTGCCTGCCCCGGCGGTGGCCGCACACCGCGCGGAGACGCTGCTCGCCGCGCTGCACGAGCCGTTCGAGCTGGACGGCATGCGGATCAGCGTCGAGGCCAGCGGCGGAATTTCCGTCGCGCCGACCAGCGGCGGCATGCCCGAGCTGCTGCGCCGCGCCGACGTCGCGATGTACCAGGCGAAGCGCGCCGGGCTGCGGATCTCCACGTACGCCCCGGCGCGGGACACCGCCGACCTGGGCCGCCTCACTCTCGGCGGTGACCTGCCGCGGGCGGTCGAGGACCACGAGTTCGTCGTCAACTTCCAGCCGATCGTCGACCTGGGCACCGGCGAGGTGACAAGCGCCGAGGCCCTGGCCCGCTGGCACCACCCCACCCACGGCATGATCGACCCGCTGCGGTTCCTGGAGGCGGTGGAACGCTCCGGACTGCTGCCGGCGTTCGCCGAGGCGATCCTCGACCAGGCGTTGACCGCTGCCGGCAGTTGGCGCGACGCGGGCTTCGACGTACCGGTCGCGGTCAACGTGTCGCCGCGCAGCCTTCTCGACGCGCGTTTCCCAGGTTCGGTGCTGGCCCGCCTGCGCGCCCACGACCTTCCACCGGACCGGCTGGTGCTGGAGTTGACCGAGACGCTGACGCTCAGCCAGCTCGACGTGGTCGACCGGGTGCTGAGCCGGCTCCGCGAGGAGGGCGTACGGCTGGCGTTGGACGACTTCGGCACCGGTTACTCGTCCCTGTCCCTGCTCTCCCGGATCCCCGTGCACGAACTCAAGATCGACCGCAGCTTCGTCACGACCATGGAGAGTTCGGCCGAGGCCGCCGCCGTCATCCGTTCCACCCTCGACCTGGGTCGCAGCCTCGACCTGGACGTGGTCGCCGAGGGGGTGGAGAGCGAGCCGCAGCGCCGCGCCCTCTGGGAGTTGGGCTGCGTCGCCGGCCAGGGGCACCTGTTCGCGCGGCCGATGCCGGCCGGCACTCTCCTGGCGGCCCTGCAACGCGGCTCGGGTGGCCGACCGGGTGCCCTGGCCGCGCCGCTGCACGACGCCGGGGCGGTGATCCGGCTGAACCAGACCCGCCGCCAGGCCGGGCGCAACAGGCTCCCGCACCTTCCCGCCTGACCGGGCACCGGCTGCGGGAGTGACGTGGGCGCAGCCTGGTCTGCCAAACTGTCGCCCGTGACCGCCGACGACCCGACCGCCCGCCGCCGGCACTGGCGGGCACTCGACACCGCCGCCGGCGGGCTCGCCCTCGACCTCGGCCTCTACGCCGTCTCCGCCCTCTTCGCCGCGATCACCGCCGTCACCTCGACGCTGCTGCCGCACCGCGCGTGGGGGGCCGTCGCAGCCGTCGGTTACCTGGTCGCGGCGCTGGCGGTGGTCGTCCAGCTCCTGCTGCGCCGGCGCACCCCCACCACCCGGCTCGCCGGGCTCCCCGCCCGGTGGACGGTCACCGCACTCACCTGGGTGAGCACCGCACTGCTGCCGATCATCTGGCAGAGCGTCGAGCGCACCGCCGGCCGCACCGACCGGGCCCAGGAGGAGGTGCTGGTCGTGGAGGACGCGGGCACCCGCCTGCTGGAACACGGCACCCCGTACCTCGGGCCCGACGCCATCGCCGCCCTCCCGCCCGGCGAACAACTGCTCGGCTACACCCCGTACCAGCCGGGCATGGCCCTGTTCGGCCTGCCCAGAGCACTGATCGACACGTGGTGGACCGACGCCCGGGTCTGGTTCGCGGTGGGCACCGCGCTGGCGCTCGCCCTGGCGGTGCTCGCCCTGCGCGGAAAACCGGCAGCCAACCGGAAGACCGGCACGGGAAACCGCCGGGACGCCGCGCTGCTCCGCGCCGTACAGGCCGCCACCGTCCTGCCGATCTGCGCCCTAACCCTCGCCACCGGCGGCGACGACCTACCCGTACTCGCGCTCTGCCTGCTGGCCCTCGCGTTCGCCGCCGCCGACCGGCCCGGCCTGGCCGGCATCGCGGTCGGCCTGGCCGGCGCACTCAAGCTGTTCGCCTGGCCGGTCGCTCTCGTCCTGATCGTCTGGGGCCTCACCCGGCGGGCCGGTGCGCGGGTCGCCGCCGGCGCGATCGGCCTGCCCGTCGCCGCGCTGATCCCGGCCCTGCTTGTCGACCGCGACGCACTTGTCGAGAACGTCCTGCGCTTCCCCCTCGGCCACGGCCTGGTGACCAGCCCGGCGCAGTCCCCGTTCCCCGGCCACCTGATCGCCTCGGCACTGCCCGCCGGCCGGATCATCGCCGCCGCCCTGCTGGTCGCGGCCGGCGTGGCCATCGCCGTCCGGCTCGCCCGCCGACCGCCCCGCACGGCCGTCGCCACCGCGCTGATCTGCGGGTACGGACTACTCGCCGCCATCGCACTGATGCCCTCGACCCGGTTCGGCTACCTGCTGTACCCGCTCGCCCTGCTCGCCTGGGCACCCGCCCTGCACCGCCCCACCGACACGTCGAGTCTCCCCGCGCCCGGTGAGCTGTCCGGTCGGGCCACTTCGGCGTAACTGCCGGGCGCGATCCCACCTCAGGGCGTAGACCTGAAGGCATGACCACGTACCGCGACCGCGCCGACGCGGGCCAGGTGCTCGCCGAGCGACTCACCGCACTCGTCGGCGAACCCGACGTCGTCGTCCTCGGCCTCGTCCGCGGCGGCGTACCTGTCGCGCGTGTCGTCGCCGAACGACTCGGCGCACCGCTCGACGTGCTCGTGGTCCGCAAGCTCGGCATGCCGTGGGCCCGCGAGGTCGCCTTCGGCGCACTCGGTCCGGGCGGCGTGCAGGTCCTCAACGACGCGGTGGCCAGCCGACTCAGCGGCGACGACATCGCCGAAGTCAGACACCGCGAACAGACCGAGTTGGAGCGCCGGGAACGCCTCTACCGCGCCGGACGGCCCCCGCTGGCCCTCGCCGGGCGGATCGCGGTAATCGTCGACGACGGCCTGGCCACCGGGGCGACCGCACGTGCCGCCGTCGAGGTCGTCCGCCAGCTCGGCGCCCGCCGCGTGGTGGTCGCCGTCCCGGTCGGCGCCCAGGAGGCGTACGAGCTGCTCGCCGCCGAGGCCGACCAGGTCGTCTGCGCCCAACGCCCCGCCGACTTCGGCGCGGTGAGCGTCTACTACGACGACTTCCACGAGGTGTCCGACGAAGAGGTCACCCAGGCGCTCACAGCAACTGCATAGGTGGACCAGGTACCGTCGGGTGATGAGTCTCACCTGTCCCAAGTGCCACGGAGAAATGCGTCAGTACGAGCGCAGCGGTGTCGTCATCGACCAGTGCGGGGAGTGCCGGGGCATCTTCCTGGACCGCGGCGAGCTGGAGAAGCTGTTCGAGGCGGAGGCCAACTGGAGCCGTCAGCAGGCCGGCGGCCCGCCCCCGGCGCCGATGCAGCAGCCCGGTGGTTACCCGCCCGGCCAGCACCAGCCCGGCTACGGGGCTGTCCCCCCGCCGCCGCCCCCGCCGCCCGCCCACGGCTACCCGCCGGCGCCCGCGTACGGCCACCAGCAGCAGCACCACGGCTACCACGGGCACTACCGGCAGAAGAAGCGCAAGGGCTTCCTCGACGAGATGTTCGGCTGAGCCGGACCAGCACCACCCCGCCCGGGCCGAACCGCGCGTCGGCCCGGGCGCTTCGTTGTAGGGAACTGTTGGCGGGTGCCGCCGCCCGTGCGAGGCTGCACCGCATGACCCCGATCCGGGCGGAACAGGCGCTGGCTCAGGCGTACGACGGAATCACCGCAACCGTCGACGGCCTGGACGACGCCGCCATGCAACGCGCCACCCGGTGTCGCGGATGGCTGGTCGCGGACCTGCTCCTGCACGTCCTCGGTGACGCCCAGCGCGCCCTTGTGGCACTTGCCAGTCCCGTCGACGGCCCCGCCGACACCGACGACGTGAGCTACTGGCGCGGTTTTCCCGGCAACGGCGACGAGGACACCCAGCACGCCTGGTGGGTCCGCCGGTCGGCCGCCGCGTTCGACAGCCCGAGCGGGATCGTCCGGCTCTGGACGGAGACGGCCCCGGCGGCGGTACGCGCAGCCGCAGCAGCCGACCCGGCCGGCCACGTGACAACGCAGGGCCACGTGCTGCGCGTACCGGACTTTCTCGCCACCCTGACCACCGAGGCCGTCGTCCACCACCTGGACCTCACGCCGGAACTACCCGACGCGCCCGCGCCCGGCCCCCTGGCGGTACGCGTCGCGGTGGCCACGATGGACGGCCTGCTGAGCGACGACACCGTCCGCCCGGCCGCCTGGGACGACCACGAATTCCTGTTGAAGGCCACCGGGCGGATGCCACTCACCGACCGGGACCGGCTGGAACTGGGCGAGTCAGCGGGCTGGTTTCCCCTGCTCGGCTGACATCGAGTAATTCCTGGCGTCAGCTTCGCTGGCCGCCTTTTCCTGCCTCGGGAGATCAACCGCCATTATCTTCTTCGCAACTTCGGCTTTGCGGGCCAAGGCGACGGTCGCGTCCGAGTACAGAAGAGTCACTATATTCTCGGCAGGCCCGCATGTCGTTCCGATCGTGTAGATCGTCTTATGCGGCCGCACGGAGAGGCCATCGATACTATGACTTCGGAGGAAGGCCGCAAACGACTCAAGTAGACGCTTGCTGCCTACCAACCTGAATTGCGAGAACGTGGATTGACTGGGACTCGGTCGGCGGTAGGTGCCGATCGAGCCGTCTCCGTCAACGACGCCGCGCCAAAAGTCACGTGATTCGTCCAGCCCTTCGCCGATCGGACCGTCGTATCTCCCCAGAGTGACCAGCCGCTCTGCCAGACGTGCCGAGCGTACCGAGAACTGGCACGATCCGTGCGTGGGGCTAGGTGCTGAGATGCTGCTAGTCGAACCGAGGAACGTGCGTAGCGACGCGAGATGGTCGCGGTCCCGTTGGGCGAGGCCCACGGAGATCTGCGGCAGGTGGTTTGGCCGATACGTCACACACCCGTCAGCGAAGAGAAACCCTATCCAATAGCAGGTTTCCGGCGACATTTGGTCGAACGCATCGTGCCGAAGGGTGTGGATAGTCCTCCGAAGAATGACGCCACGGCGGCTCAGCAAGCCACGCATGCCTGGCTCGGTCAGCCCGAATTTCTTCGCCACCTCGGTCACGGACAGTCCTTCGGAGTATTGCTTTACAGCCTCCGCACGTTCCAGGTCAGTCAACTTGGCAACAGAACGAGCCGGGACTCCTCGCCGTCGCAACAGGCCACGCACTGCCTGCCTGCTGACACCGTACGAGCTAGCGATGCGAGTAAGACTCTCGCCCGTTCCCGCGCGTCGAACAACGTCCTCTATTTGCGACGGAGACAACCGAGCAGCGGTGCTCGTCACCCGATCGCCATGTCCACGAATCGCGACAGATGCAATTGCGCCGCGACCGTTACCGTATCGGTTGGGCCATTCCGATGCTTAGCAATTATGAAATCCGCCTCCCCCGCCCGCGGCGACTCCTTGTCGTAGTAGTCGTCACGGTGCAAAAGGATTACAACGTCAGCATCCTGCTCAATTGAGCCAGATTCACGCAAATCGGACAGTTGAGGGCGCTTGTCGGTACGCTGCTCGGGGCCACGGTTCAGCTGACTGACCGCGATCACCGGGCACTCGACCTCTTTGGCCAGCAGCTTCAGGCCACGGGAGAGGTCCGCGACCTCCTGCTGCCGACTCTCGGTGCGCTTGGGCGAGGTCATCAGCTGGAGGTAGTCGACGACGATCATCTTGAGGTCGTGCCGCTGCTTGAGCCGGCGGGCCTTGGCCCGGATCTCCATCAGGTTCATGCTCGGCGTGTCGTCGACGAACAGCGGTGCCTCACTGATCTCGCCCATGCACCGGGCCAGCTTCGTCCAGTCGTCGTCGGAGAGCTGGCCGCTGCGCAGCACGTGCAACGGCACCCGCGCCTCGGCCGAGAGCAGTCGCATGACGATCTCGACCTTGCTCATTTCGAGCGAGAAGATGGCCGCCGCTTGGTTGGCACGGATGGCGGCATTTCGGGCAAAGTCCATGCTCGCCGTGCTGTTGTGGGTAGGAATCATCGCCCGGCTGGCCAGATAGAGATGCTCGGGATTGTCCACCGTGACGCATCGAACCGGCACGCTCGGCACCGGGCGGACGTCGACGATGTACCGCGAAAGCGTCCGGACGTCGGAGGCGGTCCGCCGGCGTTCGGCGTGCGCATCCCGCTTGCGCTTGAGCCGGAAGACCACATCGGGCGTGGAGAAGTTCAACGTGTACGCGATGGACGACTCAGGGATGCGACCGCGTACCCGCTTCGCGTTGATGGTGCAGCGGTAGCCCAGGCTGACGACGAGTTCCCGTACGTCCTCCGCCAACCGCTTCGAGGTCGACGTGTACTGCAGGTTGCCCGTCGGGGCGACGGTGCCATCGGTGTCCATCAGCCCGGCCAGCAGAGCCCGGCGTTGGGCCTCGGAGGCCCGCAGGTAGACGCCCGGGATGTGCTTGTCCCCCGCCACCCCGACCTGGCGCAGCAGCCCGAGGAAGGAACCGTTCTGGTGGCGGCAGGCGGAACACTTCCTCGTTGCTGGGTTCTCGCGCAACGCGCGGGTGGATACGCCGCAGTCCACGCAGACGCCGTTCCCGCCGGCGACGGGCGTGGGCGGCAACAGAATGGTGTAGACCATCGGTCCGCTCGGCCGAACGACGAAGCCGTCCGCCTCGACATGCGTGATCATTTCCGGGTCAGCGGTGGTGAAGCGACTGGCACCGGAGTGGCCGTCACCGAGCCACGCCCCCAGCGTGTAGGGCGGGATCACCAGCTCCCGATCCGGAAGCTGCAAGGGGGCGCTGTTGCGTACGGCGTGGTTGAGCCGCCGCTCGGCGGTGTCCGTACGCAGCGTGGCCGCGATCTCAGCAGTGGTGACGACACCGTCGTGGTCGACCCGGCTGTCGGCGTTGATCGCCCGCTCGGCCCGTTCGAGGAGCGCGGTCAGCAGGGGACCTGCGGGATACCCGGGCGCAGTCCAGTGCTGCGGCCTGCCGTTGCGGACGATGGGACGGCTGATCCGGCCGGTCGACCCGACCTCACGGGCAACGGTGTGCAGGACATGTCGGAACTCCGGCCCGACCTGCTCGATCGCGTCGAAGAGAGTGATCGGCTGGTTCCGTGCGGCACCGAGCTGCCTCTGCGCCGCGCGCACGTTGGCCAGCGACGACTCGGACCAGTGACGCCTTTGCCGCGCCGGCTCCTGCCGTCGACTCGCCCGGCTTGTCGTCTTCCACAGGTGCTCCGCGTCCGCCACGACCACTGTGCCGTCGGAGAACTCCACCTCGTAACAGGGACGGTCGTGCATCACGTCGAAGGCGTGCGTGACAGTGGTGGGTTTGCCGTCCGCGGCCAACAGTTGATCGCCCACCTGGATCGCGCCCATGGTGGTCCAGCCATCCGGCGTCGGCAGCGGGGTGTCGAGCGCCAACGCCTTGCCAAGACCAGGCCTGCCGGCCACGATGATCAGCTGCCCGGCGTGCAGGCCGTTGAGCAGCCGGTCCAGGTCGCTGAAGCCGGTGGGTACGCCTGTCATGACGCCGCCCTGCGCGCCCACCGCCTCGATCTCGTCGAGCGTCGGCTGCAACATGTCGGCCAGGACCGCGAAGTCCTCGCTGACCCGCCGTTCGGTGACGTCGTAGACGGCCTGCTGGGCCAGGTCGACGATGTCGTCGACGTCGCGACTGCCGCCGTTGGCGGTGCCGTAGCCCAGCTGCACGATCTTGGTGCCTGCCTCCACGAGCCGGCGCAGCACGGCCCGCTCGCTGACGATCCGCGCGTAGTAGGCGGCGTTCGCCGCCGTGGGCACGCTGGCGATGAGGGTGTGCAGGTAGGGCGCGCCGCCGATGCGGGCCAGGTCACCCGAGTCGGTCAGGGCGGCGGCCACGGTGATCGGGTCGGCCGGCTCGCCCCGGCCGTAGATGTCCAGGATGGTGTCGAAGATGGTGGCGTGCACCGGCCGGTAGAAGTCGTTGGTCTTGAGGATCTCGACGACGTCGGCGATGGCGTCCTTGGAGAGCAGCATGCCGCCCAGGACGCACTGCTCGGCGGCGACGTCCTGAGGTGGGGTCTTGTCGAACTGGCCGTCCCGCTGCGGGGGTGGTTGACCTCCGCCGGCTCGTGACTCCGCCCGCATGTCGTCGGTGACCGACACGGGTCCCCCCTCCACTGCGCCGGATCAGTCCCAGCTTCACGCCGGGGTACGACACTTCCGTCCGACCGGGCCGGTCGATCGGGGGCCATCGCGCCGGCGGTCGAGGGCCAACCATACGGACCCCGAGGTCAGCGACTCAACAAGGCCGGTGGACGAGCCTCGGGACAACCTGTGGACGCCGGTGGACGAGCATGTGCGCAGCGTGTGCACAGGGTGTGGATAACCGTTGGGGAATTCTCGCCCGCAAGCGTCTGACCTGCGGTTTCGTGGTCCCCAGCCTGTGGAGGGGAATATTTCGGTCGGGACTGGGACACGATCGTCCCGTACTATCTCCAGCGAACGGCTACACCTGGACAGCGGATTACGCTTTCGGTTCAGAAGGGTCACAATCCGGCCGTGAGTTACCGGGACTGGGGACGCGGGGAGGGCAGCCCGCGAGAGGGCCAGCCGACAGCCTCGTGGGGTGAGCGCACGCCGTCCCCTCCGGTCGACCCGTACGACGAGGACGGGCGCTACCGCACCTCCAGCCGTCGGCGCGCGTTGGATCGCGGGCAGGACGAGCCGGTCGACGCGTACCTGCCCCGGTGGGCGCTCGAGTCGGGTGTTCGGCACGCCGACGGCGGTGGCCGGCACGCCGCGCCCGATGACGACGACGAGGACGATCCGCAGTTCGAGCGCCCGGGTTCCGGTGCCGGTTGGCGGCGTACCGAGACGACGAGCACCAGGCGGCAGGTCAGCGAGACGAGTTGGCGGGAGCGTCCGGCGATCGGTGCCGCACCCGAGTCGGACCACACAGGTGAGTGGACGCTCGACCGCCCGCAGGAGCAGGGGTACGCCGGCCGCCGGCGCGCCAACGCGGCGGAGGAGGAGCCCGTGTCGGGCGCGGTCGCGGACCGTCGTCCCCGTCGGGCGCCCGCGGGTCGCCCCCAGGTGATCTGGTCCGGTGGTGATCTGGATGCCGCGCCTGCCGAACCGGCACCCCGCCGGGATGCGGGCCGGCCCACCCGGCGCAGCCGTCGCGCGGCGGAGGAGTCGTGGACGCGTCCGGCGGTGGATCCCTGGGAGCGCGGGTCGGAGCGGGCCGCCGAGCCCGAGCCGTCGTACGCGCCGGCTGTGGACCCGTGGGACGCCTCGGGTGTGCACGCGTGGTCCCCGATCGGGGACGCGGACGGCACGGACCTGAGCGGGCAGTGGGCGCAGGCAGAGGGTGTCGGGGGTTGGGAGCGGTCCGACCGTACCGGCCAGTGGGAGCGGTCGGCGGTCGAAGACGACCAGTGGGACCGGACGCTGCCGCCCCGCTCGGACCGGCCGGCGTCGGCGGAAGGGTGGCCGAGTCGCGACGACGGCTTCTGGTCGGGTACGCGGCTGGCCGGTGACGACCCGCGCTGGATGGATCCGTCGACGTCGGCGCCGAGGTCGCCGGTGGTGGGCTACACCGCGCCGCGTCCGCGCAGCGCGCCCGTGCAGCGGGAGGGTGGCACCCGGCGTCGGGTGGTCCAGCCTCCGGTGGGTACGGCATCGGTCCGCCAGCGGGTGGAGTCGGTGGCGGCGGGCGGCTGGGCCCGGCGCCTGGAGGACGACCTGCTCGACCCGGATCCGGGTGGGTCCTTCCGGCCGATGCTGTACACCGCTGCCTGTTATCTGGTGCCGGCGGTGCTGATCTTCGTCTGGCTGTTGACTCTGGACGGTCTGCCGCCGGCGGGGTGTGTCACCGACATCAGCGGGGGCGGGTGTGACTCGCCCCGGTCGCGGGCGTTGGAGTCGATGCTGGCCGGCTCGCCGCGATTCGGGCTGGCGTTGGTGAGCAGTCTGGTGGTGGCGGCGTTGCTGCGCCGGGTCGGGACGACGTGGCGTTCGGCGACCATCGCTCTCGCCGCCGCTGTGGTGGGCGGTGGCCTCTCCACGGTGCTGATCAGCGCGGTGACGGGGCAGCCGATCGGTTGACCGGTCGGAGCCCGCCTCCCCACGGACATGCGCGAGGGCCCGTACCGAGCGATCGGTACGGGCCCTCGTGGTGCTGTTACCGGCGTCAGCCCTGAACGACGTTCAGGTTGAACGACGCGGTCACCTCGGGGTGCAGCTTGATCTTCACCGGGTAGCTGCCGGTCGACTTGATGTGACCGGGCACCTCCAGCCGGCGGCGGTCCAGGACCGGGCCGCCGGCGCCCTTGACGGCGTCGACGATCTCGGCCGGGGTGACCGAGCCGAAGAGCCGACCGCCGTCACCGGCGCGGGCCTTCAGGCTGACCTTGAGCCCCTCGAGCTGACCCTTGACCTCGTTCGCGTGATCGAGGTCGCGGATCTCACGGGCCGAACGGGCCCGCTTGATGACCGTGACCTGCTTTTCCGCGCCCTTGGTCCAGGCGATCGCGAAGCCCTGCGGCAGCAGGTAGTTACGGCCGTAGCCGTCCTTGACCTCGACGATGTCGCCCGGGGCACCGAGGCCGGACACTTCCTGAGTCAGGATGATCTTCATATCGGTGCCTCCTCTCAGCGGGTGGTGGCCGTGTACGGCAGGAGCGCCATCTCGCGGGCGTTCTTGACCGCGCGGGCGATCTGCCGCTGCTGCTGCGAGGTCACGCCGGTCACCCGTCGAGCGCGGATCTTGCCGCGGTCGGAGATGAACTTGCGCAGCAGCGCGGTGTCCTTGTAATCGATGTAGGTGATCCCGTCCTTGTCGAGCGGGTTCACCTTCTTCTTCGGCTTGCGAAGTGCCGCAGCCTTGGCCATTGCACGTGCTCCTGGTTTGCGATCGCGGGCGCTCGGCGCCATTAGAACGGTGGCTCCTCGTCAAAATTGGCGCCCGAACCGGCACGCGCGGGAGAGGGTGCGGCCGAAGCCCAGGGGTCGTCGAAGTTGCCTCCGCCGCCACCCTGGTTGCCACCACCACCGCCGCCACCGAAGCCGCCGCCACCGCCACCGGAGCGGGACATCTTCTGCACCTTCGCCGTGGCGTAGCGCAGCGACGGGCCGATCTCGTCGACCTCGAGCTCGATGACTGTGCGCTTCTCACCCTCGCGGGTCTCGTAGGACCGCTGACGCAGCCGACCCGACACGATCACCCGGGCGCCGCGCTGCAGCGACTCGGCGACGTGCTCGGCGGCCTGCCGCCAGACGGTGCAAGCGAGGAACAGCGGCTCGCCGTCCTTCCACTCGCCCGACGCCTTGTCCATGAAGCGGGGCGTCGAGGCGACTCGGAACTTGGCGACCGCAGCCCCGGAGGGGGTGAACCGCAACTCGGGGTCATCGGTCAGATTGCCGATGACCGTGATGGTGGTGTCTCCTGCCATGACCATCTCCTCGCGCACTCAGCGTCTCGTCGTACAGGCTCGCAGAGCCCTCCGACAGAGTCGCGGAGGCTGATCCGGACGAACCGGGGTTTGAAGGCTTAGCGCATTTCCGGTCGGATGACCTTGGTGCGCAGCACGGACTCGTTGAGTCGCAGCTGACGGTCCAGCTCGGCGACAGCGGCAGGCGTGGCCTGCAGGTCGACGACGGCGTAGATGCCCTCTGCCTTTTTGTTGATCTCGTACGCGAGGCGCCTGCGGCCCCACACGTCCGTCTTCTCAACCGAGCCACCCGCGGTCCGGATCACGTTCAGGTACGTGTCGAGAGACGGGGCGACGGTGCGCTCCTCGAGGCTGGGGTCGAGGATCACCATGACTTCGTAATGACGCAAGACGTGCTCACCTCCTGTGGGCTAAGCGGCCACGGTCCTTCCGTGGCAGGAGGTCGTGCGTCGCTGCCCGCACGTGCCGGGGGAACCCGGCCGGACGCGGACAACCTGACCAGGATACCCGGTCCGGACGATCATGCCCGGGGTGGTCGGGTCGGGCGCCGGGGCGTGCCGACGGGGGTCCACCGCCTGACCGCCATTGGTCAGTGGTGGACCCCCGTCAACGAGGCCGCGGGGCGTCCCGTCCGCATTCCTTGGGTGGGACCTGGGGAGGAACGACCACACCGATGAGGTTGGACCGGAGACGCCCCGCGGAGCTTTATCGTGTTGTTACCTGACGATACAACGGCTCTTGTGCCTTCTCGGGGGAAAAAGCACAAATTTCCGAGATTGTTCATCGGTGGAGATCGGGTCTGCCAGGTCGGTCGCCCCCGCCTCGCCGGGCCGCGCGGCGGGGGTGACCTCGTTGTCGGTCCGTCGGCCACCGGCTGCCGTGCCGGCGCTCGCGCCGCCCGGCGGTACCGGGCGTCGGCCGCCGGCTCCAAATCCATCAACGATCGTCGGTCCGTCCGGTGACGCGGACCCCTGCCGACGCCACGCCGGCCGTCACCCCACCTGTCGGGCTCGCGACGTAGGCTCGCTCGCATGCGTATCGGAGCTCACGTCGATTCGACCGACCCGCTGGCGGAGGCGGCCGCCCGGTCCGCCGACACCGTGCAGTTCTTCCTCTCTGACCCGCAGGGATGGAAGGCACCCAAACCTCGGGAGGACGCCGAGCGGCTGCGCGCGGCCGAGGTGGATCTGTATGTGCACGCGCCCTACGTGATCAATGTGGCGACACTCAACAACCGGATCCGGATCCCCAGCCGCAAACTGCTGCTCGGGCACGCCACCGCCGCCGCGGCGATCGGCGCCAAGGGCCTGATCGTCCACGGTGGGCACGTCAACGCCGGGGACGACCTGGCCGTCGGCTTCGACAACTGGCGCAAGACCTTCGCGTACGCGGCGGACTCCGGCGGCTTCGGCGTCCCCGTGCTCATCGAGAACACGGCCGGCGGCGACAACGCGTGCGCCCGCCGCCTGGACGCGCTCGCCCGACTGTGGGACGCGGTCGGCGACCACGAGGTGGGCTTCTGCCTGGACACCTGCCACGCGTACGCGGGCGGTGAGGAGCTGCTCGGCCTGGTCGACCGGGTCAAGGCGATCACCGGACGGATCGACCTGGTGCACGCCAACAACTCCAAGGGCGCGTTCAACTCGGGCCAGGACCGGCACGACAACCTGGGAGGCGGGACGATCGACCCGGAGCTGGTGGTCGCGGTGATCCGGGCAGCCGGAGCACCGGTGGTCGTCGAGACCCCCGGCGGCGTCTCCGGCCAGGCCGCCGACATCGACTTCCTGCGCCAGCAGCTCGGCACCGGGAGCCCGGCGGCATGACGACCGGCCAACCCGGGACCGGGAACGCCCGACCCACCCCCGACGACCCGGGGGCGCGCCCAGCCGGCACGACGGGCACGACGACCGACCCCGCGACGGAGGCCACCTCGGGCGACGGCCCCGAGCCGACGTCCGCGACGACGTCCGCGACGACCGCCGTCCTGAAGGACGAGCCGACCAGTGGTGGCACCGCCAAGCGTGGTGCGGCCAAGGACGACGAGGCCGACGACACCACGGACGCCGCCAAGGGTGACCCGGCCCAGCGCGACGCCGCCGCGGATCCCGCCACCGGGGACAGCGCGGCCGACGACGCCGCCGCCAAGGACGCCGCGCCCAAGGGTGCCGCCACGGACGCCACCGTCCAGGACGCCGCCTCCAAGGACGCCGCCTCCAAGGACGCCACCCCTGGGAGCGATGCGGCCGAGGATGGCGACCAGGCGAAGGCGGAGGAGGGAGCGGATCGCTGGGACAAGTGGGCCTCGACCCCCGAGCCGGTGCCCTCCCGGCTCACCCGGGGGGCACGCGCCGTCGGCCGGTCCCTGATCCACGAGTGGACGCTGGCGAGCCTCGGCGCGCTGGCGCTGGCCGTGCTGATGACCTGGCCGACACTGCGCTACCCGCGCTACACGCTTCCGCAGGACTACTGGGACCCGAGCCTGCAGAGCTGGCAGATGGCCTGGTCCGGGCACATCCTGCTGGCCGACCCCGCCCGCCTGTGGCAGTCCAACACGTTCTTCCCCGAGCTGTGGAGCTTCGCGTTCTCCGACACGCTGCTCGGCTACGCACCGGCGGGGATGCTCGGCAGCGGCCCCGAGGACGCGGTGCTGCGCTACAACATCATGTTCGTGCTCGCGCACGCGCTCGCGACGCTCGGGGCGTACGCGCTGGCGCGGCAGCTCGGTTCCGGCCGGATCGGTGGTGCGGTGGCCGGTGTCGCGTACGCGTACGCGCCGTGGCTGCTGGCCCAGGCCGGTCACCTGCACGTGCTCTCCAACGGCGGGATCCCGCTGGCACTGGCCATGCTGGCGCGCGGGCACGGCTGGTCGCTGCGGTACGGCTACCGGCCCGAACGACGGCACGACGGCTGGGTGTACGCCGGCTGGCTGGTCGCCGCCTGGCAGCTCAGCCTCGGTTTCGGCATCGGCCTGCCGTTCGCGTACTTCCTCGCCGGTGCGGTGCTCGTGGCCGCTGTCCTGTTCCTCGTTCGCCGACTCCGGACAGGTCAGGCGCTGCCGTTCGGTCGCCGGCTGCTCGTCGCCGACGTGCTCGGCGGGGTGTTCTTCGCCGGGGTGGGCCTGCTCCTGGCGTACCCCTATTTCAAGGTGACCGAGCTGCACCCGAACGCCGAGCGGACGATCGGCGACATCAGCATCTTCTCGCCGCCGGCCTCCGGGTTCGTGACCGCACCCGCCGAGTCACGGATCTGGGGTGACCTGCACGAGGGCGCGCGTGCGGCGCTGCCGTGGCACCCGGAGATGACCCTGCTGCCGGGCTTCGTGCTCTACGCGTTGGCCGCCGGCGGGCTGTTCTTCTCGGTGTGGCGGCTACGGCACCGGCTGCTGCTGCTCGCCGGGGTGCTGGTCACCATGGTCCTCGCGATGGGCACCCGCTTCTTCGACGGCACCTTCACCTACCTGCCGCTGTTCGAGCACGCGCCGGGTTGGAACGCGATGCGTACCCCGGGGCGGTTGATGTTGTGGGCCACGCTGTTGTTGGCGCTGCTCGCGGCCGGTGCGGTCACCGCGCTCACCGACCGGGTCCGTGAGTTGGCCGCGCAGCGGATCCCGTCCTGGCCGGGGCCGTGGCTGCGGCTGGCCACCCTGCTGCCGTTGCTGCTGGTGACAGTCGAGGGCCTGAACACCACGCCCCACCCGGTGGTGCCGACCCAACCGGCGGCGCTGCGCTCGGCGCAGGGGCCGCTGCTGGTGCTGCCCAGCAACCAGAGCCTCGACCAGCACGTGATGCTCTGGTCGACAAGCGGCTTCCCTGACGTGGTGAACGGCGGCAGCGGTTTCACGCCGCGTCAGCTCGACGACGTCCGCCGGGTGAGCCAGTCGTTCCCCGACCAGACAAGCGTGGACTACCTGAGGACGCTAGGTGTCCGCACGGTGGTGCTGCTGCGTGGGCAGGTGCCCGGCACGCCCTGGGAGATCACCATCGACGCGCCTGTCGAGTCGCTCGGCATCACGCGCCAGGACGTGGGCGACGCGGTGGTGTACCGGCTCTGAGCCTCAGGGCGGTTTTCGGGGGAGCCCACCCGGCTCCGGGCGGTCAGGCTTGATCCCTGCGCCGGGCGGGCTCCCCCGAAACCCTGACCTGGTCTGGCCGCATCCCTGGCCTGGCGTCAGGTGGTGCTGATCGCAGGTTCGGGCTCGGGTTTGGTCGCGGGTCGGCGCCAGCGGTCGAGCCAGGGGGCGTCGGGGGCTCCGTCGAGGACGCCGCCGTCCGGATCGTCCGGGTAGTTGGCCCGCACCGCGTCCCGCTCGGGGTCCAGGATCTCCCGGACGACAAGCACGCAGAGCACCACCACAGTGGTCAGCCGCAACGTCGAGGCCAGCACGAACACGCCCTCCGGGAAGACCGGACGGCTGGTGGCCGCGCCGAGCAGCTCGCCGTAGAAGGCGACGAAGTAGCAGACCTCGGCGATCTGCCACGCCAGGAAGGCACCCCACTTCGGCCGGGCCAGCACCACAAGCGGCAGCAGCCACAGCACGAACTGCTGGGACCACACCTTGCTGAAGATGAGGAACGCGGCGACAACCAGGAACGCGAGCTGCGCCAGCCGCGGCCGGCGCGGCGCCCGCAGCGCCAGCACTGCCACGCCGAGGCAGGCGAGCGCGAACAGGGCGTACGAGATGGTGTTGAGGGTGCTGATGTTGACGTTCAGCCACTCGAACGGGCCGAGCCGGGAGGGATCACCGACCTTGCCGTCCAGGTAGCGCCCGATGTACCAGAGCGTTCCCCAGTCGATCGGTCGCGTGGTGTTCAACTCGAAGAACCGGTCCCAGTTCTCCGGGTACGCCCGTGCCGCCGGCAGGTTGACGAGCACCACCGCCGCGATGGCCGTACCGATGGCGATGAGCGCGGCGCGGACCCGCTCGGCGCGTAGCGCGAGGACGAGGATCGGGCCGAGCAGGAACAGCGGCCACAGCTTCGCCGCGCCCGCGAGGCCGAGCAGGACACCTGCCACCGCCGGTCGTCGGCGCGCCCAGGCCAGCAGGCCGAACGCGGCCAACCCGATGGCGAGCAGGTCCCAGTTGACTGTGGCGGTGAGCAGCAGCGCAGGGGCGAGCGCGAACAGCGCCGCGTCCCAGGGTCGTCGGCGGCGCAGGGCCAGGATCACCGCCACCGTGGCCACCGCGAGCGCGCCGAGCACCAGCACGTTGAGGTTGTAGAACCACTGACCCTGGTTGATGGTCGGGTCGCCGTCGCCCAGGGCGTGCACGGGCAGACCAAGCGCCCCCATGAAGTAGCCGGTGAGCACCGGGTACTCCACCGGATGGTCGCGGTAGGGAACCTTGCCCTCGTTGAGCCCCTCGGCGTAGTACAGGGCGAGCACGTCGGTGTAGCAGAACCGCGTGTACTGGACGTTGTTCTGCCAGGCGCCGTCCTGGCAGGGAGACTTCTGCACCCAGTGCAGGGCGAGCGTGAGGCAGGCAAGCGCCAGCACGATCCGTACGGCCGTCCAGAAGCGGCGTTCCCCGCCGGCCGGCCGGTCCAGGGCTGTCGCGTGGTCGCCCAGCGGCCCGCCGATCAACCCGGAGATACCGCGGACGAACCCGTCGGAGCGGGACGGGTGGTCGGTGGTTCCGGCGTCGTCGATGCCGGGCGTCGACTGGGTGCTCATGGAAAGGCATCCTGCCGTACGGCGGGGGTGCGCGTCCCGTCCCGGCGCGCAGATCCGGGGTACGGAAACGCCGCAGCCGGTCGGACCTGTCGTCCGGCCGGCTGCGGCGGCGTGCTGCTGTGCGTGTGGTCAGTCCCGGGTGTTGGGTGTCAGACCGGGTAACAGTCCGCCACCGGCCCCGCCGTTTCCACCGTTGCCGGGACCGCCTGGCCCGCCGGGACCGTTGCCGCCGTTGTTGCCGTCGGTACGCGGGCAGAACGGGTTGGTCAGCGGGTCACAGGGCTGCCCGCCGCCCGGACCACCCGGCCCACCGGGCAGGCCGGGGACGGTCGGCGGCACGACCGGCTCCTTGCCGTTGCCCTTCGTGGTGTCGCCCTCGCCCGTGACGCTGGGCAGGGAGATCTCGTCCTGGCCCCTGAGGGCGGTGTTCATGTACTTCTCCCAGATCGGGCCGGGCAGCGTCGAGCCACCGATGGCCTTACCGCTGGCGAGGCGGATCTGGGGCTTCTTCGGATCCCGGCTGCCCACCCAGACGGCTGTGGCGATCTGCGGGGTGTAGCCGACCGTCCACGCGTGGGCGTTGTCCTTGCTGTCGTACTCCCAGGTGCCGGTCTTGGCAGCGGCCTGGCGGCCGCCCTCGAGCGTCAGGTTGTTGGGCTTCGGGATCTGCTTCAGGACACCTGTGACCTCATCGGTGATCTTCTTGTCGATCCGCTGCTCCGGCTTGATGCGCTCGCTGCCGACGACCTTCCACTTGCCGGTGTCCTTGTCCTGCTGCTCGACCTTGATGACGAAGTGCGCCTTGATGTACTTGCCGTCGTTGGCGAACGTGGCCATGGCGTTGGCGTGGTCGAACACCGTGAGCGGGTACTTGCCGAAACCGGTGTAGTTGTCGAACGGGTTCGGGCCCTTCTTCGACAGGTCGAAGGCTTGCGGCGGGTCGACGCCCCACATGGTGGTCACGCCGGCCTTGCGGGCCATGTCGACCACCTTCTCGGCACCGATCTCCTTGGTGACCCAGTAGAAGGGCACGTTGTACGACTGGACCGTCGACTCTTCGAGGGTGCAGTACTTCCCGCACTTGAGGTTGGTGCGACCGGCGTTGCCGATCGGGACCTTGGAGCCCTCGGGCTTGTACGGCGTCGGGTCCCAGTGCGACTTCACCGAGATGCCCGCCTCGATGGCGGCGGCCAGGGTGTACACCTTCATCGACGAGCCGGGCTGGTGACCGCCGGTGAGGTCGCCGTTCTTGTCGGTGTTCTTGCCCGCGTAGTCGAAGTCGGCGCCGCTGTCACCGCCGTAGTAGGCGAGCACGCGACCCTTCTTCGGGTCGATCGAGACCACCGCCGCCATCAGGTTCTTCGGCTGGTCGTTGAGCTCGGAGCCCTTCCTCGACTGCATCGCGGTGTTCTCGGCGGCCGACTGGAGCTTCGGATCGATGGTGGTGGTGATCCGGTAGCCGCCGTCCCGCAGGGCGTCGACGCAACTGACCTTGCCGTCCGCGCCGCTGTCGGAGCAGAGACCCATCTGGTCCATCTCCTGGCGGACGTAGTTGATGACGTTGCCTCGAGGGCTGTCGACACCGAAGCCGTTGCCGTCCTTCTTCGGCGGCAGGACCTTGGGGTACTCGGTGGGCGCCGGCGGGTGGTTGGGGGAATCCAACCAACCCTCCTTCTTCATGCCATCGATCACGTAGTCCCACCGGGTCTTCGCGTCGGTCGGGTTGACAGCCGGGTCGTATCCCTTGTGGCTGTCGGTGGCCACCGGCTGCTTGATCAACGCGGCCAGGACCGCGCCCTCCGCGGGGGTGAGCTTGATGGCCGGCTTGGCGAAGTAGGTCTGCGCCGCCGCCTCGATGCCGTACGCGCCGCGCCCGAAGTAGATCACGTTCAGGTAGTGCTGCATGATCGTCGGCTTGTCGTACTTGTCGTTCAGCTTGGAGGCGAGGATGGCCTCCTTGACCTTCCGGCCGTACGTGTCGTCCTTGAGGTTCTCGAACGCGTTGCGGGCGTACTGCTGGGTGATCGTGGAGGCGCCCTGCTTGTCACCGTTGGAGACGTTGTTCCACGCGGCGCGGACGATGCCCTTGTAGTCGACGCCCGAGTGCCGGTAGAAGTTCCGGTCCTCGGCCGCCGCGACGGCGTCCTGCACATGCTGCGGGATCTGGTTGATGGTGACGAAGGTGCGGTTCTCGCTGCCCAGCCGCGCCAGAGGAGTCTTGCCGTCCTTGGCGTACACGGTTGTGGACAGCGGCAGCGGCATCTCGTTGGGCATGACGACGTTCGTCGAGTAGTAGGTGAACCCGACCACGCCGATGCCGGCGAGCATGATGAAGACGGCGAAACCGGCGATCAGCAGGTTCATCCGTTTGCGCTTCTTGGCCCGTGCCGCCCCGGCCGGGTCACCGGCGCCGCGACCACCACGACCGCCACGCCCCGGACCGTTGGGGCCGCCGGGGCCACCCGGGCCGCCGCCGGAGACCGGGGAGACACTCGCCCTGGCGACCGCGGCACGCCCGCCCACCGACGCGGAGCCTACACTGGCCCGACCGGCCGACGCGGCGCCGACGGCGGCGGTGCCGACCGTGGCCCGACCCGCAGGCGCGCCGGGTGCCGGCGACACCGGGACAGAGGCACGACCCGCTCCGGCACGACCGGCAGCCACACCCGGTGCCGGCGACACCGGCACCGAGGCACGGCCGCCGCGGCCCGGCGTGGCCGACCCCACGGACGCCGACCCCACCGAGGCCGACCCGGCCGCACCGCCGCGCGGGGGCACCGAGGCGGAGCCACCGACCGACGCCCGGCCGCCAGCGGCCCGCGGTGTCACCGAGGCACGGCCCGGAGGTGCCGCGCCCTCCGGAGCCGACCAGCCACCTCCGCCGGAGTCACCGCCCGGTCGGCGGTACGCGTCGTTCGCGCCCGGCCCGGAGTCACCGTCGGGGCCCGAATACTGGGCCCGTCCGCGCGCAGAACTGGGATCGCCGTACGAGTTCATTCCTCACACCCTGCCGGTCGCGGTGGGGCGCGACTGCGCCGCCACCGGGTTGCCGTGAGTTGCTTCACCCGGAACGCCGGCACGGGGGTGCCGGCGTACCAGGGTCATTGCTGTATCAATCGGGCTATTCAGACCAACGAGCGGTCGGCCGTCCCGGGTCATGTCTGCGGCCCCGGGGCCGGTCGAACCAGCTGTGATCACCGTTGAGCCTCTCGCCTCCGCCGACCCGTGCCCTCGGCGCCCGCCATGTCCTGCTCGGCGACACCGTCGCCGTCGCCGGTGAGACCATCACGGCCGAGCAGGTACTGCTCGACGAGATGGTTCCAGTCACAGCCGAGGCACACCTCCACCACGAAGACCTGAAACTCACGCAGCGTCATCGCCAGCACGGGCAGCTCGGCAAGTGTCCGGGCCTGGCCGGCGGACTGCTTGAGTTCGTCACCGTAAATGTAGTGGACGAGCGTCAGATTCTCGCTGCGACAGATGGGGCAGCGCCGGTCCGTCGGCTCGCCGTGGAACCGAGCCGCGTTCTTCAGGTACGGGGACGCGTCGCACACGTCGTACGTGCCGACCCGGCCGGCCAGGAGCTCACGCAGCACTGCTCGCTTCTGAAGCGAGTAGTCGACGACCTGGCGCTGCGTACGCATGCGGAGAAGGGTACGCGGTCCGGCCCGAGCAGGCGACCACGGTCACGATCCGTGACGGGAACATCTCGGAACGGGGGTTTGCCCTGGCACCCGCGACCCGCTAACGTGCGATGTATCGGTCCGATACATCGCGGCGGTTACCGCTCCCGCCGGAGGGTACAAGAGAGGGTGGCCAGTGCTCGAATTCGCCATCCTCGGCCTCCTTCAGGAGTCTCCGATGCACGGCTACGAGCTGCGCAAGGAGCTGACCGCCAAACTCGGCGCGATCCGGGCGGCGATCAGCTACGGCTCGCTCTACCCGACGCTACGCAGGTTGCAGGCGGCGGGATGGATCACCGAAGCTGCCGAGACGCCCGCCACCGCCGAGGAGGTTCCCGCGCTGACCAGCCGACGAGGTCGGGTGGTCTACAAAATCACCGCGGAAGGCAAGGAACGCTTCGCCCAACTGATCGCACAGGCGGGGCCCGAGACGTACGACGACACGGGCTTCGGGGTGCACTTCGCGTTCTTCGCCCGGACCGACCAGGCGACCCGCCTGCGCATCCTGGAGGGTCGCCGCCGCAAGATCGAGGAGCGTCGCGAAGGACTTCGCGACGTGCTGGGCCGGGCAGCCGAGCGCCTCGACGCTTACACCTTGGAACTGCAGCGCCACGGCCTTGACGCCTGTGAGCGTGAGGTCCGCTGGCTGGAGGAGCTCATCGCCAACGAGCGCTCCGGCCGAGCCCCGACGGTCCCCCAGGTGGGGACGGCCGGTGGCCGACGAGAAGACAACAGCCCGCCTCCGCCTGGAGAGACCAGGAAAGAGCGGCCGTGACAGAAAAGAAGGAGGCAGACGCTATGGGCTCCGTCCGCGTCGCCATCGTCGGTGTGGGTAACTGCGCCTCGTCCCTGGTTCAGGGCGTCGAGTACTACCGGAATGCCGACCCGAACGACCGCGTCCCGGGTCTCATGCACGTCGCCTTCGGCGACTACCACGTCTCCGCCGTGGAGTTCGTCGCGGCGTTCGACGTGGACGCCAAGAAGGTGGGCATGGACCTCGCGGAGGCGATCGTCGCCAGCGAGAACAACACCATCAAGCTCTGCGACGTGCCGCCGACCGGCGTGTCCGTGCAGCGCGGTCCGACCTTCGACGGTCTGGGCCAGTACTACCGCGAGATCGTCGAGGAGTCCGACGCCACCCCCGTCGACGTGGCGCAGGCGCTGCGCGACGCGCAGGTCGACGTCGTCGTCTGCTACCTCCCGGTCGGCTCCGAGCAGGCCGCCAAGTTCTACGCTCAGGCCGCTATCGACGCCGGCTGCGCGTTCGTCAACGCCCTGCCGGTCTTCATCGCCTCCGACCCGGAGTGGGCCCAGAAGTTCACCGACGCTGGCCTGCCGATCGTCGGTGACGACATCAAGAGCCAGGTCGGCGCCACCATCGTGCACCGCGCCCTCGCGAAGCTCTTCGAGGACCGCGGCGTCGAGCTGCTGCGCACGTACCAGCTCAACTTCGGCGGCAACATGGACTTCATGAACATGCTCGAGCGCAAGCGGCTCGTCTCGAAGAAGATCTCGAAGACCCAGTCGGTCACCTCGCAGATCCCGCACGAGATGAGCAAGAGCGACGTTCACATCGGCCCGTCCGACCACGTGCCGTGGCTGGACGACCGCAAGTGGGCGTACATCCGCCTGGAGGGTCGCTCGTTCGGTGACACCCCGCTCAACGCCGAGCTCAAGCTCGAGGTGTGGGACTCGCCGAACTCGGCAGGCGTCATCATCGACGCGGTCCGGGCCGCGAAGATCGCGCTGGACCGGAAGATCGGCGGCCCGATCCTGTCGGCCTCGTCGTACTTCATGAAGTCCCCGCCGGTGCAGTACGCCGACCACGACGCCCACCAGGCCGTGGAGGAGTTCATCGCCGGTGAGGTCGAGCGCTGACCCGCTGAACACGCGAACACCGTCGAGGGTCGGGTCCGTTGGGACCCGGCCCTCGCCGTGTCAGGCTCCGTACCAGGCGTCCCGCAGGGCCACCCGTGCTTCCAGCTCCAGCAGGTGCACCTTGCGGGGCAACCCGCCGCCGAACCCGATCAGCTTGCCTCCCGCACCGACGATCCGGTGGCACGGGACGATCACCGGGACCGGGTTGCGGTTGCAGGCCACACCCACCGCCCGCGCCGCCCCGGAATCACCGACGCGCCGCGCGACCTCGCCGTAGGTCAACGTCTCGCCGTACGGAATGAGAGTCATCTCCCGCCAGACGGCCCGCTCGAAATCCGAGCCGCGCGGAACCGACACCGGAACCGTGAACGCCGTCAGCTCGCCGGCGAAGTACGCCCGCAGCTCGTCGACGGCCTGCCGGGACACCGTGTCGGCGGGATCGTCGGCGGCCGACTCCACCCGACCGAAGTGCGCGCCGCAGACGGTCTCGCCGTCGCTGGCCACGGAGAACTCACCGATCGGCGAGTCGAGCACAGTCCAGCGCATCGGCCCATTGTCCCCGACACGGTCGGTGGACCGGCCGGCCCGTCGCCCGGCAGATCCGCTCGGCACCCTCGATGTGCCGCCCACACGGGCGGTGCCCGCCGAAGCCGCCCGTTGAGGGGCGACGCCGACGGGCACCGATGGATGAACTGGTCGTGCGGAGACCCGGTCAGACCGGGTTGATGAAGTACCGCTCGCCGGCCGAGAGACCGAGGTCGTCAAGGTCGCCGTCGATGTTCTTGTTCGGGATGAGCTGGCTGGTGCCGGCGCTGCCCGCGCTGACGGCCTGCTGGTCGATGTCCGCCCGCAACCAGGTCGATCCGTCGCCCCGGTACCAGGGCAGGTCGAACAACTCCCAGTCGCTCACGGTCGGGCCCGAGGCGACCAGCGGCTTGCTGCCCGCACCCTCGGCGCTGACGTACTTCCCGTTGGCCAGCGAACGGAGCGCGAAGAAGCCGTAGCCGATGTCGACCATCTCGAACTTCTCCCACGTACTGACCGTGGAGGCCACCGGGATCAGCGGCTTCGAACCCGCACCGTCGGCGGAGACGTACATGCCGCTGGCGGCCGACCTGATGCTGACGATCGGGTTCGGTGCCTCGACGAAGAACTTCTCCCAGGTGCTCGCGGTGGGCGCGTTGGCGATCAGCGTGCCACCGGTGTTCGGCGCGCTCACGAACTTGTTGTTGACGAGCGCCTTGAGGCTCACCGTTCCGTCCGGGTTGTTGATCAGCTGGAACTTCTCCCAGGTGCTGATCGCCGGCCCGTTGGCGATCAACGGCTTGCTGCCCGCCCCGTCGGCCGAGACGAACTTCCCGTTGACCTTCGCCCGCAACGCGACAAGACCGGTGCCGGCGTCGACGATGTCGAACCTCTCCCAGCCGCCGAAGGCCGGGCCGTTGTTGACGAGCGGCTTGCTGCCGGCCCCGTCGGCCGAGACGAACTTGCCGTTGGAGCGAGCCCGCAACGCGTGCGCGTCGCGTGCCGGAGACACCGCGGCCGCCACGTTCAGCAGCCGGTCCATGCCGCCCCACGGATTGTGCACGGCGCCGGCGATGCCCCTGCTGACGATCGTGTCCCGGACCTGCGCCGGGGTCCAGGTCGGGTTTGCCTCGAGCAGCAGCGCGGCGGCACCCGCGACGTGCGGGCTGGCCATCGACGTGCCGTTGAAGGACACCGAGCCGTTGCCGGTGCCGGCCGCGGCGGAGACGATGCTCATGCCCGGCGCGTAGATGTCGATGCAGCTGCCGTAGTTGGTCCACCAGGCGCGGTAGTCGACCATGTCGGTCGCGCCCACGGTGATCGCAGCCGACACGTTCGCCGGCGAGTAGTAGCAGGCGTCGTCATACTTGTTGCCGGCGGCGACGGCGTAGGTCAGACCGTTGGCGATCGAGTTGTTGATCGCGTTGGTCGTGGCCTGGGAGTTGCCTTCGTCGGGTTCTCCGAGGCTCATGTTGACCACGGAGGGCCCGGTCTTGTGCGTGGTCGCCCAGTCGATCGCGGCGATGACGTGGTCGGTGCGGGCCTCGCCCACGCAGGGGAAGACCCGGAGGGCGACGAGCTTGACGTCCTTGGCGACGCCGAACCTGGTGCCGCCGATGGTGCCCGCGACGTGGGTGCCGTGCCCGTCGCAGTCCTCGGCGACGTCGTCCTGGTCGACGAAGTCGTACCCGGAGACGGCCCGGCCGCCGAAGTCCTCGTGGGCCACGTCGATGCCGGTGTCGATCACGAACGCGGTGACGCCGGCGCCGGTGTTCGGGTAGGAGTACGAGCCGTCCAGCTTCGGCGAGACCTGGTCGACCCGGTCAAGCCCCCACGAGGGGGGCGAGGCCTGCGTTCCGCTTTTCGACATCGTCCGTACCGGCTCGACGTAGGCGACGTCCGAGTTGGCGGCCAGCCGGTCCGCCTGCTGGCGGGTCATGGTGGCCGAGTAGCCGTTGAGCGCTTTCTCGAAGACCCGGCGGACCGTGCCGCCGTTGTCCTTGGCCAAGGCCGAGGCGGCAGCCTTGCGCTGGCCTGGAGTGGCCTTCTTGTCCTTCAGGACGACGATGTAGCTGTCCGGCACCACGGTACTGGGCTTCGCCGTGGGGGCCTTGGAATGCGAACTCATGATCCTGGGCGAAGGCTCCCCCGATGACGGAGCGGAGGGCTTCCCCAGCGCGACGCCACCGGTGCCGGCGCTGACGATGAGAGTTGCGGAGGCGATGGCGATTCCCGCCACCGCCGAGCGGCGAATGCCGCCACGGTGTTTCACAGACAAGTCTCCCGTGTCTCTGCTGATCGTCCCCTGCGGACGGCCAGCCGCTCCGGTCGCTCACGGCGGGACGCCGATGTGCGCGACAGCCGCCGGGCCTCCCGTCAGGATGGACGATCATCGTCCGCCAGCGCCTCGGCTTTTCGGTCGATACGCACCCGTGTCGTCGTGCTTCTGTCATCCCGACGGCCGGCCCGGAACCTTGCGGAGTGTCGATACCTTGCAGGTCGTGGCCACGGGGACGCTCATCTTTCTGATCATCGGCGGTGCGGGCGTCGTTGTGCTGGCGCTCGCGTTGCTCGGCACCGAGCTGCTCCACCTCGGACACGTCGAGGTGGACGGACCGACCTCGCTCGAGACGGTCGCCGGCTTCGCCGGGGCGTTCGGGTTCGGCGGCGCCATCGTCAACGAACTGCTCGGCGCGCGTACACCAGCGATGATCGCGGGCGCGGTGGCCGGCGGCCTGCTCGCGGCCGTGCCCACCGGCTGGCTTGCCTCACGGTTCGGCCGGGCGGCCCGGAACATGCGCACCGACCCCACGCCCACCCGCGACGGCCTGGTGGGGGCGCTCGGCCTGGTCGTCACGCCGGTGCCGGTCAACGGGTACGGCGAGGTCCGGGTACGCGTGGCCGGCCAGCCGGTCAAGCTCAACGCCCGCGCGGACCAGCCGATCCCGATCGGCGCCCAGGTCTTCGTCGTGCAGGCGCTCAGCGAGACAAGCGTGCACGTCGAGACCTACTGAACTCCTCCTCTACAGACGGGACGTCATCCATGGCCCTGCTGATCGCCATCGGCGGCGCAGTCCTCCTCGTACTCATCCTGGTGTTGTTCGTGCTCTCCCGGATCAAGGTGGCCGGGCCGAACGAGGCGTTCATCGTCACCGGCCGCAAGGGCCGCACCACCCAGACCGCCGACGGTGCCCGCTCGACCGACAACTCCGGGCAGAAGGTCGTGCTGGGCGCCTCGGTGTTCGTCCTGCCGGTGGTGCAGAAGCTCCAGTCGCTCGACCTGTCCAGCCGCCGGATCGACGTCGGCATCCGGGGAGCGGTGAGCAAGCAGGGCATCCGCGCCGACCTGCACGGCGTGGCGATCGTCAAGGTAGGCGGCACCGAGGACGCGATCCGGGCCGCCGCCCAGCGGTTCCTGCACCAGCAGGACGAGATCGACAACTTCACCCGGGAGGTGCTGGCCGGTGCGCTGCGGTCGATCGTCGGCCGGCTCACCGTCGAGGAGGTCATCCGGGACCGGGCCGCATTCGCCAGCGCGGTCGCCGAGGAGGCCGAGCACTCGATGACCAACCAGGGCCTGGTGCTGGATACGTTCCAACTCCAGGACATCCTCGCCGAGGGCTCGTACCTGCAGGACCTGGGCCGGCCCGAGGCCGCCCGGGTGCTCAAGGACGCGGCGATCGCCGAGGCGCGGGCCCGGCAGCAGGCCGAGCAGGAGCGGCTGCTCGCCGAGGAGGCCATCGCCGAGGCGAACCGCAACCTGGCCCTCAAGCAGGCCGGCATCCAGGCCGAGATCGACGCGGCGAAGGCCAAGTCCGCCGCGGCCGGACCGCTCGCCCAGGCCGAACGGGACCAGGCGATCCTCTCCGAGCAGCAGAAGGTCGCCGAGCGCAACGCCGAACTCAAGCAGCGCCAGCTCGACACCGAGGTCCGCAAGCCGGCCGACGCGGCCCGGTACAAGGTGGAGCAGGAGGCCGAGGCGTCCCGCAACGCGGCGGTGCTGCACGCCGACGCGCAGCGACAGTCGGTCATCGCCGCCGCGCAGGCCTCCGCCGAGCAGGCCCGCCTCACCGGTGAGGGTGAGCGCGCCCGACGGGCCGCGCTCGCGGAGGCGAACGCCATCGAGGGCGCCAAGGAGGGCGAGGCCGAGCAGCGGCGGCGCTCCGCCATCGCCGAGGCCGTGGAGCGCGAAGGTCAGGCCGAGGCGGCGGCCATCCTGGCCAAGGGTGAGGCCGAGGCGGACGCAATGGCGCGCAAGGCCGAGGCGTTCGCCGCGTACGGGGAGGCAGCCGTCCTCGACCTGCTGGTCAAGGTGCTGCCGCAGGTCGTCGAGGCGGCAAGCGCCCCGATCGGCGCGATCGACAAGATGACTGTCATCTCCACCGACGGCGCCTCGTCGCTGACGAAGTCGGTGGCCGGCAACGTGGCCCAGGGCCTCCAACTCGGCAGCGACCTGACCGGGATCGACCTGCCCGGCCTGCTGGCGCGGCTCGGCACCGGTCGGACCGACGTCGGCGTGCCGGCAAACGGCAGCGTGGAGGGCAACAGCGTGGCCCGCTGAGGCCGACGTGCCTGGCCCGGATGATGCGAAACCGCCGGCGCCCGCCGGCACCGCCTCCTGAGGAAGTGGTGCCGGCGGGCGCCGGATGGTGCCGTTACCTGAATCAGGCGGCGTTGAGGACGTAACGCTCGCCCGCCGAGAGACCGAAGTCCTCAGCTGCGAAGTCGAAGTCCTTGTTCGGGATCAGCTGGCTGGTACCGGCACTGCCGGCACTGACTGCCTGCCCGTCGACATTCGCGTAGATGAAGCCGGTGCCGTCCGTGGCACCGACACCGCGGTGCCAGAAGGTGAAGGCCTCCCACGCATCGATCGTGGGTGCCGAGGCGAGCAACGGCTGCCTGCCCGCGTCCGTCGCCGAGACGTACTTGCCGTTGGCCAGCGAACGCAGCCCGAAGTAGCCGTAGTAGTCCAGATCGACCAGCTCGAACATCTCCCACTTGTCGACCGTCGTGGCCAGCGGGATCAGAGGCTTGCTCCCGGCGCCGTCAGCGGAGACGTACTTGCCGCTGGCCGCTGACTGGAGGCTGACGATCAGGTTCGTATCGACGCCGAACTTCTCCCAGAGACTGGCGGTCGTCGCACTCGCGACGAGCGGACCTCCGTTGTTCGGTGCACTGACGTACTTGTTGTTGACCACGGCCTTCAGGCTCACCGACCCGTCGACGTTGTCGATCAACTGGAACTTCTCCCAGGTGCTGACCGCTGTGGCAGAGGCCACCAGCGGCTTGGAGCCGGCCCCGGTGGCGCTCACGTATTTGCCGTTGACGTTCGCCCGCAGCGCGACCAGGCCGTTGCCGAGGTCGATGATGTCGAACTTCTCCCAGCCGCTCAGCAGAGGACCCACCGAGACCAGCGGCTTGCTGCCTGCTCCGTCAGCCGAGACGAAGTAGCCGTTGGAGTAGGCCCACAGGCCGTGCGACGTACGTGTCGAGGTGAGGGCCGCGGCGACGTTCAGCAGACGATCCGTCCCGCCCTGTGGGTTCAGCACCGCGCCAGCGACGGCCTTGGTGACGATCGCGTTGCGCACCTGCGCCGGGGACCACATCGGATTCGCTTCGAGCAGCAGTGCGGCCGCCCCGGCCACGTGCGGTGTGGCCATCGAGGTGCCGCTGAACGCCACCGAACCGTCACCGGTGCCGCTCGCCGCCGAGACGATGTCCACACCGGGGGCGTAGACGTCGATGCACGGACCGAAGTTCGAGTCGAAGTATTCGGTCGAGGCCCGCCTGTCGATCCTGTCGGTGGCTCCGACGGTGATCGCCGTCGGTACCTGGGCAGGGGAGTACGAGCAGGCGTTGTCCCCGTCGTTGCCGGCGGCCACCGCGTAGGTCAGGCCGGTGGCGATGGAGTTGCGAACCGCGTCGGGGATGGCCGGGTAGGCCGGGTTGTACACACCACCGAGGCTCATGTTGACCACGGCGGGCTTGTGCGCGTTGGCAGTCACCCAGTCGATCCCGGCAAGGACCTGCTCGGTGCTGCCGGAACCGTCGCAGTCGAGGACCCGGACCGCGACCAGGTTCACGCCCTTGGCGACACCGTACTTCGTACCGCCGACGGTGCCCGCGACATGCGTGCCGTGGCCGTAGCAGTCCTGCGCCACGTTGTCCTGGTCGACCGCGTCGTAGCCGTACGAGGCGCGACCACCGAAGTCCTGGTGGTCGATGTCGATTCCGCTGTCGATGATGTACGCCGTCACTCCGGAACCCGACTCGGGGTAGGTGTAGGAGTTGTCCGGTCGGGGTGAGACCTGGTCGATCCGGTCCAGACCCCAGGACGGCGTCGGGCTCTGCGTACCACTCTTCTCGAAGCGGACCACCGGCTCCACGGATGCGACGTCCGGATCGGCGGCCAGCCTGGCCGCCTGCTTGGCGGACATGGCGGCGGAGTAGCCGTTGACTGCGGTGCCATAGACCCGCCGGACGGTGCCGCCGTTCTCCTTGGCCAGAGCTGCGGCGGTGGCCTTGAGCTTGGTGGGGGTGGCCTTGTTGCCCTTGAGGACCACGATGTACCGGTCCGGTACCACCTCGGTGGAGTTGGTGGCGGGCGACTTGTGGTTGGGCTTGCCGCCGGTCAGCTTGCTTGCCGGCTTCGGCACCAACGGAGCAGCCGGTTCAGCCATTGCGGCTCCACCGGTTCCTATGTTGACGATGACTGTTGCGGAGGCGAGCATCAGGCCCGCTACCGCCGAGCGGCGGATCACGCCACGACGTCTCACAGATAGATCTCCCCGTGTGGTCGTCCAGCATCCTTTACGGACGCCGGACAGGTGAATGCCGGCATCGACGATCGGTGACTGACCGAGAGCCGACAGGATGCCCCGACATCATCGGCGAGAGATCGATGGACGCGCCTCATCTTTTCGGCCGGCAAGCGAACGATTCGTGCCCGTGAATGGCAGGCGTGCCCTGTTCACGGCCCGACAGGGCGCCGCATCGGGCGCGAAATGCCGGCTCGGCGGAGGGCCAGCCGTCCCGACAGAGTCCGTTCTGGACATGCTCGGGCTCAGGTGATCAGGCCCTCGGCGCGGGCCCAGCGCAGCAGTTCCGCCTCGGCGGCGTCGCGGTCCAGCGGCCCGTGCTCCAGGCGCTGCTCCTTGAGGTGCTTCCAGGCCCGCCCGACGACAGGCCCCGGCGGTACGCCGAGCAGCTCCATGATCGCGTTGCCGTCGAGGTCGGGGCGGACCCGTGCCAGGTCCTCCTCGGCCGCGATCCGGGCGATCCGGTCCTCCAACGCGTCGTAGTCGGCGGCGAGCTGGGCCGCCTTGCGACGGTTGCGGGTCGTGCAGTCCGAGCGGGTCAGCTTGTGCAGCCGGGGCAGCAGGTCACCGGCGTCGGCGACGTAGCGGCGCACCGCCGAGTCGGTCCACTCGCCTCGCCCGTACCCGTAGAAGCGAAGGTGCAGCGCGACGAGCGCGGTCACCTTCGCGGTGATCTCCTTGGGGTAGCGCATCGCCTTCATCCGGGCCTTGGTCAGCCTGGCGCCCACCACCTCGTGGTGGTGGAAGCTGACCCGGCCGTCGGACCCGACCGCCTTCGTCGCCGGCTTGCCCACGTCGTGCATGAGGGCGGCCATCCGCAGGATGAAGTCGCAGCCCTCCTCCTCGAAGGAGACCGCGTTCTCGACGACCGTCAGGGTGTGCTCGTAGACGTCCTTGTGCTGGGCGTGCTCGTCGATCTCCAGCTTCAGACCGGTCAGCTCGGGCAGGAACCGCTCGGCCAGCCCCGTGTCGACGAGCAGCCGCAGCCCGGTGATCGGGTCCGCGCCGCAGAGCAGCTTGGTGAACTCGTCGCGGATCCGTTCGGCGGTGATCCGGTCCAGGTCCGCCGACATGTCGCTCATCGCCCGGTGCGCGTCGGGATGGACGGTGAAGCCCAGCTGGGCGGCGAACCGGGCCGCCCGCAGCATCCGCAGCGGGTCGTCGCCGAACGACTCGCGGGGGGTGCTGGGGGTACGGATCACCTTTGCCGAGAGGTCGTCCAACCCGCCGTGCGGATCGGTGAACCGATGCTCCGGCAGGCTTACCGCCATCGCGTTGATCGTGAAGTCGCGCCGCTTCAGGTCCTCGTCGAGGCTGGTGCCGTACACGACCACCGGGTTGCGGCTGACCTGGTCGTACGACTCGGCGCGAAAGGTGGTGATCTCCAGCCGGAGGCCGGCGCGCTGAGCCCCGATGGTGCCGAACTCCCGGCCGGTCTCCCAGATCGACTCGGCCCAGCCCTTGAGGATCCGCAGCGTCTCGTCGGGGTGCGCGTCGGTGCAGAAGTCCAGGTCGTCGCCGAGCCGGCCGAGCAGGGCGTCCCGTACCGAACCACCCACCAGGTGCAACTCGTGACCGGCGCGCACGAACCGGCGGCCCAACTCGTCGGCGACCGGGGAGACCCGGAGCAGTTCGGCGACGGCGTTGCGCTGCGCGGCGGTGAGTTCGCGGCGGTCGGCGGCGTGGGGAGCGGAGACTTCGGACATGGGATCGCCAGCCTATCGGGCCGGGGTGTGATCGGATCCGCCGGGCGCGGGTAACGGGTACGGGTTGACTATGGTCTGTGACGTGCGGGTCGGTGCCCGGCTCGACGTACCCCTGGGAGGCTGGAGATGAGCGGCGGGCTCTACCGCAGCGCGAACGCCGCGCAGGACGGCGGTGCGGGAGCCGGCGTGCGACCCGGGGACGGCGCAACGTTCATCTCCGCCGAGCCGCTGAACCAGCCGGCCATGGAGTCGACCGCGCCGCCGCAGGAGCAGATCGGTGAGGCGAGCGCGGCGACGAACAGCGCGGTGATGGCCATCGGCAGCCTGGTGAGCCGGGGTACTGGCTTCCTGCGTACGTTGGCGTTGACCGCCGCGCTCGGTGGCGCGCTCGTCGGTGACGCGTACACGACCGCGCAGATCCTGCCGGGGATGGTGTACGAGTTCCTGCTCGGCGGCATCCTGACCAGCGTCCTGATCCCGGTGCTGGTACGCCGCCGCAAGGTCGACTCCGACGGCGGTCAGGCGTACGCCCAGCGGCTCCTGACCCTCGCGGTGCTCACGCTGGCGGGGGCGGCCCTGCTCGCCGTCCTGTCGGCGGGCCTGCTGACCCAGCTCTACGCCGGCGACAACACCGGGGACGACTTCCGGAGCCTGGTCAAGGCACTGTCCTACCTGATGCTGCCGATGATCTTCTTCACCGGCCTCAGCGCGCTGATCAGCGCCGTGCTCAACACGCGGGGGCACTTCGCCGCCCCGATGTGGGCGCCAATCCTCAACAACATCGTGGTGATCGCGACCGCGGGTCTGTACATCGCCATCTTCGGCGCGAAGATCGTCAAGCCGGAGGACATGACCACCGGCCGGATCCTGCTGATCGGTGGCGGCACGCTGCTCGGCGTCGCCATCCAGGCCGCCGGACTGCTGCCGGCGCTGCGCAAGGTCGGCTTCCGCTGGAAGCTGCGGTTCGACTTCCGCACGCTGGGTCTGCGCGAGCTGGGCCGCCTGGGCGGCTGGATGTTCTGCTACGTCGCGGTGAGCCAGGTCGGGCTGATCGTGCTGTTCAACCTGCTGAACAGGGCCGGTAAGGAGAACGCCGCCGGTCCACTGATCTACAACAACGTGTTCCTGCTGCTCATGATGGCGCACGGCATCATCGCCGTCTCGATCATTACGGCGCTGATGCCCCGGATGAGCGCCGCGGCGGCCGACGGGCGGTACGCCGATGTCGCGGCCGACCTGTCCCGGGGCACCCGGACGGTCTCGGCGGTGCTCGCCCCGATCGCGGTCTGCTACGCGGTGCTGGCGACCCCGCTGGCGGTGACGCTGTTCCGCTACGGCGCGTTCACCGACGAGAACGCCGCCGACACGTCACTGGTGCTGCTGCTGGCGGCGCTGGCGCTTGTGCCGTTCGCCATCAGCCAGCTCTTCACCTTCGCCTTCTACGCTCTGCCGGACACACGCACCCCGGCGCTGATCAACATTCCGGTGGTGGCGCTGCGGATCGGCGTCCAGGTGGTCCTCTACGTCGCCTTCGCCGCGCACTTCGCGGCGGCCGGGATGATGATCGGCAACGCCGTGTCCTACCTGGCCGCGGCGTTCGCCTCCGCCTGGCTGCTGCGACCCCGGGTCGGCCGGATCGGGATGGGCGCCATCCTGCGCACCCTCGGCCGGGTGGCGGTCGCCGCGTTGGGTTCGGCGCTGGTCGGCCTGCTCGTGGTGAGCCTGCTGCCCGGCGGCGACACGCCGAGTTGGATGCAGGCGGTCGTCCAGCTCGTGATCGGCGGGGCGGTGATCGGCGGGACCTACCTCGGGCTGGCCACTGTGCTGCGGATCGGGGAGATCACCGAGGTGGTCGGCATGGTCCGCCGCCGACTCGGTCGCTGACCGCAGGGTTCCGGGCACAGAATGTTGTGGCCGTACGGAACGTGACCGCGGATCACCAGGCTGGGGATGCACCTGTGGATAACTGCGCGATTCGCCGGTCAGCCACCGGATCGGCCTGTGGATAACCAACCGTACGGATGAGCGTGACCGCCCGATCGGTGGGAACATGCCGGTTGGCGAGGGTGCCACGACAGGGTCAGCCCCAACGTCGGTCACTTGCGGTGAAGCCGTAGATTGGCTAGTACATGTGCCAGCAACGTGGCTGAGAACGGTCGTAACCGGACGACTGCCCTGACTCCCGGCACCCCGCCGGGTACGGCGGGAAGATGACATGTCGGGGAGACGGGCAACCCGGGTAAGGTCCTTCTCGACGGGTACGGCAGGCGCCGACGCTGGGCGTCGACACCGGTCGGCCGGTTCCTTCGACGGCAGAGCGGGAAGCCACATGCCCAGCAGTTCGGGTCCATCGATCGACACGATCACCGAGGGAGGACGGGTGACCCAGGTCGGCGAGGGTCAGGAGGCGGACGAGAGCGCTCCGCCGGTCATGACCTTCGGTGCTCCCACGGCCGGTGAAATCCTCGCCGAGCGTTACGAGCTGGTCGAGCACATCAACAACGACAGCGCGGGTCGGCTGGTCTGGCGCGGAGTCGACGTCATCCTGCGCCGTCCCGTCGCGGTGGTGCTGCGCTATCCGGGTGGCGACTCCGCCACCGAGATGCTCCAGGCCGCTGTCGCGGCCAGCCGGGTCATCCACCCCAACCTGGTCGGCGTCTACGACGCGATCGACGAGGCCGAGCGGGCGTACGTGGTCCGTGAGTGGGTCGACGGGCAGTCCCTGCGCGACCTGGCGACCGAGGGCCCGCTGGACCCGGCCCGGGCCACCGCGATCGGCAACGCCGTCGCGAGTGCGCTCGCCGCGGTGCACGCCACAGGCATGGTGCACGGAAACGTCCACCCCGGCACCGTCATGATCAGCGACGAGGGCCGCGTGGTGCTGGCCGACGCGCGCACCGACGGCGCCGACAGCCAGGAGAACGACATCCGGGCTGTCGGCGGCATCCTCTACTTCGCCCTGACCGGCCACTGGCCGCACGCCGAGGCGCCACTGCACGGCGCCACCGCCGGCCATGGACGGGCGGCCATTCCGGACGGTGTCCGGGACGCCACAGGCGCCATCGCGGCACCCCGGCAGGTCCGGGCCGGTGTGCCCGCGTACCTGGACGACCTGACGATGGACCTGCTCGACGCCGAGATCGCCCCGCCCTCGTCGGACGTGCTCGCCGCCGAGTTGGCGCGACTGGACGTGCCGGCCGAGGATGAGCACTACCTCGACAACAGTGGCCCGCTGCGGTTCGCGGCCGACACCGAGGAGGAGCCGTCCCCGCTGGCGGCTGCCGGTGGCCGCAAGGTCGCGATCGGCATCGCCGGTCTGTTGGCGGTCGCCCTGGTCGGTCTGCTGATCGGGATCAGCGCGCTCGGTGGCGACGGCGACAAGGACCAGCAGGCCAACCCGGTCGCCCCACCCACCTCCAGCGCCCCGGCCGGCGATGCCACCCCGGCCGCCGCCACGGCCCGCAAGCTGACCGTGAAGAACGTCCGGATCATCGACCCGGAGAGCAAGGACCGCAGCGAGGTCGACGGCGCCGACAAGGTCATCGACGGTGACGAGGACAAGGGCTGGGAGACCGAGACGTACCGCGACCGGCCCAACTTCGGCAACCTGAAGAAGGGCATGGGCGTCTGGATCGACCTCGGCGAGCCGCACACAGTCAAGTCGGTCCAGGCGGTGCTGTCGGCCACCGGGGCGTCCGCCCAGCTCCTCGCCGGTACGACCAACCCGCCGTCCGACTCCAGCGGTGACAAGCAGTTGGTCGCGAGCTACAAGACGCCGATCGGCCAGCCGTTCGAGGACCACGACGGCACGACCATGACGTTCAACGGCTTCGACGCCGACACGAAATACCGGTACCTGCTGTTCTGGATCACCCAGCTGCCGCCGTCCGAGGGCGGGTTCAAGCTGGGGGTGCAGGAGATCACGGTCCAGGGGTCGTGAGCCGGGCACCACGGTCCGGGCACCGCATCCGCTGGACGCGGTGATGGACGGGCGCGACGCGGCGACGGACCTGGAGCTGCTGCGCGCCCACGTCGCCGGCGATCGGGACGCGTTCGCCGAGTTGTTCCGCAGACACCGGGACCGGTTGTGGGCGGTGGCCCTGCGGACGCTCGGCGACCGCGAGGAGGCGGCGGACGCCCTCCAGGACGCGCTGCTGTCCGCGCACCGGGCGGCCGGCCGTTTCCGCGGTGACTCCGCGGTCACCACCTGGCTGCACCGGATCGTGGTCAACGCCTGCCTGGACCGGATCCGACGCCGCCAGGCGCATCCCACGGTGCCGCTGCCCGACGGCGACCCGGCCGGGGACGGCTCCGGCAACCGGGGTGTGGAGCCGGCCGCGCCGATACAGGACCACGACACCGCGCTCGTGGTCCGCCAGGCACTCGCCACCCTGCCCGTCGAACAGCGCGCCGCCCTGGTGCTGGTGGACGTGCAGGGCTACCCCGTCGCCGAGGTGGCTCGCATCCTCGGTGTCGCCGAGGGAACGGTGAAGAGCCGCTGCGCACGGGGCAGAGCCCGGCTCGCGGTGACGCTCGGGCACCTCCGTCCGGCCCGTCCGCAGCCGTCGGACCAGGTCGCGGACGTGCCGGGCGTCACCCCGGGGAACCCACGGCCGGTGGAGGGCGTCGGATCGGGGCCGGGCCGTTACCGGCGGGACGCCAATCAGGAGGACACGTGACGACCGAGGGGTTCAGGGAGGTCGACGACGACCTGCTTGCTGACTACCTCGGCGGGGCGCTGGACGGCACGCCGCAGCAGGCGGAGGTCGCCCGTCTGGTGGATTCGGACCCGGCGTGGGCCGAGGCGCACGCCCGGCTGGACTCCGCGCTGACGCAGGTGCAGGCCGACCTGGCCGAGTGGGCCGGCCCGTCTCCGGAGATGCCGCCGGCGGTCGCCGACCGGCTCCTCGCGGCGCTGGCCGCCGCTGACGACACCACCGCCGCCCCGGGTGTCGTACCGGCCCAGGGTGGAGCGGGTCGGCGGCCCGCCGAACCCGATCGCACGGCCGCCACCGGCCCTGGCCGCCGTCGGCGCCGCTGGGTGCGGCGTGGGGCACCGGTGGCCGTCGCGGCGGTCGCCGTCGTCGGGGTCGCGTTGGGCCTCAACCATCTGTCGATGGACGCCTCCGACATCGCCGGCACCAGCGCCCTGGACCGGCCGGCCAGCGCGCCCGAGGGCGCCGCGACGGCCGGAGCGGTCCGCACCACCGGGCCGGCACTGCGCAGCGGTACGGACTACGACCCGCAGACCCTCGGGGACGCGGAGCGGCCGGCGCCCTACCAGGCCACCGACATCCCCACCCGCACCCCGTCCGGCGCTCCCGGCGACGCCCCCGCCAACCAGCCCGGGGTGGACGCCGAGGGAGGCCGACGGCCCGCGCCGGACGGTCTGGACCAGCTGGCGCGCCTCACCGACCAGAGGGCGCTGACCGCCTGCCTGGCCGACGTGGCGACGGAGCACGGTTCCGCCCCGCTGGTGGTCGAGGTGATCGACTTCGCCGAGTTCCAGGGTGAGCAGGCGTTGGTCATCAGGTTCACCGACTCCACCGGGGCCCGCTGGGCCTGGGTGAGCGGTCCGGAGTGCGGTGTCCCAGGGTCCGGCTCGGACACGCGGTATTCGACGCGGGTAGGGTGAATCAGCGGTCACCGGTGCGATGACCTTCTACGTGACCTGACCCACCGGATGCCCGGCTCGGGAATCCCCGGTTCGTACGATGACGTTCTGGAAGTCAGCTGCCGGCACCCCCCAGGCGTCGGCACTCGGATCGGCGTCGGTGCGCACCGACGCCGAACACACACAACGCGGGAGACGGCAGTGGACGAGGTCCGCAACCTGATCATCATCGGCTCCGGGCCGGCCGGTTACACGGCGGCGGTCTACGCCGCACGCGCCAACCTGAAGCCGCTGATCATCGAGGGCGTCCAGTCCGGTGGCGCGCTGATGACCACCACCGAGGTGGAAAACTTCCCCGGCTTCGCCGACGGCATCCTCGGCCCCGAGCTGATGGACAACATGCGCAAGCAGGCCGAGCGGTTCGGCGCCGAGTTCCTCACCGACGACGTGACCCGGGTCGAGCTGGTGGACACCGGCGACGCCGGTTCGGGCGCGCTGAGCACCGTCTGGGTCGGCGAGACCGCGTACCGGGCCCGCTCGATCATCCTCTCCACCGGGTCGGCCTGGCGTCCGCTGGGCGTGCCCGGCGAGCAGGAGTACCTGGGCCACGGTGTGTCCGCGTGTGCCACCTGTGACGGCTTCTTCTTCCGCAACCAGCACATCGTGGTCGTCGGCGGCGGTGACTCGGCGATGGAGGAGGCCACCTTCCTCACCCGTTTCGCCGACACGGTCACCATCATCCACAGGCGCGACTCGTTCCGGGCCAGCAAGATCATGGCTGACCGGGCGCTGAGCAACGAGAAGATCAAGGTCGAGTGGAACAGCACCGTCGAGGAGATCCTGGGCGACGACGGCAAGGTCACCGGCGTACGGGTCCGCAACGTGCACAGCGGCGAGACCAAGGTGATGGACGTGACTGGTGTCTTCGTGGCCATCGGTCACGACCCGCGCAGTGAGCTGTTCCAGGGCCAGGTCGAGCTGGACGACGAGGGCTACGTGAAGGTTCAGGCCCCGAGCACCCGCACCAACGTGCCAGGTGTGTTCGCCGCCGGCGACGTGGTCGACCACACCTACCGTCAGGCGATCACCGCGGCCGGCACCGGCTGTGCCGCCGCGCTCGACGCCGAGCGGTTTATCGCGACGCTCAGCTGAAACAAGAACAGATCCCGGAGGAGGGGCACAGTGGGAAATACCAAGGCGGTCACGGACAAGAGCTTCGTCGCTGACGTGCTGCAGGCGGACAAGCCGGTTCTGGTGGACTTCTGGGCCGAGTGGTGCGGCCCCTGCCGCAAGGTGTCGCCGCTGCTCGAGGAGATCGCCGGCGAGATGGGCGACCGGGTCAGCATCGTCAAGCTCAACATCGACGAGAACCCGGAGACCGCCCGCGCCTACCGGGTGATGTCCGTACCGACGCTCACCGTGTTCAAGAACGGCCAGCCGGTGCAGTCGATCGCGGGTGCCAAGCCGAAGGGCGAGCTGGTCCGGCTCATCGAATCGGCTCTCTGACCAGCAGAAACATCACCGAACCCCGTACCCCTCAAGGGGGGTGCGGGGTTCGCTGTTTCCGGGGCCGTTTTTCTCGGCCCGAGCCCCCACACCGCCCCGGAACGCATAGCCTCAAGCCGAGGCCGCGCCCGGCCAGCCAGCGTTGTGCAGAGGGGGTCGAGCGTGCGTCCGATCCGACCCGGTGACCGGGGGCCAGCGGTCACGGAGATCCGAACCATCCTCACCGGCCTCGACCTGCTCGCGTCCACTGCCGGCGCGAACGCCGACGAGTTCGACCTCGACACCGAACGGGCGGTCCGCGCGTTCCAGCAGTCCCGGGGGCTCAGCGTCGACGGTCGGGTCGGGTCGGAGACCTGGGGGGCGCTGGACGCCGCACGCTGGAGGCTCGGCGCCCGCACCCTCTACCACGCGGTCCCCGACCCGCTCACCGGCGAGGACGTCCGGTCGCTCCAGGAGCGGCTGCTGGAGATGGGGTACGACGTGGGTCGCGCGGACGCCATCTACGGCATCCGCACCTCCCGCGCGGTTGCCCAGTTCCAGCGCGAGGTCGGGCTCACCCCCGACGGCTCCTGCGGCCCGCACACCATGAACGCGCTGCGCCGGATCGGCCGCAAGGTCGTCGGTGGCCGTCCCCAGTGGCTGCGCGAGTCCGACGCCATCCGGCAGTCCGGGCCGGCGCTGGTCGGCAAGACGGTCGTCATCGACCCCGGGCACGGCGGCACCGACCCGGGCATGGTGGTGCCCGACGGGCCGCTGCGCTGGACGGAGGCGGACCTGGTGCACGACCTTGCGAGCCGGCTGGAGGGGCGGCTCGCCGCGTCCGGAGTACGGGTGCAGCTGACCAGGGGTCCGGCGCCCGACAGCTGCCTGCCGGACACCGATCGGGCGCTGCTGGCCAACTCGCTCGGCGCCGACGTGTTCATCTCGCTGCACCTCGACGGGCACGCCAACCCGGACGCCGAAGGCGTGGCGACCTACCACTACGGCACCGACAACGGCGTGACCTCGGCGACCGGCGAACGGCTGGCCGGGTTGGTCCAGCGGGAGATCGTCGCGCGGACCGGGCTACGGGACTGCCGTACCCATGCCAAGGCCTGGGACCTGCTGCGGTTGACGCGGATGCCTGCCGTCCGGGTCGAGGTCGGCTACCTCACCTCGCCGACGGACCGCGCCCGGCTGGTCGACCCCCGGTTCCGCGACCGGGTGGTGGAGGCGATCGTGGCAGCGGTGCAGCGCATGTACTACCCGATCGAGCGGGACGTCCCGACCGGCTCGCTCGACGTCAGCGAACTGCGGGCGGTGGTGCACGCCGCCACGGTGGTCAGCTGAGCGGCGGTGCTGCGGCGGATGCTCAGCCGCCGGTGGAGCGGGTCGCCGGGGCGGGCCGCACCGGGCGGAGCAGGGTCTCCGGGCTCATCGAGCCGAGGAGCTTCTCCAGCGCGTACTCGACGTCGGACTTCCAGCTCAGGGCGGTCCGCAGCTCAAGGCGCAGTCGGGGGAACCGGGGATGCGGCCGGACGGTCTTGAAGCCGACGGAGAGGAAGAAGTCGGCAGGCGCGACGCACCCGCCCGCCGGGTCGTCGGCGTCCCCGAACTTCGCGTCGCCGAACGCCTCGATCGCCTTGATCCCCCGCTTGGTCAGGTCCCGGGCGACGCCCTGCACAAGCATCCGACCCAGCCCGCCACCGGCGAACGCGGCCACCACGTTCGCGGTCATCAACAGCGCCGCGTCGGCGGAGACCGGCGACGTCGGGAAGGCCATCGAGCGGGGAACGTAGGCCGGCGGGGCGTACATCACGAAGCCGGCCGGCATGCCGTCGACGTACGCGAGCTTGCCGCACGAACCCCATTCCAGCAGGGTCTGGGAGACCCACGCCTCCTTCTCCAGGCCCGGGTCGCCGGCGGCGCACGCCCGGTCGGCGGACACCGGATCCAGCTCCCAGTAGACGCACTGCCGGCAGGGGCGAGGAAGATCCTCCAGCGTGTCGAGGGTCAGGCTGACCAGACGTCGCGACATATGGCGCATCCCCACAATAGGCTCGGCGGTGAGACCGGCACGCAACGACAGCGCCGCCTTCCTGTCCCCGACGAGCGATCGTACGCCGCCGATCGGCGGTACGGGAGGGGACGCGCAGATCGTCACCGCACCGGGGGACGGGTCCGGGATGTGGACGATCCGTCTCGGCAGGCCGGCACGCTGGCCAAAGGCGGCTAGGATCGACAATCGGTGTCCCGACCGCCATGGTCACGTGCGTGCGGGGTACCCGGGGCGGGAGCCACCCGAGCAGCGATCGAGGTGAGGTCATGACCGGCACGACACTCGACGACTACACCGACCGGTACGCCCGGCGGGTACGAGGGATGACCGCCTCCGAGATCCGAGCACTCTTCGCCGTGGCCAGCAGGCCGGAGGTCGTCTCGCTCGCCGGTGGAGCACCGTACATCGCCGCCCTGCCGCTCGACGCGGTCGGAGAGATGCTCGGCCGGCTCGGCTCCGAGCACGGCGTCACCACCCTCCAGTACGGCATCGGCCAGGGCACCCTGGAGCTGCGCGAGCGGATCTGCGAGGTGATGGCGCTCTCCGGAATCGACGCCGGGTGCGGCGCCTCCCCCGAGGACGTGGTCGTCACCGTCGGTGGGCAGCAGGCTCTGGACCTGGTGGCCCGACTCTTCCTCGACCCGGGCGACGTGGTGCTCGCCGAGGGGCCGACCTACGTCGGCGCGCTCGGGGTTTTCCAGGCTGCCCAGGCTCAGGTCGCACACGTACCCATGGACGCCGACGGGCTGATCCCGGAGGCACTGGAGGCGGCCATCGCCGACCTGGCCCGCGCGGGGCGGCGGGTGAAGTTCCTCTACACGATCCCCACCTACCAGAACCCGACGGGCGTGACGCTCAGCGAGGAGCGCCGGGAACGGGTGCTCGACATCTGCGAGCGCGCCGGCCTGCTCGTCGTCGAGGACGACCCGTACGGCCAGTTGGGGTTCGAGGGTGACGCGCCGGCGCCGCTGCGGGCCCGCCGCCGAGACGGGGTGTTCTACCTCAGCACCTTCTCCAAGACCTTCGCGCCGGGTCTGCGGGTCGGCTGGATCCTGGCGCCGCACGCGGTCCGCGACAAGCTGGTCATCGCCAGCGAGGCGCAGATCCTCTGCCCCAGCGGCTACGCCCAGGCGGCGGTGGCCACCTACCTCGGCACGATGCCGTGGCGGCAGCAGCTCAAGGTCTACCGCGAGGTCTACCGGGAACGACGCGACGCCCTGCTCGACGCGATGGCCGACCTCATGCCCGAGGGCACCAGCTGGACCACGCCGGCCGGCGGCCTGTTCGTCTGGGCCACCCTGCCCGAAGGGCTGGACTCGAAGGCGATGATGCCGCGCGCGGTCGCCGCCCGGGTCGCGTACGTGCCCGGCACCGGCTTCTACGCCGACGGCACCGGCACCGGCACCATGCGGTTGAACTTCAGCTTCCCGCCGCCGGAGCGGATCCGCGAGGGCGTCCGCCGGCTGGCCGGCGTGATGGAGCAGGAGATCGCGATGCGCCGGGTCTTCGGTGCCGTCGGCGGCGGCGCCGCGGGTCGGCGCGGGCAGGCCGGCTCCGACGTGCCAGGTCCTGACTTGGCATGATGCCGGCATGGGTACGACAGCCGAGCGCCTCCTCGTGACCGATCCTGCCGTCTCGGCCGACCTGCGGGTGCTTGTGCTCGCCGGCGGGCTCTCCTACGAGCGGGATGTGTCGCTGCGCTCCGGCCGGCGGGTCCTCGACGCGCTGCGTGCCGTAGGCGTCGAGGCGGAACTGCGCGACGCCGACGTGGCGTTGCTACCGGCACTCGCGGCCGACCCGCCGGACGCCGTGGTGATCGCCCTGCACGGCGCGACCGGCGAGGACGGCTCGCTGCGCGGGGTGCTGGACCTGTGCGACATCCCGTACGTGGGCTGTGACGCCCGCGCCTCGCGGCTCGCCTGGGACAAGCCGTCAGCCAAGGCGGTGCTCCGCGAGGCAGGCATCCCCACCCCCGACTGGGTGGCCCTGCCGCACGACCGGTTCTCCGAGCTCGGCGCGGTCGCCGTCCTGGACCGGATCGCCGACCGCCTCGGCCTGCCCCTGATGGTCAAGCCGGCGCAGGGCGGCTCGGGGCTGGGTGGCGCGGTGGTCCGGGACGCCGCAGCGCTGCCCGCCGCGATGGTGGGCTGCTTCGCGTACGACTCCACAGCCCTGGTCGAGCGGTACGTGCAGGGGATGGACGTGGCGGTCTCCGTGGTCGATCTCGGCGACGGCCCGCAGGCACTGCCGCCGGTGGAGATCGTGCCCCGCAACGGCGTGTACGACTACGCGGCCCGCTACACCGCCGGGCGGACCACCTGGCACGCGCCGGCCCGACTGGACCCGGAGGTCGCCGCCACGGTGGCGGACGTGGCGCTAGCCGCGCACACCGCGCTCGGCCTGCGCGACCTGTCCCGCGTCGACGTGATCGTGGACGCCGCGGGCCAGCCGCACGTCCTGGAGGTCAACGTTTCACCAGGTATGACGGAGACGTCGCTGCTGCCCCTCGCCGTGCAGGCAGCCGGTCTGGACTTCGGGCGGCTCATCGGCTCGCTGGTCACCCGCGCCGCCGCCCGCGTCACAGCTTCCTGACCATCCCGCCGCGCGTCGAGGTTGGCGGCAGCCCGTCAGGTGCCACCGCCAACCTCGTTCGTCAGCGACAGTCCTGAGGTACGCCTCGACCGGACCGCCTGGCCGCGATCGCCGTCATACCGGCGTCGCCGTAGGGGCCGCCGGGGTGGTGCCCTCGTCCCCCGGTGCGGCGCTGTCGTGCCCGCCGCCGACGCCCTCGGCGTTCCCGTTCCGGCCCGTGTTCTGTTCGCCGACGCCGGCCTGCGCCGCGCTGCCGGGGGTGTCTTCGTCGACAGGTGAACCGGCGGCGTCTCCGTCGGTGGGCGAGCGGAGCGCATCCTTGTCGGTGGGCGGGACTTTGTTGGAGGGCGGGACGATGGCGTCCGCCGTTGAGGGCTCGGTGGGCGTTCCGCCCTGACCGTCGTCGTTGCTGCCGCCGTCGCCGTCGGCGCCGCTCGTCGGGTCCGACTCCGGCTCCGGGATCTCCTCCGCCGCCTCTATCACCGAGACAGCCTCCGCCTCCGCCGCGGCGTGCGCGGCGGCGGACTGGGCCAGCAGGCTGGACGGCGCCTGCCACTGGATGCGGGGAGGCTCGGCCAGCGGACGGCCGCCGAACTCCGCCAGCCACGCGGCGACGAGCGCCAGATTTTCCCGCCACTGCGCTTCGGAGATCGGCGGCAGGATCGAGTCCCACAGAGACAGGAACGTGCCCCGCAGTTGAAGCCGGCCGTACGGTCGAGCCAGGAACCACATGTGCAGGTGCGCCGAGCCGTCACCCCATCGGTTGACGTGCACCCGGGCGACGCCGTCCAGCGACCGGATGGCCCGTTCCAGACGTACGGTCATCACACCCAACTCGGCGGCGAGCAGGTTCGGCAGGTCGCCCAGGTCGAGATGAGTCCGCGATTCGAGGATGAGCACCATGGGCAGGCCCGTGGGCCGGTCCATGGCACGGACCCGCCACCGCTCGCCCACCCAGATGTAGGCGTCGTCCGGAGCGTTGCAGGCGGTGCATTCCCGGAGGCCCTCGCCCTTGCGTGGCGGTTCGACCGGGACCGGGTCGTCGAGCTGCTTCACGCGCAGGTCACCCTCGAAGGGAAACGAGGGCCACTGGGTGAAGTCCGGGACTGAGGGAGGGGTGTCGTGCACGACGCTGACCCTAACGGAGTCCGGCGCGGCTGTCCCTACCCGATCGGCAGGTGACGACCCGTCAGATCAGCGTTCGTCGTCGATCGGTCCAGTGATGTCCACAGGCTGCCAAGACCCCAGACACGGGCCGTCATCCACAGGCTGGCACCCGCTTTCACGCGGGGTTTCACGTGAAACGGGGGGTACCTGTGGACAACCGGTGTGGATAACTTTTCGAGCCCTCGTTCGTTGTGCGCCGGTCGTCGGAGTGAGATCTTCGACCCCCTGCGTCGTGGGTGAAACCGGGGCTGAAGAGTCCGCAGCCGACCGTGTCGGCTGGGGCTCCGGCCCCTGCACCGCTCGGGTCGCCAGAACTGCCTCCCGGTGCCTGACAGCCAGCCGACGGGCCTCCCCGGGACAGGCTTCTCGCGGGGCCCTCCCCAACGCGGGTCGCGCCGCGCGGCGCAACTCGTGCCGTGCGCTCGCCAGCCCACCGACCCGCTCTGGCGTGATCTGTCGGTACCGCTGCCGGGCCCCCGGCAGCCACAAGCCCAGGGGCCGGGCCAGCCGGGGCGTGGTCTCCTTCCCGTCCACACGAGCAGTACGGGGATGTCCCGGAGCGAACGCGGGCCGTCTCACTCCAGAACGCCTCGCCCGATCGGTGAATCCGCTGAGCGGGGGAGTTCTGAGTCCGGCAGAGCCCTTGCAGTCAGTCTGGCGCTCCCGCACTCGGCGCTCGCGGCCCTACCGTCAGCGCGACGGTTCTCTGCGCGATGGTCCCGGCCCGGCAGTCCCCGCCCGGCAATCCCGGCCCGGCAGTCCCCGCCCGGCAATCCCGGCCCGGCAGTCCCGGCCCGGCAGTCGCCGCCCGGCAGTCCCCGCCCGCCAGTGCCCGCCCGCCGGTCCCGCTCCAGCGTTCGTAGCTTTGCGGCCCGGCGGTCCCGATCCAGCGTTCGCGATCCGGCGTGCCCGGTCCCGGCGCAGGGGCTCGCGACCTCAACGATCCGCCCGTCGGTCCGGGTGCGGGGCTCGCGACCCGGTCCCGACCCGGCGCTCGCGCCTCGGCGTACCCGGCCCGGGCGATCCCAGCCGACGGCTCCAGCCCGGTGCTCGGGAAGCGGCGTGTGGTCCGGCTGTGCGGTGCCTCGCGCGCGGGCGAGCGCAGGCTTTGCCAGATGCGGCTGAAGCTGCAGGATGCGCCGGTGAGGGCGGGCCGCCCTAGCCGGATCACCCGCATGGGGCCACGATGCGACGAGAGACCGCGACTCGACTCACCCTGGTGCTGTCTTCTCCGGCCGCCGACAGTCCCAGAGGAGACCGCTCAGCGGGCGCGCGGCCCTTCTCCGGTGTCGCTGGAAGGTCAACCTCTCCGTCGAGTCTCCGTTTCACGTGAAACGGGCACCGGCGGAAAACGCGCCCCGCTCCATCGGCATCCACAGCCGGAGCGAACAAACGAGCGGACGAACGAACCAGGGAGCCTGACCGGCCTCGCCGTTTCACGTGAAACGGGAACCCCGAGAGTCAGAGACAGAGCGGCCGCGCCCCCCGGGGGGAGCGCGGCCGCGGCTGGCGAGGTGGGTCAGTCCTCGCTCTCCTCCTGCTGTTGAACTCCGATGATGCCGACGATCCGCTCCAGGTCGTCGACCGTGGCGAACTCAATCGTGATCTTGCCTTTGCTCCGTCCGATGTCGACCTTCACCCGGGTGTCGAACCGGTCGGACAGCCGGTCTGCGAGGTCGGAGAGGGCTGGCGCGTGGGGCTTGGGCCGGCGCTTCGCGGCCCCCTTCGCCGGACCGTCGTTGAGAGTGAGGGCCACGATCTCCTCGGTCGCACGGACCGAGAGGCCCTCGGCCACGATCCGCATCGCCAGGTGTTCCTGGGCGGCGGACTCGTCGAGGCTCAGCAGGGCCCGGGCGTGCCCAGCCGAGAGGACCCCGGCGGCGACCCGGCGCTGCACCTGCGCCGGCAGGTTGAGCAGTCGAATGGTGTTGGAGATCTGCGGGCGGCTCCGCCCGATCCGGCGGGCGAGTTCCTCGTGGGTGGCGCCGAACTCCTCCAGCAGTTGCTGGTAGGCGGCTGCCTCTTCCAACGGGTTCAGGTTGGCCCGGTGGATGTTCTCCAACAGCGCGTCGCGGAGCATGGCGTCGTCACGGGTGTCCCGGACGATCGCGGGGATGTTCTCCCGCCCCACCGCCTGGGCGGCCCGCCAGCGGCGCTCGCCCATGACGAGTTCGTACTTCTCGTCGTCGAGCTGCCGGACGACGATCGGCTGGAGGAAGCCGACCTCCTGGATCGAGATCTTCAGCTCCTCCAGCGCATCCTCGTCGAAGACCTGGCGGGGCTGCTTGGGGTTCGGCACGATCGCGTCGACCGGGATCTCGGCGAACCGGGCACCGGGCACCGGACTGAGCGCCACCTCCGGCTCCGGCCGTGCAGGTGCCAAGACCGTCGCAGGCGTTGACGCCGGGGTCCCCTCGTCGTCGACAGACTCGTTCTCCGGCTCGGCCGTCGCGGTGCCCACACCGTTGACCGGCCCGGTCGGGATGAGCGCCCCCAGGCCCCGACCCAGACCGCCCCGAGGACGGTTCTTCATGCCACGCCTCCCAGCGTCTCTTCCGCACTACGCATTCCGGCCCACCGGCTCCTTGACGCCCCGCTCGGCGATCTCCTGGGCGGCCTCGAAGTAACTCGTGGCTCCCCGCGAACCGGGATCGTAGGTCATCACCGACTGGCCGTAGCTGGGTGCCTCGGAGACCCGCACGTTGCGGGGGATGACCGCCTGGAGGACCTTGTCGCCGAAGTGGTTCCGGACGTCCTGCTCGACCGCGTCGGCCAGCCGGGTACGGCGGTCGTACATGGTCAGCAGGATCGTGGAGACGTCGAGCTTCGGGTTGAGGTGCTGCCGTACCAGGTTGATGTTGTTGATCAGCTGGTTGAGTCCCTCCAGGGCGTAGTACTCGCACTGGATGGGGATCAGTACCTCCTGGGCGGCGACCAGGGCGTTGACGGTCAGCAGACCGAGCGAGGGCGGGCAGTCGATGAAGACGTAGTCGAACTGGCCCGGGTAGGCGGCGATGGCCCGGTCGAGACGGGACTCCCGTGCCACCACCGACACCAGCTCGATCTCCGCGCCGGCGAGGTCGATGGTCGCCGGTACGCACCAGAGGTTGGGGATGCCCTCGACCGCCTGCGCGACCTCGGACAGCGGGACGCTGTTGATCAGGCAGTCGTAGACGTCCGGGATACCGGTGTGGTGCGGCACGTTGAGCCCGGTGGAGGCGTTGCCCTGAGGATCGAGGTCGACCACGAGCACCCGGTTGCCGTGCAGGGCGAGCGCCACCGCAAGGTTGACGGTGGTCGTGGTCTTGCCCACGCCGCCCTTCTGGTTGGCGACGCACATGACCCGGGTCCGGTCCGGTCGAGGCATGGTCACCTCGCCACTGGGATTCAGGATCTGCACGGCGCGCATCGCCTCCATAGCCAACGGTGGGTCATCCTCTTCGCGCGTCGGGGTTTCACGTGAAACGTACGTGGGATCTGCCGCCACTGCCGCCAGCGACTCGGCCGATGCCACAGGTATGTCGGGGGTCACCGGTGCGGCGTCCTGAGCGCCCGCCGCAGTGGGCTGGTGTGGCACCACCTGCTCGAAGCGGACGGCTGCGGCGGTGTTCCGCCGACCGACCGTCTGTCGCACCTCGACGGTGTTGGCTGGCCGGCTGAGCCCCTCCGAGGGCCTCCGCGCGGTCGTCGGTTCCGGGGCGTCCGGACGGACCGGCCTCGGTGAATCGTCGCGTGGCGCCAGCGGATCATTGTCCGCTGGTCGGGGCGACGGTCCAGAATCGCCGGGCGTCCAGCCCTGGTAGTCGGTTTCACGTGAAACAGGGTCGTTGGTTGACCCGGTCACGCGTGGATCGTCGTACCTGCCGTCGTCATGCACCTGTCATCCCTGCCCGCTTCGGATGGTCGGTCCGCGCCCCGGTCAACTTGGCCGCACCCACGCCCGCACCCCGGAGCGTACGGCTCCTCGGGAGCGGTCGGGAGACCCGCGACGTCCGCCGCCCGCTCCACACTATCGACGCGCGGTCAGCCTACGGCGGACGGGCGTGGCCGGTCCACGTCGGGTTCTCATACCCTCGTTCCATCCGTACCGGTACAACGAGGCAACCGACCGGCCGGACGCCCGATGGCGCGAAGCGTCAGCGACGGCGGGCGCGACCGGCCCGGGACCGCTTGCTGGCCGCCGGGCGGGCCGGGCCGACCATCCGCTCGCGCACGATCTCCACGACGGTGGTGGGCGGGTCGATGACCCCGACACCGCAAAGGTGAACGGTGGGCTCCCCGCCGCCGACTCGTGCGACCACGTCGGCGTGCCCCTCTATCTCCGCGGCAGCCGATGACCCCTTGAGGGCCAGGAGGCGGCCGCCACGGACCGTCAGCGGCAGGCTCCAGGTCGCCAGGCGGTCCAGGGGTGCGACCGCGCGGGAGGTCACCACGTCCCCGCTGATCGGCTCCCGCCCGCTGGAACCGCTCGCCGCCTCGTCGGCGCGGCCACGGAAGACCCGTACCGATCTGGCCAGTCCCAGCCGCTCGACGACCTCGATGAGGAACGACGTCCGCCGGGCGAGCGGCTCGATGAGGGTGACAGTCAGGTCGGGACGCGCGATGGCGAGGGCCAGGCCCGGCAGGCCGGCGCCCGAGCCGACGTCGAGCACGGTCGCGGCGGTCGGAATCCGCTCGGCGACCGCCGCGCAGTTGAGCAGGTGCCGGTCCCAGATCCGGGGCGCCTCGCGGGGGCCGATCAGACCGCGTACCACGCCGTCGGTGGCCAGCAGTTCGGCGTACGCGGCGGCCAGGTCGAGCCGATCACCGAAGAGGGTCAGCGCCGCGGGGGCGAGTGCGGTCGGCAGTGCGGCGTCGGCAGGCGAGGGAGCGGTGTCGGTCGTGTCGGGCCGGACAGCGGACGGCCCGGGCGGCGTGCCGCCCGGGCCGGTCACGGCGTCGGCCGTGGCGTCGTCGTGTGTCAACGCGGTCAGTCCGCCGGCCGTACGACGATGCGCCGGTTCGGCTCGACACCCTCGGACTCGCTCTCCACGCCGGACATGGCGTTGACAACGTCGTGCACGCACTTGCGCTCGAACGCGGACATCGGCTCCAGCCGCACCGCCTCGCCGTACTCCTTGACCTTCTCGACGGCGTTCTTGGCGACCGCGGCGAGTTCCTTGCGACGGTTCGCCCGGTAGCCGCCGACGTCGAGCAGCAGGCGGCTCGGGGTGCCGGTCTGTCGGAAGACGGCGAGCCGGGTCAACTCCTGGAGCGCCTCCAGGGTGGCGCCGCGCTGGCCCACCAGGTTCTGCAGGCGCGCGCCGACGACCTCGACCACCGGGCGACCGCCGGCCACCAACTCGTCGATGTCGCCGTCGTAGTCGAGGATGTCGAGAAGCCCTTCGACATAGTCGGCCGCGATCTCGCTCTGCCGGAACAGGTCGCCCTCGCCGGTGGCCTTCTTCGCCCGGCCGCCGGCACTGGCACCGGTGTCGTCCGACTCGGTGTCGTCGTCGGACTCGACGTCCGTGTCGTCGTCCACCGCGAGCGGTGCGGTCTCCTCCTCGTCCAGGGACTGCTCGGCGCGGGGGATGCTGGTCTCGGTCACGGTCTCATCTCCGTACTCGTTCGGCCGGACCGTCGGGTCCGACTGGTTTCCCGGGGCCGGCTGGAGGTCGCCGGTGCCCACGGGCACGTCTGTACGGGCAGTGTCGCCCGTGGCCGCGCGGTGCGCGGTCAGTTCCGTCCGGCGCCGGCCGTACGGCGGCTGCGCGGTGCGGAACGGGCCGCCGCCGGTTGCCCGACGACGGCCCGGACGAGTCAGCCCTGCCGCTTGGCGGGGCGGCTCTTCTTCGGGTTGGTGGGCTTGGCACCCGGCTTCGGGCCTGCCACCTTGGGCGCGGTCGCCTTGACCGGAGCCGGCGGGGCGGCCTTGCCGCGACCGAACAGACCGGCGGACTTGGCGGGCTGCACCGGGTTGCGGCTGGAGGCCGGGGCGGCGGCCTTCTTGGCGGTCACCGGAGGCGGGAACTTCCGCAGCACCCACTGCTGCTGGCCGAGGGTGAAGAGGTTGTTCGTGACCCAGTAGATGATCACACCGATCGGGAAGATCGCGCCGGAGATCAGCAGCGACGCGGGGATGCCGTAGAGCATCAGTCGCTGGATCATCCGCTGCTGCGGGTCCTCAGCCCAGCCGGTCTTGAGGATCATCTGACGGCTGGTCAGGTAGGTGGTGCCGATCATGATGAGGACCAGGACACCAGCAATGATCTTGACAGTGGTGCCGTTGGCGCCGAGGCTGGCCAGCTCGTCGGCCGTGGAGCCGAACTTGCCGGCGATCGGGGCGGTGAAGAGCTTCGCCTGCGAGGCGCTCTGGAACTGGTCGACAGTCCAGCCGTACAGGGTCTTGTTCTGCTTGTCCGGGTCGAGCCGGCGCAGCACGTGGAAGAGACCGAGGAAGACCGGGATCTGGAGGAACATCGGAAGGCAGCCCATCAACGGGTTGGCCTTTTCCTTCCGATAGAGCTCCATCATCTCCTTCTGGAGCGTCTCCCGGTCACCCTTGTGCTTCTCCTGGAGCTCCTTGACCTTGGGCTGGAGCGCCTGCATCGCCCGCTGCGACTTGATCTGCTTGACGAAGACGGGGAACAGGATCACCCGGACGGTGACCACCAGGAACACGATGGACAGGATCCAGGCGAAGTTGGTGCCGATCACCGCCCCGACGGGCACCCCGATGGCGTCCCACGCCGAGTGCCAGGTCAGCAGGATCCACGAAATCGCGTAGTAGATCCAGTCGAGACTCAGACTCAATTCGGGGCTCCAGTCACATCAGCACGACGACGGCCGCCCGGCTCCGGCACCGGGTCATGTCCGCCAGGGTGAAAGGGGTGGCAGCGCAGCAGTCGCCGGACCGCCAGAGCGGCTCCCCGGAGCGCGCCGTGGCGGGCGACGGCCTCCTGCGCGTACGCACTGCACGACGGGTAGAACCGACAGCGGGCCGGCAGTGCCGGACTTATCCACCGACGGTACGCGATGATGGGCGCGATCAGCACCCTGGCCGCACCGGTTGGCGCCGCGCCCGGATCGCCGCTCATCGGGACCGTCGCTCTCGGGGCGACCGCGCGACCGCGAGGGCGGCGTCCAGGTCGGCGGCGAGCCGGGGGTACGACGCCTCGGCCGCCGCGGGAAGGGCCCGAACGACGAGGGTGCTGCCGGCCGGAAGTGCGGCCAGTCGCTCCCGGGTCAACGCCCGTAGCCGGCGTCGCACCCGGTTGCGGACCACCGCGTTGCCGACGGCCTTGGACACGACGAAGCCGGCGCGGGTCGACGCGGAGGGCTGCTCCGCGCCGGCGTCCCGCGCCGGCTCCGGCGAGGTCACTGCACTGGGGTCGGTGGTAGCCGGCACGGTCAGGTGGACCACGACGGCACCTCGTCCGGCGCGTCGGCCACCGCGAACCGCTGCGGCGAAGTCAGTGCTGCGCCGCAGTCGCTGTGCGGCGGCCAGCACGACTGCCCACGTTTCCCGGACCGGCCCGGTCGGCTCAGGCCGACAGGGTGGTGCGACCCTTGGCGCGGCGGCTCGAGAGGATGGCACGGCCGGCACGGGTGCGCATGCGCAGCCGGAAGCCGTGGGTCTTCGCGCGCCGGCGGTTGTTCGGCTGGTAGGTGCGCTTGCTCACGTCAGGCTCTCCGTTTTCGTACGCGCCCCGCGCGACGGGATCGCCGGGGTCGTGGGGTGGTCCAGGCCACCTCGACGGTGGCCACCGATCGGTGCTGCCCGGCGGAGCGGGACCTCGGCGATGCGGGGATGCGACCGCGGACAGCAAGCACCCATCACCCTAGCAGAGGGCGAGAGAGCAGCCGCTCCAGCCTACGCAGGGCGGCAATGACCGTCAAACACCTCAGCGCGGGCGGGACGACGGGAACTCGCCCGGGCCGAAGGGGCGGTTTTCGCTGATGCCGACAAGGCCGCCTCCGCGCCGCCGGTTGATGGCGCAGGGACAACGCTGTTACCGTGCCCGATTGCGGTGAGCGTCTTCAAGCTTCGGTCGCAGGCAAGACCGGACAAGGTAGTGAATCGTTCGGCACGGTGAACCCGCTTCAGCGCCCGTTCAGGCAGGGGGCAGGTCCCACAGGCGTCCGACGGACGGCCGCCATCGGTCTGCGCACAGGTTGTGGATAACCTGTGGACGACCACCGGTCGACCGTCCGGGTGGGTGATGTTCCACCCGCGAACGCGGCGGGCCCGGGATGGCCGGCTGCAGACAGCGGCGGCCGGGAGCAGAGGCGAGGGGGTGGCACGACGGTGGCCGGTACGACCGACCTTGCCGCGGTGTGGTTGGCGGCGACCGACGAGCTCGCCGACGAGATCATCTCAGCCCAGCAGCGTGCGTACCTCCGGCTGACCCGGCTACGGGCGATCGTCGAGGACACCGCGCTGCTCTCCGTTCCGGACGCGTTCACGCGGGACGTGATCGAGTCGAGACTGCGTCCGGCCATCACCGAGGCGCTCACCCGGCGGCTCGGCCGACCGATCCAGGTGGCGGTCACCGTGCGGGTGGCCGAGGACGCCTCCGGCCGGCCGGCCGGCACCGTCTACCGCAGCACCCCCGAGCCGGGTGACGTCGACGGCCCGCCCGCCGGCCCGCTCGACGAGCATTCGGGTCGACCGGCGGACGCGGTAATCCCCGACCAGCAGCGCGCCGCGTACGCCCCGGACTCGGGCCCGCCGCCGGCGCCCGCCGGTCCGCCTCCCGCGCCGACGACCGAGGGACACCGGTCGGGGCTGATCCCGGCCAGCCGGGACGGTCAGGAGGCGCTGTTCAGCGCGTCGTTCGTGGAGCCGATGCGGTCGCCACGGGCCGGGCCGGAGCGGCGCGGCTATGACGAGCAGGCCGCCCGACTGGACCCGCCCGGCCCGGACACCCGGCCGTACGAGCCCCGCTACCGCGAGGAGGCGGCATCGCCACGGGATCAGCACGTGATCCGCGCGCTGCCCCGGGACAGCGGTACGGACAGCGGCCCGGGGCGCAGCGGCGTCGACCATCGGGCGGGTGGGCGGGACGACCGCCGGCTGCCGGGGGCCGACACCGGCGGCAACCGCCTCAACCCGAAGTACATGTTCGAGACGTTCGTCATCGGCTCGTCCAACCGGTTCGCGCACGCGGCGAGCGTGGCGGTGGCCGAGTCGCCGGCGAAGGCGTACAACCCGCTGTTCATCTACGGCAGCTCGGGGCTGGGCAAGACGCATCTGCTGCACGCGATCGGGCACTACGCCACGACGCTCGGCAACGCCCGGTCGGTGCGGTACGTCTCGACCGAGGAGTTCACCAACGACTTCATCAACTCGCTCCGGGACGACAAGACCAGCGCGTTCCAGCGGCGCTACCGGGACGTCGACATCCTCCTGATCGACGACATCCAGTTCCTGGAGAACCGCGAGCGCACCCAGGAGGAGTTCTTCCACACCTTCAACACGCTGCACAACGCCAACAAGCAGATCGTGATCACCTCCGACCGGTCGCCGAAGCAGCTGGCGACGCTGGAGGACCGGCTGCGGACCCGCTTCGAGTGGGGTCTGCTCGCCGACATCCAGCCGCCGGACCTGGAGACGCGGATCGCGATCCTGCAGAAGAAGGCGGCGCAGGAGCGGCTCTACGCCCCGCCGGACGTGCTGGAGTTCATCGCGTCCCGGGTGTCGAACTCGATCCGGGAGCTGGAGGGCGCGCTGATCCGGGTGACCGCGTTCGCCAGTCTGACCCGGTCGACTGTCGAGCTGTCGCTGGCCGAGGAGGTCCTGCGGGACTTCATCCCGGACGGCGCCGGCCCGGAGATCACGGCGGACCAGATCATGGTCTCCACGGCTGACTACTTCGGGGTGAGCCTGGAGGACCTGCGGGGCCAGTCCCGTTCCCGGGTGCTTGTCAACGCCCGCCAGGTGGCCATGTATCTGTGTCGGGAGCTGACCGAGCTGTCCCTGCCGCGGATCGGGCAGGCGTTCGGCGGCCGGGACCACACCACTGTCATGCACGCGGACCGCAAGATCCGGCAGCAGATGGCGGAACGGCGCTCGCTGTACAACCAGATCGCCGAGCTGACCAACCGGATCAAACAGAACACCTGAGGGGTACGCCCGCCGCGACTGCGGCGCCATCGTCCCGGGACACGCCCGGCCGGATCTCCGGCCGGGCGTTCTTTTTCGCCGTTCCGGTGGTCGTCCGCTTGACCCTCGACATGGTGCAGACCACAGCATCGTGGCCGTGTCCGCTTCGATTGCCACTCGTTGTCCACAGCTCGTTGTCCACCGTCGGTGGATAACTACGGTCCGCTCGTGGCCGGTTACCCACAGGCTGTGGAGAAACCCTGTGCACGACGCTGTGGACGTCTGGGGACAACCGTCGCGTTGTCCACCGATGATCATGGCCCTGTGTACGAGCTGTTGAAGGTTCTGGGGATGACGGTCATGGTGATCTTCTCGGCGATCCACAGGCTTGGGGAGAAAGTCGGTGGATTACCGGTGGACAACCGGTGGACAACGGTGGACAACCGGCCGTCCACCCCGGGCTGTGGACACACAAGCCGGTTGTACCCCCGGTTCTCCACAGCTAAATCACCTGTAGATAACCTGTCTGAGCTGCGCGAACGCGGGTTCTCCACAGTTTGCACAGGTGCGATGAAGACGATGGGTTATCTCTTCTAAGAGAACAAAAACCAATCATCACCGTTGGGCTTTCTGTGGATCGTGCCGAACGCTGCTGGAAGCAGACGTCAGCATCGACACGATCCACGGGGTCGGGCGCACAGCCGATGCCCCCGCGCCCTAAGGTGCGATGGGTACCCGCACGGTCGGGCGGGACGGTAGGCAGCGGTCGGCATGAGAGAGTTGTCGCTGACGTCGACGCGGAGGCATTGATGAAGTTCCGAGTGGAGCGAGACGCGCTCGCCGAGGCCGTGGCGTGGACCGCGAAGAGCCTGCCGAACCGGCCATCCGTACCGGTGCTCGCCGGGGTGATGCTGCGCGTCACCGATGGCAACCTGCGGGTTTCCGGGTTCGACTACGAGGTCTCCAGCCAGGTCACCGTCGAGGTGCAGGGTGACGCCGACGGCGCCGCGCTGGTCTCCGGTCGCCTGCTCGCCGAGATCACCAAGGCGCTGCCCGCCAAGCCGGTGGACATCGCCGCGGTCGGCGCGCACCTGGAGCTGGTCTGCGGCAGCGCCCGGTTCACCCTGCCCACCATGCCTGTGGAGGACTACCCGGCACTGCCCGAGATGCCGCAGAGCGCCGGCACTGTCGACGCCGCCGCGTTCGCCACGGCCGTGGCCCAGGTGGCCGTCGCCGCCGGTCGCGACGAGACGCTGCCGATGATGACCGGCGTCCGCGTCGAGCTGTCCGGCGACACGCTGTCGATGCTCGCGACCGACCGCTACCGGCTGGCGCTGCGCGAGATCCAGTGGCGGCCGGACGACCCCGAGGTGAGCATCAACGCCCTGGTGCCGGCCCGCACCCTGAACGACACCGCCAAGGCGCTCGGCCCGCTGGGCGGCGAGGTCACCCTCGCGCTCGCTCAGGGCGCCGCGGGCGAGGGCATGGTCGGCCTGGCCGGCGGCACCCGGCGTACCACCAGCCGGCTGCTGGACGGCGCCAACTACCCGCCGGTGCGCTCACTCTTCCCGGCCACCCACAACGCCGAGGCCCGGGTGCCGGTCAGCACCCTCATCGAGGTGGTCAAGCGGGTGGCGCTCGTCGCCGAGCGGGCCACCCCGGTGCTGCTGAGCTTCAGCGCCGACGGTCTGGTCGTGGAGGCAGGTGGCTCCGAGGAGGCGCGGGCCAGCGAGGCGATGGAGGCGACCTTCACCGGGGATCCGCTGACCATCGGCTTCAACCCGCAGTACCTCATCGACGGCCTGGCCAACCTCGGCTCGCAGACCGCCATGCTCTCGTTCGTCGACGCTTTCAAGCCCGCGGTGATCTCACCCGCCGGCGAGGATGGCGAGGTCATTCCGGGGTACCGGTACCTCATCATGCCGATCCGCGTGTCCCGCTGATCGCGCCCAGCAACACCCAGATCCACGGAGGTAGAAACACATGCAGCTCGGCCTGGTAGGACTCGGCCGGATGGGCGGCAACATGCGCGAGCGGTTGCGGGCGGCCGGTCACGAGGTGGTCGGCTTCGACCACAACGCGCAGCTGAGCGATGCGGCGAGCCTCGCGGAACTGGCTGACAAGCTCGAGTCCCCGCGCGCCGTGTGGGTCATGGTGCCGGCCGGCGTCACCGACGCCACCATCGACGAACTCGCCGCGGTGCTCGGCGAGGGCGACATCATCATCGACGGCGGCAACTCGCGGTTCAGCGACGACGCACCCCGCGCCGAGCGGCTCAACGAGCGCGGCATCGGCTACCTCGACGTGGGCGTCTCCGGTGGTGTCTGGGGCCGGCAGAACGGCTACGGGCTGATGGTCGGCGGCGCCCAGGAGCACGTCAAGAGGCTCATGCCGATCTTCGACGCGCTCAAGCCGGAGGGCGAGTTCGGTTTCGTGCACGCCGGGCCGGTCGGTGCCGGGCACTACTCGAAGATGGTGCACAACGGCATCGAGTACGGCCTGATGCACGCCTACGCCGAGGGCTACGAGCTGCTCACCGCCTCCGAGCTGGTGACGAACGTGCCGGGCGTCTTCAAGTCCTGGCGCGAGGGCACGGTCGTGCGTTCCTGGCTGCTCGACCTGCTGGACCGGGCTCTCGACGAGGACCCGGAGCTGGCCGAGCTGAGCGGCTACACCGAGGACACCGGCGAGGGCCGGTGGACGGTCGACGAGGCGGTCCGGTTGGCCGTACCGCTGAACGTCATCACCGCCTCGCTGTTCGCCCGGTTCGCCTCCCGGCAGGACGACTCACCCGCCATGAAGGCCGTCGCCGCGCTGCGTCAGCAGTTCGGTGGCCACGCCGTCCACAAGCGCTGAGCGGTATCCACACCCTGTGTACGTCCACCGGCTGGAACTTGTCGACTTCCGCTCGTACGAGCGGGTCGCCGTCGACCTCCAGCCGGGGGCGAACGTCCTGATCGGCGCCAACGGCGTCGGCAAGACGAACCTCGTCGAGGCGCTTGGTTACGTGGCGACCCTGGACTCGCACCGGGTCGCCACGGACGCGCCACTGGTCCGGATGGGCGCCGCCTCGGCGGTGATCCGTTGCGCGGTGGTACACGACGGCCGGGAGCTGCTGGTCGAGCTGGAGATCGTGCCGGGCCGGGCCAACCGCGCCCGGCTGGGCCGTTCCCCGGCGCGACGCGCCAGGGACGTGCTCGGCGCGCTGCGGCTGGTGCTCTTCGCCCCGGAGGACCTGGAGCTGGTCCGGGGAGACCCGGCCGAGCGTCGCCGCTACCTCGACGACCTGCTGGTCAACCGCCAGCCCCGGTACGCGGGCGTGCGGGCCGACTACGAGCGGGTGGTCAAGCAGCGCAACGCCCTGCTGCGCACCGCGTACCTGGCCCGCAAGACGGGCGGGTCGCGCGGCGGTGACCTCGGCACCCTCGCCGTCTGGGACACCCACCTGGCCCAGCACGGCGCGGAGCTGCTCGCCGGCCGGTTGGAGCTGGTCGCCGCGCTCACCCCGCACGTCGCCAAGGCGTACGACGCGGTGGCCGCCGGGCGGGGCGCGGCGAGCATCGCCTACCGTCCCTCGATCGAGCTGGCCGAGCCGACCACCGACCGGGCCGCGTTGGCCGAGGCGCTGACGGCGGCCCTGGCCGCGTCCCGTTCGGCGGAGATCGAGCGGGGCACCACCCTGGTCGGTCCGCACCGCGACGAGTTGGCGCTTACCCTCGGTCCGCTGCCCGCCAAGGGGTACGCCAGCCACGGCGAGTCCTGGTCGTTCGCGCTCGCGCTGCGGCTGGCCGGTTACGACCTGCTGCGCGCCGACGGGATCGAGCCGGTGCTGGTGCTCGACGACGTCTTCGCCGAACTGGACACCGGCCGTCGGGGGCGGCTGGCGGAGCTGGTCGGCGGGGCGAGTCAACTGCTTGTGACGTGTGCGGTTGACGACGACGTGCCGGCGGCCCTGCGCGGCACCCGCTACCAGGTCGGCGAGGGGACGGTCCGCCGTGTCGAGTGAACCACGCGCCAACCGGGGCGACGCCGGGCGGCCCGGCGACACCGGGGCGGGTACGCCAGGAGCGGCGGGTGCCGACGGCGGTGCGCAGCCGGATGCCGTGGCCGGTCCGGAGCTGGCCAGGGCGGTGCTCGACGCGGCGTTGTCCCGCCGGCAGGCGGCGGCCCGCGCACGGCGTACCCCAGGCGGTGGCTCCGGTGGCGACGGCGCCGGCGGCTCGGGACGGCGGCTGCGCGGCTATTCCGGCCCGGGCCCCGACCCGCGCGACCCGCAGCCGCTCGGCGCGGTGCTGAACCGGCTGGTGAAGGCGCGCGGCTGGCAGCAGCCCGCGGCCGAGGCCACGGTGTTCGGGGCGTGGGAGCGGGTGGTGGGCGCGGAGGTTGCCCAGCACAGCCGGCCGGTGAAGCTGGAGAACGGCGAGCTGACCGTGGAGGCCCGCTCGACCGCCTGGGCGACGCAGCTGCGGCTGCTGGCCGGTTCGCTGCTCAAGCAGATCGCCAGCGAGGTCGGGCACAACGTGGTGCGCAAGCTGCACATCCACGGCCCGGCCGCGCCGTCGTGGCAGAAGGGGCCGCGGCGGGTGCGGGGCCGTGGGCCGCGCGACACCTACGGCTGAGCGGGCGGGTCAGTTCTGCCGGGCGGCGCGCCGGCGTTCGCGCTGTTCCCTGGTGTAGCGCTTGCGCTCGGCCAGGTCGCGTTTCCAGGCCTCGCGGGCCTCGGCCGAGCCGCCCTGGATCGCGCCCTGCACGCCCTCGGCAGGCCCGGCGAGGTACCGGTACGCCCACCGCAGGAACCGGCCGCCCTCGCCCGGGGAACTCTTGGCCGCGCCGTCCTCGCTCATCTGGGCCTCCACCCTTGCCGCCGCTCGATTGGTACACCAACAGTTGGTGTACCAATGATCGGTACGATAGTCATAGTGCTTCAGGAGGGCAACAGATGAGCGAACCACCGGTCGGCGCCGACCCGCTGGCACTGGAACAGCAGGTCTGCTTCGCCCTGTCGGTGGCCGCGCGCAGCGTCGTGGCCGTCTACCGGCCGCTGTTGGAGCCGATGGGGCTGACCCATCCGCAGTACCTGGTCATGTTGGCGCTGTGGCAGCACGCGCCGCTGTCCGGCCGCGACCTCAGCCGCCTCCTGCAACTCGACCCGGGCACCCTGTCACCGCTGCTCAAGCGCCTCGAAGCGGCCGGCTACCTGCGGCGTGAGCGCGACGCCGCGGACGAACGCAGCCTCGCGGTCACCCTCACCCCCAGCGGGGCGGCACTCCGTGCCCAGGCGGAACGCATCCCGGCCGCGATCGTCCAACGGCTCGGGCTGCCGATCGGCGACCTGCAACAGCTGCACGCCGTTCTCACCCAGGTGATCGCCGCGGCCAACCGCCCCGGCGACGACCACCCCACCCCGCGGGCCGGTCAGGCGTCCGCGTAGACCGCGAAGCCACGCTCGGCGCAGCGCCGGTAGAAGGCGGCCAGAACGCCCAACTCGGCACAGGTGAAGTTCCACTGCGGCGGATCGCCGCTCTCGTCGCGCAGGGCGCCCAGTCGGCTCTCCAGCCACCGCAACTGCTGTTCGGCCAACCGGCCGTCACCGAGCAACGCCCGCAGCACGACGCTCACCGACTCGAAGGTGACGGCGTCGCCGTACTCGCGGTGGCTGGCCACGAAACGCTCGATCCCGCCGGCGATCCAGGCGCAGCCGTCCGGGTCGATGACCGGGTCCTCGTCCTCGGCGGCGGCGTCTGTGGCGTACAACACACCTTCGAGACCGAGTAGGAGATCAACCAGCTCGGTGTAGGCGGTCGCCCGGACGGTGCCGGTCTTCGCGATCAGCTCGGCCAGCGCCGCCGTCGGCGCGGAGATTCGGGGTACGTCGACGATCTCGCCGAAGTCGACGAACTCGGCCGGCGCGACCGGATCGTAGAAGCGGCCGGTCCGCGGCCAGTGCACCGCGACGTTGTCCAGCCCCATCTGTCACCTCTTAGAGAGCACGTGTCGGGTCGATCGGGTCGATCGTCCCGGTTCCGGCCGGTAAAGATCAAGGGCGGTTCCGGGGCGCCGCAAACGTACGGCACGGGCGGGTCGGCCGCGACCCCCGACCCGCCCGGGCGCGGGTCATCCCGTCCGGGGGCGGCGCGTGCGATCGGAGCGTGGCGTGTGGGGGGAGTCGTGGGCAGCGGGGTTCTGCCGGCTATGGACATCTCAGCCGCCTCTTTGAGGGTGCCGAGTGGTGGTTCTGTCCTTCGCGCACAGTAGGATTGACGGTGAGACGAAGACCCGGTGCGGAGCGTGCGACGGGGCCGGTGGCCCCAGGATCAATTCTCCACGTCGGGTCGAGCCGATCGCGATCCGCGGGCAACCGCGGCGACCGGCGCGTTCGACCCGCTGTCCGGAGGTCTCCGGCACCGGTCCGCGCGCCGACGTCGCGTCCTGTCCGCCGAACCCGCGCCCGACGCGCCCTATCCGGCGCGGACGACGCGAGAAAGTGGCCGAGGGTGGCAGCGCAGGACAAGCAGGAGTACGGCGCAGAGTCGATCACCGTTCTGGAAGGGCTGGAGGCGGTCCGCAAGCGGCCCGGTATGTACATCGGGTCCACCGGCGAGCGTGGTCTGCACCACCTCGTCTGGGAGGTCGTCGACAACGCGGTGGACGAGGCGCTGGCCGGGTACTGCGACACCATCGACGTGGTGCTGCTCGCCGACGGCGGCGTCCGGGTCACCGACAACGGCCGTGGTTTCCCCGTCGACCTGCACCCGAAGCTCAAGAAGCCGGGTGTCGAGGTCGCGTTGACGGTGCTGCACGCGGGCGGCAAGTTCGACGGCAAGGCGTACGCGGTCTCCGGCGGTCTGCACGGTGTCGGCGTCTCCGTCGTCAACGCGCTCTCCACCCGGATGGCCGTGGAGATCCACAAGTCGGGCTTCGTGTGGCGGCAGCAGTACGCCAACTCCAAGCCCAGCCCGCTGGAGAAGGGTGAGACCACCGACCGCAGCGGCTCGGCGGTGTCCTTCTGGCCCGACCCCGACGTCTTCGAGACCGTCGACTTCGACTTCCAGACCATCTACCGCCGTCTCCAGGAGATGGCCTTCCTCAACCGCGCGCTGCGCATCCACCTGCTCGACGAGCGAGTGGCCGAGGAGGAGGACGGCCGGCAGCGCGAGGTCACCTTCTACTACGAGGGTGGCATCGCCGACTTCGTCCGACACCTCAACGCCTCGAAGAACCCGATCCACAAGACGGTGGTCGAGTTCGGGGCCGAGGAGGAGGGCATGTCGGTCGAGATCGCCATGCAGTGGAACGAGTCGTACGGCGAGTCGGTCTACACCTTCGCCAACACGATCAACACCCACGAGGGCGGCACGCACGAGGAGGGCTTCCGGTCCGCGCTGACAAGCGTGGTCAACCGGTACGGCACCGACAAGAAGCTGCTCAAGGGCGACGAGAAGCTCTCCGGCGAGGACATCCGGGAAGGGCTCGCGGCGATCATCTCGGTCAAGCTGGCCAACCCGCAGTTCGAGGGCCAGACCAAGACCAAGCTCGGCAACACCCCGGTGAAGAGCTTCGTGCAGCGGGTCTGCAACGAATGGTTGGTCGACTGGTTCGACCGCAACCCGGCCGAAGCCAAGATGATCATCACGAAGGCGTCCCAGGCGGCCCGTGCCCGGATCGCCGCACAGCAGGCGCGCAAGCTGGCCCGGCGCAAGTCGCTGCTGGAGTCCGGCTCGATGCCCGGCAAGCTGGCCGACTGCCAGTCGACCGACCCGCGCGAGTCCGAGGTCTTCATCGTCGAGGGTGACTCGGCCGGCGGCTCGGCGAAGCAGGGTCGCGACCCGCGCGTCCAGGCGATCCTGCCCATCCGCGGCAAGATCCTCAACGTGGAGAAGGCCCGGATCGACCGGGTTCTCAAGAACAACGAGGTGCAGGCGCTGATCACCGCGCTCGGCACCGGCATCCACGACGACTTCGACATCGAGAAGCTGCGCTACCACAAGATCGTGTTGATGGCCGACGCCGACGTCGACGGCCAGCACATCCAGACGCTGCTGCTCACCCTGCTGTTCCGCTTCATGCGTCCGCTGGTCGAGCTGGGGCACGTCTACCTGGCCGCCCCGCCGCTCTACAAGATCAAGTGGAACAAGAAGGGCGATGACGCCCAGTACGCGTACTCGGACCGGGAACGCGACGGGCTGGTGGCGCTGCGCCAGCAGAAGAAGCCGAACGCCAAGCCGGACGACATCCAGCGGTTCAAGGGTCTCGGGGAGATGAACTATCCCGAGCTGTGGGAAACCACGATGAACCCGGCCACCCGTACCCTGCGTCAGGTCACGCTCGACGACGCTGCAACCGCAGACGAGTTGTTCAGCGTCCTGATGGGTGAGGACGTCGAAGCCCGCCGGTCGTTCATCCAGCGCAACGCCAAGGACGTGCGGTTCCTGGACATCTGACGGACGTCAGCGGGTCAGCCCGGGTTCGCCCGGCTGGCCCGCCGGTCCACAGAGTTATCCACAGCTTGACGGCTATCCACAGCCGTTATCCACAGCACGAAAACGACTCTGAGTCTGATAAGGGTATACAGTGACCGATTCCCCCGAGTCCACACCGAACGAGCCCGAGGTACCCGCCGAGGCCATCGCCGCGGTGGTCGCGCACGACCGGATCGAACCGGTCGGGCTCGAGGTGGAGATGCAGCGCTCCTACCTCGACTACGCGATGAGCGTCATCGTCGGTCGCGCGCTGCCGGACGTCCGGGACGGGCTCAAGCCGGTCCACCGCAAGATCCTCTACGCCATGTTCGACTCCGGCTACCGGCCGGACCGCGGCTACGTGAAGTGCTCGCGGGTCGTCGGCGACGTGATGGGTCAGTTCCACCCGCACGGCGACTCGCCGATCTACGACGCGCTGGTCCGGATGGCGCAGCCCTGGTCGCTGCGCTACCCGCTGGTCGACGGCAACGGCAACTTCGGCTCGCCGGGTAACGACCCGGCCGCCGCCATGCGCTACACCGAGTGCAAGCTCGACCCGCTGGCCATGGAGATGATGCGGGATATCGACGAGGACACCGTCGATATGCAGGACAACTACGACGGCCGGGCCAAGGAGCCCACGATCCTGCCGTCGCGGATTCCCAACCTGCTGGTCAACGGCTCCGAGGGCATCGCGGTCGGCATGGCCACCAAGATCCCGCCGCACAACCTGCGGGAGATCGGCGCGGCCGTGCAGTGGTGCCTGGAGCACCCGGAGGAGGACGAGGCAACCACCCTCGAAGCCCTGCTCGGCATCGTCAAGGGCCCGGACTTCCCGACCCACGGCCTGATCGTCGGCACGACCGCGATCCAGGACGCGTACCGCACGGGTCGCGGCTCGATCCGGATGCGCGCGGTGGTGGAGGTCGAGGAGGACAAGCGGGGCCGGCCCTGCCTGGTCGTCAGCGAGCTGCCCTACCAGGTCAACCCGGACAACCTCGCCGAGCGGATCGCCGAGCTGATCAAGGAGGGCAAGCTCGCCGGGATCGCCGACATCCGCGACGAGTCCTCCGGGCGGACCGGCATGCGGATCGTGCTTGTGCTCAAGCGCGACGCGGTCGCCAAGGTGGTGCTGAACAACCTCTACAAGCACACGCAGCTCCAGGAGACCTTCGGCGCCAACATGCTGGCGCTGGTCGACGGTGTGCCGCGCACCCTCAACCTGGCCCAGTTCATCCGCTACTACGTCGAGCACCAGATCGACGTGATCCGCCGGCGGACGGCGTTCCGGCTGCGCAAGGCCGAGGAGCGGGCGCACATCCTGCGCGGTCTCGCCAAGGCGCTGGACGCGCTGGACGAGGTGATTGCCCTGATCCGGCGGTCGCCGACAGTGGACGACGCCCGGCAGGGCCTGATCCGGCTGCTGGAGATCGACGAGATCCAGGCGACCGCGATCCTGGACATGCAGCTGCGCCGCCTGGCCGCCCTGGAGCGGCAGCGGATCGTCGACGACCTGGCCAAGCTGGAAATCGAGATCGCCGACCTCAAGGACATCCTCGCCAAGCCGGAGCGGCAGCGCCGGATCGTCTCCGAGGAGCTGGGCGAGATCGTCGCCAAGTGGGGCGACGAGCGGCGTACGCAGATCATCCCGTTCGACGGCGAGGTCTCGATGGAGGACCTCATCGCCCGCGAGGACGTGGTCGTCACGATCACCCGGACCGGGTACGCCAAGCGGACCAAGGTCGATCTGTACCGGTCGCAGCGGCGCGGCGGCAAGGGCGTCAGTGGCGCCACGCTGCGGCAGGACGACATCGTGAGCCACTTCTTCGTGTGCTCGACCCACGACTGGATCCTGTTCTTCACGAACAAGGGTCGTGTGTACCGGGCCAAGGCGTACGAGCTGCCGGAGGCCAGTAGGGTAGCCAAGGGCCAACACGTGGCCAATCTGCTCGCCTTCCTACCCGACGAGCAGATCGCGCAGATCATCGAAATCCCGAACTACCAGGTAGCCCCCTATCTGGTACTGGCCACGAAGAACGGCCTGGTGAAGAAGACGCGGCTCGAGGAGTTCGACTCCAACCGTTCCGGCGGCATCATCGCGATCAACCTGCGCGATGAGGACGAGCTGGTCGGTGCTGCGCTGGTGGCACCGGAGAACGACCTGTTGCTGGTCTCCAAGAAGGCGCAGGCGATCCGGTTCAACGCCTCCGACGAGGCGTTGCGGCCGATGGGTCGGGCCACCTCGGGTGTGATCGGTATGCGGTTCACGGACGACGACGTCCTGCTCGCCATGGAGGTCGTCCGGGAGGGCCTGGACGTTCTGGTGGCGACGAACGGGGGATACGCGAAACGTACCCCGATCGAGGAATACCCGGTGCAGGGCCGGGGAGGTAAGGGCGTGTTGACTGCGAAGATCACCGAACGGCGCGGTGGTCTGGTCGGCGCGGTGGTGATCGACCCGGACGACGAGCTGTTCGCGATCACCAGCAACGGTGGTGTCATCCGGACTCCGGTGAAGCCTGTACGCCGTACGCGTGACCGGAACACAATGGGGGTCAAGCTGATGGACCTCCCGGACGGCGTGACTATCGTGGCGATTGCTCGCAATGCCGACGAGCCTGACGAACAGGACTAGTTGAATGACGGAGACACAGGCGAAGTCGGGGAACACGGGGACCTCGGCCAACCCGGTCGACGAGGAGGCCGCCAAGGGCGGCACACCAGCGACCGGCCGCGCGGCCGTGGGCCGGGCAACGGTCCCCGCCGACGCGCCTGCCCCGAAATTCACCCGGGCTCCCGGCATGACACCTCCGCCGGAGCCCGGCGAGGACGGCGGGTCGGGCGACAAGGGTGAGACGGCCGATGCCGAGGCCCCGACGTCCGCCTCCGCGCCCCCGGCAGCGGCTGCGCCGCCGGCCCGACCGACAACGACACAGCCGATCACCACCCGGCCGGGCCAGGCGACATCCGCAGGGACCACAGGCACGCAGCCGCGGATCATGCCCGGCATGACCCAGCCCGACTCGGGTCGTGCAGGCGCCGCCGGCCGGCCGGCCAGCGGCGGTGGGCTGCCTCCGGGCATCGGTAACCCGTCGGCCGTCGGGGCGGCAAGGGTCGGCGACGCGGTACGCGCCGCGCGTACCTCGGTCAGCTCCGCCGCGTCCCGTGGACCGCGCCGGGCCCGGCTGAACCTCAAGCGGATCGACCCCTGGTCCGTGATGAAGTTCGCGTTCGCCGTATCGGTGGTCCTGTTCATCGTCGTGGTGGTCGCCACGTCGGTGCTCTATCTGGCGCTTGACGCGATGGGCGTGTTCCAGAGCGTCAACGACAGCCTGAGCGACCTGGTCAACGCCGGCGGTGGGCAGAGCACCAGTGGCTTCCAGATCACCGCCAAGGGCGTCATCCTCAGCTCGGCCCTCATCGGCCTGGTCAACGTGGTGCTGTTCACCGCTCTGGCCACGCTGGGAGCGTTCGTCTACAACGTCTGCGCCGACCTGGTCGGCGGGATCGAGCTGACCCTCGCCGAGCGGGACTGAGTGACCGGGACGCCGGGGCACCGCGGAAAGCGGTCGCTCCGGCGTCCCGTACTCGGGTAGGTTTTGCAGGCGGCGACGAGCCCGGCTCGCAGGCCTGGACCCCGATTTGGGGCCAGCCGAGCGGATGGGTTAATCTTGCTCGTCGCAACGCGGGGCTATAGCTCAGTCGGTTAGAGCGCAGAGCTGATAACTCTGAGGTCGATGGTTCGATTCCATCTAGCCCCACCGCATGTCGTCCGACGGTAGTCGAGCGCGAGGGGTCGCCCCATGTTCAAGAAGCTGCTGATTCTGGCCGGCGTCGTCGGCGTGGCCGCCGTCGTCTACAACAAGGTCAAGGCCTCGAACGACGAGCGCGCCCTGTGGCACGAGGCGACCACCGCGCCCGACCTGCGCTGAGGTTCAGCGCGACCGGTTGGCGGCGCCGCGCAGCCGCCCCACGGGGCCCTAGCTCAACTGGCAGAGCACTGCCTTTGCAAGGCAGGGGTTAGGGGTTCGAGTCCCCTGGGCTCCACCAGCACTTCCCTTGGTTGATACCGGTGGCGAGTACAGCCATCCGTACAGCCAAGCGGTTACGCCGTCCCCTCCTCGCCAAGCAAATCGATAAATGGCTGAGGTGCCCGACGGGCAACGAGACCGAAGACCGTGGGCCCCGCCCCGACCCCGAGCCTCCTCAAAGATCCGCTTGTCATGGCAGAGCTCGCGCCAGCGCGTTGAGGGGCGCATGCATTACCGTCGCGGCGTGGCCGAGTTTCGAGCGCACATCGGGGTGCACTACGGCTTCCTTGAGGTCGCCGACGATCAGTCCTGGGGGCGGACCGACTGGGCAAACGTCTTCTTCGGCCGGCGCCCGACCGGCCTGATCGCCACCTCCCCCGGTGAGGTTTTCCTCGTCACGGGTCGCCATACCGGCACCGTTGGATTCACGGTCCGGGTCAACGAGTGCGACCAAGGGCCTGACCTTGAGGGGTTTGACGACGTGGTGGAGGTGCCGTTCGAGGCGTCCCGGCCGGAGCTGAAGCTCATTCAATGGGCCGGAGAGAAGACCCACGCCCTGCCGCGGCTTTCGGCCGGGCCCGGCTCATACCGGATGCGCTACCACTGCCGCGGTATGGACGAAGCCGGAACCGGTCGGGATCATCACGAGGTCGTTGACGAGTACCTGCTGCAGATCTGGCCGTCCCCGGTCGTGCCGCCTGCCACGCTCAAGGTGACCAGCCGAGAAGGGCATCGCCGGATCTTCGGACGCTGACCAACTGGTCCATGGCGGGCCGCGTCGGTCGTGAGTGGACACGAAAGGACGTGCAGGTCAGCGGTGTGGGGGCAATCCGGAGTGTTGACGAGATCGACGGACGTGGCTCAGGGTGAACGCCAGCCCATCTCACGAGGCCCGATTTGTCGACGGGTCGACGAAGGAGTGCGTATGCCACACATCGCTCTGAACACCAACGAACCCGGGATTCGCGGTCTGTTCCGGTTCCGGCCGGAGACGGCGTTGCCGCTCAACGGGCTGGTCGAGGCCCTTCTCTGTGGCTCGGGTACGTTGACCCGGGGTGAGCGCGAACTCATCGCCGCCTATGTGTCGGGCCTCAACGAATGCCGGTACTGCTACTCCGCCCACGCGGCGTACGCGGCAGCGCAGCTTCCCGAGGGCATGGCCCTGGTCGAGCAGGTGCACGACGATGTCGACGGCGCGCCCGTGTCGGCGAAGATGCGTGCGCTGCTGGACGTCGCCGGCGCGGTCCAACGCGGTGGCAAGGAGGTCACCGAGGACCTGGTGGCCTCCGCCCGGGCCGAGGGCGCCACCGATGTCGAGATCCACGACACGGTGCTGATCGCGGCCGCGTTCTGCATGTTCAACAGGTATGTCGACGGGTTGGCCACGGCGCTGCCGGAGGACCCGGACTTCTACACCGACCGGGCGAAGCGAATCGCCGCGCACGGTTACCTGGGCGTACTGGAGCAGGAGGTTGTTCGCCGGTAACAGCTCTCAGCGGCGGCGGCGGCGGCGTCGCCAGCGGTCCAGCCGTCCGAGGCGTGGACCGGCCCAGAGCCAGATGATCGACATGACGAACCCTCCAGCGCCCATCGCGATGATCGCCCACCTGGGCATCTCGCCGTTGACAGGTGCTGGCGCGCACCTGGCCGGGGCGTAGTCGATGGTCAGCTCGTGGTTCAGCGGCGGCAGTCGTCGGTCGGGGAACGAGCGTGAGCCGATCGCGCAGATGGTCGGGCCGTCGGCGGTGTCGACGCGTACCAGTACGTAGGCGTCCTGGGCGCCGTGGGCCGGTTCCGCGGCGATCACCGTCGCCGGGATCAGCAGACCGGCCGGCGGGGGTGGCTCGCGGTCGTCGGTTGCCCCCGCCAGCACCATCAGGGCGCACGGCAGCAGCAACGACAGTGGAAGGGCCGGCCAGGTCTTCGGACGGGCTGCGCCGGCCGATCGGGGCGACATGCCGCAAGGCTAGATGCCGAGATCAAATGGCCCGCCCACCGCTGCGGTCGCCCCTCGACCGCCGCCCGTGGCGGTTCGTCATGCTCATCCGGTGGATGAGAATCGAGCACCGGTCACGCTGCACGTCTACTGCCGGGTCGACCTGGTGGTCACCGATCCGGGGGCCGTCACCGCGCACGCCGTCGCGGGGCTGAGGTCGGCGGACATCGACTGGTCCAGCGAGGAGGACGACCTCGACACGGCGACTGCGGAGTTGCGGAGTGACCTGGTCGGGTCGTTGGCGAGCGTGCTGGACATCAGCCGGGTGGCCGACGGCGTGCCTGGTGTGGAGTTCCGCAGCGGTCGCTGCTGGGCGGAGTCCGGCCCACCGCGTGACCATTTCTGAGCCCTGGCGCCCGCCGGCGGGTGGTCCGCATGGTCACGTCGCGGTGGCCGACGTGGCCCGTTCCCTGCCGGAGCGCCCGGTCGGCGACCTCATCGAGGCCATCTCCGAGCGTGGCTGACTGTCGTACCTGTCCCTGATCGCCGCCGCCGGTCCGCAGGTCGGCGGCGACCGCGTTCTCGCGGCACGTCCCGTGGTCAGTCAGGCGGGGTGAGAGGCAGGGTCTCACCGCGAGCGATGGTGCGTACCTGCTTCACCCAGCCGCGCCGGCGGGCCTCCTCGACGAAGTGGGCAAGCGGTGAGCGGAACACCCCGTAGTCGTCGTAGTGGATCGGCACGGTCAGCTTCGGTCGAACCAGCTCCACCAGGTCGGCGCCCTGCTGGGCGTCCATGGTGAGCAGGATCCCGGCGACCTTCGTGCCGCCGAGGTGGATCAGCATCGCGTCGATGTCCGGGTACCGCTCGGGGATGGCGGTGAGCAGGGGCCGGTTCAGCGTGTCACCTGTGACGTAGAGCCGGAACTCGCGCTGGCCTGCGCGTTCCACGTCGATCATCGTGCCCATCACGTCGGGCAGCAGCCGGTCCACGGCGCCCGGGCCGTGTCTGCCCGGCATCGAGGTCAGCCGCACCGTCGTACCGTCGCGGTGCAGCTCCCGGGACGACCAGGTCGGCAGGCCCTGCGCGGCCTGGAAGCCCCAGCGGCGCAGCTTGCGTTCCGCGGCGGGCGTGGTGACGATGGGTAGCTCGCGGTCCAGTTCCCGGCGGGCGACCCGGTCGAAGTGGTCGCCGTGCAGGTGGGAGAGGACCACCGCGTCCAGCTCGGGAAGTTGGGCGATCCGTAGCGCCGGGTCCGTGCGCCGGCGCGACCACAGACCCTTGCCCAGGTACGCCCGCTGGCCCCGGTGCAGGAAGTTCGGGTCGGTCAGCAGGGTGAAGCCGCCGATCCGCAGCACTGTCGTCGCGGTGCCGATGAACGTCACCTGTGGTTGCTCGACCATCGTGGCCACCTCCTCTGGCAGCGGTACCCCGGCTGCCGCCAGTCAAGCGGAGCAACGGATGTCAGTCCCCGGACCGCCCGGTGGCGGGCCGCGCCTGCGGCAGGTGCTCCACCAGCCTGGTGAGCGCGCCGTTGGCGAAGGTGGCGCCGAGCGCCGATCCCGCCCCGATGGTCCAGCCGACCGGCCCGAGCGGGGTGCAGCCGAAGAACTGGCTGACCCCGGGGGTCTGCACCACGACGACGAGCACGCCGAGTGACGCGGCAGTGGATGCCAGTACCGCCGGGCTGGTACCGCCGGCCAGGATGGTCTGGCCGAGCTGGGTGCCGACCAGGGAGACCAGCGCGACGGTGCCGGCCCGCCGCCGCCGGCCGGTGTAGCGGGCCAGCGTCCAGCCCGTGGTCGCCCCCAGTGTGGTCGCTGCCGCCCGCAGGCTGATCTCCCGGGTGAGGGTTTCGCCCAGGGACACGTCCGGGCCCTCCAGCAGCAGGCGATCGGTGCGGTCCGACGCCGGTGGCCGGACGGCGATGGCCAGCGCCGGTGCCAGGTCGGTGAGCAGGTTCACCAGCAGGAGTTGCCGTCCGGTGAGCGCGGAACGGCCGGTCGCCGCCGCGGTGAGCACACTGAACGCGATCTCGCCGAGGTTGCCGCCGACCAGGATGCTGAGCGCGTGCCGCACCGACGACCACATCGCCCGGCCCTCGACGAGCGTGGCGATGATGGTCTCCAACCTGTCGTCGGTGACCACCAGGTCGGCGGCGGCGCGCGCCGCCGGGGTGCCCCGTTGACCGAGGGCGATGCCGACGTCGGCCAGCCGGATCGCCGGGGCGTCGTTGGCGCCGTCACCCGTCATCGCCACGGTCCGCCCGCACTTCTGCAACGCCTGGATGATCCGTACCTTGTGGGCAGGTGTGCAGCGGGCCACCACGTCGGTGTCCGCCAGCCGCTCGGCGAGCGTCTCGTCGTCCAGTTGGTCCAACTCGCCGGCGGTCACCACCCGCTGCTCGTCGTGTTCGCTGATGGTGGCCGCGATCGCCTCGGCCGTCGCCGGATGGTCCCCCGTGATCATGATGGTGTGCACGCCGGCCCGGCGGATCCGCCGTACCGCGGGCGCGGCGCTCTCCCGCACCCCGTCCGCGAGGGCCAGGAAACCCACGAAGGTCAGACCCCGCACGTCCCCGTCGGCCACCTTCGGGTCGTTCACCGGGCATTCGGCGACGGCCAGGATCCGGTGCCCCGCCCCGGCCCGCTCGGCGAGTGTCCGTTGCAGTTCCGCGCGGCCCGCGTCGTCCAGCGGCTCCTGGCGGCCGTCGGTGCGCCGGGCCGTGCACCGCGGCAACACCGTCTCCGGGGCACCCTTGACGCTCAACAGCAGGCGACCGTCGGTCTCCCCGATGCTCGCGTGATAGCCACGGGACGGCTCGAACGGCAGTCCTCCGGCGGCCCGCCAACCGGCCGCGCCGGTCTGCTCCACCACCCCGGCGGTGGCCGCGCCCCGGCGAACGGCACGGTCCGTCTGCAACGCCAACTGCTCCGGGTCGGCCGCCGCGGGAGTGGCCCGCAGCGCGGCCGCCAGCGTCAACCGCAGCCGGTCGTCGAGGCGGTCCACCGGGGCGTACCGGTCGCCGATGCCGTCGCCGACCCCGGCGAGCAGCAACGTGCCCTCGGTGAGGGTGCCGGTCTTGTCGAAGCAGAGCACGTCCACCCGGCCCAGCGCCTCGATCGTGCGCGGGTTGCGGACCAACGCGCCGTGCTCGGCGAGCCGCCGCGCCGCCGCCAGTTGCGCAGCGCTCACCAGGAACGGCAGCCCCTCCGGCACCGACGCCACGGCGAGGTTCGCGGCGGTCGCCGCCGTTTCGGCAAGGGGTACGCCCCGAAGCAGGCCCGCGCCGGCCACCGCCACTGCCGAACCGGCGGCCAGCGGGATGGCGGCGCTTGTCAGAGAGCCGAGCCGAGCCTCCACGCCACTTGTCGGGGGTGCCTGCCGGACCAGCGCCAGACTGCGCCCGGCCTCGGTGTCCGCGCCGGTCGCCACGACCACGGCACTGCCGTGACCGGCGGCGACTGTGGTGCCCTCGTACAGCATCGAGTGCCGGTCGGCGACGGCTGCCGCGACCACCGGTCGGTCGGTCTTGGCTACCGGGAGCGACTCCCCGGTCAGCGATGACTCGTCGGCCTCCAACCCCACCGAATCGAGCACCCGGCAGTCGGCGGGCACCGAGTCGCCCGACTCCAGCACGATGACGTCCCCCGGGACCAGATCCTCGGCGGCGACCACCCGTTCGCCACCGTCCCGGCGGACCCGGGCGGTCACCGCCGAACGGGACAGCAGCTCCGCCAGGGACCGTTCCGTGTTGCGTTCGTGCACCGCCCCGATCAGAGCCGATCCGCCGACCACACCACCCACAAGCGCGGCGTCGACAAGCGAGCCGAACGAGGCGGAGAGCACCGCCCCGGCGGCCAGCACCGGGGTCAGCGGGTTGGACAGCTCGTCCACGAAGGCGCGCAGCAGGCCACCACGTCCGGGAGCGGCATCGCCGTTCCCGCCGGAGTCGTGGTGCCGGTGCTGCGCCTCCGCGCTGGACAGGCCGTCGCGTGTGGTCCGCAGGTGGTCGAGGACTGTGGTGACGGGCATCAGGTGCCAGGCGGTCGCCACCGGCGCCGGGGCCTCCGACCGGTCGTGCAGCCGGCGGGCCTGCCAGACCCCGTTCGCGAAGGCCAACCCGGCCGCTCCGCTGCTCGCGACGAGCGACCGTTGGGGCAGGCGGGCCGGCGGCGCGGTGAGCGCTCCGAGCGCCCCCAGACCGGCGCCCGCCATGGCCAGCCGGATGTTCTGCTGGGCCGTTCGCCGGGCCACCCCGGTCGCCTCGATCACCAGGGCGACCAGCCGCAGATCGTCGCCGACAAGCAGGTGCGCGCCCCACGGCGGCAGGTCCTCAGGTGGGGCGAACCCGAGACCGCAGTCGGACGCGCCGAGCGCCCTGCGGTCCGCGGACACCAGCATGACCACCGCGCCGTCGTGCTGCAACGCGCGGACCGACTCGCACAGCCGGTCACCTCCGGGCAGGATCGCGTCGGCGAAGCCGTGCCGCTGCTCGTCGCCCCCGGCCACCACCAGCCGCAGGCCGGCTTGGCGGGCGGCGGTCGGCAGGCCGTCGACGCCCGGGGCGGGTTCCGGCTCGACCCGCAGCAGCGCGGCGAGCCGGTCGTCGTGGGACAGGCCGAGCAACTGCCCATTTGCGGCGCGCAACCGTTCCACGTCGGGGATGTCGCCGGTCGGTGGATGGTCCAGCGGCTCCAGTCGCCAACCGTCGGCCGACCGCGAGCCGCCCGGATCGTCCGGGTCGAACAGCGCGAACGCCCGCTCCGCCACCTGGTCGACGTCCGCTCCCCTCGCCGGGGCCAGATCGGCCAGTACGCCCCGGTCCGAGCCGAGCACCGCGGCGTCCAGCACGAGGGTGTCGATCCGGTCCAGCTCCCGCAGCACCCCACGGTCCATCGCGATCACCCCGCGCCGGGCGAGGATCCGACCGAGCTGCGCCGCGTACCCCTCTCGCCCGCTGCCCGGGGCCTTGGGCAGTGTGGACAGGCCCAGCGCCGCCGCCCTCTTGGGGCCGGCGAACGGTATCGCCGCAGCTCCGGCCGCCACACCCGCAGCGAGCGCCCGGTCGATGTACCGCTCGACCAGTCCCTGCGGCTTCGGCCGGGGACGGTCGGACACCGGCCACCTGGCGACGGCCCGCTCCGGGTCGCCTGTCAACCGTGGCTCGGCCTTCTCCCAGGCGTTGAGTTGGGCCCGGTCCTCGCCCCACTGCACAAGCCGTTGGGCGCTGTCGAGGATGAGACCGGGCCAGCGGCCGGACAGGCCCTGCACCACCGCTTCGGCCAGCGGGAAGAGGACGTCCGCGCGGGGGTCGGAACGCAGCGGCTTGCCGAGCAACGCGTGCAGCTTGGGTTGCAGGTCCACCGCCGCCAGCAGGCCGGCCGCCTCGCCGGGCAGCGGTGCGAACGGCAGGATCCTGGTCGCCGCCCAGAGGCTCAGGCCCAGCGCGTCCGAGGCGAGCGCGCCGAGGGTGCGGGGAGTGTGCGGCCCCTCCTCGGGCGGGTGCGGCGGCGGGATCTCCGGGTCCGGCTCGTGGTCGCAGGTGCGTTCGACACGGCTGATGGTGGCGATCAGGTCCCGCAGCTTGGGCTGCGGGGACTGCACGGCGACCACAACCCGGCCGGACGGGGCGTTCACCCGCGCCCAGGCGACCCCGGGCATCCGCTCCAGCGCACCCTCCACCTGACGGGCGAGCTGGTCGCCGCCGTCCTGGCAGACACCGTGCACCTCGATATGGTGGCGACCCGGCCGTGACCAGACCCGACGCCGGGTCAGCCCGACCTGCCGGGCGACCCGGGTCGCCGCCGCCCCGACGGTCCGGGACGCCTCGCCGACCAGGTGCGGCACACCGATGGACGGCAGGATGCGTCCCGCGGCGCGACCCGCCGCCGTCATCGAGGCGTACGGCTGGACGGACGCCGGCCCGGCTCCCTGGTGCTGGTGGTGCTGACCTCGGCCATCTCGCCCTCCCGCCGCCCTCACGTCCGGCGGCCTGGCTTCCCGACCTGCCGTCCGTTATGCCCTCGCAGAAGCGGAAGTTTCCGCCGTAGTCTGCGCATGGACGAGATGGGCTGTGGAATTCGGCGACTGTCACCGGACACGGGGAGGCCGGAATGAGCGCACTCAGCCGACACCTGAACGGGCCGCGCGAGAACGTCAGGATGTACAGCCGACGGATGGACCTGCCGATGCTCGGCGAAGTGGCGGTGCCACCGCCGGACCGGATCGCCTACTACGCCGGAATCGGGGTGCTCGTCGCGCTCCAGGTCATCGAGTGGCCGCTCGCCCTGGCGATCACCGCCGGGCATCTCCTCACCGACCAGCACTTCTCCGGCCTCGTCGGCGGCATCGGCGAGGCGTTCAAGGAGGCCTGACGAGAGCTGGGTCACCGCCGGGTTGACATGAATCCGGGTTGAGGTCGCAGGCTCGGTGCATGCCGAGTCCCACCACAGTCGTCGCCGTACCGGCCGCGCCCGGTCTGTTCGCACCCCGGCTGCGGGCGATGACAGTGGGCAGCGTCGCGTTGATCTCGCTGCTCGCGTTCGAGGCGCTGGCGGTCGGCACGGCGATGCCCACTGTCGCCCGCAGTCTGGACGGGCTGGCCCTGTACGGGATCGCGTTCGGTGGACCGTTCGCCACGAACGTGCTGGCCATGGTGGTGTCCGGCATCTGGTGCGACGCCCGAGGACCCCGGGGACCGATGTGGCACGGCGTCGCCTGGTTCGTTGTCGGGCTTCTGATCGCCGGGACCGCGCCGGTGATGGGCGTGCTTGTCGTCGGCCGGGTGGTGCAGGGCTTCGGCTCGGGGCTCCTCGCGGTGGCGCTCTACGTGATCGTCGGACACGCGTACCCGCAGGACCTGCACCGGCGGATCTTCGCCGCGTTCGCGGCGGCGTGGGTCGTACCGTCGCTGGTCGGACCGGCGGTGGCCGGCCTGATCGTCGAGCACCTGAACTGGCGATGGGTCTTCCTGGCGGTGCCGGCGGTGGCCGTGCCGGCGGTCCTGCTGATCCACCCCGGCCTGCGGTCGCTCGGTCAGTCGGTGCGGACCGGGGTGCCGGCGGGCGCGGCGGCGCGGATCGGTTGGGCGTGCGGGGCGGCGGTGAGCGCCGCACTGCTGCACATCGGGGGACAGCAGCGCGGCGTCACCGCCCTGGCGCTTGTGGCGGTGGCCGTGGCCGGCCTGCTGGTCTGCGCCCCACGTCTGCTGCCGGCCGGTTTCCTCCGGGCGGCCCGCGGCCTGCCCACGGTGATCGGGCTGCGCGGGCTGGCCTCGGCGGCGTTCGTCGGCGCCGAGGTGGTCATCCCGTTGATGCTCTCCCGGGAGCGGGGGCTGTCGCCGACCGGCGCCGGACTGGTCCTCACGGTAGGCGCGCTGGCCTGGTCGGTGGGTTCCTGGATCCAGGGCAGGATTCCGGTGCCGGCGTCCCGTGCCAGCCTGCCCCGCGCCGGGTTGAGCTGCATCACCGTCGGCACCGCCACGGTGGCGCTCGCCGTACGGCCCGAGCTGCCGGTGGCCGTCGCAGTGCTGGGCTGGGCGGTCGCCGGTATCGGCATGGGGCTGCTCTACCCGTCGTTGTCGGTGCTCACCCTCGAGCTGTCCGCTCCCGGCGAGCAGGGCCGCAACAGCTCGTCGTTGCAACTGGGCGACTCGCTCTTCGCGGCGACAGTGCTGGCGCTCACCGGTGCGGTGCTGGCGGCCGGCAGCGCGCCTGGCCCGGCCAGCTACGCGTCGACGTTGGCGGTCGCCGCCGCCCTGGCGCTGCTCGGCACGCTGCTGGCGGGACGGGTCGTGGTGCGCGCGAGCGCGTAGCGGAGTTGGTGATCCGCAGATTCGGCACCGTCCGACGCCTGTCGGCCGGGAGGATGGCGGGCGATGAGTTTCCTGACCGTGCTGCCGCTGGCCGTGGTGATGGTCGCCGGTACCAAGGTGGTCGTGGCCGTCTTTCTCGCCTCGTCGGATCGGCCCCGGGCCGCGTCGCTGGGCTTCCTCCTCGGTGGCGGGTTGGTGGTGACCATCGGGGTGACCGCGAGTTGGCTGCTCACCCGACTGGTGGGCGGTGTGGCCAGCGACGCCGGTGCCTTCGCCGGCCGGGTCGACCGGGGTCCCGCCATCGACGTGGTGGTGCTCGTCCTGCTGGTCGCCCTCGCCGCTGTGGTGTGGCTGCGGCGGCACCGGGCCGGGCCGCCACGATGGCTGGGGGACCTCGGGCATGCCGGGCCGGCCCGGGCGGCGGGACTCTGCGCGCTGCTCTTCGTGGTGACGCCCAGCGACGACCTGACCATGGCCGCGGTCGGGGCGAGCGTCGCCCGGCACGACCTGCCGTGGTGGGATCTGCTGCCGTTCGTGCTGGTCACGGTCGTGCTGCTCGCCCTGCCGCTGCTGGCTGTGCTGCTGCTCGGGCGGCGTGCCGTGCGGTCGCTGACGCGGATGCGGAAGTGGGCCGAGGGGCACTCCTGGGTGGTCGACGAGGTGCTTATCGGCTTCTTCGCGCTGCTGACAGTCGTGGACCTGGTGCGCTCCGGGTGAGGCCGCCGACACGTACGGGGGAACCGGGCGGAGATGAGAGCTGCGACCGTTCACGTTCGCCTTACCGTGGCGGCATGTTCGCTGTCGTCACCACGGTGATCCTCTACGTCTTCGGCTTCGTCTTCCTCTACGGCGTGATCCGGCTGGGTGTCCGGCACGCTCTCGAGGATCTGGAGCTACAGCGGGCCAAGGCCCGGCGCGAAGAGGAGCTGGCGGCTGCCCGCGACCGTTCCTTCATGCGCGACAACGCGTTCCTGGCGGGCAGTTGAGTCCCGGTACGGGGGTGACGTCCGAGGGTGGCCCGGGAGTCGCCGGGCGGTCCGTCGCGGCGGATGCGAGGATCGCACCCGTGATGGGAACGCTGAAGACCGAACCGGCCCGCGCCCGCCTCGACCTGCTCGCCCCTCCGGTCGCGGAGGCCATCGCGCAGTGGCCCGCCGAGGCGCCTGTGGACGTCGACGACGTGCTTGTCGCGCCGATCGACGCCGAGTTGGCCGACACCGCCGCGTTCTGTGCCGCGTACGAGGTGGGGCTTGACGTGTCGGCCAACTGTGTCGTGGTGGCGGGCAAGCGTGAGGGCGTGGTCCGCTACGCGGCCTGCGTCGTCCTGGCCACCACCCGGGCCGACGTGAACGGGGTGGCCCGCCGCGCGCTTGACGTCCGCAAGGCCAGCTTCGCCCCGATGGACGACGCGGTGGAGCTGACAGGCATGGAGTATGGCGGCATCACCCCGATCGGGCTGCCGGCGCAGTGGCCGATCCTCGTGGACTCGCGGGTGATCGCCACGCCGCACGTGATCATCGGATCCGGCGTACGCCACAGCAAGATCGCCCTGCCGGGGCCGGCGCTTGGCGCGCTGCCCGGTGCACAGGTGGTGGAAGGGCTGGCCCGACCGGCCTGACCAGGCATCGGCGTCGATACCGTTGCACGTGAAACATCACGGCCGTCGATGTGATCAGGTAGCGGCGGCCTCACGCTGCTCGACCTCGGCGAGTGCGGCGAGCAGCGTCTGCGCCTCCTGCGCGCCGGACACCGCGTACTTCCCGGCCAGCACGAACATCGGGACGCCTGTGATGCCCAGGTCCCGTGCCCTGGCCAGGTCTGCGGTGACGTCGGCGGTCCGCTCGTCCGAGTCGAGGAACCGGCGTGCGTCGTCGGCGTCCAGGCCGACCTCGCCGGCGACGGCGGCCAGCGCCTCCCGCGAGCCGAGGTCGACGCCCTGGGTGAAGTGCGCCCGGTAGAGCGCCTCCACCATCTCGCCGGCCCGACCGTGGTCGGTGGCGTACGCGACCAGCCGGTGCGCGTCGAAGGTGTTGGCGATCACCGCGCGGTCGAAGTCCAACCGCAGCCCGTCACCCGCCGCGACCGCTGTCACGTGGTCGAACATCTGCCGGGCGCGCTCCGGCCCGCCGAACTTGGCGGCCATCGCCGCCACCAGCGGCAGGGGCTCCGCGACAGGCGACGGGTCGAGCTGGAACGGCCGGTAGCGAACCGTCACCTCGCCGTCGTAGCTGGCGAGGGCCTGCTCCAGCCGCTGCTTGCCGATGTAGCACCAGGGGCAGACGAGGTCCGCGTAGATCTCGATCTCCATGACCGGTGGCAACTGCCAGGTCAGCCGAGTTGTTCCCGGACCTGCCGCTTGAGCCGGCCCAGGATAGCCGTGCCGCCGCGTACCCGCAGTGGACTGATCGCCTGGGCCAGACCCATCCGCTGGTAGAGGTCGTCCGGCACGGCAAGCACCTCCTCGGCGCTCGCCCCGGCCAGGCCTTCGGCGAGGATGCCGGCGAACGCCCGGGTGGTGGGCGCCTCGGGCGGGCAGTCGAAGAGAGTCTCGACGGTGCCCTGCGCCGTCACCCGGGCGCGCAGGAAGAACGCCGTCTGGCACTCCGGCACCTGCTCCATGCCCTCGCGGTCGGCGGCGCCGTCGGGCAGCGGGGGGATTGCGTCGGAGTATTCCAGCAGCATCTCCAGCACCAGGTCGCGCGGCGCGGCGGCGAACTCGTCGACGATCTCGGCCAGTCGGGCCGGCATGTCAGCCATGCGTCGAGGCTACCGCCGGCCCGTTCCTAGACCGTCGGGGACTGCTCGCTGATCTCGCTGAGCGCGCTCGTCGGGTCGAGCTGCATGGCCAGGTCGCCGAGCGAGACGATCCCGACGAGCTTGCGGTCGCTGTCGCAGACCAGCACCCGCCGGATCCCCCTGTCGCGCATCAGCGTCGCCGCCTCGCCCGCCGTGCAGTGCTGTTCGATCATCACTACCTCACGGGTGATGATCGAGCCGATCGTGGTGGCCGCCGGGGAGCTGTTCTCCGCAACGGCCCGCACCACGATGTCCCGGTCGGTGAGCATGCCGGCGAGACTGGCGCCGTCGGTGACCACCACGTCGCCGATGTCCGCCTCCTTCATCACCCTGGCCGCCTCGTCCAGGGTCGTCTCCACCGGCAGGTAGACGACCTGCTTGGTCATGACGTCGCTGACCCGGTAACCGGTCATGAGAGCCTCCGAAGCGTTTGCACCCGATCGAACTGCACTACCCCGTGACGCGGCCGCTACACCAGGTTCGCACGCTCCCGACGCGCCTCGTCGACGATCCGCTCGACCAGACCGTCCACCGGCGACTCCACGCGCCCGTCACCGGCCCGCTCGCGCAACTCCACGTACCCCTCGGCGAGACGGCGGCCGACCACGACGGTGCGCGGGATGCCGATCAGCTCGGCGTCGGTGAACTTGACCCCGGCCGAGACGTGCGTCCGGTCGTCGACGAGCACCCGCAGACCGGCGGCGGCGAGGCGTCCGCCGAGCTCCAGCGCCGCGTCGAGTTGCGGCCCCTTGCCCGCCACCACCAGGTGTACGTCGCACGGCGCGACCGCCGCCGGCCAGATGAGCCCCCGGTCGTCGTGGTGCTGCTCGGCGATGGCCGCGACCGCCCGGGAGATCCCGATGCCGTAGCAACCCATCGTGGGCCGGACCGGTTTGCCGGCCGGACCGAGCACGTCGACAGCGAACGCGTCGGTGTACCGGCGTCCGAGCTGGAAGATGTGCCCGATCTCGATGCCCCGCCTGATGGTCAGCTCGCCGTCGCCGCAGGCGGGGCAGGGATCCCCGGCGCGCACCTCGGCCGCCTCGACAGTCCCGTCGGGTGTGAAGTCCCGTCCGCAGACCACACCTGTCGCGTGCCGGCCGGGCTCGTTCGCGCCGGTCAGCCACGCGGAGCCGGGCACCACCCGGGGATCGACGAGGTAGCGGATGCCCAACTTGTCCAGCACCTGCGGGCCGATGTACCCGCGTACCAGCTCCGGATGCGCGGCCCAGTCGTCGAAGACGGCCACCTGGGCCGGCTCCAGCGCGGCGCCGAGCCGCTTCAGGTCGACCTCCCGGTCACCGGGCAGCCCTACCACCAGCAGCTCGGCCCGCTCGGCCCCCGGTTGGCGGACGGTCAACACGACGTTCTTCAGTGTCTCGGCGGCGGTCCAGCCGTCCCGACCGCCGAGCCGGCGGACGTTCGCCAGCTCGACAAGGCTGGCGATCGTGGGGGTCTCCGGCGTGTCGTGCACCTCGACGGCCGGCTGCGCGGCCGGATCGCCGGCAGCGGGCGCCCGGGCGACCACCGCCTCGGTGTTCGCCGCGTAGTCGCAGGCGGTGCAGCCGACGAAGGTGTCCTCACCGACAGGCGTCGTGGCCAGGAACTCCTCCGACGCCGAACCGCCCATCGCACCGGACATCGCGTGCACCACCGTGTGCTCAAGGCCCAGCCGCTCGAAGATCCGCTGGTACGCCACCCGGTGCCGCGCGTACGCGTCCCGCAACCCCGCCTCGTCCAGGTCGAACGAGTACGCGTCCTTCATCAGGAACTCCCGGCCGCGCAGCACACCGGCCCGGGGCCGCGCCTCGTCGCGGAACTTCGTCTGCACCTGGAACAACGTCACAGGGAAGTCCCGGTACGAGGTGAACACGTCCTTGACCAGCAGCGCCGCCATCTCCTCGTGGGTGGGCGCCAACAGGTGCTCGGCACCGCGCCGGTCGGCGAGGGTGAACAACAGGTCACCGTACTCCGTCCACCTGCCGCTCGTCCGGTACGGCTCGGCGGGCAGCAACGCCGGGAAGTGCACCTCCTGGTCGCCGATCGCGGTCAACTCGGCGCGGACGATCTCGGTGATCCGGTCCAGCACCAGTTTGCCCAGCGGCAGCCACGTGTAGCCGCCCGGCGCGGCACGGCGGATGTAACCGGCGCGCAGCAGCAGCCGGTGACTCGGCACCTCCGCGTCGGCCGGATCCTCGCGCAGGGTCCGCAGCAACAGGGTCGACATGCGTAGCAGCATCCGCGCAGCCTACGACCGGTGCGGCAGCGTGAGCGATCCATTTCGGTCCCAGCCCGCCCACGACGGCAACCATCGGCGTCCGAACCGGCCGGGTGCTGGCCGCGGTCCTCTCCGCACTGTCATCCCGCGCCGGGAAGCCGGCCCTCGCAGCGCACGTCCGGATCGACCACCGGCCGCCGGGGCATCATCCAGTCCAGGGCGGTCTCCTCCACCGGCCAGCCGCGTACCGACACCAGGCTGTACGGCACCTGCGCCGCCTGCGGGCAGAGGACCTGCGACTGGACTTGACCGTTAGGCAGGAACCGCACCCGGCCGGTCTGGTCCAGCACAATCGTCGACGTGTCGGTGACCGCGATGAGCGCGCCGAGCACCACCTCCAGGCCGGCCCGGTCGGGCGGCGACGGAACCGCGTCGCTCACGGGAGCCTCGGCGGCCTTATTCGGGTCGACCTCGATCGCGGCGGTGGGCAGCAGGGGCACCCGAAGGAAGACCGCTCCCATCACGACCGGGAGCACGGCGGCGACAGTGAACGCCAGCCCGTGGGTCAGCGCCGGGGCGATCCAGCCGGGGATCGGGCCGGTGAGCAGCAGGGTGGCGGCGGGCGGCACCGCGAGCAGCGCAGCCGTGGACAACTCGCCCTCCTGGACCGCCGTCCAGATCGCCGGAGCCAGGACGCTGTACGCGAGCACCGCCGCCGCCACCGGCAGCGCCACTGTCACCACCAGGATCCGGGTCGGCTGGTCCGGGTGCAGGTAGCGGGTCCGCAGCGCGAGCAGCCAGAGACCGAGCATCAGCAGCGACGGCAGGAAGCGGAGCTGCCAGGTGAGGGCCCCCAGCGCGACGGCCGCGCTGATCACCCAACCGGGGGTACGCGCGGTCCCCGAGGCCAGCAGCGACCGTTCCGGGTCGAAGCGGTCAGGGGCGCTGAGCCGGAGCAGCCGACCGAGCACGCCGAACGCGAGCACCACCACGGGGAACGCCCACACCAGGGCGATCAGCAGGGCGCTCAGCAGGCCGAGCGGGCTGACGTACTGCACCAGCAGCAGCATCGTCGACATGTCCTGCCGGCTGAGCTGCCACAGCCGTAGAACCAGGAGCAGGACGGGGAACGCGGGCAGGAGGGTCAGCAGCCACTGCTGCGCCTGCCGCGCCCCCGCCATCCGGCGCGGTTTGCCGTCACCGAGGTCGGTGGCGATCCGGGGTGCGCCGGCGCCGGCAGCGCGATCCTCTCCCACGGCCACTGCCGCACCTCCACCTTCCGAGCCTCGGGTTGCTCCTGCTCCGCGACCGGCTGCCCGGGGTTGTACTGCTGCTGCCAGCGGAGGTTGGCGTTGTACGCGTTCTCCCAGGTCGCGTTCTCCTCGTCGTTTGCCGACGTGTACAGCGCGAGGTCGACCAGGTCGCGGAGCGCCTGGTTGGGGCCGGTGTTGACACCCCACCTCTCCTGGGGGGACGAGCCGATGTCCCAGTGCCGGAGAGGCTTGGTGTTCCGGAGGGTTACCGGGAAGCGCTGACCGTCGTCGCCCGGCCGGTCGGCGGTGACGAAGCCGGCGAGGATCGCGGCGTCGGTGGTCACGGCCTCCACCTCGCCGTCGTACAACTCCTGGATGCACTCGCTGATCCGGTTCCGGCCCCTGGGCTTCGCGCCGGCCTCGGTCAGACGGTCGATCGAGGTCGAGGTGGTGAGCGAGCAGACCGACCGCCCGGCGAGATCCTGGAGGCTGCTCACCGGCCCCTTGAAGCTCTGCAGGGTCACCACCGACTGCTCGGTGTGCAGATAGGCCGAGGAGAAGACCGCGCCTTCCTCCTCACGTTTCTTGTTGATGCTGTACGAGGCGATGACGAGGTCGACGGTGACGAACCCGTCCCCGTCGCTGGCCTGCCGCCGGGCCCGGTCCTCGCTCTCGATGGGCAGGAACCGCACCTGGGAGCGGTCGAACCCGAGGAAGCTGGCGATCATGTAGGCGATGTCGACGTCGAAGCCCTTCCAGACGTTGTTCGAGAACCGCTGGGAGATGCCCGGCTGGTCGTCCTTCACCCCGATGACCAGTTGCTGCTTGCCCTTCATCCCGGCCTGCTCCAGCAGCTCATCGCGGGTCGGGGGACCCACGGCGAGCACGATCGGGACCAGGGCCGCCGCCAGGACGGCCAACGCGACGACAAGTCCCACGACTCGGATCTGGCGGGTGCGGGCGCTGCGTGTAGGTGTGGCCGGCCCGGCGGGGCTCGGCTCGCTTGCCTGACTCAACTCGGCCTCCCCGCTGCCTGGCCCCGGTGACCGGCCCTCCATTGTGGGGTCTGCGAGCGAGCCATGGCGACCCGCCGCGCGCACTCCGTCCGAGGTCATGATCGACATGGGTCTGGAGCGCGCCACGCTGTTCGACCGGGGAGGACACCCGCGGATGACCTCCGCCACGTCGTCCGATCGGGGGCACCGCGCGCCGCGTCCCCGGTGACAGACTGGTCGCCGCAGGCAACGGGTGGCGTGAGGGAGGCGCGGGTGCGCTGGCGCAGTTTTGTCGCGGTCGGGGACAGCTTCACCGAGGGCATGGACGACGCCTACCCGGACTGCTCGTACCGGGGCTGGGCGGATCTGGTCGCGACCCGGCTCGCCGCCGAGGCGGGCCCCGACTTCCGGTACGCGAACCTCGCCATCCGGGGCCGGCTCTTCCCCAGCGTGGTGGCCGAGCAGGTGCCCTCCGCCGTGGCGATGAAGCCGGATCTGATCAGTTTCGCGGCCGGCGGCAACGACGTGCTGCGCCGCACCTTCGACCCGGACACGCTTGTCGCCCGCTTCGACGAGGTGGTCCGGCAGTTGCGCTCGGGCGGCGCGGACGTGCTGCTCTTCCGTTTCGCCGACGTGATGGCCCGTCTGCCCGGTCAGCGCCTCGTCGCCCCCCGCGTGCAGTTGCTCAACCAGGCGGTCGGCGAGACCGCCGAGCGGCACGGCGCGATCATGGTCGACCTGTACGCCGACGACACCTTCCTCAACCCGATGCTCTGGAGCACGGATCGGCTGCACCTCTCCGCGGCCGGGCACCGCCGGGTCGCCGCGCAGGTGCTTAACGCGCTCGGCGTGGGCTGCGACGAGGAGTGGCTGATGGTCCCGCCGCATCCGGCGCCGTCGCCGTGGCTGGCCGCCCGCGCCGCCGACCTGCGCTGGGCCGGGCAGCACCTCGCCCCGTGGATCAAGCGGCGGCTCACCGGCCGATCGTCCGGCGACACGGTGACCGCCAAGCGTCCGTTGCTCGGGCCGATCGTCGACTGACGGTGCGCACCCTGCACACCGCGCCACTGCTGCGGCACACCCCCGACGGCGAACCGGTGCCGGAGTACGCCGTACTCGTCGACGGCGACCGCGTCCAGGCCGTCGGCCCGTTGGCGGAGCTGAGCGGGGCGTACGAGGGTGTGCGGCTCCGCCGTTGGCCGGGCACGCTGGGGCCGGGGCTGCTGCACGACGGTCCGCTGCCGGCGGCACCCACCCCACGCGAGCGGGTGCACGCGCTGCTGCGGCACGGGGTGACGGCGGTGCTGGCGGAGCACCTCGCCGATCCGGCGTTGCGGGCCGCCGTCGACCGGAGCGACCTGCTGGTGCTGCCCGCACCCGTGGCGGTGACGCTGCGTCCGGGCGGGCGGGCCGACCTCGCGGTGCACGGCGCCGCCGACGCCTGCCTGGTGACAGTTGTCGCCGGCCGGATCGCCCACCGCCGGGCCTGACCGGACATCACGTGGCCCGCGTCGCACCCGATGGTCGGTCGGCGGGCGTAGTTGCGGCGTAGGTTGGGGATCATGTCTGTGCCCAACGATCCTGATCCCCGCCTCCAGTCGTACGCGGACCCGCAGCGGCTGGTCACCACCGAGTGGCTGGCCGAGCACCTGGGCGACGAGGGCCTCGTGGTGGTCGAGTCCGACGAGGACGTGCTGCTCTACGAATCCGGTCACATCCCGGGTGCCGTCAAGGTCGACTGGCACCTGGAGCTGAACGACCAGGTGACCCGGGACTACCTGGACGCGAAGAGCTTCGCCGAGCTGTGTGCCGCGAAGGGCATCGGCCGGGGCGACACGGTCGTCTTCTACGGCGACAACTTCAACTGGTGGGCCGCGTACGCCCTCTGGGTGTTCTCGCTCTTCGGCCACGCCGACGTGCGGCTGCTCGACGGCGGCCGGCAGAAGTGGATCGCCGAGGGCCGCGCGTTGACCCGCGACAAGCCGGCCCGTCCCCGCGCCGACTATCCGGTGCCGCTGCGCGACGACGCGCCGCTGCGGGCGTACCGCGAGCAGGTCATGGCCCACGTCGCCGCCGGCCGGCCGCTCGTCGACGTCCGGTCGCCCGGTGAGTACACGGGCGAGATGCTGCACATGCCCGACTATCCGCAGGAGGGCGCGCTGCGCGGCGGGCACATCCCGGGTGCGGTGAGCAAGCCGTGGAAGTCCGCCGCCAACGAGGACGGCACCTTCAAGTCCGCCGACGAACTGAAGGCGATCTACGCCGACCAGCTCGGGTTGAGCCCGGACGACGACGTGATCGCGTACTGCCGGATCGGTGAACGGTCCAGCCACACCTGGTTCGTGCTGCGGCACCTGCTGGGCTACCCGCAGGTGCGCAACTACGACGGTTCGTGGACCGAGTGGGGCAACCTGGTCCGGGCGCCAGTGGTCAAGGGCGACCAGCCCGGCGGCCTCGCCAGCTGAGCGACCCCACCGTCCCCGCGTGACCGTGACGGCCGCGCGGGGACCGGTGGTCAGCCCGCGAGGGCGACCACGCCGCGCAGGTCGCGGACGATGCCGGTGATCTCGCCGGTCTCCGGGTTCCACCGTGCCAGGCCGGCCGGTTCCAGGCGGAGCAGCACGGCCCCCTTGTTGTCCCAGCCCAGCACCGGGCAGCAGCCCTTGGCGCGGTCCCGGCCCAGGTCGAGCAGGTGGGTCACCGCTCCGGTGCGGGCGTCCAGCACGGCTGTCCCCTCCGCGCCGTCGATCTCGCCGCTGACGATCCACGCCCCGCTGGCGATCCGTCCGCCGTGCAGCCAGCCCCGGCCGTAGAACTCGTTGACCCGGTACGGCGTGGGCAGCGCGTCATCGGTGATCCGCTGCTCGGGGCGGACCTTGCCGTCGGCGGTCCGGCTGCGAAGCGTCAGGCCACCCCACTGGCCGGCCAGCTCGATCAGCGCCGCCTCGCGGCCGGCCGACGGGTCGGGTGCGACCACGTCCCAGGCGGACACGTCGATGGTGCTCGCCGCGTCGCTGTCCCGCTCCACCGCGTACGTCCGGTTGTCGCCGCCGACCAGCACCCGGTCGCTCGCCCAGACCACCAGTTCCAGGTAGCCGTCGAGCGGGATCCGGCGTACACCGGCTCTGGTGAGGTCGACCATGACCAGCTCGTTGGTCTGCGCGAACGCGGCCCATCGGCCGTCCGGCGACAGCACCCCCGGTTTCACGGCGGCGGCCTCGTTGCCGCCCGCGTCCCGGGTGGGCGCCAGCGTCACCACGTCCAGACCGCGTACGACATCGTCGTCGCCGAGGACCCGGACCGGTCCGACGGCGCGTCCCTCCTCGTCCAGGGGCTGGTACAGCGCCAGCGCCTGCCGGACCGGCCGCTCGGACAGCGGCACGGTCGGCGGGTCGGCGAGCCGGGCCAGCGGGTCGGGTGGGTAGGTCAGCTCGGCGGGGGGCCGCTGCACGGGACCTGCGTGGGTGGGTTCGACGGTCGGGGTCGGGGCCACCGGGTGGTCCGGTGGAGGATCGGCAGGTGGTCGGAGTGCGGCCACCGTGCCGCCGCCGATCAGTGCCACGGCCAGGGCGACCGCACCGACCGCCCGCCGGGTACGCCTGGTGCGCCGGGCCCGGTCCCAGCCTGCCGTCGCGGGTTGGCTGGGCAGCACGTCCTCGACGCTGACGGTCAGAAGTCGACGGAGATCCTGCTCGTTCACGGGTTCACCTCCAGGCCTGTGGCTGCCGCGCCCGGGGCCGGCCGGGTGTCCACTGTGAGGTCCGGAGCCACCTCGCGGAGCCGGCGCAGGGCGGCGTGGCACTGGCTCTTCACGGTGCCGACGGTCACCCCCAGCGCCTCCGCGGTGGCGACCTCGGTCAGGTCCTCGTAGTAGCGCAGCACCAGGACGGCCCGCTGCCGCGGCGGCAGTTGCCCCAGCGCGTCGTGCAGCGTCAGCCGCAACGCGCCGTCCCGGTCGGGGGCCACCTGTTCCGGAGGCGCGGCGCTGAGCCGTTCGCGGCGACGGCGACGCCACCAGGACACCGCGTCGCGGTAGAGGATCGTCCGCACGTACGCGGCGGGGTCGCCGTCGCGTACCGACGACCAGCGCAGTGCCAGCTTCAACAGGGCGTCCTGGAGGAGGTCCTCGGCCTGGTGCCGGTTGCCGCAGATCAAATAGGCCGCGCGCAGCAACCGGTGCTGGTGGGTCTCCACGAAGGCGAGGTAGCCGTCGCGGCCGTCGTCGTTCGCCGTCGATCCCATCCGCCCCCCCTTCCGGCCGTCGCGTCGCGCGTCACCTGGCAGACGCACGGGGAGAGGGAAAAGGTTGGGTCAGTCCTCCGGCCGCCCGGTCAGGTAGCGCTGGAGAGTCGGCCCGATCCAGGAGACCAGGTCGTCGGGTGCGGCGTCCACCATGGGCGGCAGGCGGACGATGTAGCGGGTGAAGGCGAGGCCGAGGATCTGACTGGCCACCAGGCCGGCGCGTCGGCCGGTCGTCCGCGCCTCGGTGTCGAACGTGGCGACGGCCGCGGCGAGCTGGTCGGCGAAGATGCCGCGCATCCGTTCGGCCGCGCCCGGGTTGGTGCTGGCGGCGCGTAGCAGCGCGACGAGTGTCTCGTCTCCCTCCCAGCGGGCGAGGAAGTGCCGGATCAGCGCCTCGCCGAGTTGCGCGGGAGGGACGGCGGTCAGGTCGGGCAGGCGCAGGTCGAACTCGGCCGCCGCCGCGAAGAGCCCCTCTTTGCTGCCGTAGTAGCGCATGACCATCGACGGGTCGATCCGGGCGTCGGCGGCGATGGCCCGGATGGTGGCGCGTTCGTACCCGTCCGCGGCGAACCGTTCCCGGGCGGCTCGCAGGATCGCCGCCCGGGTGGCGTCCGAGCGGCGGGGACGGGCGGAAGCGGTCATGTCAACGACCGTATGCCAACACCTGTTGACACGCAATCGACGGGCTTCTACCGTTGCCAACAACTGTTTGCCAACGCGTGTTGGCAACTGACGTTCCGGAGGTGGCGATGCTGCCCACGAGTACCGACGTCCTGGTGGTGGGGGCGGGCCCGACCGGCCTCGCCACCGCGCTGACGCTCGCCCGACGCGGAGCCGAGGTGACAGTCCTCGACCAGGTGGCCGCCCCACCGGTGACCTCCCGCGCGGCGGTCGTGCACGCGTACACCCTTGAGGTGCTGGACCGGATCGGCGCCGCGGCGTCGCTCGTCGCCCAGGGCGTGCGGGCGCCGCGCTTCACGGTCCGCGACCGCGACCGGGTGCTGCTGGCGGTCCCGTTCCACGGGTTGCCGTCCCGCTTTCCCTACGCGCTGCTGGTCTCCCAGGCCGTCACCGAGAAGGTGCTCACCGACCAGTTGGCCGACCTGGGCGTGCGGGTACGGCGGCCGTGCCGGCTGACCGGCCTGAGCCACACCGCCGACGGCGTACGCGCGCAGGTCGACGGCGCCGAGCTGCGCGCCAGGTACGTGGTCGGTGCGGACGGCCTGCACAGCACCGTCCGGCAGGCGGCAGGCATCGGCTTCAGCGGCCCGAGCGACGAGGAGTCCTTCGTGCTCGCCGACGTACGCGTGCAGAGCGTGCTGCCCCGCGACGAGGCCGCGCTGTTCCTCGCCCGCCCCGGGCCGCTGGTCTGGGCGCCGCTGCCGGACGGCATCGTCCGGATCGTCGCCGCCGTGCCGACGGCACCCGCCGAACCGGACGCGGCGTACCTCCAGGCGCTGCTCGACGAGCGCGGCCCGAAACGGCGGCCGGACCTGGTGACCGAGGTGCTGTGGGGTTCCCGGTTCCGGGTGCGGCACCGCATCGCCGACACCTTCCGCGCCGGTCCGGTGCTGCTCGCCGGGGACGCCGCGCACGTGCACAGCCCCGCCGGCGGACAGGGCATGAACCTGGGGATCTGCGACGCGGTGGCCCTCGGCACCGCGCTGGCCGACGCGCTGGACGGCGGACCGGAGACGGCGCTGGACGGGTACGACGCCCGGCAGCGCCCGATGGCCGAGGACGTGCTGAGCTTCGCCGCCGGGCTGACCCGGCTCGCCACCACCTCCCCGGCCCGCCGGCCGGCCCGCGACATGCTGCTCCGGCTGCTCGGCGGGGTGCCACCGGTCCGGCGGCGGATCGCGCTGCGCCTGTCCGGGTTGTCCCACCGGGAACGGGCCACGCACTAGACGGCACCCCGTCGAAGGGTCCACCACGCCGCCACGGTGACCAGCGCGAACGTGGCCGCAGCGGCGCACATCACAGGCACCGTCCCCGATGCGGAGGCGACCAGCCCGGCGAGCGCCGCGCCGACCGGAGCGGTGAGCAGACCCACCATCCGCTGGGCGGCACCCACCCGACCCAGCAGCCCCGCCGGCACGTGCCGCTGCCCGTACGACGCCCACAAGCTGTTCCACACCACAGTCCCGGCGGCGAAGACGGCAAGCGCGAACCCGCCCGGCACCGGATGCCGGGCCAGCGCGAACCCGCCCAACGCCACGGTCTGCGCGGCGAGCACCGCGCACAGCGCCCGCACCGTGCCGAGCCGGGCGGCGAGCCGACCCGCGCCCAGTGCCCCGGCCAGGCCGCCGACGATCGCCGACGCGGCGAACAGCCCGTACCCGGCCGGCGGCACGCGCAGCACGTCCAGGGCGTACAGCACCAGCACCGCCATGAGGCCGCTGATCGCCAGGTTGCACCCGGCGGCGAGCACTGTGACGTGCCACAGTGTCCGGTGGCCGTGCAGCCACCGCACCCCCTCGATGATCTCGCCCCACACCGACCCGCGCGGTGCGGCGGATCCGGCGTTCGGGTCGGCCACGGGCACCGGGGCCAAGGCCAGTACCAGCACGGCGGCCACCGCGAAGGTGACGGCGTCCAGAGCGAACGGCAGGGCCGGTGCGACGGCGAAGAGGACACCGGCGGCGGGCGCACCGAGGAAACCGCCGGCCACCGCCGTACCCGCCTGGAGGCGGCCGTTGGCCCGGGGCAGCGCGGCCGGCTGTACAAGCGCGGGAAGCAGCGCGAACGAGGCCGAGTCGAAGAGCGTGCCCAGCGCGGCAAGGAGGAACGCCGCCACCAGCAGGGCCGCGATGCCGGCCCGGTCGACGGCGACAGCCACCGCCAACGCCGCCACCACCCCGGCGCGGATCCCGTCCACCAGGGCCATCGTCCGCCGGCGGTCCCAACGGTCGGCGTACACGCCACCGAGCAGGCCGAAGAGCAGTGGCGGCACCTGCGCGACCACTGTGACCGCGGCGATGACCCGGGGATCGCGGGTCATCGCCGCCGCCAGCAGGGCCAGAGCCGGCGTACGGAGCGCGTCCCCGAACCGCGACGAGACGGTGGCGCACCACAGCAGCCGGAAGTCCCGACCGAGAACGGAAGCTGTCATGCCGGAGACCGTGCGGGTTCGACCGGGTCGAGGGTCAAGCCGCCGCGAACGGGGGACGCGCCCGTCGGTGATCATCGGTACGGTGGGCGCCGGTATTCGGGACCGGGGGAGAAAACAGGCGTGGACCACACCTTCCAGGTCGACCTCCGTGGCGTGGTCGACCTGCTCAGTCACCACCTCTACGGCAGCCCGCGGGTCTACGTCCGCGAGCTGTTGCAGAACGCCGTGGACGCGATCACCGCACGGCGCTCGACCGAACCGGACGCGCCCGCCCTGATCCGCATCGAAACCCCCGAGCTGACCGGCGACGGCACGTTGCGGGTACACGACACAGGCATCGGCCTCACCGAGGCGCAGGTGCACGAGCTGCTGGCCACCATCGGCCGCAGCTCCAAGCGGGACGAGCTGGGCTTCTCCCGCCACGAGTTCCTCGGCCAGTTCGGCATCGGTCTGCTCTCCTGCTTCCTGGTCGCCGACGAGATCCAGGTGCTCACCCGCAACGGCGAACACCCCACGGTCCGCTGGACCGGGTACGCCGACGGCAGGTACGCGGTGAGCGTCGCACCGCCGGAGGCCGCCCGCGCCGAACCGGGCACCACAGTCACGCTGGTGCCCCGCCGCGACGCCGACCAGTGGTTCACCACGCCGACGGTCACCGACCTGGCTCGCCTCTTCGGTTCGCTGCTGCCGGTCACCGTGCGGGTCGGTGACGTCGTCACCACCACGGGCGAGCCGCCGTGGCCCACCACGCCGGGGGCGCCTGTCGACCGGGCGGCCCTCGTCGCGTACGCGAGGGAGACGCTCGGCGTCGACCCGTTCGACGTGCTGCCGTTGACAGTCGCGGAGGCCGGGCTGACAGGTGTCGCCGTCATCCTGCCCACCCCGGTGAACCCGGCCGCCCGCGCGGGACACCGGGTCTACCTCAAGCGGATGCTGCTCACCGAGCACGCCGACGGGCTGCTGCCGGACTGGGCGTTCTTCGCCCACTGCGTGGTGGACGCCACCGAGCTGCGCCCCACCGCGAGCCGCGAGGCCCTCTACGAGGACACCCTGCTGGCCGCGACCCGGGAGGCGCTCGGCGACCAGGTACGCGGCTGGCTGGTCCGGCTGGCCCGGCACGACCCGCACCGGCTGGCCGAGTTCCTCCAGGTGCACCACCTCGGCGTGAAGGCGTTGGCGCTGCACGACGACGAGATGCTGCGACTGGTCGACAGGTGGTGGCCGATGGACACCAACGTCGGCACGCTCACCCTCGCCGAGTTCCGGGAACGCCACGGCGTCGTGCGCTACGCGGCGAGCCTGGACGAGTTCCGCCAGCTCGCCGCCGTGGCCGCCGCGCAGGACCTGGCGGTGGTCAACGCCGGCTACACGTACGACACCGAGCTGATCGAGCGGCTGCCGGCGGTGGACCGCTCGGTGCTGATCGAGCGGCTGGAGCCGAGCGACCTCACGACCCGCTTCGAGGGCCTCGACCCGCAGGTGGAGCTGGCGCTGAGGCCGTTCCTCAGCGCGGCGCAACGGGCCGTCGAACGGTCCGGCTGCGAGGTGGTGATCCGCGCGTACGACCCGGTGTCGCTGCCCGCCCTCTACCTGGTGAGCCGGTCGGCGGCGTTCAACGACCAGCTCGCGGCCAGCCGGGACCGGGCCGACGAGCTGTGGGGCGGGGTCCTCGACGCGCTCGCCGCCACCGCCCCACCGGACCGTCCACAGTTGGTGCTCAACCACCGCAACCCGCTGGTCCGCCGGGTCACCATGCTGGCCGACCCGGAGTTGGTGGGGCTCGCCATCGAGGCGCTGTACGGGCAGGCGCTGCTGCTCGGTCACCATCCGATCCGCGCGGCCGACGCGGCGCTGCTCAACGATTCCTTCCTCGGCCTGCTCGGCCGGGCCGTGCCGGGACGGGAGTGAGCATGAGCGACGAGGATCTGTGGCGGGCGCTGCGCGGCATCACCGACATGCCGTACGGGGCGGGGCAGATCGCCGCCCTGGAACAGCTGCTGCGCCGGGTGGACGCCGCCGACGACAGGCACCTGGCCTTCGTCGCCCGGATGCAGTCCACCGTGGGATACATCTACGGCGGGGAGCCGGCCAAGTCCTTCGTGACCTTCTCCTGGTGCCTGGCCGAGTTCGACCACGACCCGCAGCCCTACCACCAGCGTCACCTGCACAACCTGCTCTGGCACTTCAAGTACATGATCTCCGGTTTGCTGAACTTCCCCGAGGTGCCGCTGGACCGCACGTACGCCGTGCTCGACGACATGGAACGCCGCTACCGGGCCGGCGGGCACAGCCTGCAGACCGTCCACAAGCACCGGTTCCGGGTCGCCGACCACGTGGGGGACGCGGACGCGGCAGCGCACTGGTACCGGCTCTGGCAGACCACCCCGCGCGACGACCTCTCCGACTGCGCCGGCTGTGATCCGACCAGCCAGGTGGGCTACCTCGCCGACAGCGGACGGGACGCGGAGGCGGTGGCACTGGCCGAGCCGGTGCTCGCCGGCCGGCTCAGCTGCAACGAGCAGCCGCAGTCGATCCTCACGGCCCTGCTCCTGCCGTACCTGCGCACCGGGCGCGGTGAGTCGGCGCGGGACGCGCACCGGGAAGCGTACCGCCGGCTGCGCGGCAACCTCGCCAACCTGTGGGACATCGGCGACCACATCGAGTTCTGCACGATGACGGGCAATGAGGCGCGTGCGGTGGAACTCGTCGAACGGCACCTGGACTGGCTGGACCGGGCACCGTCACCGGCCGCCGCCATGCACTTCGCGGCGACGGCAGCCGCCGCGTTGCGCCAGGCCGGCCAGAGCGGCGCGGTGACCGTGTACCGGCGGGCCGCCGAGGGCCGGCCCGCCGGCGAGGTGGCGGCACTGGCGCTGGCCGACGAGTTGACGCGGACCGCGACCGGGTTGGCCGCACGCTTCGACTCCCGCAACGGCACCACCCACCAGTCGGAGTGGATCGCCCGCCGGCTCGCCGTGCGGCCGGACGGCGAGCACCTGCCGCTGTCCGCGAGCGTCCGCCGACGCGCACCGCGCCCGACCGGGCAGGAGCCGGCCCCGGTGCGGGCCGGCGCGGAGCGGCAGGCCGAGGCGCAAGTGGTTGTCGTGCCCGCCGACGCCGGCCCGGACGAGCTGCTGGCTCTCGCCGAGCAGAGTTGGGGTCGACACGACCCGGCCACGTTCCGGGCGGCGCTGGCCGCCTACGACGAGCGGTTCGGCTCGGAGGACGTGCCCCCGCGTACGGCAGCGCACCGGCTGGCGTTGCGGGCGGCCGAGCGCGGCGACGAGGACGACATCCCGGGTGCGATCGAAGTGAACAGGGCGGCACTGGAGCTGTACCGCACGGCGGGTGATGCGGTGACCGCCCAGGTGGTCGCCGGGCGGCTCGGGGTGCTGCTGACCCGGTCCGACGACGACGCCGACGAGGGGTTGACGTTGGTCCGGGAGGCCGCCGAGGCACTGGATCGGGACGGTGACGCCCGGCAGCGGGCCGCCGCCCACGACCGGGTGGCGTTGGCGCTGCTGCACCGGGAACGCTGGGCGGAGGCGCTCGCGGCGCTCGACCTGGTGCCCGCCGACGCCGGCGGCGATCCACATCTGGCGGCCCGGATCGCGCTGCACCGCGCGCACCTGCTGGAGCAGTCCGAGCGGGTCGAGGAGGCGCGCGCTGCCGCCGCCGAGGCCCGCCGGATCGGCCGTGAGCTTGGCGTCGGCGAACTGGTCACGGCGGCCTGCCTGACGTACGCCCGCACGGTGGACGATCCCGCCGACGCGGTGGCCGCCTGCGACGAGGCACTGCGGGTGGCACCTGCGGACGCGGAGTTGCCGGTACGCGTCGCCCGCGCCCGCGCGCTGGTCTCCGCCGGCCGGGCCCCCGAGGCGGTGGACGAGTTCGTCGAGGCGGTGACGCTCTGCGTGGAGCGGGGCGCCGAGGGGGATTCCTTCCTGCGCTGGGAGTTGGCGAACGCGTACCGGATGGTGGGTCGGCTCGCCGAGGCCGCCGAGGTCGCCGAGGAGGCCGTGCTCGGTCTCGACCGGATGGGCGCCCAGGCCGAGGCGGACCGGTGCCGGCACCTGCTGGCCGGCGTGTACGCGGGGCTCGGCGAGATCGACCCGGCGCTGGCCCTGCTGGAGCAGTTGGCCGGCAACCTGGACGGCCCGGACAACCTCCCGTACCGGGCGCAGGTGCTGGAGGAGGCCGGCGGCATCCTGTACGACGCGGACCGGGACGCCGCCGGCGCCGAACGGTTCGCGGCGGCGGCCACGGCGTACCGGCTCGGCGGCCTGCCGCTCGACGAGTTGCGGGCGCGCCGGCGGGAGGCGTACGCCTGGTTCTGGGCCGACGACCGGCCGGCGGCGATCCGTGCCGTCGAGCAGGTGGACGGATTGGCGGCGACGCTGGCCGGGCAGCCGGATCCACCTGTGACGTACGAGCTGGCGATGGCCGCCGAGGCGGGCGCGCGGGTGCTGACGGCCGAGGGCCGACCGGACGAGGCGCTGGCCCGGCTCGACGGGGTGCCTGACCGGTTGCGGTCGATCGAGGCGTTCGGCGAGGCGGCGCAGGTGGAGATTCTCGCCGGTGAGCTGCTGCTGCGACTGGACCGGCCGGCCGAGGCGGAACAGCTCCTGCGGCGTGTCCTCGGTGGGCTCCCGGCCGACTCGCGGCCGGTCCGCCAGACGGCCTGGCTGCTGGCCCGCGCCCTGGACCTGCTGGACCGGCCCGACGAGGCGGCCGCCCTGCGGACGGAGCACGACCTGGACGCGGACGACTGAGCGGGCAGGGGTGTGCGCGACCCCTCGCTGACCGGCGACCCACCGTGGTCGGTGCGCGGTCTACGCTTGCCCGGTGACGGTGGAGCAGCAGGCACGGGGGGCGGCGGGCGCGGGCCGGCGCCGGTCCCGCAAGGACGAGATCCTGGAGATCGCGGTCGGTCTGTTCGCCGCCCGGGGCTACCACGGCGTGTCGATGGACGACATCGGCGCGGCCGCCGGAGTCACCGGTCCGGCGCTCTACCACCACTTCGCCGGCAAGGAGGCGATGCTTGCCGCCGCGCTGATCCCGGTCAGCGAGGGGCTGCTGGCCGGCGGGCGGGAACGCTCCGCCGGGCATCCGGACGACCCGCGTCTGGTGCTGGAGTCGCTTATCGACTTCCACGTCGAGTTCGCGCTTGCCAACCCGGCGGTCATCGCCCTGCACCTGCACGAGTTGGACCGCCTGCCGGAGGAGCCACGGCGGCGGATCCGCCGCCTGCAACGGATGTACGTCGAGGAGTGGGTGACGGTGCTCACCGCGCTGCACCCGGGTATGCCCGACGGTGAGGCGCGGGTGCTCGCCCACGCCGCGTTCGGCCTGATGAACTCGACGCCGTTCCTCGGTGGTGAGGTGGACCGGCGACGCCGGGCCGAGTTGCTGCGCGGCGCCACGCTGGCCGCCCTGCTCGCCTGAGTCGACTCGTCACCGGCGTACCGGTCATGGTTTCCTGACTCCGTCCCAACATCCGGACGCCGGGAGGAAATCATGATCGAGTCACTGCTGGTCGCCAATCGGGGCGAGATCGCCCGCCGGATCATCCGTACCGCCAGGCGACTCGGCATCCGCGCGATCGCTGTGTACTCGGAGGCGGACGCCGACCTGCCGTTCGTCGCCGAGGCGGACGAGGCGGTCCTCATCGGCCCTCCCAACCCGGCGCTGAGCTACCGCAACACCGAGGCGATCCTCGCCGCCGCGAAGTCGACGGGCGCGCAGGCCATCCACCCCGGGTACGGCTTCCTGTCGGAGAACGCCGAGTTCGCCCGTACCGTCGAGGCGAGCGGCCTGATCTGGGTCGGGCCCGGCGCGGACGCGATCACCGCGATGGGCGACAAGATCAACGCCCGGAACCTGATGGCGGCGGCAGGCGTTCCGGTCGCGCCAGGCACCACCGACCCGGCCGCCGACCTGGACGCGGCGGTGGCGGCCGCCGCCGAGATCGGCTACCCGGTGATGGTCAAGGCCGCCGCCGGCGGTGGCGGTATGGGCATGGGCGTCGCAGTCGACGAGGCCGCGCTGCGCACCGAGTACGACAAGGTGCGGGCGTTCGCGGAGCGGATGTTCGGCGACGGGTCCGTGCTTATCGAGCGGTACTTCCCCCGGGTACGCCACGTCGAGGTGCAGATCCTCGGCCTGGCCGACGGCCGGGTGGTGGCGCTCGGCGAGCGGGAGTGCTCGGTGCAGCGGCGCAACCAGAAGCTGGTCGAGGAGTCCCCGTCCCCGGCGGTCTCGCCGGAGCTGCGGGAGCGTTTCCTGGCGGCGGCGGTGCGCGCCGGTGAGGCGGTCGCCTACCGCAACGCGGGGACCGTGGAGTGCCTGCTCGATCCGAGCACGAACGAGTTCTTCTTCCTGGAGATGAACACGCGGTTGCAGGTGGAGCACCCGGTGACCGAGTACGTCTACGGCATCGACCTGGTCGAGGAGCAGTTGCGGGTGGCGTCCGGGTTGGCGCCGACCTTCGACCCGGACGCGTTGACCCCGCGTGGGCACGCGGTCGAGATGCGGATCAACGCCGAGGACCCGAAGCGTTTCCTGCCCGGCCCCGGCGTGGTGAAGACCTGGGTGGAGCCCACGGGCGAGGGTGTCCGGGTGGACTCCGGCTACACCGAGGGCAACACTGTCACCCCGTTCTACGACAGCCTGCTGGCCAAGCTGATCATCAGTGGCGCGACGCGCGACGAGGTGCTGGAACGGGCGAAGGCCGCGGTCGCCGCGTTCCGGATCGAGGGCCCGAAGAACAACGTCCCCTTCTTCACCGAGCTGCTGGAGAACGAGGAGTTCCGCTCCGGCGCCTACGACACGGGCATCGTCTCCCGTATGCGCTGACCGGCCAGGTCGTCGGCCGGCCGCCGGGCGGCCGCCCGACAGTCCCCGACGGCCCGGGGACTGGTACCCGCGCCCTTTGCTCTGCTTACCTGGAGGCGACAGCGGTGGTGCGGATACCGGATGGCGGCCGTTGCGTACAGGTAAGCAGAGCAAAGCGGCCGAACAACCCGACCCGACGCCACAGGTCCCGATCCGACGTCACAGCGAGGTGACCGATGAGCCACTTGCCAGATTCCGTCTCGATTCGTGAGGTCGGGCCGCGCGACGGGTTGCAGAACGAGGACCCGATTCCGACCGACGCCAAGGTGCGGCTGCTCGACGCGCTCTCCGGCACCGGCGTACGCCGGATCGAGGCCGTGTCGTTCGTGCATCCGAAGGCGATTCCGCAGATGGCCGACGCCGACGAGGTGTGGCAACGGGCCCGGAAGGCCGACGGGGTGCGGTACTCGGCGTTGGTGCCGAACACCAGGGGCGCCCAGCGGGCCCTGGCCGCCGGGTTCACCGAGATCGAGGTGGTGGTCTCGGCCAGCGACACGCACAACCGGCGCAACGTCAACCGCTCGACCGACGAATCGCTCGACGACATCGCCAAGCTGATCGACCTGCTGCACGGCGCGTCCGCGCGGGTCGAGGTGATCGTCGCCACCAGCTTCGGATGCCCCTACGAAGGGGACGTCGACCCCGCGCGGGTGGCGGGCATCGTCGACCGGGTGGTCCGTGACGGCGCGGACCGGGTGGCGTTCGGCGACACCACGGGCATGGCGACGCCGCGCCGGGTCCGCGAGCTGGTGACCGCGGTACGCGACCGCAACGCGCACGTGCCGGTGCTCCTGCACTTCCACAACACCCGGGGTGCGGCGCTCGCCAACCTGCTGACCGCGCTGGAGCTGGGGGTGACCGAGTTCGACGCCAGCGTCGGTGGCCTGGGTGGCTGTCCGTACGCGCCAGGCGCGAGCGGCAACCTGGCCACCGAGGAGGCCGTGCACATGCTGCACGACATGGGCATCGACACCGGGATCGACCTGGCGGCCCTCATCGAGGCGGCGGAGCTGGCCGAGGAACTGCTCGGCAAGAAGCTCCCGTCGGGCGTGCTGCGGGCCGGGCCGCGTACCCGGCTGACGCCGATGCCGAGCTGATTTTGCGCGACATGGGTGGAGGGGCCGGCGTGCTGCCGGCCCCTCCCGCGTACCAGGTCGGTCAGCTCACCGGGGCGAGCGCGGCCGGCCAGCTGTCCCGGAAGATGTCAGCGCTGCGGTCGGCGCTGCGGTCGGTGGCGGCGAAGGTACCGGCGAAGAGGTTGCTCACCCGGTTCGCCTCGGCGGTGCTCGGGTAGGCGTTGGTGCAGCTGGTGCCGGCGCTGCCGCCGGACATCAGCAGCGAGCAGTTGCCGTTGTAGTTGTCCGGCAGGCCGAGGATGTGCCCGATCTCGTGGGTCATGATCCGCAGCACGCTGTACTGGGCGGCCTGCTGGGTGTCGATGTAGACCCGGCCGTTGCCGAGGCTGGTCCGCACGGCGTACGAGCCGCCGCCGGTGATCCGGTAGATCCGGAGGTTGGAGCCGCAGTTCGCCGAGAGCGTCAGGTTGACTGTGGCGTTGTTCCAGATCGAGGCGGCCTGGTTGGCGACGCTGGCGTAGCTTCCCGCCTGGCTGGTGTTGTAGCAGATGGTCATGGCGGCGGACGCGGGCGACGGGTTGGCGACCGTGACGCCGAGGGTGGCGAGTGCCGTCGCGAGGAACGCGACCGCGAGCCGATTGAGTCGTGAGGTCATCGCTGACTCCAATCTGGGAGGGGGGTGTCAGGAGCCTAACGGTGAGCATCAATACATTTCAATGTTTGAGTGGGAAGTGATCGGGTCGCCGAGTGCCGCGTGGATGCGCTAACCTAACGATCGTTTAGGTTGGTGCGGTGAGGGGGTCGGCGTGACGCTCGACGGTGAGGCGCTGGAGCAGCTGCGCAAGCGGGCCCGGTCCGGCGGCGCGGACAAGTACCACGCGGCCAACGCGGCCAAGGGCAAGCTGTTCGCCCGCGAACGGGTCGCGCTCCTGGTCGACGAGGGTTCGTTCGTCGAGGACGGCCTCTACGCCAACGCGCTCGCCGACGGGCTCCCCGCCGACGGCGTGGTCACCGGCACCGCCACCATCGACGGCCGCCAGGTCTGCCTGATGGCCAACGACTCCACGGTGAAGGCCGGCAGTTGGGGTGCCCGCACCGTCGAGAAGATCATCCGGATCATCGAGCGGGCGTACGGCGCCGGCGTACCGATGGTCTACCTGGTCGACTCGGCCGGCGCACGGATCACCGACCAGGTCGACCTCTTCCCGGGCCGACGCGGCGCCGGCAAGATCTTCTGGAACCAGGTCCGCGCCTCCGGCTCCATCCCGCAGGTGTGCGCGTTGTTCGGCCCGAGTGCCGCCGGTGGGGCGTACATTCCGGCGTTCTGCGACGTGGTGGCCATGGTCGACGGCAACGCCAGCATGTACCTCGGCTCCGACCGGATGGTCGAGATGGTCACCGGGGAGAAGACCACCCTGGAGGCGATGGGCGGCGCGAAGGTGCACACCGCCGAGTCCGGCGTCGGGCACTTCCTCTGCAAGACCGAGGCCGACGCGCTCGACGTGGTGAAGACCTACCTGTCGTACCTGCCGGCGAACTGGACGCAGGCGCCGCCCGCCGCACCGGCCGTCGCCGCGCCCGCGAAGGCCGACCTGGCCGCGCTCGTGCCGGCCAGCGAGCGGCAGGCGTTCGACATGCGGCGGTACGTCAAGGGCCTGCTCGACGAGGGTTCGTTCTTCGAGATCCAGGCGCTGTGGGCCAAGGAGCTGACGATCGGCTTCGGCCGCCTCGACGGCCAGGTCGTCGGTGTGCTCGGCAACAACTCGATGTTCAAGGGCGGCGTGCTCTTCGTCGACTCCGCCGACAAGGCGACCCGGTTCGTGCAGCTCTGCGACGCGTTCAACGTGCCGCTGCTCTTCCTCAGCGACGTACCCGGCTTCATGGTCGGCAGCGCGGTGGAGAAGCAGGGCATCATCCGGCACGGCGCCAAGATGATCACCGCGATCTCCGAGGCGACGGTCCCGAAGATCTGCGTGGTGGTCCGCAAGGCGTACGGGGCGGGCCTCTACGCGATGGCCGGCCCCGGGTTCGAGCCGGACGCCACGATCGCGCTGCCCACCGCCAAGATCGCGGTGATGGGCGCCGAGGCCGCCGTGAACGCGGTCTACGCCAACAAGATCGCGGCGATCGAGGACGAGTCCGAGCGGGCCGCGTTCGTGGCCGCCAAGCGGGCCGAGTACGAGCAGGACATCGACGTGGTCCGGCTCGCAAGCGAACTGGTGGTGGACGCCATCGTCGAGCCGCAGGACCTGCGCGGCGAGCTGGTTCGCCGGTTCGCCGCCGCGCGTACCAAGGATCGGCACTTCTCCCGGCGCCGGCACGGCGTCACCCCGGTCTGACCCGACCACCAGTCCCGCACCGCCACCGTCCCGGCGCCACAAGCGCCAGGCGGCACCGTCCCTAACAGGAGGATGAGATGGACTTCCGGCTCACCGACGACCAAACGGCGCTGCGGGAGAGCGTGCGGGACTTCGCGCGTGAGGTGGTCGCGCCGGTCATCGCCGAGCACTACGAGCAGCACACCTTCCCGTACGAGGTGATCCGGCAGATGGGCAAGATGGGCCTGTTCGGCCTGCCCTTCGACGAGGAGCACGGCGGCATGGGTGGCGACTACTTCGCGCTCTGCCTGGCCCTGGAGGAGCTGGCCCGGGTCGACTCCAGCGTGGCGATCACCCTCGAGGCGGCGGTCTCGCTCGGCGCGATGCCGATCTACCGGTTCGGCACCGAGGAGCAGAAGGCCACCTGGCTGCCGAAGCTGCTCAGCGGGGAGGCGCTTGCCGGTTTCGGGCTCACCGAGCCGGGCACCGGTTCGGACGCGGCAGGCACCCAGACGCGGGCGGTGCTGGACGGTGACGAGTGGGTGATCAACGGATCGAAGGCGTTCATCACCAACTCGGGGACCGACATCACGGCCATGGTCACCGTCACCGCGGTAACCGGTACGAACCCGGACGGCTCGAAGGAGCTGTCGACGATCATCGTGCCCACCGGAACGCCCGGCTTCACGGTGGCGCCCGGCTACTCCAAGGTGGGTTGGACGGCCTCGGACACCCACGAGCTGACCTTCGACGACTGCCGGGTTCCGGCGGCCAACCTGCTCGGCAAGCGGGGTCGTGGGTTCGCCCAGTTCCTGCGGATCCTCGACGAGGGCCGGATCGCGATCGCCGCGCTTGCCGTCGGTCTCGCCCAGGGCTGCGTCGACGAGTCGATCAAGTACGCGAAGGAGCGGCAGGCCTTCGGCCGGCCGATCGGCGCCAACCAGGCGATCCAGTTCAAGATCGCCGACATGGAGCTGAAGGCGCACACCGCACGGCTGGCCTACTACGACGCCGCCGCCCGGATGCTGGCCGGCGAGCCGTTCAAGCGGCAGGCCGCCATCGCCAAACTCCACGCCAGCACCATCGCTGTGGACAACGCCCGGGAGGCCACCCAGATCCACGGCGGCTACGGCTTCATGAACGAGTACCCGGTCGCCCGCTTCTGGCGGGACTCCAAGATCCTGGAGATCGGTGAGGGCACCAGCGAGGTGCAGCGCATGATCATCGCGCGCGACCTGGGCCTCTGAGCGGACCGACCGGTCCGGACGCCTGCCCCCGACGGGCGTCAGCCGGGACGGCTCAACCGGCCGACCCGGGCGGGACTGTCCGTTCGGCTGTCGGGTTTCGGCGAGTGGCCGTCGGCAGCCCGACGTTCGACTGCCGATGGTCGGAGTCGATCCGTACTCTTCCTGCCCATGACTCCGGATCATGACGGGTCACGGGGCCCGTCCGGTCGTACCGGGTTGTCGGAACTGCTCCGGGCCCACCGTCGGGCCGCCGGCCTGACCCAGGCCGAACTCGCGGCCCGGGCCGGCGTGGGCGTACGGACGGTGCGTGACCTGGAGCGTGGCCGGTCCGTCCGGCCGCAGCGCACCACGGTCGGCCTGCTCGCCGAGGCGTTGCAGTTGACAGGCGCGACCCGGGCGGCGTTCATGGCCGCCGCCCGGGGCCCCGTCAGGGGCGAGCCCGCCCCGCCGGACGAGCCCCCGACGTCGCCGTCGGAAATCCCGTCGCTCGCCCGCCCCGCCGGGCCGGATCCGCCTGTCGCCCTCCCGCCGCCGGTGGCGCTGATCGGCCGGGACCGGGACGTCACCGAGTTGGCACGCATGTTGACCACCGAGCCGGGTCCCCGCCTGGTGAGCCTGGTCGGGCTGACAGGTGTCGGCAAGACGGCGTTGGCGCTGTCCGTGGCGCACGCGGCCGCCGGGGCGTACCCGGGTGGCGTGGCCGGGGTGCTGATCGGTGAGGGCTCGGACGGCCCGGACGTGCTCGCCGCCTCGATGGGGGTTCTCGGTGCGGCCCGGCTGCCGGAACTCGCCGCGCACCTCTCCGGGCGCCCGGCGCTGCTGGTGATGGACGCGGTCGAGCGCGCGCCCGGCCCGGTGGCCGAGACGCTGCACCGGCTGGTCGGCGTGCTGCCCTCCCTGCGGGTGCTGGTCACCGGCCGGCACCCCGTCGGGCTGCCCGGCGAGCGGGTCTGGCCCGTCTCGCCGCTCGACGTACCTCCGCCGGACGCCGACGAGGCCGGGCCCTCCGCGCTCGGGTCGTGGCCGGCGGTGGCGCTGTTCACCGCACGGCTCGCCCAGGTCCGACGGGAGCCGCCCACTTCCGACGAGTTGCCGGCGCTGGCCGCGCTGGTCCGCCGGCTGGGCGGACTGCCGCTGGCCATCGAGTTGATGGCTGCCCGGGGTCGGCTCCTCAACCTCACCGAATTGCTCGACAGGTACGGCGACCGGGTGCTCGACCTGGCCACCCCCGCGGACCCGCCGGCCCATCCGGGCTGGGACGGACCCGAGGCGGCGAGCGGTCGGCCGAGCGGCGTCGACGGCACCCGCACGGCTGCGGTGGGCACCCTGCGGGACGCGGTGGCGACCAGCTACCGGCTGCTCGCGCCTGACGAACGGGCGGCGCTGCGGCGGCTCGCCATGTTCGGCAACCGGTGGTCGGTCGAGCAGGCCGAGGAGATGCTCGCCGACGAGGCTGACCGCGACGGCACCGTGGCGATCGATCCCCTCCCGGTGCTGCACCGGCTCGTCGAGTTGGGCCTGCTCAGCGTGCGGGGCACCGGTTCGTTCCGGTTCCGTCTGCTGGACGCGGTCCGTGACTTCGCCGTCGAGCAGGCAGCCGGGGCCGGCGAGTTGAGCTGTCTGCGACGCCGACACGCCGAGGTGGTAGCCCGCCTGGTGGCGCGTACGGCCACCGACCTGGCCGGCCCTCGGCTGCCCGACGCGATACACCGGCTGGACGAGGTGAGCAGTGACATCAGCTCGGCGCTGTCCCATGCGGCGGCCGACGATCCGCTGACCGCGCTCGGCCTGGCGGCCAGCCTCACCAGGTGGTGGCGGTTCCGTGGGCGGGACGTCGCCGGTCGACAGTGGTTGCGGCGGCTGCTGGCGGACCCGAGGACCGCCGACGCCGATCCTGTCCTGCGCGCCTGGGCGACACTGGGGGTGGCTCGGCTCGCCGCCGAGCACGGCGCCGGCGCCGACGAGCTGCCGACCGCGCGGACCGCGCTGGAGATGTTCCGGCAGGCGGGTGACGTGACCGGGGAGTTGGAGGCGCGTACGGTGCTCGGCGCGCTGCTGATCACCGTCGGAGGGCATGAGGAGGCCCGTGAGCAGGCCGAGGCGGCGCTGCGGCTGGCGGCCCGCCACGGGCGGACGCGGGATCTGGCGGTGGCCCAGAACAGTCTCGCGTGGCACGAGATCCGGGTGGGTGACCTGGCGGCGGCGCGCCGCCGGCTGGCCGCCGTGGACCGGCTCGCCGCCGAGGGTGGCGAGCAGCGGTTGCGGGTGCTGGCCTGGGCGAACCGGGCCGAGGTCGCCCGCCTGGAGGGCCGGTACGCCGATGCCGTGGACCAGGGGCGGCGCGCGGCGACCGCGTTGTCCGAGCTGGGCGATCCGGGGCATCGGCGCCGGGTGCTGGGCACGGTCGGTCTGGCGCTCGCCCAGGACGGTCGTGCCGGGGAGGCGACGGACGTGCTCGCCGAGTTGCGGGCGGGGGCCGCCGAGGCGGTGGGCGTACCGGTGCCGCGGGTGCCCGGCTCGCCCCGGCGGCGTTCGGACGACACAGTTCTCTCCTGGGGTGGCCCGGAGGCGGGGATCTGCGCGTTGATCGAGGGGAACCTGGCGCTGCACCGGGGTGAGCGCGAACTGGCCGCCGAGTGGTTCGCCGCCGCCGCCGATGCCGGTCACGATCGGCGGGACGTGGTGGAGGCGCTTGTGGGGTTGGCGGCGAGCACCGGGGACCCGGCGGTCCTGGACCGGCTCGACCGGGCCTGCCGGGAGACCGGAATCCGCCTGTTGCCGCAGGAGTCGGGGCTGCTCTACGCGTTGACCGCCACTCGTGGTGGGTCGGCGCCCCGGTAGCGCGGCCAGCGCCGCCACGGGCGGCGGGGGTGGAGTGGCGCGGGCGAAAAGCCCCCTTTGTGCTACCCCTCGCTGTTCGCCCGCGCCGTCACCCCCCGGTGGATCCCCGGTGGTCGAAGCCTGCCACCGCTTCCCGGGCGGAAGGCGCATTTCATGCCCGTTTGCCCGGTCAGCAAGGTCAGTTCTGCCGGTCTTTCTGCCGGTGGGTGTCGGCGTTTCCGGACCAATCTCCCTGCTGGCCTGTGCCGTCGCCGATCACTGTCGGGGCGTGCCTCCGGCGGCGGTCTCCTGCTCCGGGGCGACGTCGGTGCTGCCGGCGGTGGCGCAGGGATGCACGGCGTCACGGATCCGACGCAGACCGTCGAGGAGCGCGTCCAGGGCCTGCGGGTCGAGCTGACCGGTGAACCACTGCTCGATCATCTGCAGGTGCCCCGGCAGCGTCTCGTCCAGTTGCTGCATGCCCTTCGGGGTGACCACCGCGTACGAGCTGCGGCGGTCGTTGGGGCATGCCCTGCGGGTGAGCAGACCGTCGCGTTCCATGCGGTCGACCACCCTGGTCACCCCGCTTGTGGACAGCGACGTCTGCGCGGCGAGATCGGTCATCCTGAGCTGGTTACCCGGTGAGCGGGCCAGTCGGGTGATGACCTCGAACTCGACAGCGGAGAAGCCGTGCTCCTCCAGTTGAGTGGTGAACCGGGTCGACAGCCCGGCGTGCACCTCGAAGAGAAGGCCGACGGCGGTGATCCGGGGATCGTCGAAGACGTTGGTCACTCGTTCATCCTACCAGTACTTGACACGGGGAATGTTGTTGCCGTTATAGTTGCTAAGGCAGTCGTTGGGCTACTAAACAATCTCCTGGAGGACAGCAGCATGACCAGCAGCACCGATGCGGTTACCCGCGACTGGGACGGCCTCACCATCCCGGCGGCCGGCACCTACGTGCTCGACGCCGCCCACAAGCGGGTCGGCTTCGTCGCCCGCCACATGATGGTGAGCAAGGTCCGCGGTGAGTTCAACGAGGCGACCGCCACCATCACCATCGCCGAGGACCCGCTGCAGTCGTCGGTCGTCGCGACCATCCAGGGCGCCAGCATCGACACCACCCAGGGCGACCGGGACGCGCACCTGCGCAGCGCCGAGTTCCTCGACGTCGAGAAGTACCCGACGCTCGAGTTCCGCAGCACCGGGGTCAAGTCCCGCAGCGGCAACGAGTTCGTTCTCACCGGCGACCTGACCATCAAGGACGTCACCCGTCCGGTGGAGCTCCAGGTCGAGTTCGAGGGCGTCGGCCGCAGCCCGTTCGGCCAGGACATCTTCGGCTTCTCCGCGACCACGGAGATCGACCGCGAGGAGTTCGGCCTGACCTGGAACGTCACCCTGGAGACCGGTGGCGTGCTGGTCGGCAAGAAGATCAAGATCGAGATCGAGGGCGAGGCCGTCCGCCAGGCCTGATCCTCGGATCACCGGCACGCTCCGGGCCCGCGTCGTACGTCGACGCGGGCCCGCCTCCGTCTCCCGACGTCGATGTGAATTGTCACGAGTTGTTAGCGCCGCCACCGGATGGGTCACCCCCGGAACGGGGTACAGGTGGCAGCACGAACGCGCTCGCTGCGGACGGCGTCGGGTCACCGACAACGGCCTCTGGCCCTGGCCAGGCGAGCGCTCTTAACGTGGATGGTTCACAATGCGCTTTCCGGGACGGCAGAATCCCGACCGCGCCGTCCGTCGGGAGGACACATGGGCAGGGACGTCTCGCAGGGCGCCTTCACCCGGGAGGACCGCGTCCGCTACCGGCACAAGGTCCGGCGATGCCTGGACGTCTTCGCCCTGATGCTCGACGACTTCGGCTTCGACGCCGACCGGCCGATGACCGGCCTGGAGATCGAACTCAACCTCGTCGACTCGGCCGCCGAGCCCGCGATGCGCAACGAGGAGATCCTCGCCGACATCGCCGACCCGCTCTTCCAGACCGAGCTGGGGCAGTTCAACCTGGAACTCAACGCCGAACCCCGTCTGATCGAGGGCACCGGCTTCGCCGACTACGAGGACGACCTGCGCAGCAGTCTCGCCCGAGCCGACGAGCGCGCGGCCAGGTCCGACGCGAAGATCGTCCTGGTCGGCATCCTCCCCACCCTCACCGAGGGGCACCTGGTCGAGGACAACCTGTCCACCAACGAGCGCTACCGGGTGCTCAACGACCAGATCGTCGGTGCCCGCGGCGAGGACATCGAGCTGGACATCCGCGGCGTCGAACAGCTGCGTACGCACACCGACTCGATCGCGCCCGAGGCCGCCTGCACCAGCCTCCAGTTCCACCTCCAGGTCGCGCCGGACAGCTTCGCCGACTACTGGAACGCCTCCCAGGCCATCGCCGGGGTTCAGGTGGCCGTCGGGGCCAACTCTCCCTTCCTGTACGGCCGTCAACTCTGGGCCGAGACCCGGATCGCCCTCTTCGAGCAGGCCACCGACACCCGCCCGGACGAGCTGAAGGCCCAGGGGGTACGACCCCGGGTGTGGTTCGGTGAACGATGGATCACCTCGATCTTCGACCTGTTCGAGGAGAACGTCCGCTACTTCCCGCCGCTCCTGCCGATCTGCGAGGACGAGGACCCGGTGGAGGTGCTGCACGCCGGCGGTGTGCCCCAGCTCGGTGAACTGCGGCTGCACAACGGCACCGTCTACCGGTGGAACCGCCCGGTGTACGACATCATGAACGGCCGCCCGCACCTGCGGGTGGAGAACCGCGTACTGCCGGCCGGCCCGACGGTGGTGGACATGCTGGCGAACGCGGCCTTCTACTTCGGCCTGGCCCGTGGGCTCGCCGAGTCGGACCGGCCGATCTGGAGCCAGCTCACCTTCAGCTCCGCCGAGGAGAACTTCCACGCTGCCGCCCGGCGCGGCCTGGAGGCCGTACTGCACTGGCCCCAGCTCGGCGACGTGCCGGTCACCAAGCTCGTGCTGGACGAGCTGCTACCCACCGCCGCCGCGGGACTGGACGGCTTCGGCGTCACCGCGGCGCAGCGGGACCGGCTGCTCGGCATCATCGAGCAGCGCTGCCGAACCGGCCGCAACGGCGCGGTCTGGCAGACGGAGACGGTCTGGGCGGCCGAGCGGCACCAGGGCATGGACCGGGCGGCGGCGCTGCACCACATGGTCCAGCGCTACGCGGAACTCCAGCGCACGAACGAACCGGTCCACACCTGGCCGCTCCCGTAACCCACTGACGCGGCGGGCGGTCAGTCGGTGGAGGGGCGGGAGGGTTTGCGGGCACGGCGGCCGGCCGGGGTCGGCCCCGGCGTCGCCGTGTCGGCCGGGGTGGGGAGGTCGGGCTCCGTCCGTGGTGCCGGTATCCGGGGTGCGGCGCTCGCGTCGCCGGGCCGGGACCCTGCCGCTGCGCCGTCGGTTCGACCCCGCCGTGGCGAGGCGGCGGTCGAGGTACCTGCCGACGCGCCGGCCTCCGCTGCGTCGGGCTCCGCTGCGTCGGCTTTCTCGGGCTGAACGTCCGGGTCGGCCTGGGCAGCCCGCTCGGGCTGAGCAGCCGGGTCGGGCGGTGTGCTCGTGTCGGGCGTACCCGGACTGGCTGCCCGGTGTCGCTCGGCGCGTTCGGCGAGGACGGCGACGAGCACCGAGCCACCGATTCCGGCGATCACTGCGTACGGGGCGACAAGCTGGGTGGACAGCTGTTCCGGGCCCAGCGCCGACCAGCGCGGCAGGGTGCTCAGGTACGCGAGCGCGACGAGCAGCGGGCCGGCCGCCCCCGACGCCGTCGCGCCCACCCGGTGCCCCGGCGATCGGGTGGTCCTCCGGGCGGCCAGCGCCCCGATCACGAGTGCGGGGAGGAGCGCCAGCAGCGCACCGGGCCAGTAGAGCTGGTCTCCGATCCAGTACCTGCTGTGGTCCGGGTCGAGCTGCCAGGTGCCGAGCTGGGCACCGACCAGACCGCGTCCGACGCGTACCCCGTCGATCACCGAGACCACGGCGAGCAGCCACAGCCAGGCGGCCGTCGCCGTCACGTTCACGGCGGCGGCGCGGGAGCGCAGTGCCCAGAGCGCGACGAGGACGCCGATGACGATTCCCAGCGCCGTGTGGACGGCGGCGACGCGCTGCGGCGCCGCGGTGTCGGCGCCCTCCGCCACCCGCGCGGGTACGGCGACGAGGAGCACGGTGATCAGCCCGCCGAGCCCGGCGCCCAGGGCGATGGCCACCCGTCCCAGCAGGCTGCCGCCTTCAGCGGGTGGGGCGTCGGTACGTCGCCGGTCCGCTGTGGGTGGGTCGTCCGACACGGCCGGAGTGCCGGGCCTGTCGGTCGCCGACGGCCCGTGATCGCTGGCCACCTGGGACTCGTCGACCGGGACCGGCCGCTGGTGCAGCCGCTGGGCGCATACCGCACCGAGGACCGTTGAGCTGCCGGCCAGCCAGGTCGCCCAGGCGAGGCCGTCCGCCCAGGCCGTGTCGACGGCGCCGGCGTCGGTGGGCGTCCAGGTGATGACGCCGAGCCCGTAGCCGAAGCCCAGTTGTGCGGCGCCCGCGCCGGCAGCGACCCCGATCGCCGTCGCGATCGATACTCCCCAGCCCCGTCTGGCCATGCCGGGCAGCGTAACGTCCCGTCGGCGACGCGGCGAGTCGCGATGACGCGCCGGCAGGCGCGAACGGGCTTGGCGGTGACCGGTACGGTCGCCGGTGATGAGGCGGTGTGCGGTATGACGGACGCGAACACGGGTCGGCGGGATCCCGCCGACGGTCGGGACGGGGGCGGCGCGAGCCGGGCCACCGTCCTGCTCGGCGGTGGGCTGGTGGCGGTGCTCCTCGCCGCGGTGGGTGCGACAGGTGGCTGGCTGCTGGCCGACGAGGACGACGCCCCGGACGAGCCGCTCGCGGTGGCGAGCCTGACCGGCACGCCTACCGCCCGGACTGTCACAGCGCGGCCGAGCACGGGTCGGACCACGCCCTCGGCTCCCCGGACCTCCGCCAGCGCGACGAAGGGGGCCGGGCTGACCGTCCCGCCCGTCGTTGGCACCGATTTCGAAGAGGCCCGGGACATGCTGCGCAAGCAGCGGCTGGGCTGGCGGCTGGTCTTCGGCGGCGGCACCGGTCGTACGGTGCAGAGCGCCTCGCCTTCCGTGGGCACCGAGGTCACCAGGGGCACCACCGTGCAACTCCAGGTGGCCGGCCCGCCGCCGCCCGCGGAGGTGCCGGATGTGGTCGGTGACGACTGCGCCAGGGCCGCCGACGAGTTGGTCGAGGAGGGGCTCTACCCGAGCTACCGCAGCGGGCGCAGTGGAAAGGTCAGCCGACAGGAACCGACCGAGGACGGTTCGGCCCGCTGGAACGACCAGGTGAGCATCTGGTGCGGTGCGAACCCGGGCGACCAGCCGAGCGTGAAACCCACCTCCTGACCCTGGGGTCCGGCGTTCGTTTCCGGCTCGCCGGGGCCGCTGATCCGCGCCGATGGCGGTACGGGCCGCTAGGTTGACGGTCGAGGGCCGTGCCGCCCGCCCCGGTTCCGGAAAGGACGTGCGATGAGCGACGACCGCCAGGAGCCGCCCGCCGGGGAGCCCGACGACGACCGGACCCGCCCTCTCCCTCCCGCCGACCGGCCGGCGCCGCCGCGCGCCGCACCCGATGAGACCGCGCCCCTGAACCGTGCCGCGTCGCCCGATGAGACCGCGCCCTTGAACCGGGCCGCGTCGCCGGATGAGACGGCGCCGATGAACCGGGCCGCGCCGCCGGGCGGGCCCGATGCGACGGTGCCCTCCGACCAGACCATGCCCATCGACAGGTCCGGGCCGTCACAGCCGGCGGACCGCACGGCGCGGATGCCCGTCGAGCGGTCCAACCCCGCGCCGTGGTCGGGGCGCGCGGAGGTGCGACCGCCGCGACCGGCCGAGCCCGCCGGCGACTGGTACGCCGAGGAGCAGAGTGGGCGGCGGTGGTGGCTGCCGATCCTCTGGGGCGTGCTGGCGCTGGTGCTGGTAGGTCTGCTCGGGGCCGCGCTCTGGGTGGTGCTCAACGCCCGGGACAACGACCGGGACGACCCGGGGTCCACCCCGTCGCCGCCGCCGGGCAGTGCCACCAGCGCCGTGCCGACAAGCGCCGCTCCGACGTCCGCGTCGCCGAGCAGTGCGTCGCCGAGCAGCCCGCCGCCGTCGAGCGAGCCCGCCGAGGTGCCCGTGCCGCCGGTCGCCGGCCTGCCGCAGGCCACCGCCGAAGGGCTGCTGGAACGGCTCGGCCTGTCCTACCGGGTGGTGTACCGCCCGTCGGAGCTGCCGCCGGGGACCGTGGTGGGCACCGAGCCGGAGGCCGGGGCGACCGTGTCGGACGGCGAGGACGTCCTGCTGATCGTCTCGCAGGCCCGCCCCTCGACCGGGAGCGGCACGACCACACCTGGCAGGACGGCGACCAGCACGCCGTGACCCCTGCTCACCACATCCGACGGCGGGTGCCGACCAGGCCGAGGCCGGCGAGCGAGATGGTGAGACCGAAGATCCCTGACCAGAACAGGGACCTGCGGACGTCCGTGGCGGTGTGCCCGGCCGGGCCCGACCCGGCGAGGTCCTGCCGTCCGTCGGACTGACCCCCGGCGCCGCCACCAGCGACCGACCCGGTCGGGTCTGTCGCTTCGGCGTGCTGGGTGGGTGCGACGGCACCGATCCAGCCGGGGTCGTCCTGCACGTGTGGGTCGGCGTCCACCACTGTGATCTCCGGTGCGGGTACCGGAGTGGTCAGCCGGGTAGCGGACGACGCCGGGTCGCGGGCCAGGACCACGAGTGTGGCCACGGCCCCGAGCAGGGCGAGCAGTCCGAGAGCGTAGGCGATACGGGAGCGGTGGTGCCGCCGCGGGGCGGGCTGATTGACCATGAACCATCCCAGGCTCAGGGCCCTGGAACGTGCGGTGGAACGTGCCGGGGTGGGCGTACCAATTCTATGGCGACGGCACGCCCACCGCGGCGGATCGCGGTGGTCAGCCCACCCGGACCGGGGTACGGGAGGCGGGCCGCCGCGTCCTTACGGTGTGCGGGCGGGGTTCCGGTGCGGCCTGCACCTGTTGCAACCCTTCCCGCTGAACGAAGATCGACCGTCTGTTGACCGCGTCGCCCGCGGCGTTGAGCTCGTAGCCGTCGAGCCAGAGCCAACCGTCGTACGTCGGCCAGTCGAGCACACGGATGACCCGGAACATGATCGGCCTGAGGAACTGGACACTCGCCGCGCGAGTCACGTGCAGAACGTCACCGGAGCGGGGAAGCACATGGGCTCCTGGGGAGGGTTGGCCGGCGGTGGGGCCGGCGGTGACTGATCGGGGGGAAGAGTCTCGGCCGGTGACGGGGTCGTGCCTCGTGGACCGGTGATGCGATGGTGGTGGTCGGGCCGTACCTCGCTGGTGGCGCGCCGCCACCCGACCATCACCCGGCTGCTCTCCGGGAACCGCGCCCGCCGCCGCAGCTTGCCGGCTTGCAGCGGCGGGGTCTTCACCCGGGGGCAGGTCTCGGTGTCGCCGGCCGGATCCGCGTCGTGTCCGGCCCCGGATCGGTGGGGTCACCACTCCGGGGGAGCGGACGGAGACGCTGAGTGATCCGTGCCATACGGACAGACTGCATCAGGGACGTGCTTCATGCAAGTTGCACGTCGACTTTTGCCGATACGTGAGCGTGTCGCGCAAAGCGGCGCTTGAAGCCATCCGCGTCCGGACGGCACACTGAGGGCCGGTTTCGCCCGTCGCGGCCGGCCGATGACCGGCACCACCCCCCCTCGTCGCGAACGCTCGCCGGTCGACGGTCGCGCCCCCGGCGGGTGTCACCCAGTGGCGCGTTACCGGAGGTAGCCCGAGTGGGGTCGAGCAGCCAGCGGCGGGGACCACTGACTTCTTGGATCGCGCCATGAGTGAGCGGCGCAGTCCGACCATCAGACGGCGGCGGCTCGGTGCCGAGCTGCGCCGCCAACGGGAGTCCGCCGGAATCACCATCGAGGTGGTCGCCGAGCAGTTGGAGTGTTCGGCGTCGAAGGTCTCCCGGATCGAGACGGGCCACACCACTGCCACGCCCCGCGACGTGCGGGACATGCTCCGGATCTACGGCGTGGTGGGCGCCGAGAGCGACGAGCTCGTGCAGATCGCCCGGGAGGCCCGGCAGAAGGGCTGGTGGCACCCGTACAGCACGGTGCTCGTCGGCGCGTACGTCGGGCTGGAGGCCGCGGCGAGTTCGATCCGGGCGTACGAACAGCAGGTGGTGCCGGGTCTTCTGGAGACCGAGGAGTACGCCGGGGCGATGATCCGCGCCGCCCGGCCGGACTTCACCGCCGATCAGGTGCACCAGAGGGTGCGTGTCCGTCTGGGCCGTCAGTCGTTGTTGACCCAGGACGATCCGGTCGATCTGTGGGTGGTGCTCGATGAGGCGGTGGTAAGTCGGCCGGTGGGCGGGGACGAGGTGATGCGCGGCCAGCTGAAAAGGCTGGTCGAGGTGGCCGAGTTGCCGAACGTGACGCTCCAGATCCTCCCCTTCGAGGTGGGGGCGCACGCCGGCATGGACGGGACCTTCACGATCCTCAGCTTCCCCGAGCCCGGTGATCCGGATGTTGTGTACGCGGAGAACGCCACGGGTGGGCTTTTCCTCGAGAAGAGCGACGAACTACAGAAGTACAGCTTCATCTTCGATCACATCCGTGCCGCGGCCATTCGTCCGGAGGAGTCCGTCGCACACATCGCAAAACTGGCAGAGGAGCCGTTGTGGAAATGGCGACCAAGGGGTTCCCCGTGGACCTGACGCAGGCAACGTGGTTCAAGAGCTCGAAGAGCGGGCCGAACTGTGACAACTGCGTGGAGGTGGCGTACGTGACCGGAGCGGTCGGAGTGCGGGACTCGAAGGACAAGGCCGGCCCGGCCCTGGTCTTCGCCCCGGGTGACTGGCACGCCTTCGTCGCCGGCGCCAGAGGTGGTGTGTTCGGCTCGGCCTGACCGAGTATCACGTGGGTCCCCGTCCGGTTCCGACCGGGCGGGGGCCTTCCCGTGCCCGGGGCGGGTGCTGTGAAGGGCGCCGGCCGCGAGGTTCCGCCGGGATTCCCGTCGCCACAGCGGGTCCGTCTCGTTGAACCGGTCGGAGCGGCGCTGGTCGATGACCCGCCGCACCGATCCCGCAACCGAGCGAGGTAGGCGAGACGGATGACGACGATCGGGTCAGACAATCTCACCAACGGTCCGGGTAAGCCGGAGCGGTTCGGTGGCAAGTACCGCGGGGCGCGCCGGGACACCGTACTGACCGAGGTGGTGTCGAGCGAGCAGGAGCCGTCCGCCGCCGAGTCGGCCGACCCGCCTCTCTCGCTGCCCTCTCTCGACCCGAATCCGCTCGTCGAGCCGTCGTTCCCGCCGAGCGGCTGGCCGCCGGAGGCCACCGGGTCACTTGCCGACCATCCGCTGCTGCGCGGTCTGCTGCTGGAGTTGCCGCCGAAGGGCAGCGTCCCGCCGCCCGGCTGGCTGGACCGCTGGTTCGAGGCGACCCGGGCGATCCTGGAGCTGCTGTACGTGCAGGGGTCAGGCCGCTCGCGCTGACGGCGACGCCGCCGGTCGGGTCCGCTCGGCGAGCCGGCTGTGCCGGAGCGCGTGCCGGACGCCGATGACAGCCACCGCGAGCGCGCCCACGGTGATCGCCGGACCTGTCACGCCCGGCTCGGCACCGAGGTCGGCGCCGGTGGCCGCGATCACCGCCGGCAGTGTGGTCAGGGCGCTCACCTGCAACGGCAGCCCGACGAGGGGATGGGCCGCGTCGGCGCGCAGGCCGTACGGCGCGGGGGTGCCCGGTGCGCTGGCGAACGCGCCGGCTCCGGCCCACAGCCGGCGGATGCGGCGTACCGAACTGGCCGCCACCACGAGCGCGGGGCCCATGGTCAGGGTCAGTCCGGCGGCTGCCCGGTCGATCGGGGCGGCGCCGGAGCTGAACAGCCCGCCGGCGAGCACGGCCGCGGTGAGCGCCACGCCGGTCGCGGCGAGGGCCAGCAACCATCCGGTACGCCGGCGCAGCGCGCGGGTGTTGCGCAGGCGGGGCAGGCTGTCGGCCAGGACGCCGGCGGCCACCCAGACGGCGGCGATCGGCAGCAGGATGGTGAGCTGACTCTCCATGTCGGAGAGTCTTTCCCGGATCGGCCCGGCGCGAATCCGGGCCTGCCCCCGTTCGCCCCGGACCCAGGTCCCGTAGGGGGTCATCCCTCCGATGTTATGGACGTTTCGACATGTCCCCCCGGGCGGGTGCTGAAATACCCTCAGCTCGATCGGCAACAGTCGATCGATGTTGGGGCCGGTGGTCGCGATCCGCCGCCGGTCGGAGGGAGGTAGGCAGATGGGTCTTCCACGCAGATCAGTACTGGTCGGGGTGGCCACCGCGACCGTGCTGGCCGTCGGCACCCCGGCCCTGGCCGCCGAACCGGTCGGCGAGATCCGGTCCGCCGGCGGAGCCACCGCCGTGTCGGACAGCTACATCGTCGTGCTCAAGGACAGCGCGGTGTCCCGCGACCGGGTCGGTGACACCGCGAAGCGGCTGTCCGGCCGTCACGGCGGCAAGGTGGCCCGCACCTACGGCGCGGCGCTGCGCGGCTTCGAAATCACCCTGAGCGCGAACGCGGCGGCCCGCATCGCCGCCGACCCGGCGGTGGCGTACGTCGAGCAGAACCACACCGTCTCGATCTCCGGAACGCAGGCCAACCCGCCCTCCTGGGGCCTGGACCGGATCGACCAGCGCAACCTGCCCCTGGACAGCTCCTACACCTACCCGAACACGGCGAGCAACGTGCACGCCTACATCATCGACACCGGCATCCGCTTCTCCCACAACGACTTCGGCGGCCGGGCCACCTCCGGCTACGACGCGGTGGACGGCGGGTCGGCCGACGACTGCAACGGCCACGGAACGCACGTCGCCGGCACCGTCGGCGGGTCGGCGTACGGGGTCGCGAAGGGCGTCCAGCTGGTCGGCGTACGGGTGCTGAACTGCTCCGGCAGCGGCACGACCGCAGGCGTGATCGGCGGCGTCGACTGGGTCACCCAGAACGCGATCAAGCCGGCGGTGGCGAACATGAGTCTCGGCGGCGGCGCGAACACCTCGCTGGACACCGCAGTGCGCAACTCGGTCGCCTCCGGCGTGACGTACGGCCTGGCGGCCGGCAACGACAGCGGCGCGAACGCCTGCAACACCTCCCCCGCGCGGGTCACGGAGGCCATCACGGTGGGCTCGACGACCAACTCGGACGCCCGCTCGTCGTTCTCCAACATCGGCACCTGCCTGGACATCTTCGCCCCGGGCTCGTCGATCACCTCGGCCTGGTACACGAGCAACACCGCGACAAACACGATCAGCGGCACCTCGATGGCCACGCCGCACGTGGTCGGCGCGGCTGCTCTGCTGGCCAGCGCCAACCCGAGCTGGACCCCGGCGCAGGTCCGCGACCAGATGGTGGCCAACGCGACAGCCAACGTGGTGGGCAACGCCGGCTCCGGCTCGCCGAACCGGCTGCTCTACGTCGGCTCCGGCGGCACCACCCCGCCGCCGCCGACCGGCTGCACCGGCACCAACGGCACCGACGTCTCGATCCCGGACGCCGGCGCGGCGGTGACCAGCTCGATCACCATCTCCGGCTGTGGCCGGAACGCCTCGTCGGCCTCCACGGTGGCGGTGAACATCGTGCACACCTACCGGGGTGACCTGGTCATCGACCTGCTCGCACCGGACGGCAGCGCGTACCGGTTGAAGAACAGCAGCACCTCGGACAGCGCCGACAACGTGAACACCACGTACACGGCCAACGTCTCGGGTGAGGCCGCCGACGGCACCTGGCGGCTCCAGGTACGCGACACGTACTCGGCCGACACCGGCTACATCAACACCTGGACCCTTACCGTCTGACCGCCTCCACGAGCGAGGCCCCGTCCGCTTCCGCGGGTGGGGCCTCGTGTCGTACCGGATCGGCTGTCAGACCGCGAAGGTGGCCGGCCGTTCGGTGGCCGGGGCCGGCGGGCGCGCCTTCCACAGGCCGGTCTTCTGCCCCGCCAGCCGGGCCAGGTACGCCGGGTTGAGGATCACGTAACGCTTCCAGAGGCGCTTCGGCTCCAGACCGAGCCGCCAGAACCACTCCAGCCCGGCACGCTGCATCCACGGCGGCGGCTGGCGCAGCAGCCCGGCGTGGTAGTCGAACGCCGCGCCGACAGCCATCAGCGGCATGTCGAGCAGCGGTCGCATGGCGTACGTGAAGACCTCCTGGCGCGGGCAGCCGAGCCCGACCAGGACCAGTCGGGCGCCGCTGGACCGGATCCGGTCGGCGATCTCCGCGTCCTCGCCCGGCTGGACGGCCCGGAACTTGGACGGCTCCACGCCGGCGATCTTCAGCGCGGGGAACATCCGCTCCAGCGCCGGGATCAGCTTGGCGAGCGTCTCCTCGGTCGACCCGTACAGGTAGACCGGCAGCCCTTCGTCGGCGAAACGGGACAGCACGTGCAGGGTCAGCGTCGGCCCGTAGACGCGGTCCGTGAGCCCGGCGTGGTGCAGCAGGTTGAGCGCCCAGCGCACCGGCTGACCGTCCGGCGTGACCATGTCGAACGAGTTGAGCCGGGCGTTGTGCGCCGGATCCAGGACGCCTGTCATCACGCCGTGCACGGCCAACGCGGTAAGCGCGAAGGGACGCCGCTCGTGCGCGGCGGTCACCACGGCGTCCGTCGCCGTGGCGTAGTCGGTGGCGTCGACCAGGACGCCGAGTACGTTGCGCTTGGTCCGAGCGGTCATGACTGGGGCACCCACTTGTCCACGTTGGCCTCGTAGATCTCCCGCAGGATCATGGGTACGTCGTAGGTGATCCTCCAGTCCGGGTACTGCTCCTCGAACCGGGCCATGCTGCTGACGTACCACTGGTGGTCGCCCGTGCGGTTCTGCTCGACGTAGTTGATCCGCGCCTCGCGGCCGGCGATCTCCTCGGCGATCCGGAACGCCTCGATGTGCGAGGTGTTGGAGTGCCGTCCACCGCCCAGGTTGTAGACCTCAGCCGAGCGCGGCGCCCGGAAGAACGCCTCGAACGCGGTAAGCACGTCCCGGGAGTGGATCGCGTCGCGGACCATCTTGCCCTTGTAGCCGTACAGGTTGTACGTCCGGCCCTCCATCACGCAGCGCATCAGGTACGCCAGGAAGCCGTGCAGCTCGGCAGCCGAGTGCGCCGGGCCGGTCAGTGTGCCGCCCCGGAAGCAGGCGGTCCTCATGTCGAAGTAGCGGCCGTACTCCTGGACCATCACGTCCGCGGCGACCTTGGAGGCGCCGAAGATCGAGTGCAGGGAGCTGTCGATCGACATGTCCTCGGTGATCCCGTTGTACCACCTGTGGTCCTCGGGCAGCTCGTACCGGGTCTCCAGCTCGATCAGCGGCAGGCTGTTGGGCCGGTCGCCGTACACCTTGTTCGTCGAGCAGTGGATGAACGGCGCGTCGATGGCGTGCAGCCGGGTGTTCTCCAGCATGTTGAGAGTGCCACCGGCGTTGACGTCGAAGTCCGTGTACGGCTCCTTCGCCGCCCAGTCGTGGCTCGGCTGCGCGGCGCTGTGGATCACCACGGCGATGTCCGAGCCGTACTTCTTGAACACCTGCTCCAGGCCGTCGCGGTCCCGGATGTCCACCGCGAAGTGGGTGTACGCACTACCGAGGTCCCGGCCGAGCCGCTCCAGGCTCCACGAGGTGGAGCCGTCCTCACCGAAGAAGTACCGGCGCATGTCGTTGTCGATGCCGACGACATCCAGGCCGAGGCCGGCGAAGTGCCGGACCGCCTCGGAGCCGATCAGACCACCAGACCCGGTCACCAACGCGACACTCACACGCCACTCCTGGTCCATCGGAGGCAGAATCCATCGGAGCATAGCGTGACGCCCGGCACGCCCCGATATGACGGAAGGGCCCCGCAGTGTGCGGAGCCCTCGTCGTTGGTGGGGATGGGGGGAGTTGAACCCCCACGCCCTTTCGGGCACACGGACCTGAACCGTGCGCGTCTGCCATTCCGCCACATCCCCGTGGCACAACCCGGAACACTCTAAGCCGTCCCGATCCCGCTGTCTCCAGCGGGCCTCGGGAATACTACGCTGTCCCAGGCGCTCGCCACGAGCGGTTACCGTTCGTGGCGGACGAAAGATTAGCACGGCAGTCCCGGTCCTTCCGAGCGGGCCGGGAGCAGGCGGCCGAGCGGCGTGTGAGCTGCACGCGCGCCGGCCGGATACCATCATGTCCTCGGGACCCGAGGAGGAGCCGGTGAGCGTGCTGCAACGCTTCGAGAAGCGTCTGGAAGGCCTGGTCGAAGGGGCTTTCGCCAAGGTCTTCAAAGGGGTGGTCCACCCCGTGGAGATCCTCAACGCCATGCAGCGGGAGGCCGAGGCGCACAAGGCGATCCTGGCCGGTGGGCGCACGTTGGTGCCCAACCGCTACGTGATCGATCTCTCGCCGTTCGACCACAGTCGTCTGGCGCCGTACGCCGCCGCACTGGCCCAGGAGCTGGCCCAGTCGCAGGCGGAGTTCATCGGCGAGCAGGCCTGGACGGTCTACGGCGACGTGATCGTCGAGATCGAGCGGGGGGACGGCCTGGACACGGGGATGTTCCGCGTCACCGCCGAGGTCTACACCGGTGGCGAGGTCGCCCCGGTGTCGGCACCCGGCTACGACGCCGGCCCGCCCGCCTACCCCGCGTACGACCAGGGCGGTGGCTACGGCCCGCCGCCCGGCCACGGTGGCGGCCGCAACGTGCGGCTGGTCTCCGGCGACGGCCGCACCTACCCCCTCCAGATGGGGTCGACGGTGATAGGTCGCGGCGACCAGGCCAACCTGCGCCTGCCGGACGTCGGCATCTCCCGGCGACACGCCCGGCTGGATTTCGACGGCGGTCAGGTGGTGCTCACCGATCTGGGGTCGACAAACGGCACCATGGTCAACGGTCAGCGGGTCTCCGCCGTCGCCCTCAACCCGGGTGACATGGTCCAGCTCGGCACCACGACGCTGACCTTCCGCGTGGACGGCTGACCCGCCTTGCCGGAACTGGTCATCACCGTTGCCCGGTTCGGATTCCTGATCCTGCTGTGGATCTTCGTGTTCACGGTGGTGGGCGTGATCCGTCGGGACCTGTTCGCGGGGGCCCGGTCCGGTCGCCTGGTGGCGGCGCCACGAGCCGTTGGCGCCTCGACGGGGCAGGCGGCCAAGCCGGCGAAGGTGAAACGGGGCAGGGCGGCACACCAGCTGGTGGTGACCGCCGGCCAACTGGCCGGCACCCGGATCACTCTCGGTGAAGCGCAGATCACCATCGGTCGGGCCGAGGACTCCACCCTGGTCATCACCGACGACTACGCCTCCGCGCGGCACGCCCGGCTCGTGCCCCGCGACGGTCAGTGGTTCGTCGAGGACCTCGGCTCGACTAACGGCACGTACCTCGATCGCGCTAAGGTCACCGGACCAACCCCCGTCCCCCTCGGCGTGCCGATCCGGATCGGCCGCACTTCCCTCGAATTACGGCCATGACTCTGACCCTGCGCTATGCGGCCCACAGCGACCGCGGTCTGATCCGAGACGGCAATCAAGACTCCGTCTACGCCGGGCCGCGGCTACTCGCCGTTGCCGACGGCATGGGCGGCATGGCCGCCGGTGACGTCGCCAGCAACATCGTCATCGGTGCCATGGCGCCGCTCGACGAGGACGTCCCGGGGGACGCTCTCGTCGACGCGTTGCGTTCGGCCGTGGGTACCGCCAACCAACAACTCCGCGACACGGTGGACGCCAACCCGCAGTTGGAGGGGATGGGCACCACGCTGACTGCCACCCTCTTCACCGGCAGCAAGCTGGGGATGGTCCACATCGGCGATTCGCGGGCCTACCTGCTGCGCAACGGTGAGTTCGCGCAGATCACCAAGGACGACACGTACGTCCAGATGCTCGTCGACGAGGGCCGGATCAGCGCCGAGGAGGCGAGCAGCCACCCGCAACGGTCGCTGCTGACCCGTGCCCTGGACGGCCGGGACATCGACCCGGAGTACTCGGTGCGTCAGGTCCTGCCCGGCGACAGGTACCTGATCTGCAGCGACGGACTGTCTGGCGTGGTCAGCGCCGAGACCATCGGTGAGACCATGCGGGAGTACACCGACCCGCAGCAGTGCGTCGAGCGACTGGTGCAGCTCGCGCTGCGCGGCGGCGGCCCGGACAACATCACGGTGATCATCGCCGACGCCACCGACCAGGACATCGTCGAGGCGACCCCGATCGTCGGCGGCGCCGCCGCCCGGGACCGGGGCATGGCCACCTCCGCCGACGACTCCACCCCGGCCGCCCGGGCCTCCGCGCTCTCCGCGCCACGCCCGGCCGCGCCGGAGGAGCCGAACGCGTCGGACGACGAGCCGGAGCGGCCGAAGCGCCGGCCGGTGCGGACCGCCGCCATGGCGCTGGCCCTGCTGGTGATCGTCGGTGGCGCGGCCTTCGGCGGCTGGACGTACACCCAGCGGCAGTACTACGTGGGCGCCACCGAGGAGGGCCAGGTCGCCGTCTTCCGGGGCATCCAGGGTCAGATCGCCGGCATGGACCTCTCCACCGTGCACCGCACCAGCGGGACCAGGCTTGACGACCTCACCGTCGCCGCGCAGGACACCGTCAAGGTGGGCATCCGGGCCAAGAACGAGCCGGACGCCGAGCGCCAGCTCGCCGAGCTGACGAGCGACACCCCGACCAACCCCAACCTGAAGCCGCTCTGCCCGTCCGACCCGACGGTGGTGGCCGGCTCGCCGACCCCGGACGGGACGCCCGCGCCACCGAACGGCAGCCCCAGCGCGCCGGCGACTCCCAACGGGTCCGTGACCACGGGCCCGACCCCTGGGATCACCGCCACCGCCGGCGTGACCGGCCCGACGACCGCACCCGACGCCACGCCCTCCGACTCGACACCGCCGACGCTCGATCCGGCCGGTTGCCGGTCTCCTGAGTGAGCGTCGACTGAGATCCCGAGGATTCCACCCGTGACCGTAGCGGCCACACCGGCGCCCTCGCCCGCGACCACGGGCGGGCAGTCCGGCGTACGCCTGGCCCGGTCCCGACGCAACGCCGAGCTGTCCCTGCTGCTGCTCGCCATGGTGCTGGTGGCCGCGTACGGGGCGACGGTCGAGGCGAACCTGCTCGACACCGTCACCCCGGACTTCTGGATGCCCGCCGCCGCACTCGGCGCGGTCTTCCTCGGCCTGCACCTGGTCATCCGGTTCCTCGCCCCGTTCGCCGACCCGGCCCTGCTGCCGGCGGTGGCCCTGCTCAACGGCCTCGGGGTGGGCTTTCTGCGCCGCATCGACCTGGGCGAGGCGCCGGTGGCCGACCGGGAGAGCCTTGCGGTGTTCGCGGGCATCGGGGGGCGGCAGCTGGCGTGGACGCTCGCCTCGGTGATCCTCGCCGCCGGCCTGCTCGCCATCATGAGAGACCACCGCTCGGTGTCCCGGTACGCGTACACCCTGGGGTTGGCCGGCATCGTGCTGGTGATGCTTCCGGCGGTGCTGCCGTCCAGCATCTCGGAGATCAACGGCGCCAAGCTGTGGATCCGGGTGGGCGGTTTCTCGATCCAGCCGGGTGAGTTCGCCAAGTTGGCGCTTCTTGTCTTCTTCGCCTACTACCTGGTGCGCAAGCGTGAGGTGCTGTCGCTTGCCAGTCGGCGTGTGCTCGGCATCGACTTCCCGCGCGGGCGCGACCTCGGCCCGGTGGTCGTGGTCTGGTTGATCAGCCTTCTGGTGCTCGTCTTCGAGAAGGACCTGGGCACCTCGCTTCTCTACTTCGGCATGTTCGTGGTGACTCTCTACATCGCCACCGAACGGGTCAGTTGGCTGCTCATCGGTCTGGTCCTGTTCTTCGGCGGCGCCTACCTGGCGTACGTCCTCGGCTCGACGGTCGGCGGCCCGTTCGCCAACTTCTACCTGCGGGCGGAGATCTGGCTGGACCCGTTCGCCGACCCGACCGACAAGGGCTACCAGCTCGTGCAGGGGCTGCTCGCCCTGGGCACGGGTGGGCTCTTCGGCGCGGGGCCGGGCGGCGGCCAGCCGGAGATCCTGCCGGAGGTGCAGAACGACTTCATCTTCGCCGGCATCGGTGAGGAGATCGGCCTCTTCGGGCTCTCCGCGCTGCTGGTGGTCTACCTGCTGATCGTGGAGCGGGGGCTGCGTGCCGCGCTCGCGGTACGGGACTCGTTCGGCAAGCTGCTCGCCGGTGGTCTGGCGTTCACCCTCGGCCTGCAGGTCTTCGTGATCGTCGGCGGGATCAGCAAGCTCATTCCGCTGACCGGTCAGACCACCCCGTTCCTGTCCGCAGGTGGCTCGTCGCTGATGGCCAACTGGTTGCTCATCGCGGTGCTGCTGCGGGTCTCCGACGGAGCCCGCCGGCCGGTCACCGGTGGTGGCGGCAAGGCCGCCCGGCCCGCCGGTGGTCCGCCGGAGCAACTGCACGGTGCCCCCACGGAGGTGATCAAGCCGTGAACGCACCCCTGCGCCGCGTCGGCGTCGTCGTCATTGTCCTGTTCGGTCTGCTCTTCGCCAATCTCAACTGGATCCAGGCCTACAAGGCGGACGAGTACCGCACCAGCGACTACAACGGTCGGGTCCAGGTCGCCGACTACAAGATCAAGCGCGGCAACATCGAGGCCGGCGGCACGGCACTGGCCACCAGCAAGGAGACCACCGGCAAGCTGAAGTTCCTGCGCACCTACCCGGGTGGCGCCAAGTACGCCCACGTGCTCGGCTACAAGCCGGTCAACCTGGCGGACCGGGGCATCGAGCAGGTGGAGAACGACTTCCTGGCCGGCACCAGCGACCAGCTCATCGGTGACCGGTTCAAGGACATGTTCACAGGTGACCAGACCGGTGGCGGCAACGTGCTGCTCACGCTCTCCAAGCGGGCCCAGGACGTGGCGTACGACCAGATGCGCAACAACCAGGTCGGGGCGAAGCGGGGCGCGGCCATCGCCATCGACCCGAGTACCGGGGCGGTGCAGGCGCTCGTCTCCATGCCGAGCTTCGACCCGAACCCGCTGGCCAGCCACGACACGGACGAGGCGGCGGCGGCGTTCAACAAGCTGGAACAGGACCCGGAACGTCCACTGAACAACAGGGCGCTCGGCGAGACGCTGCCGCCGGGCTCCACCTTCAAGATCGTGGTGGCGGCGGCGGCGCTGGAGAACGGCGTCACGAAGAACACCCCGATCCCGGCCGGCTCCAGCTACACCCCTCCCACGTCCGGCGAGCCGATCCGTAACGCCGCCCCCTCGATCTGCCCAGAGTCGCAGGTCACCCTGATGGAGGCGGTCACCGAGTCGTGCAACACCGGCTTCGCCCAGCTCGGTGTGCGACTCGGTGCCAACGCCCTCAAGGAGAAGGCCCGCCAGTTCGGCTTCGAGCAGGAGGACCTGACTGTCGGGCAGCTCGGTGAGGGTGGCCTGCCCACGGCGGCCAGCCGGACCGGCACCATCCAGAACACCGACGGCGGCGACGACCCGGCCGCGCTGGCCCAGTCCTCGATCGGTCAGCGGGACGTGCGGATGACGCCGCTGGAGGGCGCCATGATCGCCGGTTCGGTCGCCAACAACGGCAAGCAGATGCGGCCGTACCTGGTGCGGCAACTGCTCGCTCCCGACCGCACCACCAGCTACTACACCGCCAACGCGCGGGAGCTGCGCCAGCCGGTCACCCCGCAGGTCGCAGGCGACCTGCGGGACATGATGGTCAGCGTGGTCCAGAACGGGACAGGTAAGAAGGCCGCGATCAGCGGCTACAAGGTCGGTGGCAAGACCGGCACCGCGCAGTCCGCCCCGGACCGGCCCGACCACGGCTGGTTCATCGGCTTCGCCCTGGACAAGAACGACAAGCCCGTCTCCGCGGTCTGCGTGGTGCTGGAGCAGGCAGGCAGCGGTGGCAGCGCCGAGGCGGCCCGGATCGCCGGTCAGATCATGCGCGCGGCCATCGCCGACCCCGGGGGCCGCTGACATGCTCAGCCCCGGGGTCCAGCTCGGCAACCGCTACCGTCTCGACGAGCGGATCGCCAGCGGCGGCATGGGCGACGTGTGGCGCGGCACCGACCAGGTCCTCGGGCGGACGGTGGCGGTGAAGAGCCTGCTCCCCGCCCTGCTCGACGATCCGGACTTCGCCGAACGCTTCCGCGGCGAGGCCCGGACGATGGCCACCATCAACCACCCAGGAGTCGTGGACGTCTACGACTTCGGCAACGACCAGCAGATCGCCTTCCTGGTCATGGAGTACGTCGAGGGCGACGCCCTGTCGTCGACGCTGAGCCGGGTCGGCCGGCTCACCCCGGCCCGGACGATGGCCCTCGTCGCGCAGGCCGCCGACGCGCTGCACGCCGCGCACGAGAAGGGCATCGTGCACCGGGACGTGAAGCCGGGCAACCTGCTGGTCCGGCCGAACGGCACGCTCGTGCTCACCGACTTCGGCATCGCCCGCTCCGACCTGGTCGGCCAGCTCACCGCCGCCGGGTCGGTGCTGGGCACCGCCTCGTACATCTCGCCCGAACAGGCCACGGGCGGCGTCGCCACCCCGGCGTCCGACGTGTACGCGCTCGGCGTGGTCGCGTACCAGTGCCTCGCCGGGCGGCGCCCGTTCGAGGGTGACAACCCGCTCGACATCGCCATGCGGCACGTCCGGGAGACGCCCCGCCCACTGCCCGCGGACATCCCGCCGCAGGTCAGGGCCGTTGTGGAACGGGCGTTGGCCAAGGACCCGGCCGCGCGCTGGCCCAGCGCGGCAGCTCTCGCGCAGGTCGCCCGTCAGCTCAAGGCCGCGCTTTCCCAGCAGGCCCGGGGCGGCGGTCACCCCGGCCCGGTCTCCGGGGCGCCGGCCTCACCGGCGGCACCCGGTCGGGCCCAGGTGCCCCAGTCGCAGCACCACCGCGCCCCGCACCGTCCGGCGCCCGCCGGGCAGCGACCGACCGCCGTCGCCCCGCCCCAGCAGCCCCGCCCCACCGCCGTCGCGCCGGCCGTCCCGTACGCCCGGCCCCCGGCCGGCGCGGCAGGCTACCCGCGCGGCGCCGCGGCGGTGCCGCCGGCACAGACCCGGCAGGAACACCCCCCGGCGTACGTGCGGCAGGCCGGCCCGACGCCATCCACGCCCGAACCCCACAGGTCCCGGCCCGGAATGGTGCTTCTCGCCATCCTGCTCGCCGTACTGGTCCTGCTCTGCTCGGGCGTGATTTCCTACAACCTGCGGAAGCAGTCGCAGTCCGGCGAAACCGGTGCGCTGGCTCCGCACGCGGCGACGTCCGGCGCGCTGCGGCTCGACGGACGCGACGATCCGACCCGGACGTCGTACCGTCGTGAGGTACGGCTCCAGCCGGTCGACGGCGGGACGACGACGAGCGAAGGACGACAGACGCGATGACAGCGCAGGCCCGCCTGCTCGGTGGCAGGTACCAGGTCGGCGAGCTGCTCGGCTATGGCGGCATGGCCGAGGTGCACCGCGGTCGCGACCTCCGGCTCGGTCGGGACGTCGCGATCAAGATGCTCCGCACCGACCTCGCCAGGGATGCGACGTTCCAGATGCGGTTCCGGCGGGAGGCGCAGAACGCGGCGTCGCTCAACCACCCGGCGATCGTGGCGGTCTACGACACCGGCGAGGAGACCGCGCCGACCGGCGAGACGCTGCCGTTCATCGTCATGGAGTTCGTCAACGGCCGGACGCTCAAGGAGGTGCTCGGCGCCGAGGGTCGGTTGCAGCCCCGCCGGGCTCTGGAGATCTGCGCCGACATGTGCGCGGCCCTGGAGTTCAGCCACCGGCACGGCATCATCCACCGGGACATCAAGCCCGGCAACGTGATGCTCACCCAGACCGGCCAGGTCAAGGTGATGGACTTCGGCATCGCGCGGGCTCTGGCCAGCGGCGCGACCACCATGACGCAGACCAGCGCGGTGATCGGCACGGCGCAGTACCTGTCCCCGGAGCAGGCGCGCGGCGAGGCCGTGGACGCCCGCTCCGACGTGTACGCCGCCGGCTGCGTGCTCTTCGAGCTGGTCTGCGGGCACCCGCCGTTCGTGGGCGACAGCCCGGTGAGCGTCGCGTACCAGCACGTACGGGAGACCCCGCCGACGCCTAGCGACATCAACCCGGACGTCACCCCGGCCATCGACGCGATCGTGCTCAAGGCGCTGTCGAAGAACCCGCTGAACCGCTACCAGAGCGCCGGTGAGATGCGCGCCGACCTGCTCCGCGCCGCCGCCGGCCGGCCCGTGCTGGCCACGCCTGTGATGCGCGAGGCGGAGACGGTGGCGATGGCCCCGGCCGGTAGCGGGGGCGGCTACCCGGCTGCCGCCGCTGGGCAGCAGACCCGGCAGATCCCGGCCCGGGTGGGCGATCCGCGGCAGCGCAAGGCGTCGTCCTGGCTGATCGCGATGTTCAGCGCGGTGGGCGTGCTGGCGGTGATCGCCCTGGTCGCCGCCCTGCTCTGGAGCCAGCAGGGCAAGGACCTGAAGTCGGTGCCCACCCTCACGGGTAAGAGTCAGGAAGCCGCGATCACCGAGATCCGCAATGCCGGCTTCCAGGCGGTGGTGGGCGAGCCGGTGATGGAGAGCAACTGCCAGAAGGACACGGTGGTCCGGCAGAATCCGCAGCCGGGCGCGCGGCTGGAGGAGACGCGTCAGATCACCATCCAGATCTGTGGCGGCGCGCCCGAGGTGACCGTCCCGGTAGGCCTCAAGGGCAGCAAGCTGGAGAGCGCCATCGCCCGTCTCGAGGAAGCGAATCTCGTCGCCGACGTCAAGACAATCAACAGCGAGGCGAGCCAGGACGAGGTACTCAGCGTCGACCCTCCGTCGGGGCAGCGCGTCCCCGAGGGCACGAAGGTGACGCTCACCGTGTCGAACGGCAAGGTCCGCGAGGTGCCGGACGTCGTCGGGCTCAGCCAGGAGGAAGCCACCCGCGTCCTCCGCAACGCCGGCTTCACTGTCGTTCCGCAGGAGGGTCCGGAGGTCCCTGCCGCCGACGCGGGGAAGGTCACCGATCAGAGCCCGAACGCCAAGGACAAGAAGCCGACGGGTACGAAGGTGACCATCAAGGTCAGTCAGCCCGAGCCGGAGACCGACCCGACGCCCTCCGTGACGCCTTCGGGCACGCCGACGACCACGCCGACCACACCGGGCAACGGAGGTGGCATCGGTCTGCCGTTCCCGCCCCCGCCGTCCCGGCTTCCGCAGGATTGATTCCGGGCACGGCGTGCGGGCATCGGTGTGAGTGACGATGCCCGGCCGGTGAAGCGGTGGCCACGGCGGCTGCGCCGCCTGGCCGTCCTCGGCGCCGTCCTGCTGCTGCTCGTCAGTCTGCCGTGGCTGTGGACGACGATCTCCGCGCGCGGCCACGTGTACGAGGCGGCCGACGCGCCCACGGCTGACGTGGTGATCGTGCTCGGCACCGCGGTGGCGGCCGACCGGCAGCGGCCTGGCGAACGGCTCGCCGGCCGGCTGGACACCGCCGCCGCCCTGGTGACCAGCGGGAGGGCTAAGGTCGTCCTCGTCTCCGGTGACGGCGGTGGCGCGTCGGGTGACGAGACGGCGGTGATGACGTCGTACCTCGCCGAGCTGGGTGTCGACCCGAAACGGGTGGTGGCCGACCCGTTCGGCCTGGACACCTACGACAGTTGCGCCAGGGCCCGCGAGGTGTACGGCATCGAGCGGGCGCTTATCGTCACGCAGTCCTACCACCTGTCCCGGGCGGTGACACTGTGCCGGCATCTCGGTCTCGACGCCGACGGGGTTACCGCCGGCTGCCCCGGTTGCGGGCGGGCCCTGCTCGTCGAGAAGTCGGCCCGGGACTACTTCGCCAGCGGCAAGGCGGCGTGGGACGCGGTCCGCGGCCGGTCACCGGCGGTCCGTTCGCCGGCCGATCCGGCGGTCCGGGACGCGCTGCGGGGAAGCTGACCCTCAGGCGGCGGCGAAGGCGGCCCGGCGGCGGGCGTCGACCTCGGCGGCCAGCGAGGGGGCGCGTTCCAGCGCCTCGGGGTGGCCGCAGTCGGCCAGCCAGTTGGCGAGCATCAGGTGCCCGCCCTCGGTGAGCACCGACTCCGGGTGGAACTGCACGCCCTCGATGGGGAGCGTCCGGTGCCGCATCGCCATCACGACGCCGGAGCCGGTCCAGCCGGTGACCTCCAGCTCGTCGGGGAGCGTCTCGGGCAGCACCGCGAGTGAGTGGTACCGGGTGGCGGTGAACGGGTCCGGCAGACCGGCGAGGACGCCGACCGAGCGGTGCCGTACCTCGGAGGTCTTGCCGTGCAGCAGCTCGGGGGCGCGGTCGACTGTCGCGCCGAACGCCTCACCGATCGCCTGGTGGCCGAGGCACACGCCGAAGATCGGCAGCTCGCCCGCGTACTCCCGGATGACGTCCAGGCAGATGCCGGCGCGGTCGGGGCTGCCCGGCCCGGGTGAGAGCAGGACACCCGCCGCGCCCACCCGCCCCACCTCGGCGACGTCGATCTCGTCGTTGCGGCGGACCTCGCACTCCACGCCGAGCTGGCCGAGGTACTGCACCAGGTTGAAGACGAACGAGTCGTAGTTGTCGATCACCAGGACGCGCATGGTCACCTGCTCGGGGAGGGAGGCGCGGGGTTGTTCTGGTCGGTGTCGTACGGCAGGTCGTGCTCGTCGCCGGCCGGGGTCTCCCCGGTCACGGCGTCACCGCCGCCCGGGTCACCGGGCACCCCCGAATCCTGGGTGACCTGCACGTCGTCGAAGGGCAGCAGTGGTTCGGCCCACGGAAAGGCCACGTACCAGAGCAGGGCCACCGCGGCGGCGGCGAGCAGCACCGAACCGGCAAGCTTTCCGGGCAGGCCGAAGGGCAGCTTGCGCCAGATGAACGCGTACATGGGTCAGCCTCCCAGCTCGGCCGGGCGGCCCGCCGACTTGGGTTGGGTCCGGTCCAGCTCGGCGTGGACGATCAGCCGCTGGTAGTTGTCGAACTTGGGGTTGCAGGTGGTGAGGGTGAGCATCCGCCTGGTCGGCTTCTTGTCCGGCTCGCCGGGCACCGGGGCCACCACCTCGACCTGCGTCGGCTTGACGATCCGCGACTGCGACACCCGGTAGACGTACCAGTCGTTCTTGCCCTCGACGACTATCGCGTCGCCGTCGTCGAGCTCGTCGAGCCGCCAGAAGGTGGCCCGGTTGCGGTGACCCGCCACGGAGAAGTTGCCGATCTGGCCGGGCATCGCGCTTGTCGGGTAGTGACCGGGGGCGTACCTGATGTCGGCCTGGGTGACGCCCTCGACTACCACCCAGTTCTTGTCGAGCTTGGGGATGTAGAGGCCCGCGATCGGCTTGCCGCGCACCGGCGGGGACGGCTTGGCGCTGGGCGCGGCGGCCGACGGCGCGACGGTCGGGGAGTCGGTGGGGGCCCACGCCTCGGCGAGCTGGCTGCTGAGGTCGTTCTGGTGGGCGTCGACGATTGCCGACTTGCCCCACACCTCGTAGCCGGCGAAGAGCAGCACCACGAGGCCGAAGGTGATGAGGACCTCGCCGGAGATCCGGATGCCGGTACGCACCCGGGAGGCGAACGACGGTCGGGTGAGCTCCGAGTAGACGCTCTTGTAGCCCTCACCGATCTGGTGCGGCCGGAGCTGGACCACCCGCTCACCGCGTCGGGGCCGGGGAGGCTCGGCGGGGCTGTCGCTGGCGCCTGTCGGGTCGTCGGTCGTCGGCGTACGGGGCACGGCGCCCATCAGGGCCGTCGAGTCCATGGCCGGCGGGCGGACCGACGGGCCGCCGGAGACGGTGGGGATCAGCGCGGTGGCGGACGGGTCGGCGGCGCGCTGAGGCCCGGCCGGGGGGATCGAGCCGGCTGGTGAGGTCGGGGAGGCGCTCGGCCGTGCGGGACCGGCGCCGACCTTGGGGATGAACGCGGTGGGCGCGTCACCACCCGCCGGGGTCGGAGTGTCCGAGGCCGCCGGTCGGATCGCGGGGCCGGGAGCGGGAGCGGACGGCCGCGGTGGTAGCCCTGCGGGCGTACCCGGGCTGGTCGGCGTGGCCTGCGGCGGGCCTGGCGTGCCTCCGGTGGCCGGTGGCCGGCTCGACGACCCCGGTGCGGGGGTGCGGGTGGGCAGGTCGCCGAGGCTGCTCGCGCGGGCCGGGCCCTGGTTGGGTGCGGTCGGTCGACCGGGAGTCGCGGGGGGACGGCCAGGTCCGGCGTGCGGCCCGGGTGTCGCGGCACCGGGCCAGGGCGGCGGCGCGCCAACGGACGGCGGCATCGCGGCCGGCGGCGGCATCGCGGCCGGCGCGGCGGCTGGCGGCGGCATCGCGGCCGGCGGCTCGGGGCTGGCCGGTGGGCGCGTGGCCCGGGGGCGGGTCGGCAGCTCCGGGGTGGGCCAGTTGCTCGCCGGGCCGGGCCGGGACGCCGGCTCGGGTCGGTCGACCTTCGGCAGGAACTCCGTCGGGTCGTCCGCCTGGTCCCGGTGTCGCCCGTCCGCGCCGCTCACCTGGGCACCGTAGCCGAACGCAGGGCGGTCGAGTCCTCGAACGCCGGCACCGTCACCCTGGCGACGGCCTCCTCCTTGTAACCGAGCTGGTAGTCGTCGACTGCGTCCTTGAACAACCGGACTCCCTCGGAACCGGCGAGGGCCTGCTGAAGGGCAGCGGGATCGCCGATTGCTACGATCTTGAACGGTGGGGAGTACACCCGCCCGTGGAGCAGCAGGGTGTTACCGACGCAGCGTACCGCGCTGGTCGCGAGCACGCGGACGTTCATGATTGACATGGCCTCCGCCCCGCCGGCCCACAGCGCGTTGACCACCGCCTGGACGTCACCCTGGTGCACCACCAGGTCGTCGTTGCTGGCGTCCGGGTGGACCTGGTCCGACTGCGGCGCGTCGTTCAGCTCGACAGTCACGCCGGGACCGGCGAGCGCGGTGAAGCCGGCGGCCTGGAGGCTGCCTGCGGCGCGGTCCCGCTGGGCCTTGATCGGGCCGTCCGAGTCGGCGAGCGAGTCGGTCCGTTGTTCGACCTCGCCGCGCAGTTCGGCGGCCCGGCGTTCGCTCCCCGCTACCTGCTCGCGGCGGTCCTCGATGAACTGGTTGAGCTGCGGCCGACGATCCTCGCGCAGCGCGGTGCCGTCGGCGGTGGTGGCGGAGGTGGTGAAGAGCAGCCCGGCCGCGGCGGCGATCAGGGGCACCCCGATCGACCAGCCCGGACGACGTTGGCGAGGCCGCCGGGGCAGCAGCCCGGCGCCGGCCCGTCGGAGGACCTTCTGCCAGGAGGCAGCGCCGGATGTGTACTCCACCGAGCGTTCCTTCCGGTTGTCGGGGATCGGTCCGCCCCGGCCCGGCCGGTGATGCGAACAGTCCCGCCTTTTTCGGTCACTCCGTGCACCGGCCTGACCCCATTCGTGGTCCGGGCGGGCGTTCCGGACTACGCTAGCTCTCGAACATTATTGGCCATGGACCGTCGCCCCCGCGCCCGGTTGTCAGGCCGGACGAGGTCGTCACCCCCTCTGGAGAGCGTCGTGCCCAAGTCACAGGTCCGCAAGAAGAAGGTGTACACCCCGCCGACGGACGTGCGTCCGACGACGGCGGCGACGTCGCGCAAGCCTAGCCCGGTGTGGTTGCCGGTCACCGCTGTCGCCCTGATCGTCGCCGGCATCGGCTGGCTTGTCGTCTACTACCTCTCCGAGCAGCAGTACCCGGTCATGTCGTGGGGTTACTGGAACCTCGCGGTGGGCTTCGGTGCGATGGTCGCCTCGCTGGTGCTGCTCTCCCGCTGGCGCTGAGTCGGCTCCGGCGCCGAGACGCCGGAGGATCCACGTCACCTCACGTGCCCCTGCCCGGCAGGACTGGGCGGGGCACCCTATGGTGTCCGCAGGGCGGCGTGGCCGGTGCGAGATGACTCACGTTACTGCTAAGTAACCTTGCGCGTAGGCTGCACTGCATGACCGAGCGGAGCGAGGTCATCGACCGGTCCGGTCGCGGGTGCGGTAACGGCGTGACGCCGTCTGCGCCCTGATCCGGCCCCCGGTCGCCGAGCCGCTCGACAGGCAGCAGACCGGGAGGCCAACTCGATGGGCAGCGTCCAGATCGTCACCACGATCCTCGCGGCCGGCATCACCGCCGTGGCGGTGTGGCTGGCGGTGCGTGCGGTCCTGAAGATGACGGCCGTCATCCGGCTCGGCCAGCCCGCGCCGGAGCGGTTCGCCGACAAGGGTGCCCGGACGAAGACCATGCTTGTGGAGACCGCCGGCCACACCCGGATGCTCAAGTGGAGCGTGGTGGGGGCGGCGCACTGGTTCGTGATGGTCGGGTTCATCGTGCTGTCGCTGCTGGTGCTCGAGGCGTACTTCGAGGTGGGCACCACCAACGGCGGGCTGCCGGTCATCGGCCACTGGACGATCTTCGGTCTGATCACCGAGATCATCGGTGTGCTGGGCCTGGTCGGCATCCTGGTGCTGATGGCGATCCGGTTGCGTAACCGGCCGAACCGGCCGGGCGGGCGCTCCCGGTTCACCGGCTCGACCATGTGGCAGGGCTACTTCGTCGAGTGGATCGTGCTCCTGGTCCTGATCTTCGGGTTCGTGATCAGGGGCTTCAAGGTCGCCACCGACCACTTCGAGTTCCCGTTCTGGGCCACCCCGGTGAGCCACGCCTTCGGTGCGGTCCTGCCCGACTGGGCGGACGGGGTGAGCGTCGCCGCCGCCATCAAGATCATCATTTCGATGACCTGGCTGATCGTCATCTCCCTGAACGTCACGATGGGCGTCGCCTGGCACCGGTTCCTGGCGTTCCCCAACATCTTCTTCAAGCGTGAGCCGGCCAAGCCGGCCGGCTCCGGCCTCGGCGCGCTGCGCCCGATGACGAGCCAGGGCAAGCCGCTCGACTTCGAGGAGGCGGACCCGGAGAAGGACCAGTTCGGCGTCGCCCACGTCGAGCAGTTCAGCTGGAAGGGCCTGCTGGACTTCAGCACCTGCACCGAGTGCGGTCGCTGCCAGTCGCAGTGCCCGGCCTGGAACACCGGCAAGCCGCTGTCGCCCAAGCTGCTCGTGCTGAGCCTGCGTGACCACGCGTACGCCAAGGCGCCGTACCTGCTGGCCGGCGGCGGCAAGGACCTCACCGGCGAGGAGAAGGCCACCCAGGCGCAGCTCGCCCACCTGGACGTCCTGTCGCTCGCCGAGGGCGACAAGCCGTTGATCGGCGACGCCGAGTCCGGTGGCGTCATCGACCCGGACGTGCTCTGGTCCTGCACGACCTGCGGCGCCTGCGTCGAGCAGTGCCCGGTGGACATCGAGCACGTCGACCACATCGTCGACATGCGCCGCTACCAGGTGCTGATCGAGTCGAGCTTCCCGTCCGAGGCCGGCGTGATGCTGCGCAACCTGGAGAACAAGGGCAACCCGTGGGGTGCCCCGCAGAACACCCGCGAGGACTGGACCAAGGGTCTGGACTTCGAGGTGCCCCGGGTCGGCGAGGTGGACGACTTCGAGTACCTGTTCTGGGTCGGCTGCGCCGGCGCGTTCGAGGACCGGGCCAAGAAGACCACCCGCGCGGTGGCCACGCTGCTCAACGAGGCGGGCGTGAAGTTCGCGATCCTCGGTGAGGGTGAGACCTGCTCCGGCGACCCGGCGCGGCGGATCGGCAACGAGTTCGTCTTCCAGATGCTCGCCCAGCAGAACGTCGAGACACTGAACGAGGCGTTCGAGGGCCGGGAGAAGGCCAAGCGCAAGATCGTCGCGACCTGCCCGCACTGCTTCAACACCCTGGGCAACGAGTACGGCCAGCTCGGCGGCGAGTTCGAGGTCGTCCACCACACCCAGCTGCTGGCCCACCTGGTCTCCACCGGCAAGCTCACGCCTGTGCAGCCGGTCGACGGCGGGGTCACCTACCACGACCCCTGCTACCTGGGTCGGCACAACCGGGTCTTCGCCGCTCCCCGCGAGGTGCTGGGCGACGCCATCGAGGGCGAGATCGCCGAGATGCCCCGCAACAGCGAGCGCTCCTTCTGCTGCGGCGCCGGAGGCGCCCGGATGTGGATGGAAGAGAAGATCGGTAAGCGGATCAACGTGGACCGCGTCGAGGAGGCCATGGCCACCGGCGCGAAGACGGTGGCGGTCGGCTGCCCGTTCTGCTCGACGATGCTCAGCGACGGCGTCAACGGCAAGGGCGCCGGTGAGCAGGTCGAGGTGATCGACGTGGCCACCGTGCTGCTCCGCTCGGTCAAGCCGGAGCAGCCGCAGGGCGGCAAGGAGACCGCGCCGGTCGCCGGCTGATGCCGCGTACACCTGGGATCTGAACATCGACGACGGCGGCCCCCTGTGGGCCGCCGTCGTCGTGCAAGAATCTCGCCGAGGTGAGGCGACATCGACGGCCTACTCTGGACGACGCTGTTGCCCCTGGTCGGCTTCGTCGCGCTGACCGCGGGCAACGCGTTCTTCGTCGCGGCCGAGTTCGCCCTGGTCACGGTCGACCGCGCGGAGATCGACAGGCGGGCCGCCGCCGGCGACCAGGCCGCCCTGACGGTACGCGCCGCACTGCGTGAGCTGTCCTTCCAGCTCTCCGGGGCGCAGCTCGGCATCACCATCACGGCGCTGCTCACCGGCTACCTGGCCGAGCCGGCCCTGGCGCGCATCTTCACCCCGGTGCTGCGTCCGGTCGCGGGGGACGACGCCGAGCGGTTCACGCCGTTACTGGCGCTGGCGCTGGCCACCCTGCTCTCCATGCTCTTCGGTGAGCTGGTGCCGAAGAACGCCGCGCTGGCCCGGCCGATGCCCGCCGCGCTTGCCACCGCCGGCCCGATGCACGCCTTCTCCCGCGCGTTCGGCTGGCTGATCCGGGGGTTGAACGGCTCGGCGAACCGGCTGGTGCGGGCGCTCGGGGTGGAACCGCAGGAGGAGTTGGCGAGCGCCCGCTCACCGGAGGAACTGGGCCTCCTGGCGGCCATCTCCGCCCGGGCCGGCGCGCTGCCCACCGACACGGCGATGCTGCTGCGTCGCACGATCCGGTTCGGTGACAAGCGGGCGGCCGAGGCGATGACGCCCCGCGTGGACGTGGTGGCGCTGCGGGCCACCGCCACCGTGGCCGAGCTGCTGGAGGAGTCCCGACGGACGGGACGGACGCGCTTCCCGGTGTACGAGGAGACCCTGGACCTGGTCACCGGGGTGGCCGGCGTGCCGGACGCGCTGGGCGTGCCGCTGGCCGCGCGGGCGTCGACAGTTGTCGGCTCGGTGGCCCGCGAGCCGGTGTACGTGCCGGAGAGCCTCAACCTGGACGGCGTACTGGCCGCGTTGAAGTCGGCAGGGGCCGACCTGGCGATCGTGGTCGACGAGTACGGCGGCACGGACGGCGTGGTGACAGTCGAGGACCTGGTCGAGGAGCTGGTCGGGGAGATCGCCGACGAGTTCGATCCGGCCACGGTGGACGACGTCGACCCGGTCGGGCTGACCGTGCCCGGTGGGGAACGCACAGTGCTGGTGGACGGGGTGCTGCGGTCCGACGAGGTGGCCGAGCAGACCGGGTTCCGACTGCCCGACGGCCCGTACGAGACGCTGGCCGGGTATCTCATGGCGCGGCTCGGGCACATCCCGCTGGCCGGCGAGACGGTCGAGGAGCAGGGTTGGGAGTTCACAGTGGTGGAGGTGGAGCGGCACCGGATCGAGCAGGTCCGGGTGCTGCGCCCGGCGGATCCGGACGACGATGACTGAGCTGCTGGTGACGGTGCTGCTGCTGCTCGGCAACGGGTTCTTCGTCGGCAGCGAGTTCGCGCTCATCGCGTCCCGGCGTACCGTGATCGAGCCGTTGGCCGCCGGTTCGAAGCGGGCCCGGTGGGCGCTGTCGGCGATGAACCAGATTCCGCTGATGATCGCCGGCGCCCAGCTCGGCATCACTGTCTGTTCGCTGGGGCTGGGCGCGATCGCCGAGCCGGCGCTCGCGCATCTGCTGGAGCCGCCGTTCCACGCGGCGGGCCTGCCGGAGCGGGCGGTGCACCCGGTGGCCTTCGTGCTGGCGCTCGGCGTGGTGGTCTTCCTGCACACGGTCGTCGGCGAGATGGTGCCGAAGAACATCACGCTTGCCGGTCCGGAGGTCTCCGCGCTGTGGCTCGGCCCGGCGATGTTGGCGTTCTGTGTGGCCACCAAGCCGCTGCTGCTGGCGATGAAGTGGGCGGCCCGCCGGGTGCTCGCGTTCTGGCGGATCGAGGCGTCCGAGGCGGTGAAGACGGTGTTCACCGCCGAGGAGTTGGCAGGTCTGGTCTCCCAGGCGCGTACCGAGGGGCTGTTGGACGCCGAGCAGCACGCCCGGATCACGGGGGCGCTGGCGCTGCACGCGCGGACCGCGGCGGACGCGTTGCAGCAGTGGTCGACTGTGGTGACGGTGGCCGAGGACGTCTCGCCGGCGTCGCTCGAGGTGCTGGCGACCCGGACCGGTAGGTCCCGTTTTCCAGTGGTGCAGCGGTCGACCCGGCGGGTGCTCGGTTTCGTGCACGTCAAGGACGTGCTCGGCTATGCCGGGCAGAGTCGTCGGGCACCGGTGCCGGCGCAGGTGTACCGGCCGCTGGCGGTGGTCCCGCCGGAGCGTACGTTGGCGGACCTGCTGCTCGCGATGCGCCGCGAACGGCGGCACATGGTGCTGGTCAGCGACGGCCGGCGTCCGCTCGGTGTGGTGACACTCGATGACGTATTGACCGCAATCGTTGGCTGATCGACCAATACCCTTGGTGTGCAAGCGGTTGCGTGACAGTAACCGTGACCGGGTTCGCCTTGATTCCGGTCCGGCGCTTCCCTAATGTGGGGCACCGACCGCTGTGGGTCGTCTGCCTCGGCCCTTCCCTCACGCGAGGCGCCCGGCGGTCGGTTGCAAAGGAGTCGATGCCGGTGGCAACCATGCCCCCTCATCGTCACGCCCCGGGACTGTCCGCGCGGCCGGGCAGGTTGCGCCGGGTCGCCCACCGTCTGCTCGTCCTGGTCGCCGCGGCGGCCGTCGGTGCCGGTGTGCTCGCCGCGCCGGCACAGGCCGAGCCCACGGTCGACGAGATCGAGGCCCAGATCGACAAGAAGTGGGAGCAGTTGGAGCCCACGATCGAGCAGTACAACAAGGTGCGCTCGCAGCTGAAGGTCAACCGGCAGAAGTCGGCGGACCTCCAGAAAAAGATCGAGCCGTTGGCGCTGCAGAGCGAGCTGGCCCTGAACCGGGTCGGTGACCTCGCCTCCCGCTACTACATCTCCGGCCCGTCGCACGACATCGGCGCCCTGCTGGTCGCCGCCAAGCCGGACACGCTCACCGAGCAGCTCACCGTTCTCGACCGGCTCGCCGCGCAGGAGCGCAAGCAGGTCGAGGGCGTGCTTGCCGTGCGGGCCAAGTACGACGGCGAGAAGCAGAAGCTCGACACGTTGATCGCCACCCAGACCGAGCAGCAGAACGAGCTGGCCGCCAAGAAGAAGCAGATCGACGCCGAGATCAAGAAGCTCGAGGCGTCCCTGCCGAAGACCACGATCAAGACGGCCGGCTGCCCGACCATCAACGGTGTGGCCAACACCGCCGCGCAGAAGGCGATCAAGACCGCCTGCCAGCAGGTCGGCGATCCCTACGTCTGGGGTGCCACCGGCCCGAACTCGTTCGACTGCTCGGGGCTGACCCAGTACGCGTACAAGTCGGCCGGGATCTACCTCACCCACCACACCGGTGCCCAGTGGAAAGAGGGCGAGGTCGTCTCCCGGGCCGATGCTCGTCCCGGTGATCTGGTCTTCTTCTTCAGCGACCTGCACCACGTCGGCCTGTACCTCGGCAACGACCTGATGGTGCACGCGCCACGCGCCGGTAAGCCGGTGCAGGTGGCGAGCATCAACAACATGCCTGTCGCCGGGTTCCGTAGGCCGCCCAAGAAATAAAACTGATCCGCCCAGGCACGACGACGGCCCCCGGTCACCGACTGGGGGCCGTCGTGGTTTCTCAGGAGTTGCCGGTCAGCGGGGCGCGCCCACCGGGGACGGCAGCAACTGCACGTCGGCCAGGTTGACGTACATGATGCGGTGGCCGAACTGGATCTGCGCGTACCGGTTCTTGCCGCGGATCACGGTCCAGTCGCCGGGCGATGAGCCGTCGAACGTGCTGGCCCGGTAGTACTCGCCGGCCAGCACCGCGCCGACGGAGTACCGCTGACCGGCGGCCAGGGTGTACTGCAACGGGGAGATGGTCTGGTAGGGCACGCCCTCGGGGTAGGCGGCCTCCTCCGGGTACGCCCGCCCGTACACCGGGATGGTGGCCCGGCCGGGCTTCGGGACGGCAACCACGCCGACCGTCCAGCTCGCGGTGGGGGCGGACGCCGGGTTGTGGAACCAGGCCTTCTGTCCGAGGTACCAGATGGCCGTCCAGTCACCCTGCCGGCCGGCGAGGGCGTACGTCTGGCCGGCGGAGGCCCGGGCGCCGTGGTCGGACACCTCCATGGTGTTCGGGGTGCCGTCGGGGCGCAGCGCGATGTCGTTCACCAGCGGCGCGTCCGCGGACGGCGCGGCGCGCAGCACCACCGACGAGGAGCCGCGCGGTGTGCACGGCACGCCGGGGGTGACGCATCCGATGAACGCGGGCTGGTTGGTGGCGTAGTCCGGGTCGATCCGGACGAGGCCGGTGGCCGGGGTGCCGGTGTCCAGTCGCGGAGCGTGCAGCAGGTCGAAGTAGTGCGTCCAGTCCCAGTACGGCCCCGGGTCCCAGTGCATTCCGCGTACTGTCGACGCGACGGTGCCGGGCACGTTGTCGTGGCCGATGATGTGCTGGCGGTCCAGCGGGATGCCGAGCCGCAGCGCGAGGTGCCGGACGAGCTTCGCCGAGGTCCGGTACATCGCCTCGGTGTACCAGGTGCCCTGGGCGGCGAAGCCCTCGTGCTCCAGCCCGATCGACTTGGCGTTGACGTACCAGTTGCCGGCGTGCCAGCCGACGTCCTTGGTCTTCACGTGCTGGGCGATGTGCCCGTCCACCGATCGCAGCGAGTAGTGCCAGCTCACGTACGTCGGGTCCTGGACGAGCTTCAGCGTGGTCGCCCAGCTCGCCTCGGTGTCGTGGATGACGATGTACTCGATCTTCTGCCGGGCGGGCCGGTCGGAGAGGTCGTGGTTGCCGTAGTCGCCGTCGCCGAACGCCTGGTAGGGCGCCGGGATCCACTCGCAGGAGATGGTGCGGGGGCACTCCAGCCCGTCCGGGCGGGCGAGGCGACGCAGACCCAGCCGGTCCAGCCAGGAGCGCTCCGGTCGTACCGCGCTGGCCGGCAGCGTGATCCGCTGGCCGTCGTCGGTCACCCGGGACTCGCCGGCGCTGATCGTGGTGAAGACCTCGTCGGCGAAGGCCGCCGCGGCGTCGGCGCTGTCCGCGCCGGCGTAGCGGGCCACCGCGCCGTACCAGGTGGCCGGGTCGGTGCCGGCTCCGACCGGGGCACCCAACTCCCGCTGGTACGACGCGAGCAGCGCCGCCCCGCCACGGATGTTGGCGTTCGGGTCGGTACGCAGCGACTCGGGTGCGGCGCCGGTCAGCGCGGCGGCGGCGTCCACGGTCTGCAACGCGGCCGGGGGTGGCGCGGGGTCCTCGGCGGGTGGGGTCGCGGGTGCCAGCGCGGGCCGGGAGTCGTCGCCGCGCGGGTCCTCGGTGCCGGTGTCGTGGTGGCCGCGTCCGGGCAGGGCGGCGACGTGGCGGGCGTCGGTCAGGTGCATCGGGCCGTAGCCGCCGCTGGTGCTCGGTGTGCCGCCGTTGCTGTCCCAGCGGGACTCCAGGTAGGAGACACCGAGCAGCACGGTGGTCGGCACGCCGTACTCGGTCGCCGCGGCGGCGTACTGCTGCTGGCGGTCGGGGGCGGGCGCCGCTGCGGCGCCGGCGGGTGGCGGTATCGCGGTCGAGGCGGCGACCACGGCGGCGGCGAGCAGGGCGAGCCGGCCGGCGGACAGGGTTGGACGGTGCATCGAACCCCCCAGATTTGCGCGGATGAAGGTGAGGTCACCTTCGCGCCGCCCGGGAGCCTGCGTCAATACCTTTCCATCTGTCGAAGTCTTCGGAAAGAAATCTTCGCGTACGCCCCGTGACTCTCTCCAATCGGTACGGAGTGTCACGGCCGCACGGGTTGCGGATCGGTAACGGGCGTCTCTACTCTGGTCATTTGTCGGCCCGACAGCAGGTCCGCCCAGCCCGGGCGGTAACGGACCGACACCGCCGAGTCGCTTCCGAGCGAACCGGGGACCCACGTCCCCCCGGGGTGAATCCGCAGCCACTGCGGTAGGGCGCCAACTTCCCGCCCGAACCCGTCAGCTAACCCGGTAGGCGGTCAGGAAGAAGGAGAACGGAACCCCGGTGGCACTCCATGCCCCGCGGCCGTCGTCCGAGCGGTCGGCGCCAGCCGGCCCGACGTCGATCGTGCCGCGCCCACGCTGGTCCCGCTTCACCACCGCTCTCGCCGCACTGGCCGGCGTCGCCGTCGTCCTGACCGGCAGCGCCACCGCGGCCCACGCCGACCCGTCGGTCGCCGAGATCGAACGCCAGATCGACGCCGACTGGAACAAACTCGAACCGATCATCGAACGGCACAACGCCACCCGGATCGACCTCGCCGCCAAGCGCAGGCAGGCCGACGCGTTGGCCGCCCAGATCGCCCCGCTGGAGCGTCAGGTCGACGCCGCGATGGACAAGGTCAGCGCCCTGGCCGTGCGCGCGTACAAGGGCGAGAACGTCTCCACCGTCAACGCCGTGCTGGGCAGCCGGTCGCCGAGCGAGGTCGTCGGGCAGCTCGAAATGCTCGACCGTTTCGCGCACAACCAGCAGCAGGACGTCCGCGAGGTGGCCGACCTGCGCGACGAGTTGGCCGCGAAGAAGGCTCCGCTCGACGAGATGGTGTCCCAGCTGACCCGCACCGAGGCCCAGCTGGCGGCGAAGAAGAAGCAGATCAACGAGGAGATCGACCGCCTACAGAAGCTGCGCCTCAAGGTGTACGGCAACGGGGGCGGCGGCCCGCTGCGCCCCGCGCCCTGCCCGGCGAGCTACCCCGGCGGTGCTGCCGGCACGGCGGTGAAGTTCGCCTGCGCGCAGATCGGCAAGCCCTACGTGTGGGGGGCCGAGGGCCCGAACTCGTACGACTGCTCCGGGCTGATGCTCGCCGCGTGGGCGAAGGCCGGCGTGAGCCTGCCGCACAACGCCGCCGCGCAGAGCCGGGTCACGAAGAACGTCAGCCGGGCCGACCTGCGCCCCGGTGACCTGGTGTTCTACTACAGCGACATCCACCACGTCGGCATGTACGTCGGCAACGGCTGGGTGGTGCACGCCTCCCAGGCCGGTCAGCCGGTCAAGATGAAGAAGGTCGACGACGGCCCGATCCACAGCTACGGCCGCCCCGGCTGATCAGAGGTGACCGAAGGGCCCGTCGCGATCCGTTCGCGGCGGGCCCTCGTCGTTCTTGCCTCAGCGGGTCGGCCAGGTGCGCCAGTGCTGCCAGGCCCGGCTGGGATTCGGTGCCGGTGACCAGCGCGTCGAGGTCGCTGGTCGTACATTTGTTCGATAGAATGCCCACATGGCTTCCTGGTCCGAATTCGCCGCCGACGAGCCCCGACTCGCCGACGGGATCCGCGTTCTCCTCCAGCAGTACGGGCCGGGCTTCGGCTACCTGGCCACGGTCCGCGCCGACGGCGGGCCCCGGGTCCATCCGGTTTCCCCGGTCATCACCGACGAGGGCTTGTTCTGCTTCGTCATCGACTCCCCGAAGCGCCGTGACCTCGAACGGGACGGCCGTTACGCGCTGCACTCGTTCCCGCCTGAGGAGAGCGACGACGAGGCGTACGTGGCGGGTCACGCCCGACCGGTGACCGACCCCGCCCAGCTGGCCCGGTTGGCCCAGGGTGCCCGGGCCGAGCCGCACGCCGACTGGCGGCTGTTCGAGTTCACCGTCGACGTGGCGATGTTGACCCGCCGCGAGCAGCCCGTCGCGGGCATTCCGGGTTACGCGCCGGGCCGGCCGGCCGTGCAGGTCTGGCTCGATCCGCACGCTCCGCCGGTGGCTGCCGCGCCTGTCGCCGTACCGCCGGCGCGGCCGACCCGTCGCAGCCGTGACGTGCAGTGCACGGCCGCCTGACCACGGCCAGAAAGACGCCGGTGCCGGCTCCGTCGTGACGGAGCCGGCACCGGGTGTACGCGGAGAAGCTACGCGGCGCGGTAGGCGTTCCACGCGGTGATCATGCGGCTCGCCTGTCCCGGGGTGAACTGGTACATGCACGAGTCGTAGGTGTAGTCCATGAAGTTGGTGATCGGGTCCAGCCCGGTCGCCGAGCAGGTGTTGCGCCCGGTCGGGCACTGGTAGGCCGGCGACGCCTCGGCCGGGGTGTCGCTGACGCCGTCACCCGAGCCGCCGCAGCCACCCTGGAAGGTGTGGTAGAGGTTCAGCCAGTGGCCGACCTCGTGGGTGCCGGTGTCGCCCTGGTTGTAGTTGGTGGCGGTGCCGCCCGGCAGCGACTCGTTCAGCGCGACCACGCCGTCCATGCTGCTCAGGTTGCGCTGCGGGAAGGTCGCCCAGCCCAGCAGGTCGTTGCTCAGCTCACCGAGGTAGATGTTGAGGGTGTTCTTGCCGCCCACCCGCAGTGAGGACTTCATCGACCGCTCCGCCGACGAGCCCTGCACGATCGGGTACCACGACGGGTTCGTCACCCGGTTGATCTTGTCGAGTCGGAAGGCGAACGCGGTGACCGCTCCGCCGGTCGAGCCGGCGTAGGCCTGGTTCAGCACGGTGATCTGCGAGGTGATCATCGAGTCGGGGATGTTGCCGCCGGCCCGCGTGCTGTTCTCCTGGATCACGTGCACGACCACCGGGATGGTGACCGTGGCCAGCGCCGTCTCGCCCGCGCCGGTGCGGAAGCTGGCGCGCTCGCGCAGCGCCGCCGCGAGGTCCGCGTCCCGCTCGCGGACCTGCTTCGCGGTCAGCTCGTTCGGGTCGTGCTTGGCCTCCGCACCGGGCTTCATCCGGGCGTTGGAGTGGCTGTCTGCCGGCTCGGCGCAGGCGCCGCCGGGCGCCGCGGAGAAGGCCGAAGCAGCCGGAACGACGCCCACCGCGGCGGTGCTGAGCAGCAGCGCGAAGGTCGTCGACGCGACACCGGCGGCACGCCGGGTCAGCAGGTTGGGACGGGGTCCCATGGGCCCACCTCTTTCTGGCGGCGCGACAGGGGGTGTGTCACGCCGTGGCTGGCAACGTGTGGCAGACGTTACAACTGATCGACGTATTTGAGAACGACCATATGTTGCCGTCCGGAAACTTCTTCCTGGGCGTGCGGGGTGGCGGGCTCGCGGGGGTACCTGGGTGCGCCGGCTCGACCACTCGGGTACAGTGGTGCCGCTCGCGGGTGTAGTTCAATGGCAGAACATCAGCTTCCCAAGCTGACAGTGCGGGTTCGATTCCCGTCACCCGCTCCACGCACGGAAGCCCTGGTCAGGACACATGTCCCGCCAAGGCTTCCGTGGTTCTAGGTCATGCTGAAACAGGGATGGGCCATTAGTGGGCCATTAGCTCGCCTCGGCGGCCGGTCCGTCGCCCTCGGCAACCCGCTTGACCTTGCGCTTGCTCGGCTTGCGCCGGGCCGCCTTGACCGCCTTGTCGATCGCGGCGGCGATGCCCTGGTCGGCCGCCCGATTGGCGTGCTGGTAGATCAGCGCGGCACGCGGGCTGTCGTGCCCCATCCGCGCCATGATGTCGCGCAGGCTCGCGCCCGGTGCCCGCGACGCGAGGGTGTTGCCGGTGTGCCTCAGGTCGTGGAAGTGCAGCCCGGCCGCGCCGATCGCCGCTACGGCCTCGGGCCACTTGACCAGCTTGTTGAAGTTGCCGCGCCAGAGGTTCCGGCCGCTCTCTCCGGTGAACACGAACGCCTCGGGTGCCTCGCCGACGTGGCTACTCATGTGCTGTTTCAGCACAGGTAGTGCCGCCTTGGGCAGGGCTACGGTCCGCGCGCCGGCCCGCGACTTTGGCGGGCCGAGGATCAAACCTGTTCCCCGGTGCTCGACGAACGCCTGTCGCACCCGCACCGTGCCGGCCGACAGGTCGACGTCGCACCGTTGCAGGGCGACCGCCTCGCCCCACCGCAGGCATCCGAACGTCGTGACCAGGATCAGCGCCCGGAAGCGCCCCGGCATCCGCTCGGCCAGCGCGAAGATCTGCGGAACGGTGAGCACCGGCCGCTCTGCGGGCTTCTCCTGGTCGGCACCGACGACGCGACACGGGTTGATCCTGATCAGTTCGTCCTCCTTGGCTGCGGTCATCAGGACCGCACGCAGCAGCCGGTACGCCTTGGCGGCCATGGTGACCGACACGCCCTCGGTCAGCAGCCGTGCCCGCCACTCGCGGACCATGGGCGTGTCGATCCGGTTGAGCGGCATGTCGCCAAGGTGCGGCGTGATGTGCCTGCCGAGCGTCCAGCGGTACAGGTGCACGGTCCGGGGCCGCAGGTTCGGCCGTTCGGTGATCCACCGCTCGGCGTAGTCGCGTAGCCGGATCTTGCCGCGTTCAGGGTCGATCCAGTCGCCCCGCATCATCTGGGCCTCGATCAGCGACAGGTACTTCTCGGCCTCGGGCTTGCGGGCGAACGTCTGCGGAGCGGAGCGCATCCGTCCGTCCGGGCCGGGGTAGCGAGCCTGGTAGCGGCCAGACTCGCGCTTGCGGATGTTGCCGAATCGGCGGTGTCCCTCTTGGTTGGCCATGATCAGGCGACACTCCTCAATCCGCGCCAAACGGTCTCTGCGGTCATGGGCTCGACTCGTCCGGCGTGGACGAACGCGGCCAGGTCGGCGGGGTCGATCCGGATCGACCGACCGAGGCGGTGAAACGCGATCTGTCGCTCGGCAACGGCGCGGCGTACGTAGCGAACGCTCATGCCGATGCGGCTTGCGGCTTCTTCGATGGTCAGCAACTCGGCGGGCAGCTTCAGAACCGGCGCGTTCTGGGTGATCCGCTTAGCCATCGGGTGTCCTTTCCGGGCAGTGCGGCCAATCAGGGGCGGTGCGGTAAGGCGTTGAGGTGGCCAGTAGCGGCCTCTCTGGCGGCGAGAGCGGTTCGGTGAGGGGATGGCGGGCCACGTCGACAGAGAGCCATACGGCGGCCCGCTGAGAGCCACGCTGAGTCAAGATCTCGGGCTTGCTGGTGTCTTCGTATGGGTCTGTGCTGAAACAGCCGCTTACATCTCTGTTTCAGCATGTTTGGCAAGGTCACGGCCAGAGTCCGGATGTCCCCGAGGTGTCCCCCTTGTTTTCGCTGCTCAGGGCGGGTCGGGGGACACCGGGGACAGCGGGGACACCAGGGACTCGGTACCGGCCGCCGGTGTCGGCGGCGAGTTGCCCGTCGGCGAGCATCCGCTGACAGGTGCGCTTGACGTTGTCGTAGGCGAGTCCGACCCCCTCGGCGATGACCTTGGGCGTGCTGCCGGGGGTGGTCCGCAGGAAGCGCAGGATCGTCGCGCGGGTCTCGCCGACCTGGTGGTCTTCGGCAGGGCCGTCGAGCATCTGCCACGCCCCGGCGGCCGGGTCGAACGTCAGGGCGTACTCGTTCTCGTCTACGTCCCGGCCGGTCACGTGCAGCACGCCGTCACCCTGGTTACGCGCCCGCTTGAGTACGAGGGTGGCGTCGGCGGCACCGGCGAGTCCGTTGGTCCCCGAGACCTCGGTGAGGAAGTCGTCGGATCCGGCCTTGCGTACGTGGTGGACCAGGACAAACGCGACGCCGTAGTCGTCGGCGACCTTCTTCGCCCGCCCGACGGCGGCGTAGTCGGCGTCGTAGGCGGATGCGCCGGGTGCGGAGTTGCCGCGCAGCTTGGCGAACACGTCGATGATGACCATGCGCGCGGACGGGTTGCGGTCGAGCCATGCGGCGATGGCCTGGTCGCCGCCTTGCGGCAGCGGCGGGCACTCGGTGGCGAGGGTGAGTCCGGCCGGGGCCTTGCGCTGGCCGAGAACCTTCCCGAGCCGGTTTTGCAGGCGGCGGGCGGTGTCTTCCAGGGCGAGGTACAGCACGGGGCCGGGCTCGACCGGGATCGCGCCGAACGCCTTGCCGCCGAGGGCGACGTCGAGGCCGAGGCCGAGCGACATCCACGACTTGCCGACCTTGGGCGGGCCGCAGAGTAGGTTCACGCCCTCGGACAGCACACCGGGCACGGCCCACTTCGGCGGGGCGAACTCCATCGCCATGATGTCGGCGGCGGTCCACGACGTGCGGATCCGGGCGGGCCGCTTCGCCTCGGGCGACAGCACCTCGGCGGCGTCGTCCGGCCCGGCGACGTGCAGGTGCGGGCGGTCGGCGGGCATGGCGCTCATGCGGCCACCGTCCGGGGGCGACGGGCACCGGCGGCGAGGCCAGAGCGGATCGTGCGTAGCGTCTCGAACCGGCTGAGACCGATCGACAGTGCGGTCTGCTCCAGCAGCGAGGCGGCCTGGTCGACGGACAGCGCTCCCCCGGCGGCAAGCTGGCCGAGGGCGACCGCGGACACGTAGAGCGTGTGGTTGCGCTCGCCCTCGGCCGCGTGCCGCAGGTGTTCGAGCTGGCGGCCGATCGCGGCATCCAGGTAGGCGCCGGCCCGGCCGGACGGCAGGTCGACAGCGACCGGGCGTTGCGGCGGCAGCGGAGCGGGGGCGAGGCGTTCGGCGAGCCAATCGGGCAGATCGGCGACCGGCAGATCACGGGCGACCGTGTACGGGCGTCCGACGACGGTGCTTCCGGCCGCGACGACGTAGCCACCGTGGGCGCGGGTGTCGACCAGCCAGCCGAGACCGTTGCCGCGCTCCCCGGCCGTGTTGCGTAGGGCCTGGCCGCCGGTGGGGTGTCGGAAGTACAGGTGCGCGCCGCCCCGCCCGGTGGTCACGGTGTAGGTGCCGTCGGGCACCGGCTGTCCAGCGGCCTCGCACAGCGCGGCGAGCACGTCGACGCCGTTCGTCGCGGCCGGGTACGGGCAACCGGTCGGCGGGACCTGGTCGGGCTTGCGCACGTCCAGGTCGACGACGACTAGTCCGGACGGGCCGCAGGCGATGCCGACGCCGTACGGGGTCTCGGCCCAGCCGCGCCGGATCCGGTCGGGGTCGACGGTGGCGCGAGCCTCCCAGCCGGTGTGCCCGTCGCGGCAGCGCGGGTCCCGGCCGAGGCAGTCGGCGGCCTGGTGGTCGGGAAAGGCGGGCCGCTTGTCGTTCGGCCGCAGGGGGAAGACGTGCCAGCCACGCGCGGCGGCGGCGAGAGCCACGTCGCGCAGGGATTCGTTGTCGGGCATGGGTTTCGGCCTCCTGATGTCGGGCATGGACGGGTGTTCGCGCTGGTAGTTCTCGCCGGCACACGCGGCGCAGTAGCGGGCCTTCTCCCATCGGGCGACCTGCAACGGCTGACCGGACACGGTGTCTTCGGCGGCGACGCTGCGGTCGCAGATGTGCGGGTAGGGCAGGTCGGTTGGCACGAGGCGGCCGAGGGCCTTGCTCGCGCCAATCCAGTGCCCGCCCGTCATCGGCCCGGCCGTCCGTCGTGGCAGTCCAGGCACTCGCCGAGCGAGCGGGGGATGTAGTAGTCGCGCAGCTCACCGCAGGTCGGACAGATGCGGCGGGCACGCAGCGCGGCCGAGATCGCGCGCCGCTGGGCCGGCGTCGCGGTGCGCTTGGTTCGGGCGAGGTCGAGCCGGTACAGGTACGCGGTCCGGGTGCCACCGACGCCCCGCCAGAGGATCTGCGCGGCGATCGGCTGACCGCCCGGCCGCAGGCCGCGCGCCCGGAGCTGCCTGCGAGTGGCGTAACCGTCCGGCGCACCCTGCCACCAGAAGGTCGGGACGTCGTACCGCTCGGCGTCGGGATCCCAGTAGGCGGCCCGGATCCGCGACATCAGCCGGCCCTCCGTTCGAGCGCCGGCCGGTCGGCGGCCCGGCTGCGCAGGGCGGCGGGCCGGATCGCGGCGACAGCGGCCAGCAGCTCGCGGCACAGGTGCAGCACGAGGCCGAGTTGCCGCCGGGCGGTGTTCTCGGTCCGGCTGAGCGGCACGCGGATGCGGATCTCGGCGTAGTCGACGTCGGCAGCGCGGACACGGGTGATGACGGCCCGGCCGCCGAGCGGTCCGTCGGCGATGATGTCCGGGGCCTGGTGCAGGGTGAGGCCGCAGCGGTGATCGCGGGTGCACCAGGTGGTGTGCGGCGTCGCGGTCCGGGTGAACCGGGCCATGGTCCGGGCGGCCATCAGCGGGTGCCCTTGCCGTGGATCTCGCGCAGGCTGTTGATGACTCGGCGGCCGACGCGCAGGCGGCGTCCGTCGCCGTGGCAGCGGCGGCAGAGGCCGAACGCGCGGCCGAACGGGGAGCGACGCGTGCCGGTGCCGGAGCACTTGCGGCAGGCTCCGAACGGCCAGAGCCAGCAGCCGAGGGCGTAACAGAGCGTGGCGATCGCGGCGGCGAGGATCAGTACGCCGATCATGGTGGTTCCGGGGGTCGCGGTCGCGGCGAGGGCAGACACAGTGAGCCTCCAGGGGGCGTTTTTGGGCGTGAAGGGCTGGCGGCGCAACCCGCGACCGGTCAATGTCTGCGCTGACCAGGCCGGTCGCGGGTTGAGTCGCGGTGACGCGACCGGTCGCGGGTGGGCCGCGACCGGTTACGCGGCCTTGCGGCGGGCGATCGCGGCGTCGATGTCGTCGGCCTTGGCTCCCTTGAGGGCCTTGCCGGAGCGCTTGACGTCTACGCTGCGTACACCGAACGACCGGACCTGAGCCGAGACCGACTCGGCGGTCACGTCCGCGTACGCCTCGGGAAGCCGGTCGGCGAGGCGGGCCGCGATCTCTTCCCACTGCGCGCCGGTCTCGCCGCGCTCGATCACGCTGCGGACGTCGGCGAGCACGTCGCGGATCTCGCGGGCGACGTCCTCTCCGGCCGCCATGCCGGACAGCGTGCCGGCCGCCTCGCGCAGCTTCCGGGCAGCGATCAGGATCTTCTCGGCGTCGTCCGCGTCGGCGAGGTACGTGCGAACCGTCGGGGTGGCGTCGGATGCGCCGCGCAGGATGCCGACGCCCTTGTAGCTGGGCAGCAGCGTCGACGAGTCGTAGCCTTCGGAGTTCGCCCCCGCGCCGAGTACCAGGTCGGAGACGTTCCACGAGCCGGTACGCAGGGAGAACCGCACCTGGTGGTTGTCCCGGAAGCTGATGAACTGCGTGGCGACCTGCCCGCCGCCGACCCCGCTGGGCCGCTGGGTGGCGTCGACGAACCCGACACCGGCCGCCGGGGCGACCTTGACCAGGTAGACCAGCAGCGACGCGATTTCCTTGCTGATGTCGCCGAGGTCGAAGTACTCCTGGAACTCGTCCAGCACGACCAGCCGTACCGGCATCCGGTACTTCGGGTCACGGGCGATCTCGCGGGTCAGCTTGCCCTCGGGGCAGATGTCGACCGGCAGCTTGGACAGCCGCTCGTACCGGTCCTGCACGTCGGCCTTGATCTCGCGCAGCGCTTCGAGCGCGATCTCGGCGGGGTCGCCGTCGCGGGTCATCGCCAGACCGAACGCGTACCGGTCGGCGACCAGCGCGAACTTGCGCCAGTCCGGCTTGCCGCCGCCGTCCAGGACGGTGAGCTTCACGTACGGGTCCAGCGCGGCGTACAGGGCCAGCGAGCGAGCAGCGAACGTCTTGCCCTGCCGAGGCTGCGCGCCGATCAGGATGCTGTTCCACATCAGGTCGACGTTCACCTTGTTGCCGCGCTCGTCCAGCCCGAACGGGGCAGGCTGCCAGATGTCGGTGGGCTTGCAGCGCAGAAGCGGCGTCCGGCCCGCGCCCTGGGCGAGCGGGTCGCGGTCGGCGACCCACAGCGTGTGCCGGCGGTGCGAGCTGGGATCGCGGGTGATGAACACCTGTGACACCGCGACGTCCAGGCCCGAGGCGATGGCGCCGCGTGCCTTGACCGCGTCGTCGAACGTCTTGCCGTACGGCAGGTCGATCGACACCTGAGAACCGGTGCCCGAGGCGTCACGGGCCATGGTCGATCCGAACCCGATCTGCTGGTGCGCCTTGTCCGGGTGTCCGAGGCCAGCGGCGTAGTAGGCCCGCAGGATGATGTCCGGGTTCACCCGGCGGAAGCGGCCCGAGACGGTGGCCGGGGTGATGATGCGCCGGTCTTCGGGGCGGCCGATGTGTGCCAGGAACGCGACCAGCAGGCAGGCGGTAAGCACCAGCGCCCACACCGGGGCGACGGCGTAGAGCACGGGGCCGCCGACGCACACCGCGACGGCCTCGGCGGCGAGCACGATGCCGCGCCACATGCGGGTGGCCTTGACCTCGCGGTGCAGCTTGAGCCACATGGCCGGGTCGTTGGCGTCGGCGGCGGCCTGCCGCAGCCCGTACTGCTCCGACACCCACCACCACTTGAGCTGGCGGCCGATCAACCGGAACGTGCCAACCCCGGCCCAAAACGTGGCGAGGGTGGCGTACCAGGGCGCGCGGACGGCGTGGAACCCGGCGCGGTAGCCGGTCAGGGCAGCGGCCTGCGCGAGGCTGTGCCGGATGTTCGGCCACGTCGACCAGTTGGCCGGCACGATCGGCCGCTTGCCGGACGCGTCGACCGACGGCAGCTCGACCGGCATCCCCCCGCGCTGCGGGGTCTCGTCCAGGTTCACCTCGAAGTGCGTACCCGACTCGGCGCCGGCCCGTCGGGTGCGCTCCGCGTCCAGGTTGACCACCTCGGCGACGTCGGCCTCGGCGGCGGTCCAGTTGAAGTTCTCAGGGTTGGGGGTCTGTGCAGTCATGATGGGGGTCTCTCCTGAGGTCTGGTGACTGACGGGAGGGCCGGTGACGCGGCGCTTGCTTGGCGGCGGGTGGCCGCGTCACCGGGCGGAGCTAGGCGGCGATGAGGGCGGGCGTTTCCGCAGGAAGCGGGGCAGATGGTGACGCATCGGTGGCGCGCAGAGCGGCGAGGTGACGTCGCGCGGTCGAGACCGAGACACCGGCCTTGGCGGCGATCTGCGAGACCGGCGCGTCGGGCATCTTGGCGGCGGCCTTGGCGACCTTCTCGGCCGACACCGGGCGCGGTGTGACGCGCTTCGCTGGTGACTTTTTGACCACCGGAGCCGGGGCGGGCTCGACGGCGGGCGGCTCCGGTCCCCAGATGTCCTCATTGGTGTAAACCGGCTTGGACTTGACCAGGTTGGCGAGGGCCGGGGCGGATTCGCTGACCAGTGCGGCCTCGGTCGCGGTCTCGGTCAGGGTGCGGATCCGGCCGCCGATCTCAACCAGGCTGATCGACGCGACTACGATCAGGCCGTCCACGCTGAACGGCAGCAGGTAGGCCGAAGAGTCGGCCTCGCCGTACCGGGTGGCCACGCCCACCATGTGCCAGTACGACACCCACGCCGCGATGCCCGCGATGACGGCCGTAGCGCCCAGCCGGACGGCTGACAGGGCACCGCGCCGCGCCGGGATCCGAGAGATCAGCTCGACCGCCAGCAGCAGCGCCACGGGCGACCACGCGGAGATTGCCTGACTGATTACGTTGTCGCTGGCGTGCAGCACGTTGCCCGCGAGCGACGCCGCGATGCCGAGAGCGAACACCGAACGAACGCCCCAGCCGATGCGCTTGAGGCGCTTAAGGTCCTGTGCCATCACGCGACCGCCTTCCGGACGGCGGGCCGCACGGCCAGCGCGGCAGCGACGCGGGTCACGCGGGCCTCGGCCCGACGCAGCCGCCGCCAGTCCAGGGGCGACGGGCCGCCGTGGTCGGCAGCGTTAATCAAGCTGATCTCGGCGTCCAGAACGGACAGCTCTGCCTCGATCAGCGGCCACTCGGCCTCGATCGCGGCCAACTCCGCCGACGTCGGTTCGTCGACCGGGAGCGGGTACTTACGCACAACCAACCTCCGAAGTTGGCGAGCCTGGCTAGTCAGGCTCGATGTGCTCGACAGTAGGTCGTCTTGGCTAGCCAGGTCAAGCTCCACGTGGGAACTTTCCTGGCTTGGCTAGTCAGAGGTAGTGTCGAATCGTGGCCGAGAACCTTGAATTCCTGGGTGACCTTGATCCCGACGACCCTCGACAGGCATCGCAGCAGATCGCGAACATGCTCCGGGCCGCGATCTTGACCCGTAAGCTCGCGCCCGGTGACAAACTGCCGTCGCAACCCGAACTCGCGAACCGGTATGGCGTCGCGCGCGAGACGATCAAGCGCGCGCTTGAGGTGCTGCGCAACGAGCGCCTGATCGTGACTAGGCAGGGGAGCGGGGCATTCGTCCGTGCGCAGACACAGCGACCAGTCGAGCTTCGGCCTCTGATCGAGGCAGCGTTCGAACACGAGCACGTGGCGATCGACTTTGCCGGGTTCTCGGGCGAGACGTTGCGGGACGCAATCGCCGAGGCGCTCGACATGGTGCGTGCCGGCCGATCTGCTCCCGAGACCATTAGCGTCCGCCTGCTGATCTCTGACATGTCGGTACCGATGGCGCTACCGGCCCTTGCTGCGACAGGAGCGGATGATCCTGCTGTCCGGAAGCGGGCAGAACGCATCACCCGACGGGCCGCCGACGGGATCATCGACCAGGTGCAGGAACTTGCCGACCTCGGCCTCGTGAAGTCCGCGACGGTGGAGGTGCGGACGCACAGCATCGCGCCGACCTTCAAGCTCTACATGCTGAACGGGCGAGAGGCGTTCTTCGGCTTCTACCCGGCAGTCAAGCGTGAGGTAACGATCGGCCGAGAGTCGGTCGAGATCTTCGACCTGATGGGCAGGGACGCGACGTTGTTCCATTACGCCGTTGACGAAGACGAGGCGTCGCACGGCACGCAATTCGTGGAGTCTGCGCGCCTTTGGTTCAACTCGGTGTGGGACAGCGTCGCGCGCGAGTACCGGTCGTGAGCGGACCGACGTTGGCCGACCTGGTGCGCGTCGGGCCGTTGCTCCTGGATTTCGATGGGCCGGTCTGCTCGATCTTCGCGGGGTATCCCGCGCCGCGCGTCGCGGCCGACCTGGTCGCGCTGCTCGACGTAGAGGGTGTCGCTATGCCGCCCGAGGTACGCGGCGAGGACGACCCTCTTGCCGTACTGCGGTGGGTCGGGGAGACCTGCTCGCACGACGTGACGGTGGCGGTCGAGGAAGCCCTATGTGCAGCCGAGGTACAAGCCGCTGGCACCGCAGCGCCGACACCGTTCGGGCATGAGGTGATCCTCAGTGCGTACGCCCGCGGTGTGCCGGTCGCCGTGGTGAGCAACAACTCGGCGGCGGCGATCGAGGCGTATCTGACAGCCCATGCTCTCGCCACGTACGTCGCGCCCATCATCGGCCGGGCGTACGCGGATCCGAAGCGGATGAAGCCGAATCCCGGCCCGGTCCTCGACGCTGTGCGCGCCCTCCGAGCTGACCCGGCGTCCTGCGTGCTGGTCGGAGACTCGCTCTCCGACATCGAGGCGGCCCATGCCGCCGGGGTCGCCGCGATCGGCTACGCCAACAGGGCGTGGAAGGTCGACGCCTTCGCGGGGGCCGACATCGCCGTGACGTCGATGGGGGACATAGCTAAGGCACTGTCCCCTGTGTCCCCGCTGTCCCCTGAGGGGGATTGAGCTGCGAAAACGAGGGGGACAATCTAGGTGGCAGGTGTCCCCGACAGCACGGCGCTGGTCGAGTGAAGGCGTTCAAACTCGGGCCATTAGCGGGCGAGGGTAGGCACTCGAATCATTCCAGGCTGCTCGCATCAACGCCCCCGGCCTTGGTATTAGTCGGCTGCGACGTTCGCCGATGAGCGGCTGCCTTCGTCAGCAGATATTCCGTGAAGCGTTGAGCCTTCGTGGCACGTTCAAGGATTACGCCCTCTGTCTGAAGATAGGCGTTCGACCACTCCTTCAACCTGCTAAACAGATCGCGCAGGTCATCTTCCTTCACTTCGAGATCATCTACTGCAAGCTGCCGCAAAAGCTCAGGAGTGCGGACCGGGCCACCGTTTAACTTCTCCACAACCAGCATGGATAGATGGAACTTTAGATTGCTTTTCTCCGAGACTGTCGCTTCGGAGCCGAGCGACAAAATGAAAGTATCGGCCTTTCGCTGAAGTCGCGCCGCCCAGTAGTAAATCTCAAGCGGTATCTTGTCGTTGAAGACACTCTTGTAGTCCTCATTGTTCTTTAGTAGCGAGGACGGCTTGCCGCGGGACTTGTCTGGCCTCGCCAGGCCCATAGCCGTGATAGCGGCACCCAACATTGGGATGCTAATGATCCGGGCTGGATCTTTTCCGTCGTTCTTGTAGAAGTTTTTCCGGCGGTCATAGAACCAGCCGTGCGCCAAAAAGTAGTTCTCTATGTTCCGTTGGATTTCGTCGGTTGCGCGCAGCGATGAGTCAGATACTGCGGTTTGCCGGTTGGTTGCCTTGATAACTTGGTCTCTGGTGGCAATGTCATCGGTGACAATTATTCGAACCAGCAACATCCGATCACGTGAGGTGGTCGGGTCATCTGACAGAACTCGATAAATTTCATGGCTGGTCTGCAAGCCATTGACGACTTGGATGTTCTCCAACGAATAAGTTTTCCCCGCACTGGTAGCAGCGCTGCACAGAATAGTCACGCCGTTGTTCAACCACCAGAACTCAGGGCCAGTCTCATTGGTCAAAGACCTGCGGATGTCCTGATTGACCGAGACGTTACCCTCGTAGTCACGCACGTTGTCGTCAAAAAGGTGCCGCCTCAGCCTGCCGCGTTCGTCTACTATCAATTCGTAGTAGTCGGGGAGCTTCACCAGAGCCACGTGGGAATTTCCGCTCGTTGCGGCCTCCTGGTACTGCATGGGTAACGAGTATGTTGGCCGCTCATTATAGAGCGCCACCAGTTCGGCCGCCCCCACTAGCTCGACGGAAGTGCCCGAATTATCTGGGACTGCATTCCCAAGAAACGAGCGGAGCGCGTTTAGCTTGACCTCGACTTGCGGATTTACGCCTTGGGCGTTTCCCGGCGTCGCGTAGGCGACGTTGACGCGGATTTTCGGCCGCCGTGTGAGCAATTTGCGCCACGCTGAACGAAACAAATTGAACTTAGCGATCACCTCCTCGTTGTAAAGGTCTCTAAGCTCGTTCAATTCTATGGTGAGATCGAGAAACCTTCTAAGACTGTTCTCAAGCTTGTCTATTGCGGTTTCTTCGAACTTTGCGGAACGCTTGGTCTGGATGACCCAGAGTTCCAGCGTTCGACCCTGTCCGAAATGGCTTGGCTTCGCACCCGGCGCGACGATTTCCGAATCGTCGCGAACCAGGGTGTCATCGAAGAACACGTAGACTGAGTCAATTGCGCCGTCCTGTCCGCCGCCTACGACGCCGGATTGAACGTCTTCGAGGCTGAGGCCATAGTCTCTCAGCACCAACTCCGAGGCGAAAATCTCGAATGCGGTGCCCGGATCGAGGCTGGGAAAGCTCTCGGTGCGCCACGCATCGAAGATCTGCAAGATCAGCTTCTGGGCGTTTGTCACTGACGCCAAGGATGATCACCCCACCCGTCGTCCGGAGTCGTAGGCGGACGATATCAGCCGGGCACGGCGATCGCCCCCGGCGCGTTCCTCGGTGCCGGGCCATTAGCGGGCCATTAGACCAGGTCGCCGAGGGTCACTCCAGGCCACTGGGTGGGTCGCTGTCCTCGTCGGACGAGCCGCCACATCCTGATCTTGTACGGTTCCCAAGCTGACAGTGCGGGTTCGATTCCCGTCACCCGCTCCAACGTGAAGGCCCTGGCCAGGACGACAGTCCCAGCCAGGGCTTTCGATATTGCTCGGGCCACGAGCACCCGACGGGCCATCCACGGGCCACTAGGCACGCTTCTTGCCCTTGGCCTTCGGCTTGTCCGATGGGCCGGCCACCGCCTTCTTGGCCTTCTTCCGCTCGGCCTTCACCGCGTCGCTCACTGCCTGGCGCGACCGATGTGCAGTCCACAAGCGAGCCGGGGTAACGCGCTTGTACGTTGGTCGTGGTAACACCGTGGCATTGATTCAGTGGAAATGCCATATTTCTGCTCGCGACCGGCCGGCGTGGCGAGAGCGGTTACGTCAGGAGTTGGATGCGGGGTGCCTCGTGGCTGTGGGCGATGGGCTCGGAACAGTGCTCGCACCTGTGCGCCTTGGGGCGGACGGTGTTGGACTGCGTCGAGAAGGTGCCCGACTGGACCGGTTCCGGGCAGAGGTAGCCGAGGTGCAGCCTGACCCACGGGACGCCTGTCAGGGCGAGTGATGGCTGGTTCCGTTTGGCGTCGTGGAAGGGCGACCACCAGTAGTCGACCACCACCCGCAGGAGGGTCCTTTTCTGCTCTGAGGTGCGGTCGAAGGCGGAGATCCGGGCAGCCGCCGGGTGCTGGCCGGTCCGGCTGTCGCCGGAGCATGTGCCGTGTTCCGCGCCGTGTTGCAACCCCGTCGTACGGCCGGTCCTTCGGCAGATGAAGCAGTCGAGGCTCAGTTCGACGTCGCCCGTCCAGTGCAGGTTGTGGAAGGGCGAGTCGCTGACAGCCAGCACAGCCGTGACTTCGACGGATCGCAGCATGGCTCGATCCTGTCAGTGTGGGGCTTGGCAGTGCAGTGTCGGCAACCGCTTCGTCGAGTGGGATGCGCCGCCCTGGCCGTCGTGCTCACCGGCGGCTACCGGCGGGCAGGTAACGGCCTGATGATCTCAGTAGCATGCGCGGATGCCCCAGCCAGTGGTCTTCGACCTCTTCCACACCCTCGTTCACGGCGCCGATGACGAGCGTGACCGGGTGGTCGGCGAGATGGCGCTCATGGTCGGGGTGGCTCCGGCCGCTCTGGTCGCGGCGTACCACGCCACCTGGCGGGACCGGCTGGTCCGGTGGGACGTGGAGGAGACACTCCGCATCCTCGTCGGACGTCTGGGCGGCACGCCGACCGACGAACAGGTGACGCGGGCCGGGGAGCATCGGCGGGACCTCGCGCGCCGCGTACTGGGCGGTGTCTCGACCGCCACCATGGACGTGCTCGACGCGCTCCGTGCCGACGGGCATCCGCTGGCCCTCATCAGCAACGCCACCTCGGAGACCGCCGAGGCATGGCCGCGGAGCCCGCTCGCCAGCCGCTTCGACGTCGCGGTCTTCTCCTGCGAGGTCGGGTTGGCCAAGCCCGATCCGGTGATCTACCACACTGCCGCTGAGCGGCTGGGCGTCGCGCCGGCAGCGTGCGTCTACGTGGGCGACGGCGCAGACGGCGAGCTGGCCGGGGCGGCAGCGGTCGGCATGACAGTGCTGAGGACCACGGAGCACAACGACACCGACCCGAGCTGGGGCGGGCCGGCGTTCGCGGCCCTTGGCGACCTGCCCACCCTGCTGCACCAGCCGTCCCGGGGGTAAGGCGGACTGCCCGGGACCGTCAACGGCGCCGCACCCTGTTACTCGTCGCTGCGGCAGGGGCGAGGGTTGGCGTTGCGCAGCCGGATGCCGCTGAAGCCGACCGAGCTGTCGGTCACGACATCCCAGAAGGGCCAGAGGTTGTCCAGCACCCGAAGCTGGATTCCCGCTTCCGCGTGGCACCGCAGAAGATCACCCACCGGTTCGGGTGGGCCGAGGGGTGTCACGGGCTCGACGGCCACGAACGCGTGCGGTTCGGGCGCGCCGAAGGGTCGGAAGCGGTCGGCTGGCAGCCGGTACGCGAACAGTCGCGCCTGCCGCAGCGCCTCCAGCCAGCCGTACTCGATCGCATGGACCCGCTCGCCGCAGCCCGCTCCGATGACACGGTCACGGTCCTCCCGGGAGGTGGTGGGCAGCACCCAGGCCATCGCCCGTGGGCATTGGCGCGGGAACCAGTAGTCGGGAGCCCGGTCGTGGTCGACGGCCCACACGTAGGCGTCCGGCTGCTGAGCGGTCGCGGCGACGTGCGGGATGAACCGTGTGATCGTCGGGTCCTCCGAGAAGTGCAGCACCTGCCCGGGCTCCGGTCGCATGCTGTTGTCTCTACCCGGCAAGGGTGCCCGGCTCAACGAGATTCTCGCGATCCGCGCCGTGGGAGGGATGAGCTGGGTCGATACTCAGCGTGGCTGTGGATGACCGGCGAGTTTTCCACAGGGCTGTGTGAGTCCGTCAGCAGAGCGGCATGCTGCGTTCCCGTTTGGTGCGGGGCGATGGGAGGCAGCAGTGTCGGACAGGCAGAACAGCGCTGACGGTGAAGGTCGGGGTCGGTCCGCGCGGGAGTGGATCCGCGACATCACCGGGCTTGTCGCTGCCCTCGCTGGACTGGTGGCAGCCGCAACGACGCTGTTCGTCACGGTGACAGGTCGGTGAGTCCCCGTCAGTTCGTGGTGACCGTCGGGCCACCGCCGCTGCCCCTGTCGTCGAGCACCAGCGGGGCGGGGCCGTTCACCTCGTACCTGATGTGGGTGACCTGCGGGGTGTGGATGACCCGGGTGGGCGTCAGCTCGATCGCCTCCTTGTCGCCGAGGTCGAGGTCCGCGTCGAACAGCCGCAGGCCGGTGCCGAGCACGACGGGTACGACGTGCAGCTCCAACTCGTCGAGCAGGCCCGCCTTGAGGACCTGCCGGACGAGGCTGCCGCCCCCGGCCACCGCGACGTTCTTACCGCCGGCTGCGGCGCGCGCCTGCTCGACGGCGCTGGTCACGCCGTCGGTGACGTAGGTGAAGCTGGTGCCGCCGCTGCGCTCCAGCGTCCCGCGGGGGCGGTGGGTGACCACGAAGACGGGCGCGCGGAACGGCGGCTCATCGCCCCACGGGATCTCGCCGCCGTCGGCCATCCGGCGGCCCATCACGTACGCGCCGGCCGCCTCGAACGTCTCGGCGACCACCTCGGAGTTGGTGTCGTGTTCCCCGCCGGCGAAGCCCTGCCGCTCGCGCCACGACATCGCCTCGGTCACCCAGCGGGTGACCCGGAAGAATCCGGCGCTCTCGGCCGAGTCCATCCAGTTGCCGTCGCCTGTGAACTGCGGGCCGGCGTAGAACCCGTCGGCCGACACCGAGAGCTGTGCGGTCACCTTCGTCATCGTTCGTTCCTCTCCTCGGGTGGCACCCGCGACGGGTGCCCGCTCGGGGATGGGTCGGATCCGTCGGGGGCGTCCCGACAGGACGCGACTGTGGTGCTCGTCACAGGATAGGTGACTGCCCCCCGCGGTCGAGGATCGCCGCCTCGATCCGTAGCCCGACGCCGGTCAGGACGAGGAGGACGACCAGAATGTGTGGTTGAGCCCGTCGTAGTCCGATGTCAGCGTGACCAGTGAGGTCATGAAGCCTGCCACCACCGACACGGTGCCGAGTGCTCGAACTGTGCCGACCCGCTGCGACCGCATATCCACAGCGGGACGCTAGCGACAGGCGGGCATCGACGGTGCCCCGCTGCGGCTTGCCCGAAGCGCGGGCGTGCATATCCGACGCGGCTAGGCTGGCGATCATGCGGATTGGCATCGTGATCCTGCCGGATCAGCGTTGGGCGCAGTCGCGGAGTCGCTGGCGGCAGGCCGACGAGTGGGGCTTCGACCACGCCTGGACGTACGACCACCTGGGCTGGCGGGATCTCGTCGACGGCCCCTGGTTCGACTCGATGGGTACGTTGACCGCCGCCGCCACGGTGACCGAGCGGATCCGGCTGGGCACCCTCGTGGCGTCGCCGAACTTCCGCCACCCGGCCGCGTTCGCCAGGCAGATCACGACGCTGGACGACGTGTCGGATGGCCGGCTGCTGCTGGGTCTGGGCGCGGGCGGGATCGGCTTCGACTCGGCGGTGCTGGGCGGCGAGACGTTGCCGCCGCGTCAGCGGGTCGACAGGTTCGCCGAGTTCACCGAGCTGCTGGATCTGATCCTGCGGGAGGACGGCACCACCTGGCGGGGCGAGTGGTTCGCCGCGGTGGACGCCCGCAACAATCCCGGCTGCGTGCAGCAGCCCCGGGTGCCGTTCGTGGTGGCCGCCAACGGGCCACGGTCGATGCGCCTGGTGGCCCGGTTCGGTCAGGGTTGGGTGACCACAGGCACCGATGCCGACGACGTGAAGGGCTGGTGGGACACCGTGTCGGCGCTGTCGGCGCGGATGGACCGCACGTTGGACGAGGCCGGCCGCGATCCGGCCACTCTGGACCGTTACCTCTCGCTGGACGCGGCGCCGGTGTTCTCGCTCAGCAGCGCGCAGTTCTTCGCCGATCAGGTCGGCCGTGCCGCCGACCTGGGTTTCACCGACGTGGTGACGCACTGGCCGAGGGCCAGCAGTTGGTACGCCGGTGACGAGGCGGTGCTGGTGGACGTGGCGACCCGGTTGCTGCCCGCGCTGCGGGGCTGAGGCCCTACCGTCAGGTGCCGAGGTCGCCGCCTGCCACGCCGCCCTCGCCGCCGGAGACGAGCCGCAGCCGCAGGCACACGATCGGCGTGTCGTCGTCGACAGGGGTCCCGAGCCGCGCCCAGTAGGCCGAGTGGCCGGCCCGCCACTCCTCGATCGACCGGTCGCCCTCACCCTCGGCGCGGGCGAACTCCCAGGGCACGTCGCCGAAGCGGACCACCTCGACGCCGGTGATCTCGACGACGCCGGCCAGCGCGTCGTCGTCGTCGACGAGTGCCACCCGCTCGCCGACCCGCTCCACCTCCTCGCCCTCCTCTTCGTACTCGGCCAGCCGGCCGGCGGTGGCGGTCTTCACGCCGGCCAGCACGAGGGTGTTGAGGGTCGTCCGTAGCTCGCCGGGGGTGCCGAGGGCGAGGGTGCGCAGTTCACCGATCCGAGGCCACATCCTGCCGAGGCTAGGCGAGCGCGGCCCGGCTCGCCGCCGCAATCTTGCTCAGATCAGCTGCCCGGCGTAGCCGGCGGCGGTGAGCAGCCGCTCGTCGCCCGTCGCCGCGTGTGCGTCGAGGACCGCGTCGGCAAGCTTGACCACGTGCTCGTCGCCGTGCCGGGCCGCCCGGGCGAACACCTCCGCCGGTGTCGCGGCGGTCACGGTCGGCGGCGCGATCCCGTCGGTCGGGGCGTACACCGAGGTCATGGCCGCCGTCGCGGCCCAGGCCGCGGCGAGGCTCGGCGCCCACAGCGCCCGGTCCAGTGCCGGCAGGGTACGCAGCACCGCGGTCGGCGCGGTCACCGCGTGCACGAGCATGACAGGCGACGCGTGCCCGTAGCGCAGGTAGTTGAGGCCCGCGCGGTGCACGAGCGTGGTGAGCCCCCGCTGCGCCTCGGCCGGGGTCCGCGCGGGGCGCAGCGCCGCCAGCGCCGGCTCCCACTGGGGTACGCGGGCAAGCCGACCCAGCCGGTCCCGGACGCCCCCGCTCTGGTCGTCGATCCGGGGCACCCCGGCCAGCGTGGCGTCGACGTCCACCTGCTCCCGCTCGGCGGTGGGGTCGGCGACGAGCCGGTCGGCGCCGGGGACGGGCTGCCACCGGGCCGCCCAGTAGCCGAGGGCCTGCGCCAGTTCGGTGATCCGGTGGGGGGTGGTGTCGTCCGCTTCGAGCGCGCGTACGGCGTGCCCGACCCGGATCACACCGTGGGTGGCGCCGGCCGCGATGCCCGGCAGCAGTCGGGGCCACCAGGTGCCGAGCACCTCTCGCCAGGGGTGTTCGCGCAGTTCCCTGTCGAAGTGGGCCAGCCAGTCGCCGGCCCGCTTCGCGTCGCCGAGCGCCGTCCGCCAGTCGTCGATGGGATGCAGGCCCCGAGGTAGCTCGTCGAGCCGGCCGAGGTACCCGTCGAGCCAGCGGTGCACCCGCTGCTGGTGCCCGTGCCGGGCCAGCGCCTCGACCGCCATCGGCCCGTGGTTGGAGAGCCAGCCCTCGTATTCGGGGCCGGTGCGGTGCAGCCGTTCGTACGCCTCGTCGAGGATTCCGTCGCTCATGGTTCGATCGTCGAAGATGAACCGAGCTTGAGGTCAACCCGGCAGATCCGCTCCGGTGATCAGACCGGTGATCCGTAGCGTGGCCGCGACCTCGGGTGGGCAGTCCAGGGCCACCACAGCGGCGCCCAGCACCTCGGCGCCGCGCGCCGCGCAGATGTCGTGGAGCGCGTGGATCTGCGCCCCGGTACGGACCCAGTCGTCCACCACCAGGACCCGGTCGTCGGGGCCGAGGTGCCGGTCCCGCACGGCCAGCTCGACCCGCCGACCCCGGTAGTCCGGCGGGCTCTGCGCCCAGGTGAGCGGGCCGGCCGGCAGGCGTCCGTCGCCGGGTTTGTGCGCGGCCACGAAACCGACGCCGAGGGCTGTGGCGGCCAGCGGGCCGAGCAGCAGACCGGTGACCGCCGGGGCGAGCACCACCGTCGGTCGGGCCGCCCGGTACGGCGCCACCAGGGCCGGTCCCAAATCGGCCAGGACGCCCGGGTCGCGCCACCAGCCGGAGATGTCGCTGACCAGGTGGCTGGTACCGGGGCCGGGATCGATCCACCGGAACAGGGCGGCCAGGCGTTCGGTCAGCTCACTGGGCATCCGCCCATCGTGCGGCACGGGCGCTCGACACAGCCGCACCGGGGCCGGTCGACCCATGCCGGCTCGGATGATCGGCTACACGTACCAGGGTAAATGCGGGCATACCACAATGATCACGTTGACGTCGGAAGTGCTTCTCTCGTTACGGTCCGAGCCGGTTTGTTCAGTCGACGAAAGGAACCGGGCCGGTGGCAGGCAGGCACTCCCGTACCCGCATCTTCTCCTCTCCGGCGGGCATCGCGGCCACCGCGGCAGTCGGCGTCGTCCTCGCCGTCGGAGGCACAGTCGGTGCCGTCCAGCTGACCTCGGGTTCCGAGCCGGCGGGCCAGGCGGCCCTCGAGTTCACCCCGACCACCGCCCCCAGCAGCCTCGACGCGACCAGCCCGGCGGCCTCCCCGAGTGCCAGCGCCTCGCCGAGCGCGACGGCCAGCCCCTCGCCCAGCCGGTCGGCGCACGCCGCCTCCCGGGCCAAGGCCCGCACCGCCTCCCCGAAGCCGAGCCCCACCGCGAAGAAGACCACGGCTGCGGCGAAGGTGCTCCAGAGCGGTTCGTGCGGCGCCTCGTTCTACTCCGACGGGCAGCTCACCGCCAACGGCGAGTCGTTCAACCCGAACGAGCTGACGGCGGCGCACAAGACGCTGCCGTTCAACACCAAGGTCCGCGTGACCAATCCGAACAGCGGCAAGTCGGTGGTGGTTCGGATCAACGACCGGGGTCCGTTCATCGACGGCCGTTGCCTGGATCTCTCCCGGGCCGCGTTCGCCACCATCGCGTCGGTGGACGTGGGTGCGCTCACCGTCCGCTACGAGGTGCTCGGCTGAGTGGTTCGGTTCCCGCCGATCCGGCCGGACACCCGGGCCGGCCGGTCAGAACCTCCTCGGACGACGGGCCAGGTTCATTCACGCGCTCACGTGGATCAGGCATGCTGTCCCTCGTACCCACGCGACTCCTCCAGTCGGGCCGCCGCCCGCTGAGCCCCGGATCCCGCGCCGGCCTCGGCGCGGCCCTCGCCCTGCTCGTGATCGTCTCCGGGCTTGAGGCGGCGGACGGTCGGGGCGCGCACTACATCGCACTGCTGGCGGCTGCGCCGGTCCTGGCCGCCGCCCTGGCGTCCTGGCGGGTGGTGCTGGGCGTGGGCGCGGCGGCGGCAGTGCTCGGGGTCGGCTTCGCCGTCATCGAGCCGAAGATGGAGCTGGTCACCTCGGTCAACGTGGTCGCCGTCGTGCTCGGCACCGGCCTGGCCGTGGCGGTGGCGGCGGTACGACAGCGGCAGGCCGTTCAGATCGCCGAGCTGTCCAAGCTCGCCTCGGTGGCCCAGCAGGCGGTGCTGCGTCCACTGGGCCCGCAGGTCGGCACGCTCTCGGTGGCCGGTCGCTACATCTCCTCGACGGCGACCGCCGAGATCGGCGGCGACCTGTACGAGGCGATCGACACTCCCTACGGCGTACGCATGATCATCGGTGACGTGCGCGGCAAGGGGCTGGACGCGGTGCGGTTGGCGAGCATCGTCCTCGGCTCGTACCGGCACGTGGCCTACGAGCGGGCGGACCTGCGGGCCGTCGTCGCCGACCTGGACCGGGCTGTCGCCCGCAACGTCGGCGACGAGGACTTCGTGACGGCGGCGCTGGTCGAGGAGCGGGGTGGCACGCTCACGATCGTGAACTGCGGGCACCCGCCGCCGCTGCTGCTCCGCCGGGGCGCGGTGATTCCGCTGGAGCCGCCGGCGCCGGCCCCTCCGCTCGGGTTCATGCCCGTGGTCCGCCCCCGGGTTGAGCGCCTGGAGCCCGGCGACCGGCTGCTGCTGTTCACCGACGGTCTCGGTGAGGCGCGGCGGGACGGCGAGTTCTTCCCCACCGCCGACCGGGCCTGGCGGCTGCTGGGGCACGGCACCGTAGCCGACGGGCTGGCCTCGCTGGAGACGGCCCTGGTGGAGTGGGTGCAAGGCCGGCTCGATGACGACATCGCCCTGGTCCTGATGGAGTACGTGGGTGCCCGCACCGGCGCCGCTGCGGCCGTACCGAGCTGGGAGGTCGGCGCGGCCGAGAGCTGAGCGCCCCGTTTGTTACAAGCGTGTGTGTAATCGCTGTCACTCGGTTGATCTGCTTGTCGCTGCCTACCCGCGAGTAATACAGTGTGGGTTACTGATCGGTAACACCTGTCCGGAAGCGGGGCCAGCGAGCATGACCCACTACAAGAGCAACCTGCGGGACCTTGAGTTCAACCTGTTCGAGGTCTTCGGGGCGGACCAGGCGTTCGGCCAGGCACCGTACTCGGAACTCGACGCCGACACCGCCCGCACGTTCCTCGCCGAGCTTGACCGCCTCGCCCGCGAGGACCTGGCCGCCAGCTACACGGACAGCGACCGCAACCCGCCGGTGTTCGACCCGGCCACGCACACCGCGCCGCTGCCGGCGTCGTTCAAGAAGTCCTACCAGGCGTTCATGGACTCCGAGTTCTGGCGCCTGGACCTGCCGCCGCACCTGGGTGGCACCACCGCACCGCGCGCCCTCTGGTGGGCCCTCGCCGAGCTGGTGCTCGGCTCGAACGCCCCCATCTGGATGTACGCCTCGGGCCCGTCCTTCGCGCACGTGCTGGAGGTCGAGGGCACCGAGCAGCAGAAGCGGTGGGCCAAGCTCTTCATCGACAAGCAGTGGGGCTCCACCATGGTGCTCACCGAGCCGGACGCCGGCTCGGACGTCGGTGCCGGCCGCGCCCGCGCCATCCAGCAGCCGGACGGCTCGTGGCACATCGAGGGCGTGAAGCGCTTCATCACCTCGGGTGAGCACGACCTCACCGACAACATCGTGCACTACGTGCTGGCCCGCCCGGTGGGCGTGGAGGGCCACGGCGGCCCCGGCACCAAGGGCCTGTCGCTCTTCGTCGTGCCGAAGTTCCACTTCGACGAGACCACCGGCGAGCTGGGCGAGCGCAACGGCGTCTACGCCACGAACGTCGAGCACAAGATGGGCCTGAAGGTCTCCAACACCTGCGAGCTGACCTTCGGCGAGCACGGCGTACCGGCCAAGGGCTGGCTGCTGGGCGACAAGCACGACGGCATCCGCCAGATGTTCATGATCATCGAGTACGCCCGGATGCTCGTCGGCACCAAGGCGATCGCCACCCTCTCCACGGGCTACCTCAACGCCCTGGAGTACGCGAAGAACCGGGTGCAGGGCGCCGACCTGATCCAGCAGATGGACAAGACCGCGCCTCGGGTCACCATCACCCACCACCCGGACGTGCGTCGCTCGCTGCTGTTGCAGAAGTCGTACGCCGAGGGCCTGCGCGCCCTGGTCCTCTACACCGCCACCTGGCAGGACAAGGTGGCGGTCGCCGAGGCGGCCGGTGACGAGAAGGCCACCAAGCTGGCCAAGCGGGTCAACGACCTGCTGCTGCCGCTGGTCAAGGGCGTTGGCTCGGAGCGGGCGTACGAGCTGCTCGGGCACGAGGCGCTGCAGACCTTCGGCGGTTCCGGCTTCCTCCAGGACTACCCGCTGGAGCAGTACGTCCGGGACGCCAAGATCGACACCCTGTACGAGGGCACCACCGCCATCCAGAGCCTCGACCTGATCTTCCGCAAGATCGTTCGGGACAACGGCAAGGCGCTGATGGCGGTCGCCAGCGAGATCCAGGAGTTCATTTCCTCCGAGGCCGGCAACGGCCAGCTCAAGGAGGAGCGGCAGGCGCTCGGCAAGGCCCTCGGCGAGGTCCAGAACATCCTCGGTGTCATGACCGGGTGGCTGGGCGAGGCGCAGGGCGGCGAGGCCCGCGCGCTCTACAAGGTCGGGCTGAGCAGCCGTCGGTTCCTGCTGGCGATCGGCGACCTGGTGGTCGGCTGGCTGCTCCAGAAGCAGGCCGACGTGGCGCTCAAGGCCCTGGCCGGCGAGGTCTCCGCCAGCGACAAGGCGTTCTACACCGGCAAGGTGGCCGCCGCGCGCTTCTTCGCCCGCGAGGTGCTGCCGCGCATCGGCGCCGACCGGCGGATCATCGAGGGCACTGACCTCGACATCATGGACCTCCCGGAGGAGGCGTTCTGACCGTTCCACGGCATGCCTGAGGTTCCGGGTTCGCACCACCTGGCACCTACGGCCGGCGGCCGGCGGGGGCACTTCGCCCCGCCGGCCGTCGCCGTCTCCGCACCCGGGCCGTAGCGGCCCGGCGGTTTCGCCTGGCGCGCGTCGGCTGTCGGGGTCGGCGGGACCGGGGCCCTGTGGGCGGGTATTCGCGGCGTCGCGTCGGATAGGCCGGTGCCGTGGCGGGTAACCGTCGCGTGACCACGAAGGTGAACGCCCAGAGCCACCGCACGGGGGAGTGCAGCGCACATGGGTGTAGGAAGCGGAATCTTTCTCATCGCGATCGGCGCGATCCTGACCTTCGCGCTGAGAGCCAACGTCTGGTGGATCGACGTGCGGGCGGTCGGCTGGGTGTTCATCCTGGCCGGGCTGGCCGTCCTGCTGACCACCCTCTGGTTCTGGCAGGACCGGCGTAAGCGGGCCCGGACCCTCATCGTCGAGGAGAACCGGCTCTCCCATCCGACGGCGATGATGCCGCCGCCGCCCGACCCGCCGCCGCCGACCGCGCCACCCTCCTGAGCGGCCCACCCTGAGCCACCCGTCGTCCTCGGCGGGTGGCTCAGCCTCGTGCGGTGTGCCGGGCGGTGAGCCGCGCCCCGGCCGGGCCCAGATCCGCCCAGGCGCTGGTGCTCGTGTGCACCGCCGACTCGGCGGTCCGCAGACCCTCCTCGTCCGTACCCTCCGGGTCGAGGAACCCGGACAGCAGCGAGATGCCCGGATTGTGGGCGATCAGCAGCGCCGTCCGGGCCGCCGGGTCGACGGTCCGGACGAGCGCCAGCAGTTCCTCGGGATGGGCGTCGTACGCGCCCGGCTCGTAGCGGACGGTCGGGCTCGGCCCGGTCGGCCCGCCCTCCGGCGGTGCGCCGGTCATGCCCATCGCCACGCCGTGCCAGGTCTGCCGGGTACGCCGCGCGGTCGAGCAGATCACCACGTCGGGCAGCAGCCCGTGGTGGGCCAGCCACGCGCCGGCGGCTGCCGCGTCGGCGTCCCCGCGCGGGCTCAGTGGGCGGTTGGCGTCGTCCGCGGCGTCGCTGCCCTGCTCGGCTTTCGCGTGCCGGAGCAGCACCAGTGTCCGTGTCTCGGCGTGGGCGTCCGTCATGTACCCAGCTTGCCCGATTGGCGATCTCCGTGCCGGGGTAAGTCGATGGATGCCGCACCCCTACCGACGGCCGCGGCGGGCAGTACGCCAGGTTAGAGCCGAGGAGCGAAACATGGGCATTGGTGGCAGCATCTTCCTGATCGCGCTGGGCGCGATCCTCGCATTCGCCGTGGAAGCCGACATGGGTTGGCTGAACCTGTCAGTGGTCGGCTGGGTGCTGATGTTGGCCGGTGTAGCCGGCCTGCTCACCACCCTCTACTTCTGGAACAGCCGCCGCCGGGTGGTGGCCGCGCCGGTGCGCGAGGAGCGTGTCGTGGCCGACCGGGTGGTGCCGGTCCAGGACGACCGCGTCGTGCAGGAGTACCGCGAGGTGCGTCGGCCGGGTCCGCCGGCCTGACCCTCGTTCGCGAACTCCGGGGTCCCGCAGCGTGGCGGGGCCCCGGCTCGCGTTATCCGGCGGGTCAGGCGAACAGCGCGAAGTAGATCGCGATGTGGTGGCAGAGCGCGGCCAGCAGGGTGCAGGCGTGGAAGAACTCGTGATGCCCGAACACGGTCGGCCACGGGTTGGGCCGGCGCAGGGCGTAGAACACCGCGCCGATGCTGTAGATCGCCCCGCCGACGACCAGCAGGACCAGGGCCGCGACGCCGCCGCCGTGCAGGATCTCCGGCAACATGGCCACCGCCACCCAGCCGAGCGCCAGGTAGAGCGGCGCGGACACCCAGCGCGGCGCGTGCGGCCAGATCAGCTTGAGCGCCACGCCGGCCAGCGCGCCACCCCAGACCAGGGCGAGCATGATGGTCGCCTGCCGGGTCGTGAGCAGCATGACGCAGAGCGGGGTGTACGTCCCGGCGATGAACACGAAGATCATCGAATGATCCATCCGGCGCATCACCTGGTAGCCACGCTTCGACCACACGCGACGGTGGTACAGGGCGCTGGTGCCGAACAGCCCGCAGACCGTCAGGCTGTAGACGACGCAGCTCACCAGTGGCGCCCAGCCCGGACGGGTGGCGGCGATCGAGCAGAGCACGATGCCGGAGACCAGGGCGACGAAGAAGGCGTACGTGTGCAGCCAGCCGCGCATCCGGGGCTTACCGATGTCGACCGGCTTCAGGCGAAGCGGGGCGGAGGTGGTCACCCCATCAGGTTACGGCACCGTAGGTTACCTGCAAGTAGTTGCTGCGGTGACGCGTGGCACCGTCGCCGTGAACACCGCACCGACGGGCCATCGGCGAAGATGAGCCGATGCGGATCCGACCCGTCGGCGCGCACGCCCTGCTGCTCGACTGCGCCGACGCCGACCCCTTCGAGGCCGACCTGGTCGAGGCGTGGCGGGCCGAGCTGTGGCACCGCCGCGACAAGGGTGACCTGGCCGCCGTCGAGATCGTGCCGGCGGCCAGCACCGTCCTGCTCGACGGCCTGACCGACCCCGCGGCCACCGCCGGGCAGCTGTCCCGCTGGGCGCCGGCGATCACCGCCGCGGCAGCCGCCCGCCCAGACGAACGACCACACCACGCGGAGGTCGTCGTCCCTGTCGACCTCGACGGACCGGACCTGTCAGCCGTCGCCGGCCACTGGGGTGTCGACGTTCCGGCGGTGGTGCGGCGTCTGACCGGCACCCGGTTCCGGGTCGCCTTCTGCGGCTTCGCACCCGGGTTCCCCTACCTCACCGGCCTCCCCGCCGAGCTGGCGTTGCCCCGACTGCCCACGCCCCGGCCCCGGGTACCGGCCGGTTCGGTGGCTCTGGCCGGGCCGTACGCCGGCATCTACCCGAGCGCGTCCCCAGGCGGTTGGCTGCTGGTCGGTCGGACCGAGCTGGTCCTCTTCGACGAGCACGCCGACCCACCGGCCCGGCTCCCCCCGGGCACCGAGGTGCGGATGGTGGCGGCGTGACCGGGCACACCGAGATCGAGGTACTGCGCGCCGGAGCCCTCACCACCGTGCAGGACCAGGGCCGGCCCGGCTGGGCGCACCTCGGCGTACCCCGGTCCGGCGCGCTCGACCCGGCCGCCCTGCGACTGGCCAACCGGCTGGTCGGCAACCCCGAGCAGGCCGCCGGGCTGGAGATCACCCTGACCGGCTGTGTGCTGCGGCCGACCCGGGCCACCACCGTCGCCGTCACCGGTGCCGAGGTGCCGGTGCAGGTCGGCGAGCGGCCCGGCGACACCGGACGTCCACTCAGCGTGCCGGCCGGGGCGATGCTGCGGATCGGCCCGGCACGTCGGGGCGTACGGAGTTGGCTGGCCGTGGCGGGCGGGATCGACGTACCGCCGGTGCTCGGCAGCCGCTGCACCGACACCCTCTCCGGGCTCGGCCCGCCCCCGCTGCGCGACGGTGACCTGCTGCCCGTCGGTCGGCCGCTCGGCGACCCCGCGCCCGTCGACCTGGCCATCGGCACGGCGCACCCGCCGGAGCTGTGCCTGACCGTGCGCCTCGGCCCCCGCGACGACTGGTTCACCCCTACCGCGCTCGACCTGCTGTTCGGCACCCCGTACACAGTGAGCCCGGTGAGCAACCGGGTCGGCGCGCGTCTCGCCGGCGCGCCGCTGCCCCGCGCGGTCGCCGGCGAACTGCCGAGCGAGGGCATCGTGCTCGGCGCGGTGCAGGTGCCGGCCGACGGCCAACCCCTGGTCTTCCTGGCCGACCATCCGACCACCGGCGGATACCCAGTCATCGGGGTGGTCACCGACGTGACAACGCTCGCGCAGGCCCGGCCAGGTACTACCGTCAGATTCCATGGACCTCAACGCTGACCTGGGCGAGGGATTCGGCATCTGGCGACTCGGCGACGACGACGCGCTGCTGGACCTGGTCACCTCCGCGAACGTCGCCTGCGGCTTCCACGGCGGCGACCCGTCCACCATGCGGCGGGTCTGCGAGGGCGCCGCCAAGCGCGGGGTCGCGGTGGGCGCGCAGGTCGGCTACCGGGACCTGGCCGGCTTCGGCCGGCGGCGCATCGCGTACGACTTCGCCGAGCTGCGCGACGAGGTGACCTACCAGCTGGGGGCGCTCGACGCGTTCTGCAGGCTCTTCCGCACCCGGGTCCGCTACCTCAAGCCGCACGGCGCGCTCTACCACGCGGCAGCCACCGACGAGTCCCAGGCCGCCGCGGTCGTCGCCGCGATCTGCGGCTACGACCCCGAACTGCCCGTCCTCTGCCTGCCCGGCTCGGTGCTCGCCCAGCTCGCCGTCGGCGCGGGCCTACCTGTGGTCGCCGAGGCGTTCGCCGACCGCGGCTACCTGCCCAACGGGACGCTCGTGCCGCGCGGCACCTCCGGCGCGCTGGTCACCGACCCGGAGGAGGTGGCCACCCGTGCGGTACGGATGGCCACCGAACGGACAGTCGTCGCGGTGGACGGCACAGTCGTCCCCTGCCCGGTGGACTCGATCTGCGTCCACGGCGACACACCGGGCGCGGTCTCCGCCACCGAACTCGTCCGCGCCAGCCTGATCGACGCCGGGGTCACCCTGGCCGCGTTCGCCTGAGCGCTACGCGTCCAGACCCCGCAGCACCAGCGGAAGCCGTTCCGCCGCCCCGTCGACCACCCGCACCGGTACGCCCCAGTCCTGCCGGGTCAGGTGGCAGGCCGCGTGTTCGACGTCCGCGTCGCAGGTCGCCGCCTGCGCTGTCACCTGGAGCACCCCGCCGGAGACCTCGCCGTTGAGCACCAGCCGGCGGGACAGCTCGGTGCCCGTGCCGGCACCCTCCACCAGCAGCTCCGGCGGCGACGCGGAAACCACAAGCCGCGTCGACGGCCCGTACGTCTCGTCGAGCTTCTGCCCGGGCGCGGGCGTGAAGACGATGTCCAGGGTGACCTCGCCGGACGCGATGTCGGTGGGCTTGCGCTCGGTACGGTGCCGGGGTCCGTCCACAGTGCTGGCACCCGCCGCGGACAGCGCGCCCGGGGCGAGACGGGTCAGCCGGTGCGCCGCGGACTCCACCACCAGCACCTCACCGGCAGGCGTCAGCACCAGGTCGCTCGGCTCGGCCAGCCCGTCGGCGACGGTGGACACCTGGTTGGTGGTCGGGTCGAACCGACGCACCGCACCGTTGTACGTGTCGGCGATCAGCACCGAACCGTCAGGAAGCGCGCACACCCCCAGCGGATGCTGGAGCAGCGCCGACTCCGCCGGCCCGTCCACGTGCCCGAAGTCGAACAGGCCCTGCCCGACGGCGGTGCCCATCACCCCGTTCTCGATGTACCGCACCGCGCTCGTCTCGCTGTCGGCGATCCACAGCCGGACGCCGTCAGCCGAGACGGAGAGCCCCGACGGCTGCGCCATCCACGCCTCGGCCAGCGGGCCGTCGCGCAGCGCCTCCACAGTCGTGCCCGCGTACATGCCGGCGGTCCGCTTGATCGGGTCGAACCACCAGAGCTGGTGGATGCCCGCCATCGCGATGATCAGCTTGTCGTCGTACCAGGCCAGGTCCCACGGGGAGGAGAGGTCAACGGCCAGCGCGTCGTGCGCGTGGTCGTCGACCGACGCGCGCCACTGCCTACCGCTGCCGGCCACGGTCACCACCTCGCCGGTCTCCAGGCGTACGCCGCGCAGCAGGTGGTTGACCGTGTCGGCGACGACCAGGTCGTAGCCGGCCACCTCGGCGACGTGCGTGGGCAGCACGCAGAGGCCCTGCGGCTCGGAGAAGGACGCCGCGCCGACCGGCCCGTCGGCCCGACCCCGCTCGCCCGAGCCGATCCGGCGCACCAGCGACTCGCCGTCCGGGGCCAGCTCGACAAGCGAGTGCCGCGCCGAGTCCGAGACCACCAGATTGCCGTCCGGCAGCACCACAGCCTTGCCCGGGAAGCGCAGCGTGGTGTCCGGCGCGGGCGGCGGCACGTACGGGCCGTCACCCCGGTGCAGCGTGCCCTTGGCCTCGTGGGTGGCGATCAGCTCGTCGATCAGGCGGGCCAGCCCCTCGGCGTGCCCCTCGCCGGCCATCGTGGCCACCACGTAACCCTCGGGGTCGATCACCGACAGCGTCGGCCAGGCCCGGGCCGCGTACTGCTGCCACATGTCCATCTCAGGATCGTCGAGGACCGGGTGGTGCACCCCGTACCGCTCGACGGCGGCGGCCAGCGCGTCGGCGTCCTTCTCGTGCTCGAACTTCGGCGAGTGCACGCCGATCACGACGAGCACGTCGCCGTACTTCTCCTCAAGCGGGCGGAGCTCGTCGAGCACGTGCAGACAGTTGATGCAGCAGAAGGTCCAGAAATCTAAAATGACGCAACGACCTCGAAGGTCCTGCAATGTCAGGTTTTGTCCACCTGTGTTGAGCCACTGCCTGCCCCGGAGTTCGGGCGCACGGACGCGGGGTGCGGTTGCCATATCGTCAGCCTGCCACGCCGCGCCGGGTCGGTCGTCGTGACCCGGATGACAACTGGCCGTGGGCTTTCTCGCCCGCGTCGCCCTCGTTGCGCTCCCGCCGCTTCGCGGCTTACTCGCGCCTTGCCTGACGCAAAGTCAGGCGTACCGAGCCAACGCCGGGCGGCACTGGTGACCGGCCACCGGCCGCAGCGTTGGGCGTGGGTCTGCGAGGAGTGTAATAGCCATACCCATGCCCCGACGCCCGGATCACGCTCGCGGCTGGAGACTCATTGGCGGCGGCGACCTATCTCGCAAGTCAGTTCGTGATTGCCGTGAATGATCTTCCTGCGGTGCCGGTGGTCGACCTGTACGCGCGTTTCTTCCTGTCGGTGCCCGTGCGGAGACACAACTCGTCCCGAAGGCACCCCACATAGCCCTCGCTCCATAACCCCAACCAGGCATGACAGAACCAGCTTGCACCCCATCGATACGCTCGTTCGTGGGGTAGGAACCTCCTCCCGCCGTAGCCCCAGGCGGCGGACCGGAAGCTAGCGCCGGTCCGGGTTCGTCAAATCCCTTGATGGGAGGCGGCGGCCCGAGAGGAATCCGAAATGCGCTCCATGCGCAAACCGAGAGTGCGGCGACGGGAAAGGGCAGGTCAAGATCAGGCACTACGAAGAGTCGACGGGGTCGGACGAGTCATCGAGACTGCGTTGAAGATCGCGTACCTGGTTCTGCTCATAGCCGGTCACTGGTACTGACGGTTCGGTCGAGGACCCCAGGCGGTTCCTCTACCCGTGACGGGGGCTCCACTGTCCGACGGGAGCCCCCGTCACCTAAAAACAAGTCTCCCGCCGGATACTGGCCCGGGTTCCGGCCACTGAGAGGGGCGCTCCGCGTGAAGTTGACCCGCCGGCGCAGAATCACATGGTGCGTCTCAAGTGGCCAAGTCGCCGTTCTCTTTGGGTAAGCATCCCGACCATCACGGGCATCGGAACGTTGCTCGCTGCCTTCGCTCTGACGTCAGACGGTCTTGGCGACTGGATAGCCGGCGTCCTGGTCAACATCGGCGCGTCCGTGATCCTGATCGCTCCTGTGTACCTACTGACCAAGCGCTTGGACGAGCGCATCGAGCAGGTTAGCTCGGAGACGCAGTCCAGCGTTCAGGCGTTGACGGATCGGGTCGAGACCTTCGAGCAGGACGTAGAGCGGCGCATCGATGATGTCGCTGCGTCGGTGACCGCGCGGCTCGTGCAAGAGAGCCAGGCCGACGCCGCAGCCTTCGACGCTCTTGGAAGCACGCCTTCACGGGACGCAGTCCTGCTAGCACTTCGGCGCGCCAGCGAGCTGGGTCTGATCTCGCAGCAGCGCGGGCCGCGTGTTTGTGTGTCTGAAGAATGGCGGCTCTTCGTTCAGGTCGGGTACGACGAAAAGCCCGACTACTTCCGGGGTGAAGAGGACATCACGTTCACGGCAGAGGCATACGACGGCACCCCGTTGGACGTGGTCCCTTGGGGCGAGGATGAAGACGTTGAGACTGTGCTAGTCAAGCTGGGCCGCGTCCTGCAGCGCAACGCGACAGGTCATCAGCTAGATGTGAAGGCCCTCTTCGAAGGTTTGAACGAGGCGCTGGCCGTTGCCCAGACTGATCCCGAGCGGCGGCCAATTTGGCAACTATGCCCTCCGCAGTGGGCGGTGACCGCGCACGGGATCATCACTTACGGTGGCTGGCCGCACTATGGTGCATCGACGGATTCGCTGGAGTTGAACAGCCACCTCAGGACCCACATAGCCGAGAAGACCTGGGTGCACGAAGACTCGGTCGACGAGGCGGTTGCTGTAGCCCTGGCGCTGAACAAGCAGCGGCATCTAGGCCCATCTTTCGGACGTTAGGGCCCGGCGCGGGAGTGGCCGACGCTGCGAAGCCGGGCCTCGGCGTCCTGCCGCAGGAGGCTGCCGCCGCGACCTACAGGGCTACCTATTCGTCCTCCAGTAGCTCGACAGTAATGATGGGCTCTTCGCCGATCCTGACCACCGCCCGCCTCGTAGACAGCAGCCCGTCCGAGGGAAAAGACCGCGACAAGGGGGAGCGGGTGCGGAGGACACGAGGGGGTGCCGTCTCGTCGACTGACCCTTGCAGGATGCCGTAGGCCTCTTCCTCGGTCGGACCGTTGATCAGGTTGTCGGATTCAAGACGTGCCTCGCGCTCACGAAGGTCCATGCGGTGCGTTTGCCATTCCATGATCTTCGTCAAGATCCGCTCGAAGACGATCAAACCACTAATCGCCCAAGCCGCCGGTGCCGAGTTGGCCACGATGGTTCCGAGGACCGCATCGAGCGGGCTTTCAAGCCTGAGTCGATGTACCCGCAATTCGTCGCCAGCTCGGTACCGAAGAGTTGTGGAGCGGCTGCCTGCGCCGACGCTCGCGGCGAATAGCCAGACCTCACCCAGAGCGTCGAAGTAACTTCCTAGCGATTCTGTGCTCGGCTGTCCAAGATCCGCCACAAGGTGGACGGCCGGGGATCTGAGGGCAGTTTCGGTTCCCATCGACACGCGCACATTGAACCATGAGTTAACGCTAGCCTCCCTCCGGGCGCAGCGGTCCCTTAACGGCCCACCACTAGCATGCGATGACGTTGAGGCAGGCCTGTACGAGACCGATGCCTCTCGCTGAGGGCTCAGTGCGTCTCGGGTGGAGCACCATCCGGGGGTGGCCGTTCGTGAAGCGCGGGGATCGCTTACCAGACTTTGAGGAAATGGACACTTAGGACACCCGCGGTGCCACGGCCGAGGGCAGGCTACCGAACATGGCGACAAGCCGTCCGTAACCCTTCCGAATGCGATCTCTCTGCCCGTACAGACCGGGAGGCGCTACGCCGCTTCGGTGAGGGGAGGCATCGAAGGGGGCACTCCCCCATCCCTTCTAGGGATCACGCTCGGTCACGGCTCTCTCGTCCGGTCTCGCGAGCGACGACCGAAGACGCCGAGGCGATCCCATGGCAAGGGGCCGCCGGGGTCGGCCCACATGGGCGGGCACCCTGCGGGGTAGGCCCGGCACGGGGAGGGCTAGGCGGGGCGGGTACGGCCGAGGGCCCCGGGTCGATCCCCAGGGCCCTCGCGCGGGTGGTGCTGGTCAGCGCTCTCGCTCGAAGTGCAGCGGGTAGCCGCTCGCGTGCCGGTTCCGGAACGCTTGCTTACGGGCCGGGGTAGCCGCGTCGAAGAGGGCCCGCCAGATGTCCCGGGTGACCTCCATTCCGCCGGGCATGTTCAGCATGTCGGCGGACGGAACCGTTCCGGGATCACACTGGCGCAGTCTGCCGAGCGCCTGGTGAACCTCGTTCAGAAGATCGACGGGCTCCCGTGTCGCGCCTCGGCGCTGCGGTAGAGCTGCGTCTTCGACGCGTCCAGAAGGTCCGAGAGAATGCCTGCCCGTCGAGCTTCGGTGACCCGCACGCCGGCCCGTTCGAGGTCGGCCGCCAAGGCGAGAGACCGAAAATGCGCAGCCTGGTTCAGGATTCCTTCGGCCCGCCCGGCAGCCTCGTAGGCGGCCTGGGTGGCGGCGGATGCCGCGTCGAGCGCAGGCCCGAAGCGGTCGATCACCTCGGCGGCCCAGCCGGTGGCGTAGCCGGCGGTCAGCTTGTCGGCCCGCTTCGCGGCGGCGGTCGCCTCAGCCTGACGGGCGTCGACCACGCGGGACAGGATCGCGACTTCGACAGCCTCGTCCGCCTCGCTGATCGCCGCCGGGATCTTCGGCCGGGGCTTGCCCTGGGCGGCTGCGCGGCCCGCCGCACTGATCGCGGCGTCGCGCTTCGCGCGGGAGTCGCGAGCCTGATCGCGGTAATCGTCCACGGCGTCCACGGCCGCGACCCACGCGGCCCGCTTTGCGTCGTACTCGTCCAGCGCGGCGGTGAAGTCGGCGGGGACCTCGACGCCGGCCGGCGGGGCGTACGGCTCGGCGGGCTCCCGGAACTCGCCGGCCATGTGACCAGAGCCGTTCACCGGGCGCGTTCCGTCAGGGCTATTCGCCATGGTCCACGCGTGTACATGACTAAAGCTGGCCCAGCCGGCCGCAGCGCCGACGACGAGCAGGATCAGGACCAGCAACGCGCCCTCGGCGCGTTTGGTGCGGTTCATGCGGCGGGCAGGCTACGCAGGTAGGCCGGAACGTCTGCCAGGGTCACGACCGGCACGCCGTGAAGCGCGGCGTAGACGGGTTCGGGGAAGTCCTCGGCCCCGGGCAGGGTCACGACGACGTCAGCCGCGCGGGCGGCGTCCATGTCGTCGGCGACCAGGGCGACGAGGTCGTCAGCGTCGGTCGGATCAGCGTCGGTCGCGGTGACGACCAGGTAGCCGGCGTCCAACAGGGCGGCCACGGCGGCGGCGAGCCCGTCGGCGGCCTCGGCGGGAGCAGCGATGTAGACGCGGGGGTCAGTAGGGTTGAACACAGCGAACCTCCTGGGGTTCGTTAGGGCCCTGGTCGGCGGCGGAATCGCTCGGCCGGGGCCTGTCTGATGCAGTTGTGGTGGCTGGTCTCAGGCGTCGGCGGGCACAGGCTCGGGCTCGTCGGCCCAGGTGAAGCGCAGACGCGCGGCGGGGTCGAATCTGTAGCCCCGGCGGCCCCCGGCGGGCGTGATCGTTACGGCGTTCAGGGCCAGGCCGAGAAGGTCGCGCCGGTCGGGCAGAGTCGCGGCGTCCCAAGCTTCGCGAGCTAGAACCGGATCAAGTAGCGGGCTGATGTCGGCCTCGGGCAACGGGAACTCGGCGAGGTTGCGACGCAGCCCGGCGACGCGGGCGGTCAGGCGTTCGTGTAAACGGGTCCAGCGCTGGATCGCCTCGGGGCCGACGAACTCGCCGCGCAGGTATCGGGCGTCTTCGAGGTCGACCAGGGCGGCGTTAGCGTCGTCCAGGGCGGCTGTGATGGTGGCGCGCTCGCGGATCACGGCGGGGTCGTGGCGGGCGACCCATCGTTCGGCGACGGCGTCTAGCAGTGGGTCGCCCGGCTCGGTCGCGGCGAGTCGGTTTATGAAGCCGTCGACCACGGCGCGGTCGACGGCGGGGATCATCGCCGTGGTGTGCGCCGGACACGGGCGGCCGAGGCGGCGGGCCTGGCAGACGTACGACTGACCGGCGGCGGACATGCGGCCGGCGCAGCCCCCGCAGCGCAGGTACCCGGTTAGGAGGTGGGCGACCTGCGCGCGGACCCCCCTGGAGCGGCCCGACTTGTCGGCGGCGGTCCGCTGTTCGAGGAGGCGAACGGCCTGTAGTTGCTCGGCCGGCGTGATGATCCCTTGGCCGACCTCGACGGCCTCGCCGGTCTCCGGGTCGCGCCACGGGACGACCTTCGCCGTGTACTTCCCGTCGCGCTTGATGGTCTCCGGGAGTAGCCCGGCGAACGCGGGGGACTTGAGCAGAGTAGACAGCGTCCCGACGGCCCAGCTACCGCCCCGCGGCGCGGGGATCTCCCGGGCGTTGAGGTCGCGCGCGATCCTCACCAGCGGCTCGCCGGACAGGGCCCGGTCGGCGATCTCGCGGGCGGTCGGCGCGGTGCGCGGGTCGTGGTCTAGCCGACCGTCCTCGCCGACGGCCAGGCCGTACGGCGGCTGTCCCCCGATCCACCGGCCGAGAGTGCGAAGGTGGGCCTTCGCGCTGGCGACGCGAAGGCCGATGTTCGCGGATTCGCTGCGGGCGACCTCGGACAGGAGGGCGAGCACGAGCCGGGCCTGAGAGTGCGACGTGTCGAGGCCGTCCTGTACGAAGACGATCCTCCCGCCGACCTTCTCGACATCGTCGAGGACCTGACCGACCTGGCCCATGCCACGCCGGGACAGGCGGTCAACCTTCCACACGACCAGCGTCCCGACGGTGCCGGTCGTGAGGGCAGATACGGCGGCGTCGAACCCGGCGCGGTCGACGGCCTTAAAGCCGGACCGGCCCCGGTCGATGTGAACGCTGCGGACCTCTAACCCGGCGCGTACGGCCCAGGCCCGGCAGTCGGCCTCTTGGCGTTCGATTGCCGTCTTTCCCTCACGGTCGAGGGACAGGCGTAGGTATAGATCAGCGAGGTGTTCGTGGTGGGACATGGCGAGGACGCTAGGCCCTCGGCGGATGAGTTACAAGCTTCTTCTAGGACTTCCAGAAATCCGCCAGGACGATCTTGCCGCGCAGGTCCTGCAGGCTCAGGTCCTGGCCGCCTGTGTTGAGCCATCCCCGGCCGCGTAGCTCCGGCGCACGTACACGCGCTGTCGTTCCCATACCTGTCAGCCTGCCACGCCCCACCTGCCCGGCCGCCGTGACCCGTCACCTGATCACCGCCACCCGCTCGGCGTACGACGAAGGCGGGGCCACGGACGTCCGTGGCCCCGCCTTCACCGTGTGTCTACGGGGTCGCCGGCTTGAGGCAGAGCACCCGGTTGGCGCCGTCGCCGGGCAGCACCACGTACGGCTGAGTCGTGTCGGTGCACTTCTCCTTCGCGTCCACCTTCGAGACGATGGTGAACGCGCCCGCCTCGCCGCAGTCCGCCGCCGAGGCGCCGTCACCGGACTTCTTCACGCAGGTGCCGACCGCCGGGTCGAACGCCGGCGCTTCGTCGCCGCCGCCGAACTTGCCGAGCAGCATCAGCAGGCCGAGCGGCACCGCCAGGATGAGCACCGCGGCGATCAGCACGGCGGCCAGCACCCGGCCGTTGCGGACCTTCGGCGTCGGCGCTTCGACCTTCGGCTCCTCGGCGTCCGGCTTGAACGCGTCGAAGCGGCCCTGCTCCTGCTCCTGACCCCAGGAGGACGGCGCGGACGGCTGGGCTGCCGGCGGGAACGCTGGCGGGAAGCCGGCACTCGGTGCCTGGTCGGCGCTGGGGCCACCGAACGGCGGACCGCCGAAGCCCGGCGCCCCGTTGACGGTGGCGGCGCCGGCGGCCGGTGCTGCGGCGCTGCCGAACCGGTCGGCCGGTCGCTCGGCGCCGGCCTGCGGCCGGACCCCGTTCACCTGTCGGTTGTTACCCGGCGCGTCGACGAAGGACGGCACACCAGGTGGGAACGCCGGAGGTGCGGACGGAGCCTCACCGAACCCGTTCGGCGTCGACGGCCGGTCCCGGTCGTCGAAGCGCGGGTCCGGCGTGGGCTCGCCACCCCAACCCGGGGCGGCCTGCCGGTCCGGACCCTGCTGCCAGTCCGGCGCGCCCTGGCGCTCCGAGCCGTTCTGCCAGTCGGGGGCGGCCGGCGGGTTCTGCCAGTCCGGTGCGCCCGGACGCTCGGAGGCCTGCTCGGCCGGGAAGGCGTCCTGCTCCGGCTCGTTCGCCGGCTCGGGCGCGGCGGGACGGCCGTACACCCGTGGCTGGGGTGCGGGCGTGCCGGACGGCCGCATCGCCTGGTCCGTCGGGGGCATCACCCGGCTGGCCAGCGGCACCGAGGCGCTCGCCGAGGCCCGGCCGACCGCGCCGGCCGCCGACTCGGCCTCCGGCGCCGGTACGACCGCGCGACCCGACTCGGGGGAGGTACGCGGGGCGGGCACCACGGCACCGCTCGCGGGAGCCTCCTCGGCGCGACCCCAACCGGCCGGCTCCGCCTCGTAGTGTGCGGCCGCCTCCGGCGTCTCCCGCTCGGCGTACGCGGGCTGTTCGGGGATCGGGGCGTACTGGTTCTGCGGCACGAAGTCGGCGGGCGGGGCGGCGGCCAGGCTGGCACCCGGCACGCGCTGCTCCTGCGGCGGCAGCGGTACGGCGTTGGCGGGCGAGATGCCCGGCGCGGGCGCGGGCTGGTAGATGGGCGAGTCGTCGCGCTGGTCCGCCTCCCAGCCGCCGCGGGACTGGGCGGAGGCTTCCGCCTCGGCGCGGCCCCACACCTCGCCGGGCGCCCACGGCTGGATCTCCGCCGAGCCGCCACCGCTCTGCGGGGCCGGATTGTCCGGAGCGGCTGCCCAACCGGGCGTGCCGTCGTTGCCGGGCACGCTGGCGCTGGCCCGGGCCGGAAGGCCGGGCTGCTCCGGCGGGGTCCAGCCGCCGCCGGCCTGCTGCTCGGCCTGGGGACGTCCGGCCTGCTGGTCCTGCTGTGCGAGCACCCAGTCGGGCTGCTGCGGACGCGCCTCGGCCTGGCCACCCCAGGCGGCCGGCTGCTGGGGCTCGTCCTGCTGCGCGTCGGCGTTGTCGCCCCAGTTGGCGGGCTGGGCCTGCTGCTGCGCGGCCCAGCCGCCGGAGCGGGCCGGGTCGTCCTGGCCCGGCCAGTTCGTCGACGGTGCCGGCACCTGGGCGGCGCCGCGCGCGGCGGCCGGCTCGGCCTGCCCCCACGCGGGGGCCTGCTGCTCGGCCGGCTGGGAGGGCTGGCCCCACGACGGGGGCGACTGCTCCGCCGGAGTCCACGATGGCTGGTCCTGCTGGCCCGCCCCTGCGGGCCAGCCACCGGACTGCGCCGCTTCGGGCTGCTGCTCGTCGCCGCGCCAGTCGCCGGCGGCCGGGCTGACCTGCGCGGGAGTGCCCCAGCCACCGGAACGGGACGGGTCCTCCTGTGCGGGCCAGGCGGTGGTGGCCGGCGGGACCTGCGCGGCGCCCCTGGTGGTCGGCTGGGCCTGCGCCCAGTCGGGCTGCTCGGCGGCGCCGGCGGCCCAGGTGGGCGCGGTCTGCTCGGGCGGCGTCCAGCCCTGCTGCGGCGCGGCCCACTGGGCGGGCTGCTGCGGGCTGTCGGGGGTGGGGTTGTTGCCGGCCCAGGCGCCGGACTGCTGCGGCTCGCTCGCGCCACCGCCGGTGGCCCAGGCGGGCTGTGCCGGCTCGGCGGGCTGCGGCGCGGCGGCGGCACCCCAGGCGGGGTTCGGCTGCTGCTCGGGCTGGTTGGCCCAGGCCGGGGTGCCCTGGTTCGGCTGCGCCGGCGGGGGTGGCGCCCAACCCAGGTCGGGGCCGGCGGCGCTGTAGCCGTTGTCCGGCTGCGCCGGGCGGTCGCCGTACGGCGCCGGTCCGCCGGCGCCCGGTGACACCTCGTCCGGCTCCTGGCCGGGACGGTGCGGGCCCTCGGACGTCATGGGTGCGCCTCCTCCATCACATGTCGGCCGCCGGTGCCGATCGGTCTCCTCGGCATGGCTGCCGGCGTCACCGGCGTGCCGGCTCCCCGCACCGTATCGGGTGGCAGCACGGGGTGTCCAAGGAGCACCGCCCGTCACTCCGTGTTGCCGAGTGGTGTCGAGCAGCTTCTATCGACTCGGCCGGTGGGGGTCGGCGGGCGGCGACCGAAGCCCACCGTACCGGGCGTGGCGACGGGGCGGAATCCCGGTGCCACGTGGCGGCGATACGCCGATGGCCCACCCGGTGGGCCGGGTGGGCCATCGATCTGGAGGAGGTGAGGAATGTCGTGGAGCGTCAGCTCATGTGACGCTGGGCGATGACGAGGAGTTCCTCGCGAACGGCCGGCGTGTTCGCCGAGCGCAGCGCGTGCTGGATGGCACGGGCGCGGCGGGTGGCGTCGCGGTGGTTGCGGATTCGCTCGATCATGCTCATTGGTGGGTCCCCCTGGCTTATTCGGTTGTCGGCCCCTGATGCCTCTATTCAACAGCAGAACGCCTCCAACTTCCATCGATTATTAGGTGAGCTGAGACACTTGCCTAACAATCGAAGGTCAACGGGCACCCCAACCGACGTTTCCGTCGCCCAACGGACACGGCCGGTGTGCCGGGCGTTAACCCGTGGCACACCGGCCGTGGCTGGTGATCCGGACGGTCAGGTCCAGGCGAGCAGCGCCGCCTCGGGGTCGGCGAGGAAGTCCCCGATGTCGCGCAGGAACTTCGACCCCAGCTCACCGTCGATGATCCGGTGGTCGAAGCTCAGCCCCAGCGTGGTGACCTGGCGGGCCTTGACCTTGCCCTTGTGCACCCAGGGCATCTCCCGCACCGCGCCGAAGGCCAGGATCGCCGACTCACCGGGCGGGAGGATCGGCGTGCCGGTGTCCACCCCGAACACACCGACGTTGGTGATGGTCAGGGTGCCGCCGGACATGTCCGCCGGAGACGTACGGCCCGACTTCGCCGTCTGCACCAGGTCGTTCAACGCGTCCGCCAGCTCCCGCAGCGAGAGCCGCCCGGCGTCCTTGACGTTCGGCACGATCAGCCCACGCTCGGTGGCCGCCGCGATGCCAAGGTTGACGTACTCCTTGACCACGATCTCGTCGCCCGCCCAGGTCGAGTTGACCATCGGGTGACGCTTGACCGCCAGGAGCACCGCCTTCGCCACCAGCAGCAGCGGCGACACCCGCACGTCCCGCCACTCCCGCCGGCCGCGCAGCCGGTCCAGGGCCTTCATCGCCCGGGTCACGTCGACGGTCAGGAACTCCGTCACGTGCGGGGCGGTGAACGCCGAGCGGGACATGTTCTCGGCGGTCAGCTTGCGTACCCCCTTGACCGGGATGCGCTGCTCGCGGTCGGCGCCGAAGCTCGCGGCGCTGGTCGCCGTCGACGTGACGGCGACCGGCTCGGCAGCCGCCACGGTCCCGTTCGCCGCCTGCTGCACGTCCTCCCGGGTGATCGAGCCCAGCGGCCCCGACCCGGTCAGCGTCCCCAGGTCGACCCCGAGGTCCTTGGCGAGCTTGCGCACCGGCGGCTTGGCCAGCACCAGCGCGGCACGCTGCCCGTTCGACGCGGGCGCGGGCGGGACGGTCGGCTGTGCGACAGGCAGGACCGGCGCGGGCGCCGCCACGGCCGCGGGCTGCGCCGGAACACCGCCCCTGCGGGGGCGGCGCTTCGCGGCGGTGGTACGCGGGCCGTAGCCCACCAGGACCGCCGTCCGCCCACCAGGGGCGGGACCGCCGATCAGACCCGGCTCGACCATGCCCTCGGCCGGTGCCAGCTCCACCGCCGCCAGCGAAGCCGCCGACGGGGTGGGCAGGTCATCGCCGGGCGTCGCAGTGGTCGACGGCACGTCCAGCGGTCCGGCACCCGGGTCGGTGTCGATGGCGATGATCGGCGTACCGACCTCGACAGTCGTCCCCTCCGGGTGGTGGATCGCCTGCACCTGCCCGGCCCACTTCGCCGGGATCTCCACAGCCGCCTTGGCCGTCTCGACCTCGACGATCGGCTGGTTCAGCTCGATGGTGTCGCCGACCTTGACCAGCCAGGTCAGGATCTCGCCCTCGGTCAGCCCCTCGCCCAGGTCGGGCAGGTTGAACGTCTTGATCCGGGACATGCCGCTCACCAGCCGTAGGTGCGGTCGACGGCGTCGAGCACCCGGTCGAGGTCGGGCAGGAACTCCTCCTCCACCCGGGCGGCCGGGTAGGGGATGTCGAAGCCGGTCACGCGCAGCACCGGCGACTCCAGGGAGTAGAAGCACTCCTCGGTGATCCGCGCGGCCAGTTCGGCGCCGAGACCGATGTTCGACGGCGCCTCGTGCACCACGACGGCGCGGCCGGTGCGCTTCACCGACTCGTACGCCGCCGTCAGGTCCAACGGGGAGAGCGAGCGCAGGTCGATGACCTCCAGCTCCCGGCCGTCCTCGGCGGCGGCGGTCGCCGCGTCCAGGCACGTCCGCACCATCGGGCCGTACGCCAGCACCGTCACGTCGGTGCCGGGCCGCACCACCCGGGCCGAGTGCAGCGGGTACGCGTCGGACAGCGGCGCGTCCAGGTCGACAGGCCCCTTCTCCCAGTAGCGCCGCTTGGGCTCCAGGAAGACGATCGGGTCGTCCGAGGCGATGGCCTGCTGGATCATCACGTACGCGTCCTGCGGGTTGGCGCAGGTCACCACCTTCAGGCCGGCGGTGTGGGCGAAGTACGCCTCCGGCGACTCGGAGTGGTGCTCGACGGCGCCGATGCCGCCGCCGAACGGGATCCGGATCACCATGGGGATGTTGAGCTTGCCGCCCGAGCGGTAGTGCATCTTCGCCACCTGCGACACGATCTGGTCGTACGCGGGGTAGACGAAGCCGTCGAACTGGATCTCGCAGACCGGCCGGTAGCCGCGGATCGCCAGGCCGACAGCGGTGCCGATGATGCCGGACTCGGCAAGCGGGGTGTCGATCACCCGCTGGTCGCCGAAGTCCTTCTGGAGACCGTCGGTGATCCGGAAGACGCCGCCGAGCTTGCCGACGTCCTCGCCCATGATGACGACCTTCGGGTCGTTCTCCAGGGCGCGGCGCAGACCGGTGTTGAGGGCCTTGCCGATGGTGAGCGTCTCCGTGGCCATCAGTGGGCGCTCCCCTCGAACGACTCCATGTACCTGCTGAACTGCGCGCGCTGCTCGTCGAGCAGCGGAGACCCGTTGGGGTAGACGTGGTCGAACATCGTCACCGGCTCCGGGTTCGGCATCTCGAGCACCCGCTCACGCAGGTGCACCGACTCGCGGCGGGCCTGCTCGTCGACCTCGGCGAAGAAGTCCGCGTCGGCGATCTGCTGCTTCTCCAGGAAGGCCTTGACCCGGGCGATCGGATCCTTGGCCTGCCACGCCTCGACCTCGCTGGCGATCCGGTAGCGGGTCGGGTCGTCGGAGGTGGTGTGCGCACCCATCCGGTAGGTGTACGCCTCGATCAGGCTCGGGCCCTGCCCGTGCCGGGCGTTGTCCAGCGCGGTGCGGGTGACCGCGTACGACGCCAGCACGTCGTTGCCGTCCACCCGTACGCCGGGGAAGCCGAAGCCGGCGGCCCGCTGGTAGAGCGGGACGCGGGTCTGCCGCTCCAGCGGCTCGGAGATCGCGTACTGGTTGTTCTGGCAGAAGAAGACGAGCGGCGCGTTGAACACGCTCGCCCAGACGAACGCCTCGTTCACGTCGCCCTGGCTGGTGGCGCCGTCGCCGAAGTAGGCGATCGCGGCCTCGCCGTCGTCGGTGCCGGTCTTGCCGTCGATGGTGATCCCCATCGCGTAGCCGGTGGCGTGCAGGGTCTGCGCGCCGATGACGATCGTGTACATGTTGAACTTGAACTCGTTCGGGTCCCAGCCGCCCTGGTCGACGCCGCGGAACAGGCCGAGCGGCATGATCGGGTCGATGCCCCGGCAGTAGAGGACGCCGTGCTCCCGATAGGTCGGGAAGGCCATGTCCTGGGTACGCAGCGCCCGGCCGGAGCCGACCTGTGCGGCTTCCTGGCCGAGCAGGCTGGCCCAGAGGCCCAGCTCTCCCTGGCGTTGGAGTGCGGTCGCCTCGGCGTCCAGCTTCCGGACCAGCACCAGGTCGCGGTAGAGACCGCGGTATTCCTCGTCGGTGAAGTCGACGCGGTACTCGGTGCCGTCCGGCCCGGTGGCGCTGTCGATCCGCTCGCCGTCGGGGGTGAGCAGCTGTACCAGCGCGGGGTCGCCGGCCGTGCCCTTCCTGGAGCGGGGTGCAGCCCGCCTGCCGCGGGTGGTGCCCCCGGGGTCGCCCTTTGCCATCGGTCTCTCCCTGTCGTGTCTGCGTCGGCACCGGGGGGTCACCCGGCCGCGCAACTCGTGCGCCTGCCCGGCTGCTGCCGGACCGGTTCCTGGCGGCCGCGCCTAGCCCCGGTGGGGGTTGCCGCACGGCGTGAGCCGGATTCTGGCCGAATCCGGTTCGGGAGCGCCGGCACTCAACCGCGCCTGCCGCGAGGGTGCGCGGAGGTCACGGCTGCGTTGCCGTCGTGCTCCATATTCGCAGAGCAGGTGAGCGGGCCCACAGTACGCCCGCCCCGCATTCCGACCGTCCACCGTTTGATGTCCTTTGTCGCCATCGTGCTCTCTCGCGTCCACCGGGTGTTCCGGCGATGATTCGTCACCGTTCGGACAGCATCGCGTGTCGACACGCGGTGGAGGTTGGCTGACGGAGGGTGACTGGGCGAGGCTGATTACCGCCAGATCACGTCGATCGGGTCAATTGCCGGGTTCTGCCGCCGGTGACGTCCATCCGCGTCCCGCGACGGCCGACGACAAGGGGTGTGCGGTGTACGAGCCAGGTGACGGTCCCGGCACACCCGCGTTCGGCCGGCACCGGTCGGCCGGAGGCTACCGGCGGGTGGTCGGCGTGCACCGGGCTCCCGGCATGGGCGGTCCCTCCCGGGGCTACCTGCTCACCGTGGCACTGCTGGCCGGCACCGCGTCGATGCCCATCCTCGCCGCGATCAGCGCCGGCTCGGCCACCCCGGGCAGCACCGCCCTGCCGGACAGCAGCACCCCGTTCATCCCGACGCCCTCGGTCGGGCCGGTGCTGCTCCCGCCCCCGATGGCCAGCCAGCCGCCGCCACCTCCGCTCGGCACGCCCAGCGCCGGCCCGACCGCGACGCCCGGTTGGCTGCCCGCAGCACCCAGGCGTACGGCGGAGCGACCGGGAGCCGTCGACCCGGTGCACGTCGACCGTGAGCTGCCACCTGTGCCGGGGCCCACCCGGAGCACCCGACCGGCCGTGCCCCCGCCGCCCGCCAGCCCGACGCCGACGCCCACGCGGACCGCTCCGCCGGGCCCGACGCCGACACCAACGACGACAGCCGGTCCGACGCCCACCGACACCGTCTCGTCGACCGCGACGGCCGTCCCGACCACCACCCTGTCCACACCGGCCACGACACCGGCGCCGAGCGCCACCGTGTCCGAGCCGGCCACGACACCCGACACGTCGCCGACGCCCCCACCGGCCAGCCGACCCGCCCCGACCGCCGTGACGTCACCCGGCTGCCCGCCGACGCGCTCGGTGACCCCCTCGCCGCTCGCCGGACCGACGTACCCCACGGTGTCCCCGGCGGTACGGTGACGATCAGGCGCGGCCCGTCCGGTGCCGGCGCTGTTCGGGGGTAGGCGCGTACCGCAGGGGGTGGCGTGGGCGGCGGTGGGGAACTCCGCCCGGTCACCCGACCCGGCCCGGGGCTGCGGGTCGCCCGGCTCGTCACCGAGCTGACCGCTCCGGCCGTGCTGGTGTCACTGCTGATCTTCACGGTGAGCTGGCACAGCACCCGGCGTACCGGTCACGGCCTGGCCTGGGGCCTGCTCGCCACACTCTTCGTCACCGGGATCCCGTTCGCCTACATCGTCGGAGGCGTACGACGTGGCCGGCTCACCGACCACCACCTCGGCCGTCGGGAGCAGCGCAGGGTGCCCCTGCTGATCGGCCTCGGCTCGGTGACGGCGGGGCTCGCGCTGCTCACCGTGCTCGACGGTCCGCGTCCGGTGCTGGCGCTCGCGGTCGCCGGGTTGATCGGCCTCGTCGTGACCGTCACGGTCAGCCACTGGTGGAAGATGTCGATCCACTCGGCGGTCGCCGCCGGCACGCTCGTCATCCTGGCGCTGATCTTCGGCGGCCGACTGCTCTTCGCCGCGCCGCTGCTGGCCGTCGTCGGCTGGTCCCGGGTGCGGCTGCGGGACCACACCGTGCCGCAGGTGCTGGTCGGCGGGACGATCGGCGCGCTGATCGCCGGCGTGGTCTTCGGCCTGCTGCGGTGAGCGGGCTCGACACGCGCCCAGGCCCCCGGGCGGCTCGGATGTCCGAGTCGGGGATGCGGCCCGGGCGGCCGGCGAGGTAGCCGTCCGCCCGGGAAACGCTCAGGCGCCGTCGTCGGCGAGGCGGTGCCGGTTCGCCTCGATCCAGGCATCCAACGCGGCCGGGTCGTCCGGGTCCACCCCGTCGGCCATCAACTGCGCCACCGCCGCCGTGGCCGGGCTGCGCCGTTCACCTGTCGAGTAGAGCCGCGCGAACTCCGGCACCATCTCCTCGATCGCCTCGTCGGTCCGTGTCGCGGCCGCCTCGGGCAGGCCCCGCTGGCGCGACGCGTACCGGGCCCAGGCGCGCAGCACCCGGGGCAGCATCGCCGCGTCGTCCATGTCCAGTACCGCGCGGCGGTGCACCCAGTCGAGCAGGAAGAGCCCGGACACCGCCGGGCTCCACCGCATCGGGTCGGCGTCCGGGAAGCTCGCCGAGTGGTCCAGCAGCAGGCTCAGGCAGAAGTGCAGCGAGGCCAGTTCCGGGCCGTCGACGGTGTCCAGCCCGAACCGGGCGGCCTCCGGCGCGGCCAGGAACCGCCGCACCAGGTCGGTGCGTTCGGCGGCGGTCAGCGGCTCTACCTCGGCCGGGCCGGTCGGGTCTGCGGCGGTGGGCAGCAGCGCCAACCGGGCGCCGACAAGCGCCCGATCGGTGGCGAGGGAGCCCTCGCCGGGCAGCTCGCTCAGCTCGTCGGTGACCGCCAGGTGCCGGGCCACCTCGCCGCGCAGGCGGGCCGGATCCTCGGTACGGAACCAGGTCAACTCGTCGTCCGCGCACATCTGCCGGACCTGGTCCAGGATCCGCTCCGCCGGCCCGCCGACGAAGATGTCCTTGGTGATGCCGATGTTGTGGTCCACGAGAGCCACGAGCGCGTGCTCCGCGCCGCCGGAGGCGTCGTCGTAGGCGAAGGTGGCGAGGTAGGAGGTCTGGTCGCCGTACACGTCGCCGTACGCCCAACTGCCCGTCAGGTGCACCCGGCCGAGCTGGCCCGTCCAGCTGGGCGCCTGGCTGCCCGGGCGCACCCGCTCGGTGCCGTCGGCGGTGGGGACGAGCGCGGCGAAGACCTGCCGGATGGTGGTCGCCGAGGCCACCCGACGACGGGCGGTCGCGGCGAGGAACCCGGTGACGAACTCCCGTACGGCGGTGTCCCGGTCGGTTTCCGCGATCGCGTAGACGCTGCCCAGCAGGGCGCTGCCGAGCATCTCGGCGTCGAGCGCGGACTCCAGCTTGGTCACGTCGCGTGCGGCGTGCAGCACCGCGTCGTAGGGGGTCTGAGGCGTGGCCATACTCCGACCCTACGCCGCTGCGCCGGTACGCAGAGCAGTAGCGAGCCGTGGGTGCGTCAGCGGCGGGCGGCCTCGTGCAGCGCGTCCCGTGCCTGCGCGTACGAGGCGAGCACGATCCGCACCGGGGCGAGCACGTACTCCTCGCCCACCTGGGCGACCCGCACCGTCAGCCGCTGTCGGGCGCGGGCCCGTGCCCGCTGGGCGGCCCAGCGCACCACCGGCCGGGTGAGCGCCGCCACCAGCAGCCCGGCCAGCAGGCCGCCGAGCAGCAGCACGGTGGGCAGTGGCACCTCGCCGACCATCGGGTTGTCCAGCGCGGGCAGGCCGAGCACCCGCAGTGCGTACCCGAGGACCAGCCAACCCAGGCCGACCACGGCGGCCAGGGTGACCAGCCACTGCACGCCGCCGACGATCCGCCACCAGAGCGGTCGACGGTCCAGGCCGAGGTCGGTGCCGGCGATCGCGCGGTCCAACGCGTCCGGCAGGTCGTCGTGGCGGGACCGGGCGGCCGCGGTGACCGCTGCGGGCCAGGCCGCGGGCAGGCCGGCGGCGGCCCGATCGGCCACCGCGCGGACGGCCAGGCCCAACGCGGAACGCTGCGCGGCGGTCGGATCCGGCACCGAGGTCGCCGCGACCAGGCTCTCCGCCGCCGGATCGGCGGCCTCGCCGCTCGGTCCGGGCAGGTGCAGCCGGCGCAGCGGGTCGGGCCGCAGCCGCCGCCAGCCCCGCACCAGCGGCCAGCCGGTCGCCGCGCCCGCCCGATGCCGGTACGCCCGTTCCACCGCCTCGCTCACCGCAGGTACGCCGGCCGCGCCGGCCAGTGCCCTGTTCAACCCGGCGACTGTCGCGTCGTCCGGTCCGCCCGCCGGGCGCGCCGACCCGACCAGCTCGTCCAGGCCGGCGACCACCGAGTCGACGTCGCCGGCGAGCCGACGCAGGGCGGCCTGCCGCTCGGCGACCGTCCGCTCCAGCGCGCTGCGCAGCCCGACCATCCCGGCCGGGTCGATGGCCGTCGTGGCCAGCAGCGGTACGCCGGTCAGGCCGTCGGAGTCGAGCAGCCGGCGCAGGTCGTCCAGGACCCTCGGCAGCTCGGACGGGGGCAGCCGGTCGGCCTGGTTGAGCACGACAAGTGTGACGTCGCGGTGCCTGTGGAACTCGCGCAGATAGCTGTCGTGGATGACCCGGTCGGCGTACTTCTGCGGGTCGACCACCCAGACCACCTGGTCGACCAGGCCGAGCAGCCGGTCCACCTCCAGCCGGTGGGAACGCTGCACCGAGTCGAAGTCGGGCAGGTCGAGCAGGATCAGCCCGTGCAGGGCGGTCTCGTCGTCCGCGTCGAGCGCGCTCTCCCTGACGAAGCGGTGCCGGGGCAGTACGCCGATCCAGTCGAGCAGCCGGTTCGCGCCCTCCAGCGGCCCCCACACGCACGCGTGGGTGACGCCCGTGGTCGGCCGGCGGACACCGACCGGCGACAGTTCCAGTTGGGCCAGCGCGTTGAACAGGCTGGACTTGCCGCTGCCGGTGGCACCGGCGAGGGCGACCACCGTGTGGTCGCGGGACAGCGCGAGCCGGGTGCCGGCGCGTTCGACAAGGGTGTGCGCGGGCACCAGTTCGGCGTCCGGCAGCAGGCCGTCCACAGCGGTCAGGAACCGGCGTACGGCGTCCAGGCGGGCGATCAGCACGTCGGGGTCGACGCGCTTGTCACTCCGGAACGCCTCCCGGATCCGACCGGTGATGTTGCTCACCGGGAGTCCTCCTCGTCGGCGGCCAGGCCACTGCGGTGCCGGGCCAGCTCGACCCGGCCGGCGGCGCGGCGCAACCCGTCGCCGGCCTCCGCGTCGGGCCGGGCTTCGGCGGTGCGGCTCAGGAAGCGGTCGGCCTCCGCGTCGAGCAGCGTCCGTACCCGTTCCAGCAGGTCACCACGGGCCTTGGCGGCGAGGGTGCGCACCGCCTGGTCACCGAAGATCGCCTGGAGTACGGCCTGCGCGGCGACCGTGGTGCCGGCACCGGTGGCCACCTCCAGCCCGGTCGGGATGAACGCGGTGGACGCGAACACGGCGATCATCACGGCCAGCCCTGTGGCGTTCACCGCGTACGCGGCCGTACGCGCCACGAAGCGCTTGTCACCGCCCTCGACCCGGACCAGCTCCAGCACGCCTCGTTGCCAGTCGCGAACCATCCGTTCGGCCCGCTCGGGCAGGTCACCGCTCGGGTGGGCGAGCGCCGGATCGACCAGAGCGGCCCCGGCCGGGTGCGCCTTCCACGACGTGTACGCGGATTCGGCGGCCTCGGACGCCACCCCGCGCAGCAGGGTGACGAGCTGCGACTCGATGGCGTTGCGCAGCTCGGCGGAGGGTGCCGGCCGGCCGGTGACGGCGGCCACCACCCGGTCCCGCAGGCGTCCGATGCGCGCCTCCAGGGTGCGGAACAGCTCGCCGGTGCCGACGAACTCCTGCCAGCGGGCGAGCACCTCACCGCGCAGCAGCCGGCCGTCCTGGAGGCCCTGCTCGACGGTCCGTTCGGCGCCCCGGTACGCGGCCCGGACCCGCTCGTCCAGCCCGTCGGCGGCGGCGACCTGCTCGTCGGCGGCGTCGGCCAGTTCCTCGACGGCCGGGTGCAGCGCGGCGAGCGCGCCGTCCAGGGTCTGTCGGACGACAGCGGCCCGGGCGTCGGCGTCCGCGGCCAGCCGGGCGAACCAGTCGGCCAGCGGCGCGGTGACCCCCTCGGGCAGCAGCCCCTGGCCGTCGACCCACGTCTCGGGCAGGACGAACAGGGGTGCCCTGCCGAGGTCCTGCGCCTCCAGCATCTCGGCCAGGTGCGCGGCGATCTCGTCGGTGGCCTCGGCCGGAACCCGGTCCAGCACCATGGCGATGACCGCGCCCCGCGCCCGGGCGCTGCGCAGCAGCTCCCAGGGCACCGCGTCGGCGTACCGGGCGGCGGTGGTGACGAAGAGCCAGAGGTCGGCGGCGGCAAGCAACTGGCTGGCGAGCGCCCGGTTGGCGTCGACCACCGAGTCGATGTCAGGTGCGTCGAGGAAGGCCAACCCGGGTGGCAGGGCGGGGGCGGTGACCAGGTGCAGCGCGCGTGGATCTTCGCTCGGCTCGGTGGTGCGGGTCAGTCCGGGCAGCAGGTCGCCCTGCCGGAACCAGGTCGCGTCGGCCGGGTTGCAGACCAGCACCGGGGAGCGGGTGGTGGGCCGGAGCACACCGGCGGCGCTGACGCGGGCCTTGACCAGGCTGTTGACCAGTGTCGACTTGCCGGCGCCGGTGGAGCCGCCGACCACCACGAGCAGGGGTGCGTCGAGCCGGGCGAGCCGGGGCAGCAGGTAGTCGTCGAGCTGGTCGGTGAGGGCGGCGGCGGTGTGCCGGGCGGACCCGGCGGAGGGCAGCGCGAGGGGATACCGGGTGGCACCGATCGCGGCCCGGAGACCCGTCAGCGCGCCGGGGAGGCTGTCGTCCCCGGTGGTGGCGGGCGGCTCCTCCGCGGCGTCCGGCGGGCCGGTGCGGGCGGCGACGGCGGGCGCGCCGGAACGGGTGGCGGAATCGCCGTGCGTCGTCACCGCTAAAGCGTGCCCGACCGATGCAAGGGAAGACAACCGGACGGTAGTAACGGGTGGGTTGCGTCGGGTCGGCTCAAGTCGACTTGACGATTCGCCGGGGCGTGGCACTATTGAGTCAAGTTCACTCAACTTGTGGTGTGGTCCGCTGCGGGCGGTGCCCGCCAGGCAGCGCGGGCGGTGCCCGTCACCTGCACAACCTTACGAAGTGAGGAAGCGAAGATGGCACGTGCGGTCGGTATCGACCTCGGCACGACGAACTCCTGCGTCAGCGTTCTCGAGGGCGGTGAGCCCACCGTCATCGCCAACGCTGAGGGCTCGCGGACGACCCCGTCGATCGTCGCGTTCGCCCGCAACGGCGAGGTGCTCGTCGGTGAGGTCGCCAAGCGCCAGGCGGTGACCAACCCGGACCGGACGATCCGCTCGGTCAAGCGCGAGGTCGGCACGAACTGGTCCGTCGACATCGACGGCAAGAAGTACACCCCGCAGGAGATCTCGGCCCGGACCCTGATGAAGCTCAAGCGGGACGCCGAGGCGTACCTGGGCGAGCAGATCACCGACGCGGTGATCACCGTTCCGGCCTACTTCAACGACAGCCAGCGCCAGGCCACCAAGGAGGCCGGTGAGATCGCCGGCTTCAACGTGCTGCGGATCGTCAACGAGCCGACCGCGGCCGCCCTGGCGTACGGGCTGGACAAGGGCTCCAAGGAGCAGACCGTCCTGGTCTTCGACCTCGGCGGCGGCACCTTCGACGTGTCGCTGCTGGAGCTGGCCGAGGGCGTCATCGAGGTCAAGTCGACAAGCGGTGACAACCACCTCGGCGGCGACGACTGGGACCAGCGGATCATCGACCACCTGGTCAAGACGTTCCGCGGTGAGCACGGCATCGACCTCGGTCAGGACAAGATGGCCCTCCAGCGGCTCCGTGAGGCCGCCGAGAAGGCCAAGATCGAGCTGTCGGCCGCCACCACCACCAACATCAACCTGCCGTACATCACCGCCGGCTCCGCCGGCCCGCTGCACCTCGACGTGACGCTCAGCCGCGCCGAGTTCCAGCGGATGACGCAGGATCTGCTGGACCGCTGCAAGGGCCCGTTCGAGCAGGCCGTCAAGGACGCCGGGATCAAGATCTCGGACGTCGAGCACGTCATCCTCGTCGGTGGCTCGACCCGGATGCCCGCCGTGACCGACCTGGTCAAGCAGCTCACCGGCCGCGACCCCAACAAGGGCGTCAACCCGGACGAGGTGGTCGCCGTCGGCGCCGCCCTCCAGGCAGGTGTGCTCAAGGGTGAGGTCAAGGACGTCCTGCTGCTCGACGTGACCCCGCTGAGCCTGGGCATCGAGACCAAGGGTGGCATCTTCACCAAGCTGATCGAGCGCAACACCACGATCCCGACCAAGCGCTCCGAGGTGTTCACCACGGCTGACGACAACCAGCCGTCGGTGCTCATCCAGGTGTTCCAGGGTGAGCGGGAGATCGCGGCCTACAACAAGAAGCTCGGCACCTTCGAGCTGACCGGCCTTCCGCCGGCGCCGCGCGGCGTGCCGCAGATCGAGGTCGCCTTCGACATCGACGCCAACGGCATCGTCAACGTGCACGCCAAGGACCTGGGCACCGGCAAGGAACAGAAGATGACGATCACCGGCGGCTCCTCGCTGCCGAAGGACGACATCGAGCGGATGCGCCGGGACGCCGAGGAGCACGCGGAGGAGGACAAGCGTCGCCGCGACGACGCCGAGACCCGCAACGTGGCCGAGGCGCTGCAGTGGCAGACCGAGAAGTTCCTCGCCGAGAGCGGCGACAAGCTGCCCACCGAGAACCGGGAGCAGCTCAACGAGGCGCTCGGCGAGCTGCGCGGCGCCCTCGGTGGTCAGGACATCGAGAAGATCAAGTCGGCGCACGAGCGGCTGGCGCAGGTCTCCCAGCAGGCCGGTTCGCTGCTCTACGCCCAGCAGGCCGAGCAGGGCCAGCAGCCGGGCGGCGAAGCCGGCCCGGGTGCGACAGGCGCGACCGGTGCGACCGGCCCGCAGGCCGGCGGCACCGGTGGCGGCGACGACGTGGTCGACGCGGAGATCGTGGACGAGGACGGCAAGAAGTGACCGTCGGCCTCCGACACGAATCCACGGCGAAGGGATGAGGTAGCCGCATGACGCAGAAGCCACGAGCCGCCGACCCGGGCGACACCGGGTCGACGCCGGGTGGCTCCGCGCCCACGGAGCCGAACACCGGTGCCGAGGAGCGGGTCGTCATCCGCAACAACCGCAAGATCAGCGACGCGACGGAGCCGGAGGGCGCGGCCGCCGACGCGGGGAGCGACGTTCCCGCCGAGGGCCTTGTCGAGGACGCCGAGATCGTGGTCGACGAGATCGAGGTCGAGGTCAACTCCACCGACGGTCCGGAGACGTCCGGCCCGCCGGTGGTGGACGCCCCGGCGAAGCCGGCGGACGGCAGCGCGCCCGGCACCTCCCTCGGTGCCGAGCTGGAGGCGCTGCGGGCCGAGCTGGACGAGAGGACCCGGGACCTGCAACGGGTGTCGGCGGAGTACGCCAACTACCGCAAGCGGGTGGACCGGGACCGCAGCCTGGTGCAGGAGCAGGCGACCGGTTCGGTGCTGGCCGCGCTGCTGCCGATCCTGGACGACCTGGACCGGGCCCGGGAACACGGCGACCTGGTCGGGCCGTTCGGCACGGTGGCGGAACAGCTCACCACCGCGCTCGGCAAGTTCGGTCTGAACGCCTTCGGCGAGCAGGGCGACCCGTTCGACCCGACCCGGCACGAGGCGGTCGCGCACCAGACCTCGACCGAGGTCAGCGAACCGACCTGCGTGCAGGTCATGCGGCGCGGCTACCAGCTCGGTGAGCGGCTGCTGCGCCCCGCTCTTGTCGCGGTCGCGGATCCGGAATAGTGCGAGACGGTGACCGGGCCGTCCCGCCCGCCGCGCGGCGGGCGGGACGGCCGGGCCACGACTGTTGGAAGGGGGTGGACCGGTGAGTTCGAAGGACTGGCTCGAGAAGGACTTCTACGCCGTGCTCGGCGTGGACAAGGCCGCCTCCGCGGATGACATCAAGAAGGCGTACCGCAAGGTGGCGCGGGAGTCGCACCCGGACCACAACCCGGGCGACGCCAAGGCCGAGGAGCGGTTCAAGGCCGCGTCCGAGGCGTACAACGTGCTCTCGGACGCCGGCCGCCGCCGGGAGTACGACGAGATGCGTTCGCTGTTCGGGTCGGGCGCGTTCCGGCGCAACGCCCGGGGCGGCGGCCAGCCGGGCGGTATGCCGTTCGACGTCTCCGACCTGTTCGGCGGCGGCGCTGCCGGAGGTGGTGACCGTCGCTTCGGCGGTGCCGGCTTCCAGGACCTGTTCAGTTCGATCTTCTCCGGTGGGCAGGGCGCCGGGCAGGCCGCGCCGCGCGGTCCGGCCCGTGGTCGGGACGTCGAGACCGAGGTGGCGCTCGACTTCGGCGACGCGGTACGCGGGGTGACACTGCCCCTCACGCTGCGCGCCCCGGGTGTCTGCGACACCTGCCACGGCAACGGCGCCAAGCCCGGCACCCAGCCGCGTACCTGCCCGGTCTGCCACGGCGCCGGGGTCACCACCCGCAACCAGGGGTCGTTCAGCTTCTCCGAGCCGTGCCGCAACTGCCAGGGCGTCGGCACCGTGGTCGAGGAGAAGTGCCCCGAGTGCCACGGCAGCGGTGGGGTCACCAAGACCCGAACGATGAACGTGCGCTTCCCGGCCGGGGTGGCCGACGGCCAACGCATCCGGCTTGCCGGGCGCGGTGAGCCGGGCGAGCGCGGCGGTCCGGCCGGCGACCTGTTCGTGCATGTCAAGGTCCGGCCGGACGAGCTGTTCGGGCGTACCGGTGACGACCTGACCCTTACCGTGCCGGTGACCTTCGCGGAGGCAGTGCTCGGCACGGACCTGCGGGTGCCCACGCTCGACGGCGCGGTGACCCTGCGGGTGCCGCCGGGTACGCCGAGCGGCCGGGTGCTGCGGGCGCGGGGCAAGGGTGTGGTGCGCCGCGACGGGCAGGCAGGCGATCTGCTTGTCACATTGGACGTGGTGGTGCCGGCTCGACTGTCCGACGAGGCGCGTACGGCGTTGGAGGCGTTCGCCGAGCAGAGTCCGCCGGCTGCGCGGGAACATCTCGACGCTCGGGTGCGTCGGGTCAGTTAGTCCGGTGGGATGGACGCGGAGGTGAGCGGCATGTCGGGCGAGTTCCTCGGTTCGGGTGACCCTGCCTACGAGGCCAAGGTGCTGATGATCTCGGTCGCGGCGCGGATGGCGGGGATGCATCCGCAGACCCTGCGCCAGTACGACCGGCTGGGGCTGGTGCAGCCCGGTCGGGCGGCCGGTGGCGGGCGTCGGTACAGCGTGCGCGACGTGGTGCTGCTGCGCGAGGTGCAGCGGCTCAGCCAGGACGACGGGATCAACCTCGCCGGGGTCAAGCGGATCATCGGGCTGGAGCGTCTGCTGGAGCAGGCGCAGCAGCGGGTGGCCCGGCTGGAGGCGGAGTTGGACGCCGCGTACCGCCGGGTGGCCGAGCTGGAGTCGCTTGCCCGTTTCCCGGGCCGTGATCTGGTGCCCACCAATCGCACGTCCACCGCACTGGTGGTCTGGCGGCCCCGCCGTACGCCCGATCGCTGACCTCTTCTTCGCTTGTCCGGCCCGGCCCGCGCCCCGATTTCCCGGCGCGGGCCGGGCCGCTTCCGTTAACCTGTCGATACAGGTCCAACCGGCTTAATTCGGACCTGTCGGCATGGCGAGGGGGAGCAGTGGCGGAGCCGGCGAAGAAGGTCGCCCAACAGACCGAGGAACGGTTGGAGAACCTGGCCGACACCGTCCGCGAGAAGTTCGACAAGGTCACCGAGGGAACCTTCCGGGACCGGATCAAAGAGGGGCGGTTCGCGGACCAGACCGACCACGGCGTCGACCAGGCCCGAGCCGAGACCGAACGCAAGCGGGACTGACCGGTGACCGACGTGCGGGCCGGGACCCACGGGGGGTCCCGGCCCGTTCGCCCTGCTGACTCCCGGCCTCGACCAGCTCAGCCGAGGCGGCGGTTCTCGCGGACCAGGCCGCCTTCGCACCAGTCCCGGTAGACGAACAGATCCGGGCGGGCCAGCAGCACCCGGCCGTTGTGCGCCCAGATCTTCATCAGCTCGTCGCCCTCCCGCTCGGCCTGCTCCACCAGCTTGCGGAAGCGGCGCTTGGGGTGGGCGCGGAATTTCGTCCGGATGCCGTCGGCCGCGTAGATGTAGAGGCAGTGCAGCGCGAAGCGCCGGGCCGGGCAGGTCGGGTCCATCGCCAGATCGAAGAGCGTCAGCACCAGCCGGTCACCGGAGACCAGGAGGTCCCAGTCCGGTGGCATGGAAGCCAACGGCACCGAATCGGGCTGGTACGCCCAAGCTCGCAACTCCGCCGGAGTTGGATCGACGGGGTTGGCGAAGCCGTGGAACGTCGACTCCTGCACGCTCACCGGCCAACCTTCCGCTCTCGCCCGCGGGTGGGCAGGTGCCCACCCGCGAACGCTGGCTGCTGGGGCGAAACGGTAACCCGCCGCCGGGTGCTGCGGTAGTCCCCCTGCGGAGCAATTCGGCAACCGTTGGCCGGAGCGGCGTCAGTCCTGGATCGGAACCGGCACCGTGCGTTGGGCCGCCGCGGCGGCGCGGGTGCGCAGCCACCGCTTGAACCACGGGAAGTCGGGCAGCCGGGCCAGCATCGGGCCGGTCACCACTGTGATGAGCACGTACGCCGTGGCCAGGGCCGCCAGCCGAGGCTCGACGCTGCCGGCGGCTACCGCGAGCCCGGCGATGACGATGGAGAACTCACCACGGGGTACGAGTGCCAGACCGGCCCGCCAACGACCGGGTTCGGCGATGCCGACCCGTCGGGCCGCCAGGTAACCGGTGAGCGTCTTCGTCGCCATGGTGACGATGGCCAGGGCGAGCGCCGGCAGCAGCACCGGCGGGATGTCCCGTGGATCGGTGACCAGGCCGAAGAACACGAAGAACACGGCGGCGAACAGGTCCCGCAGGGGGGAGAGCAGTTCGGTCGCGTGGTGCGCCACCGGGCCGGAGAGCGCGATGCCGACCAGGAACGCGCCGACCGCCGCCGACACCTGGAGCTTCGCCGCGATGCCGGCGATCAGCAGGGTCAGACCGAGTACGCCGAGCAGCAGCGCCTCCGGGTCCTTCGCCGACAGGGCGGACGAGATGAGGTGGCCGTACCGGATGGCGACCACCAGCACGATCAGCACCGTGCCCACGGCGACGGTGAGTGCGATGCCGCCGCCGAGCAGACCGGTCCCGGCCAGTACCGCGGTGACCAGCGGCAGGTAGAGCGCCATCGCCAGGTCTTCGATCACGAGCACCGAGAGGATGACAGGGGTTTCCCGGTTACCGAGTCGGCCCAGGTCGGCGAGGACCTTGGCGATCACCCCGGAGGAGGAGACCCAGGTGATGCCGCCGAGCACCAGGGCCGCCACCCAGTCCCAGCCGAGCAGCAGGGCGAACGCCGCGCCGGGCAGCGCGTTGAGCACCCCGTCGATCAGCCCGGCCGGGGCCGCCGACCGGAGGTTGCCGACGAGTTCGTTGGCCGAGTACTCCAGGCCGAGCATCACCAGCAGCAGGATGACGCCGATCTCGGCGCCGACCGCGAAGAACTCCTCGCTGGCCGCCAGCGGGAGCAGCCCACCGTGCCCGAAGGCGAGCCCGGCCAGCAGGTAGAGGGGGATGGGTGAGAGGCCGACGCGACGGCTGAGCCGACCGAGGACACCGAGCAGGAGGAGCAGCGCGCCGACTTCGACGAGCAGTGTGGTGGAGTCGTGCATCCGCCTCAGCCGTCCGGGTCACTGTCGGCGAGGATGGCGGATACGCCGTCGAGACCCCTGCGGGTCCCGACGACGACCACCACGTCGCCGGCCGCGAAGCGGAAGGAGGGAAGCGGCGAGACGATGACCTCGCCGTCGCGCAGCACCGCCACGATGGAGGCGCTGGTGCGGGTACGCGCCTTGGTTTCGCTGAGCTGCCTGTTGACGTACCGCGACCCCGCCGTGATGGCGATCTGCTCGGTGAGCAGGCCGGCGGCCTGCTCGCGGAGCCCGGAGAGCTGACCGAGCATCAGCGACGCGCCGAGGATGTCGGCAAGCGCCTCCGCCTCGTCGTCCGTCAGCGGGATGTCCGCCTGGCAGGAGTCGGGGTCGTCGGGATCGTAGAGGACTAGGTCACGGCGACCATTGCGGTGAGAGACGACGCCCAGGCGGCGTCCGGACTCCGTCACCAGATCGTGACGTACCCCGATCCCGGGTAAGGCGGTCTGCTCGACACGTACTCGCACCCACCAAGGCTACCGCCTCGTTAACAAGCGGCAGATCTTGGTGGGAGCGGGTGTCAGCGGAGGCTGGCGAAGAACTCGCGGATGTCCTCGACCAGGACATCGGTTGCCTGGTGGGCGGCGTAGTGGCCGCCGACGTCGCCGCGCCCATCGACGTCCGTGCCGTACGCCGTCCAGCGGACGATGTTCGCGTGGTCCCGCTCGGCGAAGCGGCGGATGGACTGGAAGTCGCCGGGGAACATGGCCACCGCGGTGGGCGCCGTCGTCGGCTCGGCCGGCTGCTCGTCGGTGTGCGCGTCCTCCCAGTAGAAGCGGATCGCCGAGGCGGCGGTGCCGGTGAACCAGTAGAGGGCGACGTTGGCCAGGATGAACTCGGCGTCCAGGCTCTCGTCGAAGAGTTGCGCGTTCCAGGCCAGCAGCCCGACGGGCGAGTCGGCCAGCGCGTACGCCAGGGTCTGCGGCTGCTGGCTGTGCACCTGGTTGAAGGAGAACTTGTTCTCGTAGAACCACTGGAGGTGCGCCAGCGCCGCCTGGTCCGCCTCGGACAGGTCGGCGAACTCGGCCGGGTCGCCGGACGGGAACGAGAAGATCTGGGTGACGTGCACGCCGAGCACGTGCTTGCGGTCGATCCGGCCCAGCTCCGGCGAGATCAACGAGCCGCCGTCGTTGCCGACCGCGCCGTAGCTGTCGTACCCCAGGCGGTTCATCAGCTCGGCCCAGGCGCGGGCCGTGCGGTGCCGGTTCCAGCCGGCGCTGCGGGTGGGGCCGGAGAACCCGAAGCCCGGCAGCGACGGGATGACCACGTGGAAGGCCGGCGCTGCCGGGTCGTTCGGCTCGGTGAGCGGGCCGATGACGTCCAGGTACTCCAGCACCGAGCCCGGCCAGCCGTGGGTGAGCACCAGGGCGGTGGCGTCCGGCCGGGACGACCTGACGTGCAGGAAGTGGATCTGCTCGCCGTCGATCTCGGTGACGAACTGCGGGTGGGCGTTCAGCCGGGCCTCGACGGCCCGCCAGTCGAACCCGTCCCGCCACCGGTCGGCGAGGGCGCGGACGCGGTCGTTGCGCATCCCGTACGCGTCGCCGACGCCCGGCAGCTCGTCGGGCCAGATGGTGCGGCCAAGTCGGGCGGCCAGGTCGTCGAGGGCGGTCTGCGGGATCTCGACGCGGAACGGGCGGATCGCGGTGCCGGTCATGCGGGGCTCCTTCGGAACGGAATGTTTCGTTCTGGTAGAACGATAGCAGACCGGAACGATCCGTTCCACTGTTACTGTGGAGCCATGCCGACGACTTCCGGAAACGCGCTTGCCGGGCGCCGGGCGCAGGCCGCCCGCAACGACGAGGTGATCCTCGAAGCTGCCCGCGCCGTCTTCCTCGACGACCCGAAGGCCCCGATCGCCGCCGTCGCCGAACGCGCGGGCGTCGGCATCAGCGCCCTCTACCGGAGGTACGCGGGCAAGGAGGACCTGCTGCGCCAGCTCTGCCACGACGGGCTGCGCCGCTATCTGGCGGAGGCCGAGGCGGCGCTGGCCGAGGCGGACGACTGGGCCGCGTTCACCGGATTCCTTGCCCGGATCGTCGACGCCGACGTGCACTCGCTCACCGTCCACCTGGCCGGCACGTTCGCCCCGACCGAGGAGATGGGGCGCGACGCGGTACGCGCCGGGGAGCTGGCCGCCGCACTCGTCGACCGGGCGCACGCAAGCGGCCGGCTGCGCCCCGATGTCGTGGTGCAGGACCTTGGGCTGCTGCTGGAGGGCTGCGCCGCGGTCCGCGTACCCGATCCGGAACGGACCGGGCAGCTGCGCCGCCGGCAGCTCGCGGTGTTGCTGGCCGGCCTGTCCACGGTGCCGGACGCCGACCCCCTGCCCGGCCCGCCCCCGGCGGCTGGTGAGTTCGACTGGCGGTGGCGGCAGCGGACGTGACGGCCGTCACAGGCTAAGGTTGAGTGGAATACGCTCAACTCTGGTTGCGTCCAACCCAGTGGACAACGCCGATCCGGGGGAGCCCATGAACACGGAAAGACTCACCACCAAGAGCCGCGAAACCATCACCGGTGCCGTCGCGCTGGCCAACCAGCGCGGCCACGCCACCGTGGAGCCCTGGCACCTGCTGCTGTCCCTGCTGGACACCGACGGCTCGACCGCCGCCGGCCTGCTGCGCGCCGTCGGGGCCGACCCCGCCGAGCTGCGCCGGGCCGCCCAGCGGGCGGTCGACGCCCTGCCTGCGGCACGGGGCTCCAGCATCGCCGAGCCGACACTGGCCCGCGAGTTCGTCAACGCCATCGGCGCCGCCGAGCAGATCGCCCGGCCGCTTGGCGACGAGTACACGTCCACCGAGCACCTGCTCGCCGGCCTGGCCCGGGTGGGTGGCGCGGTGTCCGGCGCGCTGAAGACCGCGGGCGCCACCGAGGAGGCCCTTGTGGCCGCCTTCCCGACCGTCCGGGGCGGGGACCGGCGGGTCACCACTGCCGACCCGGAGCAGACCTACCAGGCCCTCAGCAAGTACGGCGTCGACCTGACCGCCAGCGCCCGCGACGGCAAGATCGACCCGGTGATCGGCCGGGACTCGGAGATCCGCCGGGTCATCCAGGTCCTCTCCCGTCGTACCAAGAACAACCCGGTGCTGATCGGCGAACCAGGCGTCGGAAAGACCGCGATCGTCGAGGGTCTCGCCCAGCGGATCGTGGCCGGCGACGTCCCCGAGTCGCTGCGCGACAAGAAGCTGGTCTCACTGGACCTCGGCGCGATGGTCGCCGGCGCGCAGTACCGGGGGCAGTTCGAGGAGCGGCTGAAGTCCGTCCTGGAGGAGATCAAGAACTCCAACGGGCAGGTCATCACGTTCCTCGACGAGCTGCACACGGTCGTCGGCGCCGGCAAGGGCGAGGGCTCGATGGACGCCGGCAACATGCTCAAGCCGATGCTCGCCCGTGGTGAGCTGCGGATGGTCGGCGCCACCACGCTCGACGAGTACCGCGAGCACATCGAGAAGGACCCGGCGCTGGAGCGGCGTTTCCAGCCGGTGCTTGTCGGCGAGCCGACCATCGAGGACACCATCGGCATCCTGCGGGGGCTCAAGGAGCGCTACGAGGTGCACCACGGCGTACGGATCACCGACGCCGCGCTTGTCGCCGCCGCCACCCTCTCCGACCGTTACATCACCGACCGGTTCCTGCCGGACAAGGCGATCGACCTGGTGGACGAGTCCGCCTCCCGGCTGCGGATGGAGATCGACTCCCGGCCGGTCGAGGTCGACGAGATCGAGCGGGCGGTCCGCCGGCTGGAGATCGAGGAGATGGCCCTGGCCAAGGAGCCGGACGCGGCCTCCGCCGAGCGGCTGGAGCGGCTGCGCAAGGAACTGGCCGACAAGCGCGAACAGCTCACCGTGCTCTCCGAGCGGTGGCAGACCGAGAAGAGCCACATCACCAAGCTCTCCACCGCCAAGGAGGAGCTGGAACGCCTGGGCGGCGAGGCCGAACGGGCCGAGCGCGACGGCGAGCTGGAGCGCGCCGCCGAGCTGCGCTACGGCCGCATCCCCGCCCTCAAGGTGGAGCTGACGCAGGCGGCCGAGGAGCTGGCCCGACTCCAGGCCGACGGCGCGATGCTCAAGGAGGAGGTCGGCGCGGACGACATCGCGGCCGTCGTCGCCTCCTGGACGGGCATTCCGGCGGGACGGCTGCTGGAGGGCGAGACGGCCAAGCTGCTGCGCATGGAGGAGTCGCTGGCCAGCCGGGTGGTCGGCCAGGCCGAGGCCGTGAGCGCGGTTTCCGACGCCGTACGCCGGGCGCGGGCGGGTGTCGCCGACCCGGACCGGCCGACGGGCAGCTTCCTCTTCCTCGGCCCGACAGGTGTCGGCAAGACCGAGCTGGCGAAGGCGCTCGCCGAGTTCCTCTTCGACGACGAGCGGGCAATGGTCCGCATCGACATGAGCGAGTACGGCGAGAAGCACTCAGTCGCCCGCCTGGTCGGCGCCCCGCCCGGCTACGTCGGCTACGAGGAGGGCGGTCAGCTCACCGAGGCGGTGCGCCGCCGCCCGTACTCTGTGATCCTGCTGGACGAGGTGGAGAAGGCGCACCCGGATGTGTTCGACGTGCTGCTCCAGGTGCTCGACGACGGTCGGCTCACCGACGGTCAGGGCCGCACTGTGGACTTCCGCAACGCGATCCTGATCCTCACCTCGAACCTCGGGTCGTCGGTGATCAGCGACCTGACGCTCGCCGACGAGCAGCGCCGGGAGGGTGTGCTCGCCGTGGTCCGGTCGCACTTCAAGCCCGAGTTCCTCAACCGGCTGGACGACATCGTGGTCTTCGCCTCGCTGCGGGGGGACGACCTGCGGTCCATCGTCGACATCCAGCTGGACCGGATGCGCAGGCGTCTGGCGGATCGCCGACTGGCGCTGGACATCACCGAGTCCGCGCGCCAGTGGTTGGCCGAGCACGGCTACGACCCGATCTACGGTGCCCGCCCGCTGCGCCGCCTGGTCCAGACGGCCATCGGAGACCAGCTGGCCAAGGCCCTGCTGAGTGGGTCGGTCCGCGACGGCGACACGGTGAAGACGGACCTGGACCCCGCCACCAACACCCTCACGGTAACCCCGGCCTGACAGCGCCGGCGTCCGCCGGCTGCGGCGACGATCAAGAGGTTTGCGTCATCGGGACGTCTGCAGATGACGCAAACCTCTTGATCAACAGGGTGGGAGGTGGACGATCGGGGAAAGGGTGAGGGCATGTTCGGGATGCGGAAAGCGTGGGAACGGGACCTCGGTGCGGCCGTCGACCAGTTGGTGTCGGCTGACACGCTCGCCTTCGGCGGTGTCGGCATCGCCAACACGCTGCTGCCGGTCACCGAGGCGTACCACCGGGTCGAGGCCGCCCTCGCCGACCACCCCGAGGAGGTACGCCGACAGCTCGACCGGGTGCTGGCCGACGGCACACCCGCCGGCCGGGCGTACGCGGCCACGCTGCTGGAACGGCTCGATCCGGCGGCGGCCCGGGCGGCGTGGACGTCGCTGCGGGACGACCCGACCGAGTTCACCACGTTCGTCGGGTGCGTGATGGACCGCGAGACCCTCGGGAACTACGCCACCCAGCGCCTCACCGCAGCATGATCCATTCGCCGGTCGGGGCTGTCCGATCGGTCCTGCCGGCGGCCGGTGACCCGCCGTACGTTGCGAGCCATGAGTCCGCCCGCCACCGCGATCCGCCCGCCCCGGCCCGCCACCGTGACCATCGCCTTCTGGCTGCAACTCACCGTGGTGCTGGTCCTGCTCGGCCTGGCCGCGCTGGTGGCCGCCGAGGCGGTGCACTTCGACAGCCAGATCGACCGCGCGGTGCGACTGGTGCCGGACGCCGACCCGGCCGAGGTGGCCGGGGAACGGCAGGGCAACGTCGCCATGGCGCTGATCTTCGGCATACCGGCGGTGCTGCTCGCGATGTGGCTGGCGGTGACCGCCGCCCCGGTCCGACGGGGCGCCAACGTCGCGCGGATCCTGGTCTTCGTCGCCAGTGGCACGCAACTGCTCGTCTGCTTCGCCCAGTGCTGCTCCGGCGGGTTCCTCGTGCCCCTGCTGACCACCGCCGAGATGGAGACGGAGCCGCCGGCGGAGTGGGACGCGGAATGGGAGACCTCCACGTTCTTCGACACGCTCTACGCCGGCACCGACCCCTGGGACGACCTGTTCTTCCCGGCGGCGGGTCTGGGCGTACTCACCGTCCTGACGCTCACCACGGCGGTGGTCCTGCTGCTGGCGCTGCCGCCCGCGAACCGCTGGTTCGTGCCGGCGACCGCGCCCGCCCAGGCGCAGCCCGCCCCCACCGCCTGGGCACTGCCCGTCCCCACCTACGCCCCGACCGGGTACGGCTATCCGGGCGTCCCGCTGGTGCCGCCGGGTGCGGGTGTGCCGGGCCTCCTGCCGCCGGGCCAGCCGCTCCCGCCCGGCTACCTCATCTGCCCCGACCCGACCGCGCACCTGACCACGGGCACGACGGCCGGACCGCCGGCGGCGGCACCCGACGACTCCCGCTAGCTGAGCTGTCGGCCACAGGACCGGCCACGCGGGTGCCGAGGATTGTTAACGTCTGCGCCGACGTACCTGGGGAGGTGGTCGGGTGGACGCGCTGGTGACGTCCCTGGTGGCGGGCGGTGTGCTCGCGGCGGTGGTGGCCGTCGTGCGGGCCCACCGGGCGGCGACGGCCCGGCCCGGCGGCCGGCCGGTGGAGGCGCCGACCGGCGGCCCGCACCGCCTGGCCCTTGGCGACCGCGTGCGGATCCGCCGACAGGAGTACGTCGTCAGCGGCACCATCCGCCTCGTCGAGGGGGACTGGAGCTGGGTGCAGCACCTGCTCGACGACGGGTCCGGCGGTCGACGCCGGCTCTCCGTGGAGGATGGCCCCGAGTTGGAGCTGGTGCTCTGGACCGCCGAGCCCGGCGCGAAGGTCAGCCCGGGCGCCCCGACGATCGACCTCGACGGGCGGCGGTACACCTGGTCCGAGACCGGGCAGGCGCGCTACACCGCCATCGGTGAGACCGAACTTCCGTCGGCCGGGACGATGCGTTACCACGACTACCAGTCCGGCGGCGCCGCGCGACTCTCCTTCGAGGCGTACGGCGAGGAGGGCTGGCGGGTGGCCCGCGGCGACCTGCTCGACCCCGCCGACCTGGCGATCCGACCCACCCCCGAGGGGCACTGAGCCCGGTCGGGCGGGGACGCGCCGGCCCGCCACGGCATGCCCGGGTGGCCGGTTGTCGATACGGTGTGGGCGCGATCTAGGGAAGGAGAATCGTGGTCGATACCCAGAGCACGCCGGCCCGTCAGCGGCCGTCCATCGTGACGATTTCCAGTTATCTGCTTTTCCTGTTCCTCGCGTGCCAGGTGATCAGCCTGATCATCACGCTCGCCACCATCGGCAAGACGCGGGACGCGATCCGCGACGCGTACGCGGGCAGTTCCATTCAAAATCCCGACCAGGTGGCGGATGTCTTCTTCGCCATCGGTATCGGGAGCGGCATCCTGCTGCTGCTGCTCGCGATCGTGCTGGGCGTGCTGGCCCTGTTCAACAACCAGGGCCGCAACGGCTCCCGGATCACCACCTGGATCGTCGGCGGCATCATGATCTGCTGCACGGGTGGCGGCCTCATCAGTGGTGCGGCCGGCAGCTTCACCAGCGGTGGGGACACCGCCGGTGGCCCGAGCGGCGAGGAGGTCCAGCGCCGCATCGAGGAGGCTGTGCCGTCCTGGGTCACCCCGGTCAGCCTGCTGCTGGGTGTGGTCAGCCTGCTCGCCCTTCTCGCGGCGCTGATCCTGCTGGCGCTGCCGAAGGCCAACGAGTTCTTCCGCAAGCCCGCCGTCGGCTGGGAGCCGCCGACGCCGGGGGCCAGCTACCCGGGGTACCCGCAGACTCCCGGGCAGTCCGGTCAGCCGGGTTACCCGTCGACCGGCGAGCCGGGCTACCCGTCGACGCCGGGGCCGGTGCAGCCGAGCACCCCGCCGTCCAGTGCGGACCGGCCGGACGACACCCCGCCGGCCGACCGTCCCGGCACCACCCCGCCGTCGAGCTGACGGCTCGATAAGCACGACGCCGACGATCCCTCCGAGTAGGTTGCAACCCGACGCCTACCGGAGGGATTCGTCGTGTCGTACCCCGAATCGGCACCGGCCCGACGGCCCGCCGTGGTCCTGCTGGCCACGGCGGTGCTGTTGGTGATGGCTGTCGCCGCGCTCGCGTACACCGTCGTCGACCTGGCGGTGCTGGGGCGGACTGTCGACGCGTTCCGCTCGGCCGCCCGGGACACGTCGGCGAACCCGCAGCAGATCGACGAGGTGGCGACGCTGTTGCGGTTGTCCACGGTGCTGACGGCTGTGGTGGCGGCGTTCTCCGCGGTCCTGCTGGCCGGTCTGGCACTGGCGCTGCTCACTGGTAGGCGTGGCGTTCGGGTGGCCACCTGGGTCGTCTGCGGGCTCGGCCTGCTCGCCGGCTGTTGCAGCGTGGCCGTGCTCGTCGGTGAGCGCGCCGCGCCGCTGCGGCTGGGCGACGGCGAACGGGCCACCGCCGAGCTGCTGGGCCTGATCGCGGACGCGTACCCGTCGTGGTGGATCCCCGTCAACGCCGGTCTTTCCGTGGGGCAGGGCCTCGGTTACCTTGTGGTAGCTACGTTGCTGGCACTGCCGGCGGCGAACGCCTGGTTCGGTCGACACCGCCCGTCGGCGCCGACCGCGCCAGCCGCTCCGCCCGGGTTCCCACCCGCACCGCACCAGCCGCCGCCCCCGTATCCGCCCAGGTGAGGACCGCCCGTGACGCTCGACCCCGCGACCGCCGAGCGACGGGCCCTGGTCACCGGCGCGACAGCCGGCATCGGTGCGGCGTTCGCTCGACGGCTCGCCTCCGACGGTTGGCACCTGGTGCTGGTCGCCCGGGACGCGGGCCGGCTGACGGAGTTGGCCGCCGAGTTGGGGTCCCGGCACGGCCACGAGGTGGAGACGCTGTCGGCGGACCTGTCCACCGACGACGGCTGCGACGCCGTCGAGCAGCGGCTGAGTAGCGGCAACCCGGTGCACCTTCTGGTGAACAACGCCGGCATCAGCCTCAACAAACCGTTCCTCCGCTCCACGGCCGAGGAGGAGGCGCGCCTGCTGCGGCTCAATGTGCACGCCGTCATGCGACTGACCCTCGCAGCGCTGCGACCGATGACCGAACGGCGCGCCGGGGCAGTGATAAATGTCTCTTCCGTTGCGGGTTTCGGCGCGGTGATGCCGGGATCGACCTACTCGGCCAGCAAGGCGTGGGTCACCAACTTCAGCGAGTCTGTGGGCCAGTCGGCGCGGCCGTACGGGGTGCGGGTGATGGCCCTCTGCCCCGGCTACACCCGCACCGAATTCCACAAGCGGGCCGGCATCAACATGTCGAAGACACCTGAGTGGATGTGGCTGAAAGCCGAGGACGTGGTCGACGAAGCCCTACGTGACCTGGGCAAAGGCAAATTGGTAAGCATCCCGGCGTGGAAGTACAAGGTGGCCGTCGCCGGTCTGCGCCACGCGCCGCGCCGGCTGCTCCAGGTGGTCGCGCGGGACACCCGCGGCCGGATCGGTCGCGACGAACGCTGAGCGCCGCACCCGTCCAACCCCCGGTCGTCGCCGTGACAACGTTGGCGCGCCGCAATCGAGCCGGTCGCTCAGCGTAGTCATGCATCGCCAACCATCGGTCCCTCGTCAGCCTGATCGGGGTGGGCCGTCCACACGGCGTCCAGACTTGCGCAGTAACCTCTATCGCCATGGGGGACCACGACGACCTGCGTAAATTCATTACCGACCTGGCTGTGGTGCACGGACGGGTCGTGCTGTCCTCGGGGCGCGAGGCAGACTGGTACGTCGATCTGCGACGTGTCACGCTCCATCACCAGGCCGCTCCGTTGGTCGGTCGAGTGCTGCTCGACCTCACCGCCGACTGGGAGTACGACGCCGTCGGCGGACTCACCCTGGGCGCGGACCCTGTCGCGCTCTCGATGCTGCATGCCGCCGCTCCGACCGGTCGCGCTCTGGACGCCTTTGTGGTGCGCAAGGCGGGCAAGGCGCACGGTCTGCAGCGGCGGATCGAGGGACCGGAGGTGGCCGGCCGCCGCGTGTTGGCGGTGGAGGACACGTCCACGACGGGCGGAAGCGTTATGACCGCGGTCAAGGCGCTACGTGAGGCCGGAGCGGAAGTCGTGGGTGTGGCGGTTATTGTTGATCGAGGCGCCGGCGACGCGGTGCGAGCCGCCGGATTGCCGTACCGGGCGGCCTATACGTTGGCTGACCTCGGCCTTGTGGCGTAAAAATTTGCCGATTCGGATCTGCTGATATGCAGGCGGATCGATGCTGCTGGTGGAAGGATGGAATACGTGGGAACTGCGTTGGCCGAAATGACTATGCCTCAGATCTCGCCGCTTAACGGCGAGCCGATCGAACGTGCCGATGCCGAGCGTCTCGCGGGGGTCCTCAAGGCCCTCGCCGATCCTGCTCGGCTGCGGCTGCTCAGCCTGATCCAGTCGGCCCCCGAGGGCGAGGCGTGCGTCTGTGACCTGACCGCACCCCTCGGCCTCTCCCAGCCGACGGTCAGTCACCACCTGCGCATCCTCACCGAGGCTGGCTTGCTGCAGCGGGAGAAGCGCGGTGTCTGGGCGTACTACAGCCTGGTCCCGAGTGCGATCGCGACGATCGCGGACCTGCTGACCCCGCCGCGCAAGCGGGCCACCAAGAAGGCCCGCTGACGTAGGCGCTGCGCACCGTCCCACTCCGGGACGGTGTCCGGTGGCGAGCCAGGGGTGGCGCCACCGGTCACTGATACCTGCTCGTCCCCGGCCGCACCGCCGGAGGCCGGGTCCGACATGCCGACGGCCGACCCCCGCACCAGGGGGCCGGCCGTCGTCGTACCCGATGCTCAGTGGTCCTGGCCGTGTTGCGGCCGCCGCCGGTCGTGCTCGTCGTCGTGGTCGAACGCCTCGCGGACCGCGTCCACCGCGCCGGCGGCGCTTGCCGCCGCGACCACGGCGACCGCCTCGCCGCGCTTACGGGCCCGCCTGTCACGCAGGAACTCGAAGAAGATCGGCAGCACCGAGATCACGATGATCAAGGCCACCACCGGCAGGATGTAGTGGTCGATCTTGTCGCCGATCGCCCGGTAGATCCGGTCGGCAAGCAGGTAGCCGATCAGCAGGATGCCGTCCACCCAGAGCACCGCGCCGACGATGTTCCAGATCAGGAACTGCCGGGCCGGCATGCCCAGCGCACCGGCGACCGGGTTGAGGAAGGTGCGGACGATCGGGATGAAGCGCGCCAGAACCACTGCCTTCGCCGGGCCGAACTTCTGGAAGTAGTACTCGGCCTTCTCGACATACTCCTTCTTGAAGAGCCGCGAGTTCGGCCGCTCGAACATCGGCCGCCCGTACCGCGCGCCGAGCCAGTGGCCCAGCTGGGCACCGACGATCGCGCAGATCGGCCCACCGATCAGCAGGCCGGCCAGAGAGAGCCGGGTGCCGTCACCGAAGATGGCGTCCGCCACCGGCGAAGCCGCCACGCCGGCGAGGAACAGCAGCGAGTCCCCCGGGAAGAAGAAGCCCACCAGCAGGCCGGTCTCGGCGAAGAGGATCACCCAGACGCCGATCAGCCCGAAGGTCTGCAACAGCTCCTTGGGGTCGAGCGGGTTCAGGGCGACGCTCTCCATGAGAGCGCGGGTCGTCTCAGCTGTGTCCACGGCCACAAAGGGTACCGAAGGCGCAGCCGCGGGCCGCGCCGGACCGGGCCTTCCCACACACCCGCGCCGCCACGAACGACGGTGCCCCGCCGACCGGCTGGTCGGCGGGGCACCTATCGGCGCGGAAAGGATCAGGCGACGAAGCGGGTCCGGCGACGCTTGGCCACCAGGTAGCCGCCGACACCCGCGGCGAGCAGTAGCGCGCCGATGCCGGCGATCAGGCCGGTCGACTCACCGGTGATCGGCAGCGCGCCGCCGTCACCCTCGCCGCCCTCGCCTCCACCCTGGCCGTCGGTCGCGCCCTTGATGGTGAACGCCGCGGTGTCGTTCTTCGGGTCGAGGTCGGCGACGGTGGAACCCTGCCCGTCCAGGTTGAAGTGCAGCAGGTGGACGGAACCCGCCGCGGCGGCCAGCTTGTCGATGCGCAGTCCGAACTCGAACACGGCGGCGTCACCCTTGTGCAGGTTGCCGTACCACTCGCAGAAGTAGACGCGAGCACCCGGCTCGCCGTAACCGCCGACCTCCTCGCCGTTCTCGAACGGGGAGCAGTCAGCCGGCGCGGTCACGGCGGTGGCACCGGCCGGAATGGTGATCTCAGCTGCGGTGACGAGCTCATTCGGGGAATACGAATTGATCATGGCTGGCCCGTTGTTGGTGAACCCCACCTTGGCGGTGACCGTCTTGCCGACACCACCAGCCACCTGGGTGCCGTTGGCGGCCACGTCGGCCCGCTGGTTGCCAGTCACGGTAGCCACGATCTCGGTGTGGTTGTTGCTGGAGTCCTTGTCGGTCTGCTTGAGCTGCCGGGCCAGCGTGGTCGGCGCCGGGACCAGGCTCAACTCGGCGCCGGTGCCCTTCTCCCAGTCGTCGCTCTCGAACGGGGAGTCCGCGAGGAACTCGGCCCAGTCGCCATCGGCGAACCACAGTCCCGAGCCGTACTGCGTGCTGGGGGCCCAGGTGTCCGACGCGATCTTCAGCGCGGACGAGGCGTCCAGTTGGAGGACGGCACCCGGCTCGATCCCCTGCTTGAACTCGCACTGGGCGAAGTTCGCCCCGAACTCGCTCAGGTAGGAGCAGTTCGAGTACCGCTGGGCGGGGGCGATGCTGGACATGGTGCTCAGGAGCAGCACCGTGTTGCGGGCAGCCTTGTCGCCGACGTTCGCGACCCGCAGCGGCGCCTTAACCGAGGCACCTGGCGCTCCGGAGACCTCGAGCGTCTCGTCCGCCTTGAGATCGACGCCCTCGCCAATCTCGACGGTGGACATGACGGTGACGCTCGGACGGCCCTTCGCGGCCAGAGTCAGGTTGAGGTCACCCTTCTGCCCTACCTTGGCGGATTTCTTGGCCTTGACGGTCAGATCGAGGACGTAGTCGATGGTCTCGGCGCCCTTGAACTTGCAGGCGATGACCGGACCCGACTCCGTGCAGTCCGCCGAGTCGTCGGCGAGGGTGACCGAGGCGAAGTCGGTCACTGCGCCGCGACCGACGGTGACCGTGAATTCCTCGGGCAGTGCCTCCGCGAAGGCCAGCAGCGTGACGGACTTGGCCTCACCGCCAGCGGCGAGGAGAGCGTTGTTGGCGTAAAGGAAGACCTCGTTCGAGGGCTCCTCGGCGAGGGCCGGGCTGGCGGAGGCGGCGACGAACGCGCCTGCGACGCCCAGCCCGGCGAGCCAACGCCGGGTGGAGTGGGTGAGCATGAGGGGGTTCCTCCAGTGCGGGGAAGATTCAGGGTGCAGCCCGTGGATCTTAAGGAATCCCTAAGGTTGCGCACGGCCCCGAGCACCGCCGGGAAGCCAACACGAGCCGAACGGTTGATCAGTGTCACCGCAACGTTCCGGCTACCCGCTCCCGTCATCTGAGGCAGGAGCCCGGGAGGTGCAGTGACGTACGAGGAGTTCGCGGACACGCGACTGGCACCGCTGCTGCGGTACGCGGTGATGCTCACCGGCGATCCGCATCAGGCGCAGGATCTGGTGCAGGAGACGATGGTCCGGGTCCAGTTGAACTGGCGGCGGGTCGCCCGGGCGGACTCGCCCGAGCGGTACGTGCGCCGGATGCTCACCAACCAGTACGTCGACTGGAAGCGCGGCTCGTGGATGCGCCGGGTGCTCCTGCGCGGAGAGCCCGACGAGTCCGTGCCGGCGTCCGCCGACCACGCCCAGTCGGCCGTGGACCGGGACCAGGTCTGGTCCTGGCTGTCCCGGCTGCCGCGCCGCCAGCGCGCGACGCTCGTGCTGCGGTACTACGAGGACCTGCCCGACGCCGAGATCGCCGAGATCCTCGGCTGTGCCGTCGGGACCGTACGTTCGTCCATCTCCCGGGCCCTGGCCACGCTCCGGGCCGAGTACGTGGAGGTTCGCTCATGATCGAGGATGACCTGCGTGCCGCCTTCGCTCGGCACGAGCCGCTGACCCCGCCGACAGGTCCACTGCGGGCTGCGATCGACCGCCTGGTGGCGCGTCGGCGTCGCCGTCGGCGGCGGTGGCAGGCCGGTGGTGCGGCGTTGGCGCTGCTCGGCGTCCTGGGGATCGGGGTGCCCCTGTTGACCCCGGAGCGCGCCGGGCCGCCACCGGTCGCGGATCTGCTCGGGGAGTCCAGCCGACCGGCTCCGACGGGCGCCCTGAACATCCTGCTGCTCGGCCTCGACGGCGAGGGGCCGGAGGCGTCGCGGTCGGACGCGCTGCTGCTGGTGCACATCCCGGCCGACCGCAGTCGCCCGTACCTGGTGTCGCTGCCACGTGACCTGGACGTGTCGATCCCGGGCCACGGGACGGACAAGTTGAACGCCGCGTTTCCGTTCGGTGCCGGGTTCAGCAGGCCGCAGGCCGCGAAGGGCTACGAGCTGACCCGCCGTACGGTGGCCGAGTTGACCGGCGTACGGGTGGACGCCGGCGTGGTGCTGACCTACTCCGCGGTGCGGACGTTTACCGACACCGTGGGCGGTGTGCCTGTGTGTCTGCCCGAGCAGGTGCGTTCGGTGCACACGAAGCGCGTCTTCCCGGCCGGGTGTCAGCGTCTCGGCGGGGCTGCGGCGGTCGACCTGCTGCGTCAGCGCTACGGCCTGCCGAACGGTGGCCAGGACCGGGAACGCAACGCCCGGCTCTTCGCCGCCGGGCTGCTCCGGCAGGCCACCGACCAGGGCGTGCTCACCGATCCGGTACGCCTCGCCAGGCTGCTGGCCGCCGTCGGCCCGGACCTCGTGGTGTCACCCGACCGGGCCGCCGCGCTGGACCTGTTGCGGCTCGTCCCGGCGCTGCGGTCGGTCGAGCCGGTCGGGCTCAGCCTGCCGGTCGTCGAGTCGGCCGGACCTGCCTGGCACCTGCGCCTCGACCCGAAGGGTGCGCCCGAGTTCCTGGCCGCGCTGCGGGAGGACCGGCTCGGCGACTGGACGGCCCGCCACCCGAAGCGGGTCGACGCCGTCCGTTGAAGCGGTGTGCGGCGACGCGCCCCGCCGTCCAGATCTGGACGGCGGGGCGCCACGCTGACGTCAGGCGATGAACTGGGTCGTCCGACGCCGGGCGAGCAGGTAGCTCGCCACACCGGCGACGAGCAGCAGGCCACCGATGCCGGCGAGCAGGCCGGTGGGGGTGCCGGTGATGGGTAGCGTGCCACCGCCACCGCCAGCGCCGTCACCCGGGTCACCGCCGCCGGCCCGCGCGTTGACCAGGATCGTGGCCCTGTCGTTGGCGGGCTTGATGTCGTTCTCGAAGCTGCCGCCGGCGGGGCATTCGCACGGCGCGTTGACCCGTACCGCACCCCGGGCGTTGGGGATGACCCTGTCGATGCGCAGCTGGAAGTCCATGGTGTAGCTCTTACCCGCCACCAGGAGCATGTCCGAGGCGCACACGTACGTCCGGGTGCCCTGGCGCAGGTGGCAACCGACGGGGGTCCGGACGGCGGTGGTGCCCGGCGGTAGTTCGACGTCCGTGTGGGTGGCGGCCTCGTAGTCAGCGTTCACCTTGTCGAGCGTCGCCGGGCCGTTGTTCCGGAAGCCGACGGTTGCCGTGACGACCGCGCCGACGCCGCCCTTGAGGGTGTCGCCGATGGCCGCGAGGTCGGTGCCGTTCCTGCCGGTGACCTTGACGTTCCACCCGGTGTAGTCGTAGCCGGGGCCGACGTCGGTCTGGTCGGCCTGCCGCATCCTGCTGGGAGCCTCGGCCAGGGTCAGCTTCGCGCCGCCGCCGCGGGTGGCCGCCCGGGCGCCGACGTCGTCGCGTACCCGGCCCAGGTCCTCGAAGTCGGCCTTGGTCATGAACTGGGCGTAGCCGGACTGGTTGCTCGGGGCGTAGGTGTCCCTGGCGAGTTGTAAGTCCAACGTGGTGCCGACTGCCTCGCCGGCCGGGATCTCCTCGTCGAACTGACAGGAGAGCAGGTGGTCGCCGGAGTAGAGGCAGTTGCTGAACCGGTCCGTGGCCCGGAACGAGTAGCGCAGGTCGAAGACCGCGACGAAACCCCTGACGGTCGTGGCGCCGACGTTGGCCACGACAAGCGGAAGCGTGACAGTTCCGCCCGGCGTGCCGGAGTGGTCGGTGAACGGACCGCCGGCCAGGTCGACCCCCTCGCCGATGCGAACCTGCGAGGTGTAGCTGCCGCGCTGCCCGCCGGCAGCCTCGAAGCTGACAGCGATGTCGCCGGAGTCGCCGAGCTGCGCGTCGTCGGTGGCGGCGATGCGTACCCGCTCGGCCACGCCGCGGTGGATCCCGCCGCCCAGCGGCGGCAGCTCGCTGATGTCGATGCCGTAGGGATCCTCGCAGACCAGGACACCCGGCTCCGGCGCTGTGCACGTCTGGCCGTCGGCCGGGGCAACAGTGATCTTGTTGGCCAGGGAGCGGTAGTCGTACCGCAGGAAGACGTCGGTGAGGACCGTCGGCCGGTCGGCGAACAGGAACAACCGGCGGGTGACCGGCGCCGCGCCGACGGCCAGCGTGGAGTCCTGGAAGTAGGGCTCGACAGTGGGTGCGGGGGCGGCCACGGCGGGGGTGACGGAGGCGGCGACCAACGCGCCTGCGGCGCCGAGGCCTGCCAGCCAGCGGATCGGGTGCTTGAACATGGGGGTCCTCCCGTGGAAAACGGTGGCGCCCGTCCAACCTAGGGAGACGGCGGCATCTCCGGTGGCTCTGACGGATAGATGTCCGTCAAAAGGCCCGAACGGCCTACCACCTCTGCCGCAACGGGCAGTAGGCCCCCCGGTGGCTAGCGGTAGTCGTCCTCGTCCCCGGTGACCACCCGGGCCTGCTCCATCGCGTCCCAGTCGTCGACCTCCAGGCCCCGCTGCGGCTCGCCGTCGACGTCGGCGGGGCCGGCCACCGTGGCCTGCTCGACCGCGTCGGCCGGCTCCGCCTCGGGGTCACGCTCGTCCGCGGCGAGGTGGTCGCCGGGGGTGAAGTCCTCGTCGGGCTGACCCATCGTCCCTCCCGGGGGTCTCGGTGCACGGTCCCCACCCACCGTACGGGCTGTGCCGGCGGCACGCCCGGAAGCCGAGTCGGCGGAATCGCCCCCTCGGGGGTGCGCGCCGATGCCAGGATGGGGCCGTGGGCTTCCTCATTCGACTGGCGATCACCGCTGTCGCGCTGTGGATTACCACGCTGATCGTGCCCGGGGTGGACGTGAACGGCCGCTCGGGCGGCAACACGGTCCTCACCCTGATCGTGGTCGCCCTGATCTTCGGCGTGATCAACGCGGTGCTCAAGCCCGTGATCAAGGTCGTGGGCTGCGTGTTCTACCTGCTGACCCTGGGCCTGTTCGCGCTGGTGGTCAACGCGCTGCTCTTCCTGCTCACCGACCGGATCGCCAGCGGGCTCGACCTGCCGTTCCAGGTGGACGGTTTCTGGCCGGCCTTCTGGGGAGCGATCGTGATGACAGTGGTCACCTGGCTGATCAGCGTCATCGTGCCGGACAACCTGGACCGCCGGTGAACGGCCGTACCCGGGTCGGTTGTTCCGACGCACCTCACCTACGGGATACTTCCGGGTGGAGGACAGCGCGGTCCGGCGCACACGTGAACAACAGCGGCCAGCACGGCCGAGAGTGGTAAGTAAGGAGCGCATCACATGCCCATCGCTTCCCCCGAGGCTTACGCGGAGATGCTGGACCGCGCCAAGGCTGGCCGGTATGCGTACCCCGCGATCAACGTGACCTCCTCCCAGACGCTGAACGCGGCGCTCAAGGGCTTCGCCGACGCGGAGAGCGACGGCATCATCCAGGTCTCCACGGGTGGCGCCGAGTACCTGTCCGGCCCCTCGATCAAGGACATGGTCACCGGCGCGGTGGCGTTCGCCGCGTACGCGCACGAGGTGGCCAAGAAGTACCCGGTCAACATCGCGCTGCACACCGACCACTGCCCGAAGGACAAGCTGGACGGGTTCGTGCGTCCGCTGATGGCCATCTCGCAGGAGCGCGTGAAGCGCGGCGAGCAGCCGCTGTACCAGTCGCACATGTGGGACGGCTCGGCCGTGCCGGTCGCCGAGAACCTCCAGATCGCGTCGCAGCTCCTCGACGAGGCCGCCAAGGGCAAGATCGTCCTCGAGATCGAGGTCGGCGTCGTCGGTGGCGAGGAGGACGGCGTCGAGAACGCCATCAACGACAAGCTCTACACCACTGTCGAGGACGGCCTGGCCATGGTCGAGGCGCTCGGCCTCGGCGAGAAGGGCCGCTACATGGCGGCGCTGACCTTCGGCAACGTGCACGGCGTCTACAAGCCGGGCAACGTCAAGCTCCGCCCCGAGATCCTCAACCAGATCCAGGAGGCGGTCGGCGCCAAGTACGGCAAGGACAAGCCGCTCAGCCTGGTCTTCCACGGCGGCTCCGGCTCCCTGCTCAGCGAGATCCGCGAGGCACTGGACTACGGCGTCGTGAAGATGAACATCGACACCGACACCCAGTACGCCTTCACCCGACCCGTCGCGGACCACATGCTCCGTAACTACGACGGCGTGCTGAAGATCGACGGCGAGGTCGGCAACAAGAAGCAGTACGACCCGCGTACCTGGGGCAAGGCCGCCGAGGCCGGCCTGGCCGCCCGGGTCGTCGAGGCGTGCGAGCACCTGCGCTCCACCGGCACCACGATGGCCAAGTAACGACGTTCGACAGACGGCCGGCTCTCCTCACGGGGAGCCGGCCGTCGCCGTCAGGTCGTCAGCAGGCGTACGGCCTCGCGGACGTCGTCGGTGAGGTGGATCGTCGCCGACAGGTCGCCGAACGGCGACGCCGCCAGCAGCGGGCGCAGCAACGCCTCCACCGGCAGCTCGGTGGTCCAGTAGCCACGATCCAGGAAGATGTACGCGCCGCTGGCCCCGTCGGTGCCGTAGTAGGTCTTGGTGGCCGCCTGGAACACCTCCTGCACGGTGCCCGCCCGCCCCGGGGCGAAGACGATGCCGCCGCGGGCGAGTCGCAGGATGGTGTCCTCGCGGATCGCGTTGGAGAAGTACTTGGCGATCCGACCGGCGAACAGGTTCGCCGGCTCGTGCCCGTACAGCCAGGTCGGGATGGCCAGCCCACCGGCGCGCGCCCACCCGGCGTCGGTGCGACGCTGCCGGGGCACTCCCGCGTACCGCTGCCGTACCGCCAACGCCGCAGCCGTGTACCTGTGGTGGTCGGTGAAGTCGGGCGCCGCCGCCAGCAGGTCGATAGCCGCCGTCAGCTCCGCCGCCGACTGGTCCGCCAGGTACGCGCCGAGGTTCGCCGCCTCCATCACGCCGGGCCCGCCGCCGGTCACCACCAGCCGGTCGGCCCGCGCCAGCTCCCAACCCAGCACGGCGGCCATCCGGTACGCCGCACTGCCGCGCCGCACCGCGTGCCCGCCCATGATCCCCACCACCGACTGCGGCCCGTACGCGGACAGCCAGGCCCGGGTGGCGTCGCCCAACGCGTTGTCCACGCCGTGATCGTGCAGCCGCTGGCCGAGCGCCTCCTTGACGTCCGGCAGCGCGCCGCCGTGCGCCCGGTAGTGCTCGTACACCCGGGTGTCGTACATCCCGGCGAACCCGCCCTCGGCGAACCCCTCGGCCAGCTCCTCAGGGGTGTAGAGGTGCGTCGGCTGGGTCGGGTACGGCAGCCCGGAGAACGGCGGCACCACGTTCGCACCGCGCCGGACCAGGTCGGCGCCCACGTCCCGGGAGGCGAACCGGCAGCCCACGAAGAGGGTGCCCGCTACCTCGACGCCTGTCAGGTCGGGCACCGGGTCGAGGTCGAGGCGCAGCCCCTGCACGGTCAGGCCGGTCAGTCGGCCGGTGGCCAACTGCCTGTCGAACTCGTCGCGGGTCTGGATCTCGTCGGTGTGCAGGTGCGGCTCGATGACGTCCGCGGGAGGTGGGGTCGGCACCCGGCAATCCTGCCCGCCCGCCGCCACCTGCCAAACCCGGGGCCGGCGGTGGCACGACAGGAGCCCGGTGGCCGTGGCCGCCGGGCTCCTGCGTAACCGGGTCCTGGGGAGGCTCCGGACCATTAGTTGTAATAGAAAACACCTGGCGGCGGCATAGGCCGCAGGCGTGAGCAAACCCTCAGCCGTTCAGCCGAACGCGCCGGCCGACCCGCTCGCGTGTCGCCCTGTCCAGCGGGTTGAATGGGGCGATGCAGAACCTTTTGCCAGAGCCACCGGCCACCCTCCTGCCCGCGCACGACGAGGCTGACGCCGCCCTGGCCGCCGCCGAGGAGGCCGGCACGGACGAGGCGTTCGCCGAGGTGGCGGCCCGTTTCCCGACCTACAGCGCGGCGTGGGCCGCGCTCGCGGCCCGGGCGTTCGCGCAGGGTCACGTGGTGACGGGGTACGCGTACGCGCGCACCGGCTACCACCGCGGCCTGGACCAGCTGCGCCGCAGCGGCTGGAAGGGCCACGGCCCGGTGCCGTGGTCGCACGAGCCGAACCGGGGCTTCCTGCGCTGCCTGTACGTGCTCTCCCGGGCCGCCGACGAGATCGGCGAGGCCGACGAGGCGGCCCGGTGCGCCCAGTTCCTGCGCGACTGCGACCCGTCGGCGGCGGACGCGCTGGCCAGCAACTGACAGGTCCGAAGGCCGGCCCGACACCGGGCCGGCCTTCGGTGGGCTACAACCCTTCGGCGACCGCGGCGGCGATCTTGAGCCAGGCGTCCCGCGTGGCCGAGGAGAGCCCGCCGTACCGGATCGGCTCGCCACTGTCGATGAGCCGCTCGTACGGGGCCAGCAGCACCGCCCGCGTACGGGCCGCGAAGTGCTCCTGGATCGCCGGCAGGTCGATCTCCTTGCGCGACGGCGGCATCGACACCACTGTCACCGCCTGCCGGACCAGCCGTTGCCTGCCGCTCTGCTCCAGGTGGTCGAGCATCCGGGCGGCGGTCTCCGCCGAGTCGTTACGGGCCGACATGGTGACCACCAACTGGTCGGTGGCGTCCATCGAGGCCTGCCAGTTCTGCGCCCGTACGTTGTTGCCGGTGTCCACGAAGATCAACTTGTAGAACCGGCTGACCACCTCGCGGATCTCGGCGAACGCGGCGGCCGTCAGCATCTCGCCGCCGGTGGCCGACTCGTCCGAGGCGAGCACGTCGAACATCCCCTCGCCCTGCGAGCGGACGTACTGCGACAGGTCACCGACCCGCCCGTGCGCACCCTGGAACTGCCCGAGGTCGCGCAGCATGTCCCGCACCGTGCGCGAGTGGAAGTCCTGCTGGGCCCGCATCCCCAGGGTGCCCTGCGTCTCGTTGTTGTCCCAGGCAAGCACGTAACCGCCGCGCTTCTGCCCGAACGTCATGGCGAGCAGAAGGATGGCCACCGTCTTTCCGGCACCACCCTTCGGGTTGACCACTGTCACCTGCCGCAGGCCACCGAAGTTGCGGCGCACCATCTCGATGTCCCGCTTGAGCTCCTGCTCGTGCCTGCCCGGCGACAGCCTCAGCAGACCCATCTTGTTGACCACCGCGCGTACGCCCATGGTCGCCACCGGCTCGGGCGGGCGGACCTGCCGGCGCCTCGCGAAGTCCTCGGCGGTCGGAGCGGCGGCGCTCTCCGGTGCCCAGGCGGCGTCCTGGTAGCCGGCGGCCGGCACCCGAGCCACCCCGTCCGCCTCCTGGTAGTGCTGCGGCGGCGGTGGCGGAACTCCGGGCGTGCCCTGCTGCCACGGCGGGGGATACCAGCCCGGCGACGGCGGGAAGGGCCCCGGCGGCGGAGCCGCCGCACCCTGCTGGGGCACAGCCCCACCGTGCGGCGGGTCGCCGAACTGCGACGGGTCAGGTGGCGGCGGCAGCGGGACCTGGCCAGGGATCCCCGGGGAGTAGGTCTGAGCGGTGTAGGTCTGCCCCCCGCCGGCCTGCGGACCGGCCGCGCCACCGGACTGCTGCTGCGGCACCGTGGGCGGCGGGGCGGGAATCGGGGGCGTCGCGGTGGACGCCTCGTCGGAGGTGGGCTCGGCAGCGCTGGCCGGTCGCTGCGGCGGGTACGCCCAGGGTGAATCGGCGGGCGGTCGCGCCGTTCCGACAGCTGGCCCGTCCTGCCCGGCCCCACCACCCTGCGACGACTCCGGCGCGGCGGCAGCCGCAGCCGCCGGGCCGCCTGCGGTGGGGGCACCTGCGGTCGGGCCGCCTGCGGTGGGGGCGCCTGCCTGCGGGCCTGCCGGACCGGCTGGCGCGGGGGCGGACGCCACCGGTTCGGCGCCGTTCGGGCTACCCGGGCGTGCGCTGTCGCCGGTGCCCGGGCTGTCGGCGGGCGCGGCGGACGCCGCCGCCGGGCGGTCCAGGGAGAACGGCATGTCCAGGTCGACGCCGCCCGACCCGACGGGAGGGGCGGGAAGGGGAGAGCCCGATTCCGCAGGCGACGTCCCCGCGCCGGGGGCGGTGCTCGCCACCTCGGAGGTGCTGGCGACGGGGATGCCGGCAACGGCGGCTCCGGTGTTGCCCGGCTGGTCCCGGCCCGCTGGCCCGGCCGTGCCGTTCGGCGGCACGTTCGGCGCGGGCGACACGGAGGGCGCGGGCGGCAGGTTCGACGCGGGCGGGTCGGCCGGCGGCGGCCAACTCGGCTGCGCCGGCGCCCAGCCCGAGGTGGGGCCGTTGTTCCCCCACCCGCCCGGTGCCGGTACCGCACCGGTGAGCGACGGGTAGTCCGACGGCGACGGCGGAGGTAGCGCCGGCGCCCCGGGCTGCCCGGGAACCGGTGGGCGGCCGATCGGCGGCGCCGCCACCGGCGGAGTCACAGGCGACTGCGCGGTCGACGGCGGTGTACCCCTCTGCTCGACGACCGACGCCCATGGCGGCACCACGCCAGCCGCGCCCGGGTCTGCTGGATCCGGCGGCCAGAGTGGCTCGATGTCCCGCTCCGGCGCCGGCTGCTGGCCGGGCTTCCGCGCCCGGTCGGCGTTTTCGTCCATTACGGCCCTCCCCAGTCCTCCTGCGAGGATAGGCGCACCCGCCGACCGGGGCCGGTCGACGCAGCCGGGTCAGCTCGACCAGACCGCCCAGGCACCCGGTTCGATCCACCAGGACCGCTTCCGGGTCAGCTCGCCCTCGACGCCGTCATCGAGGTAGGGCACCTTCTCCTCCCGGGGCAGCACCGACACGGCCCGCCCGCGAGCCCGGCGCACCTCCAGGCGTACCCGCTTGCGACCCAACGCCGAGCGGGCGACCACCGGCACGGCCACCGCGACCTCGACCTGGCCGTCGGCCGGGTCCGGCGCGGCCAGCAGCGTCACGTCGTCGAGCGACGCGTACCCGCCCGCGTTGCCGACCGCGCAGGCCAGCAGCGGTTCGTCACCGTTGGTGAGGACGGTGTCGTCCACCTCCACCCGGGCCCGCCAGTGCAGCGGCCGGCCCGCGTCGTCGGCGGCGCCGAGCAGAGCGCCGTCCAGGGTCACCGAGCCGCCGTCGTTGCGCAGCAGGTCCAGCCGGCGCGGCGTGCCATCCAGCACCGCGGTGGCCACCGCCGCCGGGTCGCGCGGCAGACCGAGCTGCGCGGCCAGGTCCCGCTGTGTGCCGCCGCGCGCCGGGTCCAGCGGCAGGACGGCCACCGGCGGCAGGTCGGGCACGGTCCGGCCGTCGGGCAGGTCAGCCGGGCGGCGACTCGGCGCCGGCGCGTACCGCCGGACCAGCCGGCGCAGCACGGCCCGCAACTGTCCGTCGCTTGCCGTCGCGACGACCAGCCGGGTCTTGCTGTCCGGGTCGGGCCACGTCAGGCCGTCCGGACGGGCCGGCCCGTCGAACAGCGCCAGCACCTCGTCGATCTCCGCGTTCGAGCGGGCGGTGACCGTCTGTACGCGGGCACCGCGGGCGTTCAGCGCGTCCGCGCAGGCCAGCACGGGAACACGGGGCCGGTCGGTGACGCAGTGCTCCGCGTCGCCCGTCCCCGGGGTCTTGTCGGACTCGGTCGCACCGCCGCAGCAGGCTCCGCCGCTGCCGCAGCCCCCGGAAGCGTCCCGCTCCGAATCGAGGGTGAGCAGCACCACGTCGTACACGGAAGGAGCCTCCTGCCTCTCGCCGCGACCCCTGCCGGCCGCGCCGTCACTACTTGTTAACCTGACACCCCGGGCTCGCCAACCGGTCGCCACCTGGCACCCGAGCCTTCTGGAGGCGGAAAAGATGCCAGCGATCGTGCTCCTCGGCGCTCAGTGGGGCGACGAGGGCAAGGGCAAGGTTACCGACCTGCTGGGTGAGCGGGTCGACTACGTCGTGCGCTACTCCGGCGGCAACAACGCCGGACACACCGTGATCACCCCGGACGGCCAGAAGTACGCGCTGCACCTGATGCCCTCCGGCGCGCTGTCACCCAGCGCGATGATCGTCATCGGCAACGGCGTGGTGGTCGACCCGAAGGTGCTGCTCGCCGAGATCGACGGTCTCGCCGAGCGGGGCGTCGACGTGTCCCGGCTGCGGATCTCCGGTGACGCGCATCTCATCATGCCGCACCACCGCGCACTGGACCGCGTGGTCGAGCGGTACCTCGGCTCGTCCCGGATCGGCACCACCGGCCGCGGCATCGGGCCGGCGTACGGCGACAAGGTCGCCCGGATGGGCATCCGGCTCCAGGACCTGCTCGACCCGGGCATCCTGCGCAAGAAGCTGGAACTCGCGCTGCGCGAGAAGAACCAGATGCTGTTCAAGGTCTACAACCGCAAGGCGATCGACCTCGAAGCCACAGTCGAGGAGTACCTGGCGTACGCGGAGCGGCTCAAGCCGTACATCGCCGAGACCCGCGCCATGCTCTGGGACGCCCTGGACCGGGACGAGACGGTGCTCCTGGAGGGCGCCCAGGCCACCATGCTGGACATGGACCACGGCACGTACCCCTTCGTGACGTCGTCCAACCCGACCGCCGGCGGTGCCTGCGTGGGCGCCGGCATTCCGCCCACCGCGATCAGCAAGGTCATCGCGGTGAGCAAGGCGTACACCACCCGGGTCGGCTCCGGGCCGTTCCCCACCGAGCTGTTCGACGAGAACGGCGCGCACCTGCGCAAGGTCGGTGCGGAGTACGGCACCACCACGGGCCGTGAGCGCCGCTGCGGGTGGTTCGACGCCGTCGTCGCCAGGTACGCCTGCCGCCTCAACGGCGTCACCGACCTGGTCATCACCAAGCTGGACGTGCTCACCGGGCTGGCCAAGGTGCCGATCTGCGTCGGCTACGAGATCAACGGCGTTCGGGTCGACGACATGCCGATGAGCCAGACGGACTTCCACCACGCCACGCCCATCTACGAGGAGCTGGACGGCTGGTGGGAGGACATCACCAAGGCCCGCACCGTCGATGAGCTGCCGGAGAACGCCCGCCGCTACATCGCCCGCATCGAGGAACTCTGCCGAACCCGCGTCAGCGTGATCGGCGTAGGCCCCGGCCGAGAAGAAAACGTAGTCCAACACCCCCTCCTCCCCTAACCTCCAGGCACCCCACCCCACCCCACCCCACCCCACCCCACCCCCCAATCGCCTGGGTGATCAGGAGGTTTGCGTCAGCATCGAGCCGGGTCCTGACGCGAACCTCTTGATCAACTGCGCCGACGGACGGTTGTCCACAGGGATCTTCGGGTTGTCCACAGGGGCTTCGGTGAGGCGGAGTCGGTCGGCAGGCTGGGGCGGTGGGACCTCACCAGCTTTTGCGCGACATCGCGGCCAGGCAGGACGGGATGGTCACCCTGGCGCAGGCGGTCCGTGTCGGCCTGACCAGGGACCAGGTCCGACAGCTGTGCCGTTCGGGCAGGTGGCAACGACTTCTACGCGGATGCTTCGTCCCGGACGCTGAGTGGAGCGATTCGGCACTGCGGCGGGCGCGCATCCGGGCGGCGGTGATGAGCCTCGGCCCAGGCGCATTCGCTGTTCTCGACACCGCTCTCGAACTGCACGGCGTCGCGGGCGTTCGTCGGACGCCGGAGGTTCACATCTCGGTGCCGGTTGATCGCCCCCGGCCTCAGCGTGCTCCAGCACCGTGGCTGATCGTGCACCAGGTGACCGTCGTGCCCGGCGACCTCACCTCGGTTGCGGGTGTTCGCGTGACCTCGCCACTTCGCACCGTCTCGGACGTCATCCTCAGGGTCGATCGTTACCCGGCCGTCTCGGTCCTCGACTCGGCGCTGAACCAGGGCCGAGTCACCCGAGCACAGCTCGCCCAGATCCCGGGTCTGATCCGGGGGCGGCGGGGTGCTGTCGCGGCCCGCAATTACCTCGCCGAGGCTGACGGGCGAGCGCAGTCGCCACTGGAGACGCGAAGCCGACTGCGGTGCGTCGACGGCCGGGTGCCGCCGGACACGCTGCAGCTGGAGGTACGCGACGACGACGGATACCTGCTCGGCGTCGGCGACCTGGGTTGGCGTGCGCCAAGGGTGATCGCGGAGGCGGACGGCCGGGACGCCCACGGCACTGCGGAGGCGGCGTTCGCCGACCGTCGCCGGCAGAACCGACTGGTCAACGCAGGCTGGACGATCCTTCGTTTCACCTGGCAGGACACCTTGAGCCCCGACTACATCCCGTACACGGTCCGCCAAGCGATCACGATCGCTGACCGGAGGTGATCAAGAGGTTTGCGTCAGAAACAGATCGACGTATGACGCAAACCTCTTGATCACCAGCAGCGAGGGCGGGGGTGGGTGGTGGGGACAGTAGGATTCCGGGTTGTGCGGGTTCTTTTGGTGGGTGGTGGGGGGCGGGAGCATGCGCTCGCGCTCGGGTTGGCTGCGGATCCGGCTGTTTCGGCGGTTGTCGCCGCGCCCGGTAATCCGGGGATCGCCTCAGTGGCTGAGCTGCGGGCCGTGAGCGCTTCCGATCCGGCCGCCGTTGCGGCGCTGGCTGTGGAGACGGCTGCTGACCTGGTGGTGATCGGGCCGGAGGCGCCGCTTGTCGCGGGGGTCGGCGACGCGGTACGCGCCAAGGGCATCGCCGTGTTCGGCCCGTCGGCCGAGGCCGCCCGGCTGGAGGGGTCGAAGGCGTTCGCGAAGGACGTGATGACCGCCGCGAACGTGCCGACCGCCCGCGCGTACGTCTGCGTGGACGAGGCGAGCACCGCCCGGGCGCTCGACGAGTTCGGCGCGCCGTACGTGGTGAAGGACGACGGGCTCGCCGCCGGCAAGGGTGTGGTGGTGACCGACGACCGGTCCGCCGCGTTGGCGCACGCCGCCGAGTGTGGCCGGGTCGTGGTGGAGGAGTTCCTCGACGGCCCGGAGGTCAGCCTCTTCGTGGTCACCGACGGTGAGGCGGCGCTGCCGCTGCTGCCGGCACAGGATTTCAAGCGGATCGGCGACGGCGACACCGGCCCGAACACCGGCGGCATGGGCGCGTACGCGCCGCTGCCCTGGGCTCCGCCCGGCCTGGTCGACGAGGTGATGCGCGACGTCGTGCACCCCACCCTTGCCGAGTTGCGGCGTCGGGGAGCCCCGTTCGCCGGCCTGCTCTACGTCGGCCTGGCGATGACCGCCGCCGGCCCTCGGGTGATCGAGTTCAACGCGCGCTTCGGTGACCCGGAGACGCAGGTGGTGCTTGCGCTGCTGGAGACTCCGCTTGGCGGGTTGTTGCACGCGGCGGCCACCGGCACGTTGGCCGAGCACCCGCCGCTGCGCTGGCGGGACGGCGCGGCGGTGACCGTGGTGCTCGCCGCGCAGGGCTACCCGGCCGCGCCGCGCACCGGTGATGTGATCACCGGCGCGGACCGCGAGGGCATCATCCACGCCGGCACCGCGCGGCGGGCCGGCGACGGGGCGCTGGTGTCCGCCGGCGGCCGGGTCCTCTGCGGTACGGCCACCGGCGTCGACCTGGCCGCCGCGCGGGACGCCGCGTACGCGCTTGTGGACGGGGTGGGGTTGGCGGGTTCGCAGCACCGCACCGACATCGCCGCCGCCGCGGTCGACGGCCGGATCACCATCCCGGGTTGAGGGACGGGCCGGAGGGCGATTCAGCCGTAGTAGCGGCGCAACTCGCGGCTCAGCACCTTGCCTGTGGCGTTGCGGGGCAGGTACTTCACGAAGATCACGTCCCGGGGGACGGAGAACCGGGCCAGGTAGTGGCGGACGTACTCGCGGACCGCGTCGGGGTCGAGGGTCTCGTCGGGGTGCAGGGCGAGGAAAGCGGCGAGTCGCTGGCCGTACTCGGGGTCGGGTACGCCGATCACCGCGGCCTCGCGGACCTGCGGCAACCTGGCGATCAGGTCCTCCACCTCGGACGGGAAGACGTTCTCCCCACCGGAGACGATCATGTCGTCGGCTCGGCCGTCGACGAAGAGCAGCCCGTCGGCGTTGAGTCGGCCGAGGTCGCCGGTGTCGAGCAGCCCGTCACGGGTTTCCCGGCTGGCTCCGGAGGTGTACCCCTCGAAGAGCATCTCGTTGCCGACGAAGATCCGTCCGACGCTGCCGTCGGACACCGGCTTGCCCTCGTCGTCGAGGATCGCCAGGCGGGTGCCGTGGGGCGGCCGGCCGGCGGTGGTCGGTGCCTGGCGCAGCTCCGGCGGGCCGGCGATGGAGGCCCAGGAGACCTCGGTGGAGCCGTAGAGGTTGTAGAGCACGTCGCCGTAGACGTCCATGAACCTGGGCGCCAGGCCTCCGGGCAGGGCCGAGCCGCTGACGGCGACGACCTTGAGTTTGGGGCGCGGGTCCGGCGGCGGGACCTCCATCAGGCGCTGGATCATCACCGGTACGGCGAACATGGCGTCGCAGCGGTGGGTGACCAGGGCGGTGAGCGTGGCGGCCGGGTCGAAGCGGCGCTGCAACACGATGGTGGCGCGGAGCGCGAAGCACACCTGGAGTGCGGCGAATCCCCACGTGTGGAAGATCGGCGCGGCGATCATCACGCGGTCCCGGACGTGCAGGGGGATGCGGTCGATGATGGACACCAGGGGGCCGAAGCCGCTCGGTGTGGGCCGGCGGGCGCCCTTGGGCGCACCTGTGGTGCCGGAGGTGAGCACGATGATCCGGCCGTCGCGCTCCGGCGGGCGCAGCTCACTCGGCAGTGCGCCGACGACGAGTTCCTCGCGTGCGTGTTCGTCGAGGCGGGGAAGTTCGGCGGGGAGGCCGATGACCCGCTCGGCGAACTCGTCGTCGTGCACCAGGAGGCGGAGCCGTTGCTCCTCGGCGACGGTGGCCAGTTGGGCCGCGGAGAGGCCGGTGTTGACGAGGACCGCGTCCACGCCCAGCAGGGTGGCCGCGACGATCGTCTCGATCAGCCCGCGGTGGTTGCGGCAGAGCACGCCGATCCGGTCGCCGGCCTGTACGCCGAGCCCGGCCCGCATCGACCGGGCCATCCGTTCGGCTCGGTCGAGCAGGTCCTGATAGGTCAGCTCGGTGCCGTCCTCGTCGATGACGGCAGGTCGACCGGGATCCCGTGCGGCTGCCTGGCGCAGCTCGCCGGCGAGGCTCCACCCCCAGGTGCGCAACGCGTTGAGCTGCGAGGCGATTCGGACCGGTCGGCCCGGGGTGAGCAGGCCGCGACGGGTCAGCGTGGCAACGATGAACGGCAGGTCCATGCCGCAGACCTCCTTGTCGGGGCGGTACGCGGACAGCCCCGTCCGTCGGGGCGTCTTCCTTGATCATGCACCGGGCGTGGCAGCGGGCCCAGCCTGCGTCGGCGGGGGGTGACGAAGACGGCACGGATAGGTAGGGGACCGCCGCCCGGGCCGGATCAGCAGGTGTCCGACCCGAGCGGCAGCCGACCCGAGGTCAGCGGATCTGCATTCCGGAGATCGCCCGCGAGATGACCAGTCGCTGGATCTCCGAGGTGCCCTCGAAGATGGTGTAGATCTTGGCGTCGCGGTACCAGCGTTCGACCGGGTGGTCGCGCAGGAAGCCGGCTCCGCCGAGCAGCTGCACCGCCTTCTCGGTGACCGACACGGCCACCTCGCCGGCCTTGAGCTTGGACATCGAGCCCTCACCGGCGGTGAACGGACGGTTGTTGCGGCCCATCCAGGAGGCCCGCCAGACGAGCAGCCGCGCGGCGTCGATCTCCATCCGCATGTCGGCGAGCGCGAAGGCGACGGCCTGGTTCTCGATGATGGGCCGTCCGAACTGGACCCGGTCCTTGGCGTAGTCCAGCGCGTACTCGTAGGCGGCCCGGGCCACGCCGAGCGCCTGCGCGCCCACCGTGGGTCGGGACAGCTCGAAGGTGCGCATGGCGGCCTGCCCGCTGGCTCGTTGCCCGGAGCGGGCGCGGGACAACCGTTCGTCGAGGGAGTCCTTGCCGCCGAGCAGGCAACGGCCGGGTACGCGTACCCCGTCGAGGAAGACATCGGCGGTGTGCGACGCGCGCAGGCCGAGCTTGCGCAGCTTGCGGGTGGCGGTGAGGCCGGGGGTGCCCGGCGGTACGACGAACGCCGCCTGGCCCCGGGAGCCGAGCGTGGGGTCGACGGAGGCGGTGACCACGTGCACGCCGGCGATGCCGCCGTTAGTGGCGTACGCCTTCTGGCCGTTCAGCACCCACTCGTCGGTTGCCTCGTCGTAGACGGCCCGGGTGCGCATCGCGCCGACGTCGGAGCCGGCCTCGGGTTCGCTTGTGCAGAACGCGGCGACGGCCGGCGAGTCGACGTCGCCGAAGCACTGTGGCACCCACTCGACCATCTGGTCGGGGGTGCCGGCGCCGTAGATGGCGGCGACGGCGAGCGAGGTGCCGAAGATGGACAGGCCGATGCCAGCGTCACCCCAGAAGAGTTCCTCACTGGCGATCGGCAGCGACAGCCCGGTCGGGTCGGCCCAGCAGGTGGCGAGGAACTCGAAGCCGTAGAGGCCGACCTTGGCGGCCTCCTGGATCACCGGCCAGGGGGTGTCCTCGCGTTCGTCCCACTCGGCGGCGGCCGGGCGCACGACCTCGGCGGCGAAGCCGTGCACCCAGTCGCGTAGATCCCGCTGTTCCTCGTTCAGGTCTAGCGAGAACTCGCCCATGTCAGGCCTTGGGGATGTCGAACAGGTTGGCGATGTTGGCGGCGAGGCCGAGGTCGCCCTTGGCCTTCAGCTTGCCGGTCATGAACATCATCACCGGGTTGGCGCCACCGGAGACGATCTTCAGGAACTCGACAGGGCCCATGGTGAGGCTCAGCTTCGGGTCGTGCTGCGGGGTCTCGTTCACGTCGCACTTGCCGTCGGCGATGACGACCTCGTAGGTGTCGTTGCCGCCGTCCGGACGCCCGGTGATGATCCAGTGGATGACCGCGTTGGTGGAGCCGGCCCGGTCGGCGCGGAACAGCGACGGCATCCGGCCGAACACCTCGCCCAGGATCTTGCCGCGCAGGTCACCGGACATCACCTGGGCGATCTTGTCGTCCGGGGTGGACTTGACCAGCTGGGCGAACTCCTTGGGGCCGACGTTGGCGAAGGTGGCCGGGTCGAAGTCAGTCATCAGGTGTGCCTTCCGGAAGATTTGGCTACTCGTGCGTAACCCTACGCACGAGTAGGTATGCTCGCAAGGTGTCCACCGTCCCCGCCTTCAAGCGCCTGCCACGGGCCGTCCGCGAGCAGCAGATGCTCGACGCGGCAGTGAAGGTCTTCTCCCGGCGCGGCTTCCACGCCGCCAGCATGGACGAGATCGCGGAGGACGCCGGCATCTCCAAGCCCATGGTGTACGCGTACCTGGGCACCAAGGAGGAACTCTTCGTCGCCTGCCTGCACCGGGAGGGGACCCGGATGATGCAGGCCATCGCCGGTGCCGCCGCCCCGGACCTGCCGGCCGACGAACGGCTCTGGCGCGGGCTGCGGGCGTTCTTCGGCTTCGTGGGCGCACACCGCGACGGGTGGGCGGTGCTCTACCGGCAGGCCCGGGGCGAGCAGCCGTTCGCCGGTGAGCTGGCAGCCATGCGCACCCGGCTGGTCGAGGTGGTCGCCGGGATGCTCGACCACGCGCTGCGCGCCGAGGGCCGCGAGATCGCCGCCATCGACCTGGAGGTCGTCGCGTACGCGCTTGTCGGCGCGTCCGAGTCGCTTGCCGACTGGCTCGCGGACCACCCGGACGCCGACCCGGAGAAGACGGCCACCCGGATGATGAACGTGGCCTGGCTCGGCGCCGCCCAGCTCCTGCACGGAGTCACCTGGCGTCCGCCTGTCGACTGACGGTTCCGGCGGAGAAAGCGTCGGTGCCCGGCTCGGCGGATCGGCGGTTGCGGAGCCAGCGGACCACCTCGGCGACCACCGTCACCGTCACGGCGAGGCCGAGACCGAGCAGGAGACCACGCAGCGGGTCCTGCTCGAAGGCCAGTCCGCCGACGTACCCGACCAGCGCCGAGTAGAGCGCCCACGAAGCGGCAGCCAGCGCGTCGAAGGCCAGGAAGCGTCGGCGGGGATAGTGCACCGCGCCCATGGTGAGGGTGACCGCGGTCCGGCCGCCAGGCACGTAGCGGGCCACCGTGAGGATCAGCCCGCCGCGCGTCGCGATTCCCCGCCGGGCCCACTCGATGGCGGTCCGACGCCGACCGTCAGGCGGCAGCCGGTCGAGCAGCCGCGCGCCGCCGCCCCGCCCGATGGCGTACGAGACGTGGTCTCCCACCAGCGCCCCGGCGGCGGCCACCAGGATCACCGCCGGCAGGTACGGCGCGCCGGAGGCGGCGAACACCCCTGCGGTGATCACCGCCGTCTCGCTCGGCACCACCGGGAAGAAGCCGTCGAGCACCGCGATCGCGAAGATCGCCAGGTACACCCAGGGCGAGGACATCGTCTCGTGCAGCAGGTCGAGCAGATCCATGATCCTGATGCTGGTGTGGGCAGCGGCTCCCGCCATCGGCCAGTGGTCAGACGGGCACCGCTACTTAGGTCGCATCCGGCCCCGACGGCGGCTCGGGGTCATCCCTCACCCCACCCTGGTCTGGCTGCGCGGGACGGTCCGATCCGTCCGCAGCGCCCTAAGCTCGCTTCGTGGCCTCCAGCGCCGTCGCCGTTCGGCGGGCCGTCCAGCGGTACGCCTCCGTGCTGCTCGCCGTCACCGTCGCGGCAGCCGTCTGGGCCAGCTCGACCGGTGACATCGGCGTCCGTTCGCCGCTGCCGGGCGTCGTCGCGCTGGTCCTCGCGGTGGCCTCGGGTTGGGCCGCCGGCACGATCCGCACGCGCCGCTGGCCGTTGTTCCTGGCCGCGGCGGTGGGCTGGCTGGTGCTCGCCGCCGCGGCGGCCGGGGTGGTCGCCTCGTACCAGGCGGGTCTGCGACTGCGCGGTCGCCAACTCGCCAGCTACCTCGCTGGCACGGCCCTGGTGCTCGCCGGTGGGGTGCTGGTCGGGCTGGAGGTGGGCGGCACACGCCGGATCACCACCGCCACCACCGGCAACGTGCTGCTTCTCGCCGCCTGTCTGGTCGGACTTCCATTGGTCTTCGGCCTCTGGGTGCGGGCCCGCCGGGACACCCTCGCCGCGCTGCGGGACCGGGCCGAGCGACTGGAACGCGAGCAGGAGGCCCGCGCCGACCGGGCCCGTGCCGAGGAACGGACCAGGATCGCCCGGGAGATGCACGACGTGGTGGCGCACCGGGTCTCGTTGATGGTCGTGCATGCCGGGGCGCTGGAGGTGACCGCCGCGGACCCGGCGACCGTCGAGGCCGCCGCGCTGATCCGAACGACCGGCCGGCAGGCGCTCACCGACCTGCGCGAGGTGCTGGGCGTGCTGCGACAGACCGGCCCGGCCGTGGTGCCGGAGCGCGGGATCGACGCGCTGGACGAGCTGATCGGGGAGTCCCGCGCCGCCGGGCTGCGGGTGTCCCGGCGAGACGAGGGCGTGCCGACGGCACTACCGGCGACGCTGGGGCGTACCGCGTACCGGGTGGTCCGGGAGGCGCTCACCAATGTGCGTAAGCACGCGGCCGACGCCGAGACGACCGTCTGTCTGCGCTACCTGCCCGACGGGCTGGAGGTGATGGTCCGCAACGGCCCGTCCGAGGGCGGGGCGGCGCTGCCCGGCGCCGGCCAGGGGTTGCTCGGGCTGCGCGAGCGGGTGGAGCTGCTCGGCGGCCGGCTGGAGGCCAGGCCGGTGGACGGCGGCTTCCTGGTCCGGGCGTTGATCCCGTTGGTGGGTACGGCGTGATCCGGGTGGTGGTGGTCGACGACGAGCAACTGGTCCGCGCCGGGCTGCGGCTGATCCTGGAGGCGGCCGGGGACATCACTGTGGTGGGCGAGGCAGCCGACGGCGCCGGCGCGCTGGAGCAGGCGCACCGGTTACGCCCCGACGTGGTGCTGCTCGACGTGCGGATGCCAGGCCTCGACGGGCTGGCCGTCGCACCCGAGGTGGTCGCCGCCGGCCCGAGAGTGATCATGCTGACCACCTTCGATCTCGACGAGTACGTGCATCAGGCGTTGCGGGCTGGCGCGGTCGGCTTCCTGCTCAAGGACACCCCGCCACGCGAGCTGGCGTCCGCCGTCCGCACTATCGCCGCCGGGAACGCGATGCTCGCTCCGACGGTGACCCGCCGTCTGATCAGCTCATTCGCGGAGCGGGGGCCGGCCCGTCGGGACGCGGCCCGGCGGCGGCTCGCCCCGCTCACCGCGCGCGAGCTGGAGATCGTCCGGGAGGTGGCGCGGGGGCTCGGCAACGCGGAGATCGCCCGACGGTTGACCATGAGCGAGGCCACCGTGAAGGCACACGTCAGCCGGGCGCTGGCGAAACTCCAGGCAGGCAATCGGGTGCAGCTGGCCATCCTGGTGCACGACGCTGACCTGCTGTGACATGTGTGCCCGTCAACGTCGGGCGGCGGCGCGGCGGTGTGCCCTGCGGCGCAGCCACCGGATCCCCTCCAAAGCGAACGTGACGACCACCGACAGCCCCACGCCGACCAGCACGCCTTTCACCGGGTCGCGTTCGAAGGCCAGTCCACCGAAGTAGCCGAGCAGCCCGCAGTACAGCGCCCAGGTGACCGCCCCGATGCTGTCGTACAGCAGGAACGACCGGCGGGGATAGCGCACAGCGCCCATGGTGAGGGTGACGGCGGTCCGGCCACCCGGCACGTACCGGCTGGTGGTCAGGATGATTCCGCCGCGCCGGTCCACGGCCCGGCGGGCCCACTCGGAGCTGGCCCGCCGGCGGCTGCCGTCGGGGAGGCGGGCCAGCCGGTGCGCGCCGCCGCCCCGACCGATGGCGTACGAAATGTGGTCGCCGACCAGCGCGCCGATGGCGGCGCTCACGATCACCAGGGTCAGGCGGGGGTGTCCGTCGCTCGCCGCGAGCACCCCTGCGGTGATCACCGCTGCCTCGCCCGGCACCGCCGGGAAGAACGCGTCGACCGCGGTGAGCCCGAAGATCACCAGGTACACCCAGGGTGACGTGACGGTCCCACGCAGGAGGTCGAGCAGGGCGTCCATGCACCAATGCTCGCCGGGCGTGCGCCGCTCGGTGGCCGAGTCGCCGGATCGCCCTCTCCGGACGTCAGGCCGAGCACACCAGGGCCGGTGCGGCGAGCAGCGGACCGAGCGGGGTCTTGTCGTCGGCGGTGGGGCCTCGCGACGTGAGCACCACTGGTGCGCCAAGCTCCGCGCGTACCGCCTCCGCCCAGTCGGCCGGCGGACCGTCGTAGACCGGCCGGGACCGCAGCAGGTGAGCGGTGAGCGCGGCCTGTCGGTCCAGGTCACCGGGTGGGCCCGGGGTGAGCCGGTCAGTGGTGTCGTAGCGGCGGCAGATCCGCAGCTGGGGGCCGGCGAGATCGAGGTGGGTCAGCGCCAGGCCGTCGACCCCCCCGGCCGCGTCGAGGGCGTACCTGTGGGCGACCGCGTCGAAGTGGCCGAACCGGAACCGGCCCTGCCACGGGTTCGTCGGGTTGTGCGGGTCGGCGAAGGGCAGCGCCGGGTCCTCGGTCACCAGCGGGCCGGGCCCGTGCCGGGTGGTGACCACCCGGAGCACCCCGATCCGGGTCACGTCGCCGGGGCGGCCCGCCTCGGCGAGCAGGCTGTCGGCGTTGGCGAACGTCGTGGTGCTCCACGTCGTGTACGGGTGGAAGCCGTGCCACTCGTCCAGCAGCACCCCCTGCGCGCCCTCGAAGACGCACGTCCCGGCGCGCAGCGCCCCCGCGAGCCAACTGCCGTCGACGATCGCGACCCGCCCGGCGAACCCGCTGAACGCGGGCAGGCAGTCCTCGACCGGCGGCGCGTCCAGCCTGCCGAGTTCGGCGGTCAGCCGATCCCGCAGGGCGGTCAACCTGCGGCGCAGCAGCGCCGGGCGGTGGCAGTCGGCGACCCGGGGCGCCTCGTCGGGGTGGGCGAGACCGTACGCGACGGCCTCGCCCACCCCCAGCCCGCAGGAGCCGTGCCGGTCGGCTCCCCGGGCGATCTCCCGGGCCTGGTTGGCGGCCCGGTGGTACGGGGTGGCGAGCAGCGCGTCCCCGTCGACGGTCAGCCGGTCCAGTGCGTCGGGCACCCCGAGCGTGGCGAGATGGTCGGCCTCGGCGGCCAGCGCCAGCGGGTCCACCACCACGTGCCGCGACAGGTGCGTACGCACACCCGGGTGGAACGTGCCCGCCCCGAACTGCGCGAACGTGTGGTGCCGCCCGTCGCGCCCGACGACGTTGTGCGCCGCCTGCGCGCCCCCGTTGAAGCGGACCACCGTGTGCACCGGGCGGGTGGCGCAGAGCCAGTCCACGACAGTGCCCTTGCCGGCGTCGCCGTAGCCGAGGTCGACCACCGCCACGTGCCTCACAGTCGGGTCACCCCACCTGCCGTGTCGCGGAACGCCGGCAGCGTCGACACCTCGGCCCGCCGCCCCCGGCCGAGGCGGGCCAGGGCCTTGGAGACGGTCCCGGTGGCACCGGAGCCGGCGCGGTCCAGGTGGCGGAGTCCCTCGTCGAGGTCGATCGCCTGCTCGCCGAGGCCGATGGTGAGCGCGATGGTCTCGCAGACCGCGTCGAGGTCGTCGAGCACGACGGCGTTCTGCCCGAGCAGGTTCCGCCAGAAGTCCAGCACCTTGGCGTTGCCGGAGTAGTGGCTGCCGGCGGGGAGCAGGTAGTAGGTGTCCCAGCGGCGGGTCACCTCGTCCACGACCTGCCGCAGCGGCAGGTCCTCGGCCAGCTCGTCGCCGATCAGGCCGGTCACCTCCCGCGCCTTGACCTGCGGGTACGCCAGCTCGTCGCCGATGATGAACAGGTAGCCGCGCCGGCCGCGCTTCTCCCAGTTGTCGGTGGTGGTGTGCCGGGCCATGAAGTACATGGCCAGCTCGTACGACTCGGTCATCTGCCCACCGCCACCGCCTTCGAGGACGATCCGGCCGAGGTCGTCGTCCATCCGGTTGTCCGACTCGAACTGGCCCACCTGCAACGGCACCCGGTCGCAGGTGGCGTCGCCGATCGCGCCGAACATGATCTGCGGGTCGCTGGCGTAGCCCTGCCGTTGCAGCAGCCCGAGCAGCTGCGGCAGCTTGGTCTGCAGGACACGCGGCACCGTGCGCATCGAGCCGGTCACGTCGAAGAGCACCGCGACGGGCGTCGAGCGGGGGTGCTCGTCCGAGTCGCGGCTCTCGCGTGTCGCGTCACGGGGGTCGAGCGCGGGGTGCACGGTGCGCGCCCCGCTGTCGCTGTAGGAGAACGCGCTCCGGCCGGTCCTGCGCCGGTAGCGGTCGGCGGCGTCGTACACGTCGGTGGACCAGGTTCCACTGCCCATGACAGCTCCTCAGGGGGTAAGGGTGAAGGGTCGGAAGGTGCGTGGCCCGTAGAGCCGGTCCAGCACCTGGTCGAGTTCGCGTAGCAGCCGCCAGGCGTCGTCGGGCCGGTCGGAGAGGAAGCGGTGACGGCAGCCCTGGGCGAAGGTGAGCAGCTCGCGCGGCGCGTGGCGGTTCAGCAGCGAGGTCATGCAGCGGGTTGCCATCCAGATGTCGGTGCCCGGCCCGCACCGCCGCTTCTGGAAGACCTCCGGCGGATACCAGTCCTGGTGGCCGGGCACCATCGCCGGGATCGTGCCACCGATCGGGGCGGAGAAGCACCAGTCGACGAGCACGACGCCATGGGCGTCCGGCTCGATCAGCACGTGTGGTGGCAGGACCGCGCCGTGCACCACGCCCGCCCGGTGGGCCAGGCCGAGCGCCACCAGCAGCCGCCGCCACATCCAGGCCACGTCCCGGGCGTCCAACCCGTCGGGGTACGCGCGCCGCACCTCGGTCAGGTCGTGCAGGCCGGGCGCGGTGGCGAGCACGGTGATCCGCCGTTCGGCACCGGTCGAGGTGTCGCGGTGCGGAAACTCGTCGACGAGCCGGGGGACGTACGGCAGGTAACGCGGGTCGCCATGCTCGGCGATGGTGCGCAGGGCGTGCGCCTCGCGGGCCATCAGGTCGTTGTCGCTGGGTCGTCGGGGCAGCTTGAGGAGCCGGTCGTCGCCCACGTCGTAGAGGTCGGCCAGGTCACCCGAGTGGGCCGGCGCGCGGAGGCGGTAGTCGCCGAGGACTGTGACCTGCCGGGCCTGCCACCTGGTGGTGACGTGGACGAACGCGTCGGTGGCCTCGGCGCGTACCGCAGGGTCGGCCGGCAGGCGGTCGGGGTGCAGGGCCGCGACCAGCTCGCGGTAGCGGCGGGCCGGGTGGTCCGTGCCGAACAGGTCGGTGTCGGTGCGGGCGGCCGTGACCAGGCCGATGGCCTCGGCGGTTCTCATCGCACGGTCTCCTCGCGGGCGGGGCGCAGCAGCGCCGGGTGCAGCAGCCGGGCGTCGCCGGCCCGGTAGAGCCGGGCGCGGGGGCCGCCCCGCGCGCCGCCGCGTTCGGTGCTGGCGCCTGTGCTCTCCACGAAACCGGGGACGGAGAGCACCTTGCGGTGGAAGTTGCCGGCGTGCAGCGGGTGACCCCAGACCGTCTCGTAGACGGCGCGTAGCTCGCTGATGGTGAACTCGGTGGCGAGGAAGCGCGTGGCCAGCGGCGTGTACTCCAGCTTGGACCGGGCGCGCTCCAGCGCGTCGTCGATGATCCGGCCGTGGTCGAAGGCGAGCTGCCGGCTGGTCAACGCGGTCACCGGCAGCCAGATCGCCTCGTCGGCGTCGGTGCCGGCGACCGGGTCCGGCAGGTCCGGGGCGAACGCGAGGTGGGCGACCGAGACGACGCGCATCCGCGGGTCACGGTCGGGATCGCCGTAGCTGCCCAACTGCTCCAGGTGTACGCGGCGCAGCCCCTCGCCGCCGAGCCCGGTCTCCTCGGCCAGCTCCCGTCGGGCGCCGGCGCTCAGGTCCTCGTCGGGTTGGACGAAGCCGCCGGGCAACGCCCAGTGGCCCTCGAAGGGTGCCTGGCCGCGCCGGATCAGCAGCAGGTGCAGCGCGTCGTCGCGGATGGTCAGCGCCACCACGTCGACTGTCACGGCGACCGACGGGTAGGCCCGGGGGTCGTACGCCTCCAGGAACTCCTGCTCGTTCATCCCGTCACCCTCACTCTGAGAACATCTCTATGTGAGAACAACCTAACGTATGACGGTCTCCCTGCCAAGCCCGAGATCGCGTCAGCGCAGAAGACCCGCCAGATGCGGTCGACCGCGCGAGTCGTGCAGGGCGAACCCGCCGTCCGGCAGGAGGGCGAAGCTCACAGTGCTCGGCAGGGACACCGGCAACTTGAAGGCGACCTCGACCGTGTAGGCGTCCGGCAGCCGGCTCTCCATCGCGGCCAGGCAGCGCGCCTTGCTCCACATGCCGTGCGCGATCGGCCGGCGGAACCCGAACAGCCGCGCCCCGAGCCGGGACGTGTGGATCGGGTTGTGGTCCCCGGACACCCGCGCATACCCCGTGCCGACGCCGGGCTCCACCCGCCAACGGGCCGACGCGGCTGGTGCCTCGGGACGCTCACCCCGCGCACCGCCACCGGACGTGCGTTCCCGACCCAGGTACGTCGAGACGCCGCGCCAGACCTCCTCCCCGTCGACCGAGCCGACAAGCACCACGTCCACCTGCCGGCCCCGGTCGTGCGGACGCAGGTCCTGCGCGTACGTGGTGAAGTCGACAGGCTCGTCAGCGGTGATCGGGCGGTGCACGGTGATCCGGTTGCCGATGTGCACCAGGCCGATCAGCGGGAAGGGGAACTCCGGCGCGGTCATCAGACGCAGCGCCAGCGGAAAGCCCATGACGTGCGGATACGTGGCAGGCAGTCGATCGGTGAGACGGAACCCGCAGACGCGGTCGTAGTCGGCCAGGTGCGCCCGGTCGACTGTCACCCCGCCGGCGGCCAACTCGACAGCCGGCAGGTCGGTCCCGCGCCGGCCGCCGCCGAGGCCCGGCAGCGCACCGAGCACGGCCCGCCGGTACAGCGGGCCGGCCGCCGGCATCCGGGGCAGCTCCACCAGAGTGCGGCCGCCCGACTCCGGACGCCGTGCCGCGGCCTGGGTCCGCGCCGACAGCGTCTCCGTCGGGCCGTCGATCAGCTCGTGCAGTGAGAGTTCGTCGTCCGCGCCGCCCATCACGCCCCCAGCAGGCTCTGGCCGCAGACCCGGACCACGTTGCCGCTGACCGCGCCGGACGCCGGCCAGGCCAGCCAGCTGATCGTCTCGGCCACATCCACCGGCAGACCGCCCTGCGACAGGCTGTTCATCCGCCGGCCCGCCTCCCGGACCACGAGCGGGATGCGCGCGGTCAGCCGGGTCTCGATGAAGCCGGGGGCCACCGCGTTGACGCTGATTCCCCGCTCCCGCAGGGTCGGGGCGAGCGAGTCGACGAGCCCGATGACGCCGGCCTTGCTTGTGGCGTAGTTGGTCTGCCCCCGGTTGCCGGCGATCCCGGCGATCGAGGAGACCGCCACGATCCGCCCGCCGGTCGGAATCAGCCCCCGTTCCAGCAGTACGTCGTTGATCCGCTCCTGGCTGGAGAGGTTGACGTCGATCACCTGATCCCACCTGTCGGCGTCCATCCGGCCGAGCGTCTTGTCCCTGGTGATTCCGGCGTTGTGCACCACCACGTCGACCCGGCCGTGCCGGCTGGCCAGGTGGTCGGCGAGCCGGGTGGGCGCGTCCGGTGCGGTCAGGTCGAGCTGCACGGCGGTTCCGCCGATCTCGTTCGCCACCGCCGCGAGGGCGTCACCCGCGGCCGGGATGTCCAGGGCCATCACCTGCGCGCCGTCGCGGGCAAGCACCTTCGCAAGCGCCGCGCCGATGCCCCGGGCCGCGCCGGTGACCAGCACGACCTGCCCGTCCAGCGGGCGATCCCAGTCCGCCGGGGCGCTCGCCTCGCCGGCGCCGACCCGGACGACCTGGCCCGAGACGTACGCGGACCGGCCGGACAGGAGGAACCGCACCGTCGATTCGAGGCTCGTTCGGGTGCCGGCGGCGCTGGCGTCACGGGTCACGTAGACGAGCTGCGCCGTGGTGCCCCGGCCGAACTCCTTGCCGATGCTGCGCACCAACCCCTCCAGGGCGCGCTGCGCGGTCGCCTCGCGAGGTGTCGGGCACTCGCCCGGCGGGGTACCCAGCACGATCACCCGGCCGCTGGGCAGCACGGCGCGGGCCTGCGGGTGGAAGAAGTCGTAGAGCTGGCGCAGGCCGCTCGAATCGGTGATCCCGGTGGCGTCGAACAGCAGCGCACCGTACCGCTGCGGGGTGTCGGTCTGCGGCTCGGCGGCCGGGTCGGCCAGCTCGACCCCGGCGGCGGTCAGGATCTCCGCGACCGGCTCGGCGAGCCGGCCGCCGGTGGCCGCGCCGAGCAGGGCCGGCCCGGTCAGCAGCGGGTCGCCGGGGTGGTGCCGGCGCAGTCGGGGCGGGTCGGGAAGCCCGAGGCGCTTGACCAGCGTGCGGCCGGCGGCCGATTGGACGAAGCTCGCGTACCTGTCGGTCATGGGCGTAGCCTACTGGCGAGTAGGGTTGGTGCAACACATCTCGGAGGAGGCGGATCGTGCAGAGCATCCGGCGGGTCGCGGTCATCGGGGGCAACCGCATCCCCTTCGCCCGTTCGAACTCCCGCTACGCGGACGCGTCAAACGCCGACCTGCTCGGCGCCGCGCTGGACGGTCTCATCGCCAGGTACGGGCTGGCCGGGCAGCGGGTCGGCGAGGTGGTCACCGGCGCCGTGCTCAAGCACTCCCGTGACTTCAACCTCACCCGCGAGGTCGTCCTCGGGTCGCGGCTCGACCCGCACACCCCCGCGTACGACATCCAGCAGGCCTGCGGCACCGGCCTGGAAGCCACGATCCTGGTCGCCAACAAGATCGCCCTCGGGCAGCTCGACGTGGGCATCGCCGGCGGTGTCGACACCACCTCCGACGCGCCCCTCGCCGTCAACGAGGACATGCGCCGTACGCTGCTCAAACTCAACTCCGCCCGCACCCTCGGCGAACGGCTGAAGATCGCCGCGAAGCTGCGCCCGCTCCAGCCGTTCAAGCCGGACATCCCCCGCAACGCCGAACCGCGTACCGGCCTGTCCATGGGGGACCACGCCGCCCAGACCGCCATGCGCTGGCAGATCGACAGGCGCTCCCAGGACGAGCTGGCGTTGCGGTCGCACCAGCGGCTCGCCGCCGCGTACGACAGGGGCTTCTTCGACGACCTCATGACGCCCTACCTGGGGCTCACCCGCGACCAGAACCTCCGCCCGGACACCAGCGTGGAGAAGCTCGGCTCGCTCAAGCCGGTCTTCGGCACCCGGGGCCCGGACGCCGAGCACGCCACCATGACCGCCGGTAACTCGTCCCCACTCACCGACGGCGCCTCGACGGTGCTGCTGGCCAGCGAGGAATGGGCGGCGGCGCACAACCTGCCGGTGCTGGCCTGGTTCAGCTGGTCGGAAACCGCGGCAGTGGACTTCGTGCACGGCGACGAGGGGCTGCTGATGGCCCCCGCGTACGCGGTGCCCCGGATGCTGACCCGGGCCGGGCTCACGTTGCAGGACTTCGACTACTACGAGATCCACGAGGCGTTCGCGTCGCAGGTGTTGGCCACCCTCGCCGCCTGGGAGTCGCCGGAGTTCTGCAAGGACCGGCTCGGCCTGGACGCCCCGCTCGGCGCGATCGACACCGACCGGCTGAACGTCAACGGCTCGTCGCTGGCCGCCGGCCACCCCTTCGCCGCCACCGGCGGCCGGATCGTGGCCACGCTGGCGAAGCTGCTGGCCGAGAAGGGCAGCGGACGAGGCCTTATCTCCATCTGCGCCGCAGGCGGCCAGGGCGTGACGGCGATCCTGGAGCGCTGAGCAGAGGGCTGTGAACGACGACGCCCGCCGGACCTGAGGGTCTGGCGGGCGTCGATCGTTGAGCGGCTCAGCCGAGGGTGAACTTCTCCCAGGTGCTGATGGCCGGACCGTTGGCGATCAGGGGCTTGGAGCCGGCGCCGTCGGCGCTGACGAACTTGCCGTTGATGGCGGCTCTGAGGCTGATCGTGCCGTCGCTGCTGCGGATGATGTCGAAGCGTTCCCAGGTGCTGACCGTCGGGGCGTTGGCGATGAGCGGCTTGGAGCCGGCCCCGTCGGCGCTGACGAACTTGTTGTTGACGCGGGCGAGGAGGCCGACCTGGCCGTTGCCGAGCTCCACCACGTCGAACCGCTCCCACAGGCTCGCCGTCGGGGCGGAGGCGATCAGCGGCTTGGCGCCGGCGCCGTCGGCGCTGACGTAGCGGCCGTTGACCTTTGCCTTCAGGGCCGTGTTCGCCTCCGGGGGGTTCACCTGGAGGAACTTCTCCCAGTTGCTGATGGTGGAGCTGCTGGCGCTCATCGCGACGGTGCCGCTGGGGTCAGCGGTGACGTACTTCGCCGTGATGGGGGCCTGGAAGCTGACGGTGCTGTCGCTGTTGCGGATCATCGTGAACGCCTCTCGCGTGTCCACGAGAATGCTCGTCGCGGTCAACGTGGAGTTGTCGAACTCCGAGATGGCGACGTAGCGCCCAACCGCCCGGGAGAAGAGGGCGACCTTGCCGTTGCCCGCGTCCGCCAGGTCGAACTGCGCGGTCGCGCCCGGCTCGGTCTGATTCGGCTGGAGGCCGGAACCGGTCTCGTAGCTGACGTAGCGGCGGTTGGACAGGGCGCGCAGCGCCAACGTGCCCGTCTGTTGCAACACGCTGACCTGCTCGGTACGAGTCGTCGACCGGCCGTCGGTGCCGATGATTTTGATGCTGAGGGTGTAGCGGCCGGGACGCGTGTAGGTGTGCGAGGCGATCGGGCCGGCCTGGGTGACCACGCTGTTGTCGCCGAACCCGAACTCGTAGGAGGCGATCGGGGCCAGGCCGGGGGTGGAGGCGGACGCGTCCACGGTCACCGACCGCGCCTCCAGGTTGAGGCCGACGTTGAACAGCACCACGGGGGTGCGGATGGTCTCCACGGCACCGCGGTCGGCGTACGTGACCGGGCCGGCGCCGGTGTTCGGCACTGTCGGGTCGTCGATCCGTTGCTGGCCGGTGCGGTCGAGGTCCTGGTAGCCGGGGGCTGCGGAGTTCGCCGAGTCGTAGCTGTCCGGGGCCTGTCCGGTCTCCCGGTCGTGTGCGGCCTGACCCGACGCCGCCCGGAAGGCCGCGAGGCCCATCCGGGTGTTCCAGGCGTAGATCTGCGGGGAGTCGTTGTAGTAGTGGTGGGCGTTGTTGTAGTCGACAACCGTCCTGCCGACTGCGCCGCCGTAGACGCCGATTTCGACGCCGTCGAGGAACGCCGGGTCGCAGTAGCCCTGGCTGAAGTAACCGTTCACCGCGAGCACGTTGTTCTGGACGGAGACGCCGGACGAGGCTCCGTCGACGCGGATGCCGTCGCGGCAGCGGTCCTTGATGGTGTTGTTGGCGATGGCCGTGTCGGTGGCACCGTTGTTGTGCACGCCGTGACCGGCGCCGCCGGTGATCAGGTTGTTGGCCACCACGGTGCCGGTCGCGTCCGGGCCGAGCGCGACGGCCGCGTCCGTGAAGCCGTGGACCTGGCCACCCACGTACGAGTTGCGCGGCCCGTCGATCCGGACGCCGACGGTGTGGTCGGCGGCGACGTAGCTGGCATCGCCCTGCACGGTCGTGCCCAGGATGTGGACGTCGCTGCTCGCCGCGTCCACGGCGACGCCGGCGGTGGAGGTATACCCGATGACTGTCGTATTCGACACGCTCGAACCGGTGACACCGGCGAACCGGATCACGGGGGAGTTCGTGGGTCTGTTCAGACCGTAGCCGCCACCGCGGATGGTGACGCCCGACGAGTTGTGGGCGTCCACGGTTGGCACGCCGGCTGACCCGAAGACGCGCATGTTCTGCAACACCACGTCGTGCTGGCCGTCGATGACGAAACCGGCCGTCGCGCCGGACAGGGTGGCCGAGTTGGAGTTGGAGTTGGCGTTGGTAGTGAACACGATCGGCTGTTGCGGGGTGCCGGACGCGGTGACGTTGACCCGCTCCATGTAGACGCCGCCACCGATGTCGACCGTCTGCCCGGCGGTGACGATCGCGGCGGCGGCTCCGATCGAGCAGAACGGCTGCGCCAGGGTGCCCGGGTACGAGTCGGAGCAGTTGGCGGGGGGATTCTGCCGGACGTACAGCGTCGTCGGTGTGTCGGCGTGGGCGGGCACTGTGGTGCCCACCAGTGCGCCGCCGGTCAGGACGATGGTCACGAGACCGGAGAAGAAGGATTTACGCATGCTGGCCCCGAAGAAAAGAAAGACCCGGCGACGCCGGAATCAGATGCGCCGATCCTGCCCTACTGGCAGGTGGCGGCGCTGACCGCACCGACAAAACGGCCATCGGGGAGGTTCCTGTCAGGGGCCTGGCCGGCCGCGGAAAAAGGTGGCAGCAGGCAGGCCGACATTCACGTCCTGTTCAACGGGTGGCCTACCGCTCGTGAGGTTGCCGGGTAACGGTGACCGTCCGCACCCGTGAACAAGGTGCGTTCGATGCCGCAGGCGTCCGGAACGGGGCCGGTAAGTGTTGGTGCTGTCTGTCGTCATTCCCATGTACAACGAGGCCGCTGTCATCCCGGCCCTGATCGCCCGGCTGCGGCCGGTGCTCGACGCGCTAGGCGTCGACTACGAGGTGGTGGCCGTCGACGACGGCAGCCGGGACGACACAGTCGCGGTGCTGCTCACCCATGTGCGGACTTGGCCGCAACTGCGCCTGGTCCGGTTGCGGCGCAACAGCGGACACCAGGCGGCGTTGACCGCGGGCCTGTACCGCTCCCGTGGACAATGGGTGGTCAGCCTGGACGCCGACCTGCAGGACCCGCCGGAGACGGTCGCCGAGATGCTGCGGGTGGCCCGCGAGCAGGGCGTCGACGTGGTGTACGGCGTACGTGCCGACCGCAGTTCAGACACCGCGTTCAAGCGACGCACCGCGCAGCTCTACTACCGGCTGATGCGTCGCGTCGTCGGTGCCGAGGTGCCCGCCCAGGCTGGTGACTTCCGGTTGATGAGCCGCGAGGTGATCGAGACCTTGCGTCAACTGCCCGAACGCACCCCGGTCTACCGGCTGCTGGTGCCCGCGCTCGGCTTCGCCAGCGCGGAGGTGCGCTACGTCCGGGAGACACGGGCGGCGGGCGAGACGAAGTACCCGCTGCCGCGGATGATCGCGCTCGCCTGGGACAGCGTCGCCAACTTCTCTGCCGCGCCGCTGCGCCTGGCCACCTGGCTCGGCGCGGTCAGCTTCCTGGCCTGTGTGGGCCTCATCGGGTTCGGCGTCGTGGCGTACCTGCGCGGTCTGACCATCCCGGGTTGGACGTCGACGTTCGTCGCGGTCCTGCTCCTCGGTGGCGTGCAGCTGGTCTGCCTGGGCCTGCTCGGCGAGTACGTCGGGCGGATCTACGCGACGGTGCAGGGCCGGCCGACGTACCACGTCGGCGCCGACTCGGCGGAGATCGAGCTGGGCTCGCCGATCGCCGTCACGCCTGTGGGCAGCGCCCGTGGCTGACTCGCTCGCGCTTGTGGAACCGGCCGCGCCCGTCCCCGCGACGCGGCCCGACCGGCGGCCCGCCCGGTCCGTCGGCTCCACTGTGGCCGCCGCCCTGCCGTGGGCTGTCCTGCTCGCCGCGCTGCCGGCCGCCTGGTGGTACACCGACGTGCCCGCCGGCGACGTGGTCCGCTACGCGGCGTACTGGTCGTTGGCAGTGCTGCTGCCCGGCACGTTGGTGCACCGGGCGGTACGCGGCGGTCGGGGCAACCTGCCGGAGGACCTGGGCTACGGCGCGGCTACAGGCCTTCTTCTCGAACTCGGCGCCTGGGTCGCCGCCGCCACCGCCGGCCAGCAGCACCTGCTGCGGTGGTGGCCGGTGCCCGTGGTGCTGGCCTTCGCAGTCGTTCCGCGGCTGCGCCGGCACTGGCGGGTCGGGCCCCGCCGGCCGCTCCCGCTCGCCTGGCACTTGTCGATCGTCGCGGTGCTGCTGCTGGTGCTGCTCTGGGCCGTCGCGCAGTGGCGTCTGGTGCCGCTGCCGCCGGTGAACCACACGTACTACCAGGATCTGCTGTACCACCTGTCGCTGGTGCAGGAGCTGACCCGGGATCTGCCGTTCCAACTGCCGCAGATGGCCGGTGAACCGCTGCGCTACCACTACCTGTCCGACGCGCACATGGCCGCCGGCAGCATGATCACCGGAATTCCGCCCGCGACGGTCCTGCTCCGGCTGTGGCTGGCGCCGGTCGCCATCATCACCGTGCTGGTCACCGCCGGGCTGGCCCGGGACCTGTCCGAACGCTGGTGGGCAGGACCGCTTGCGGGCGCGGCGGCGGGGCTCGGTATGCCGGTGGCCGTAAACTCGGCCATCGCGGACGGCGCGTTCGCCTTCTCCTTCTCCAGCCCGTCCCAGACGTACGTCCTGCCGCTGCTCGTGCTGCTCGGCGGCATCTGCGTCGACGCCGTACGCGGGCGACCGCTGGGTGTCGCCTGGGCGCTGCTGCCCGCCCTCGGGCTCGCCTGCGCCGGCTCGAAGTCCAGCGCGCTGCCGCCGCTGATCGCCGGCGTCGGTGTCGCCCTTGTCGCCACCTGGTGGCAGGGGCGGCGGGTGCCCTGGCCGGCGCTCGCCGCGCTGCTGTGTCTCGTGGCGTCGATGGGTGTCGGCTACCTGCTCTTCGCCGGGGGCGGGGCGGGCACCCTGAGCCCGCAGGCGTTCGCGTTCCTGCACGCCATGCCGCAGTACCGGGAGACAATCGGCGCGGGTGACGGGGTGCGCGGCGGCGGGCTGCTGCCGTTCGGTCTCGCCCGGGCGGGGGCCGCCGGATGGCTGCTGACCTTCGCCCTGCTCGGCTGGTGGCTGCTGGTGCAGCTGCCCCGGCTGATCGGCATGCTGATCCTCACCGGGCCGCGGCGCGCCGATCCGGCGCCCTGGCTGCTCTCCGGCGCGATCCTGGCCGGTGCGGGCGGCATCTGGACGCTGCACCATCCCTCGCTGAGCCAGGTCTACTTCTGGCTGGACGTGCTTCCGTTCGGCGCCGTGCTGACCGTGTGGCTGTTCACCATGCTCCGGCCGTCCTGGCCGGTGGCTGTGTGCGCCGCGCTGCTCGGCGTGGCGTCGTACCTCGTCGTACCCCTGATGGCCCGGCCGGCCGCGACCATGGCCGGCTGGGCGGGCATCCTCGGGCGTTCGTACCTGCGGCTCGCGGTCCTTCTCCTGCTGGCCGCGCTGATCGCGGTAGGTGTGCACGCCCTGCCGGGTCGCCGCCGTCGCCGGGACGACGGCGGGCGACGACGCCTCGTGGCAGTGGCGCTGGCCGGCATCACGGCGGCGCTGCTGGGCGCGAGCGTCGCGCGGGGGGTCGACGGCGCCGTCCGGTACGTCCAGGTCGCGCCGGGTCGACAGGCGTCGGTCGCGCAGCCGTCCACGGTGACGGCAGCGGAGATGCGGGCGGCGCTCTGGCTCGACGAGCACGCCGCGGACGACGACGTGGTGGCCACGAACGTGCACTGTCGGCCGGTACCGACGACCGCGCACTGCGACGCCCGCGCCTACTGGGTGACCGGGCTGGGCGGGCACCGGACGGTGATCGAGAGTTGGGGCTACACGGACGCCGCCCTCGCCGCGAACGGTCGGCGGGGCCTCGGCTACGTACGGCAGGACCCGCACGACCCGACCCGGTTCGCGGTGAACGAGCGGGTCTTCCGCACGCCCACCGTTGCCGACCTGGACCGGTTGCGCGCCGAGTACGGGGTGCGTTGGCTGTTCGCCGACACGCGGGCCGGCGAGGTGTCACAGGCGCTGGCCGGGCTGGCCCAGGTGCGTCTCGTCTCCGGCAGCGTCACGGTGTACGAGTTGCGCTGACCCCCTTCACACCGCGACGCCCGCCGGACCCGAAGGTCCGGCGGGCGTCGAACGGCGGGGACGACTCAGCCGAGGGTGAACTTCTCCCAGGTGCTGACTGCGGGGCCGTTGGCGATCAACGGCTTGCTGCCCGCGCCGTCGGCGCTGGCGTACTTGTTGTTGACGGTGGCCTTGAAACTCACCGTGCCGTCACTGTTGCGGACCATCGTGAACTGCTCCCACAGGCTGACCGTGGGACGGGTCGCGATCAGAGGCTTGCTGCCGGCGCCGTCGGCAGTGACGAAGCGCCTGTTGGCGCGGGCGAGCAGGGCGACCTGTCCGTTGCCGAGGTCGACGATGTCGAACCGCTCCCACGTGCTGGCGGTCGTCGAACTCGCGATCAGCGGCTTCGTCCCGGTGTTGTCGGACATCACGAACCGGCCGTTCACGCTGGCCTTCAGCGACCTGTTCGCGTCGGCGACCGGGACCTGGTGGAACTTCTCCCAGGTGCTGATCGCCGGACTGCTCGCCGACACCGTGAAGGAGCCGCTGGGGTCGGCGGTGACGTACAGGCCGTTGTTCGCCTTGAGACTGATCGTGCCGTCGGTGTTCCGGACGACAGTGAACTTCTCCGTCGTACCGACGACCTGGCTCTCGGCGTCCAGGTTCTCGTTTGCCGACTGCGTGACGTAGTGGCCGTTGGCCCGTGCGACCAGGGCGACCTGGCCGTTGCCGGCGTCCGCCAGGTCGTACTGCGCGGCGGCGGTCAAGCTGACCTGGTCCGGTCGCATGGGCACGGCGCCGACGTACCGGAGGTTGGACAGCGCGAGCAGACCCACGCTCGCGGTCCGTCGCAGCACGCTCACCTGCTCGGTGCTGCTGCCCTGCATCTCGTCCTCGCCGCGGACGAGGACGGTGACGTCGTAGGTGCCCGGGTTGGCGTACCTGTGCGTGGCGGTCGGGGTGGACTGGGTGACGACGTTTGTGCCGTCGCCGAAGTTGAACACGTACTCCCTGATCGGGACGAAGCCCGGCGTGGAGGCGGAGGCGTCCACGGTGACCGAGCTGGCGCCCAGGTCCAGGCTGACGTCGAACAACGCCCTCGGGGGTTTGACGCTCTCGATGATGCCCCGGTCGGCGTACGTGACCGGGCCGGCACCGGTGTTCGGCACAGCCGGGTCGTCACGGCGCGACTGGTTCTGGCTGTCGAGTTCCGGGAAGCCGGGTGCTGCCGAGTTCGCCGAGTCGATCCGGTCATTGGCGTTCGCCGTGTCCCGATCGTGCGCGGCCTGGCCGGACGCGGTGCGGAACTGGGCCAGGCCCATGACGGTCCCGTTCCAGGAGTAGTTCGTCGAGGACGGGGACATGCTGTGGTAGGTGTTGTTGTAGTCGACCACGGTGCTGGTCAGGGACTGGTCGTGGACGCCGATCTCGACCCCGCCGGTGAGCTGGGGGTCGCAGAAGCTCTGGCGGGACTGACCGTTGTTGCTGAACGTGTTGTTCTGCACGGAGACAGCGGAGGACGCCCCGTCGACCCGGACGCCGTCGACGCAGCGGTCCTTGATGGAGTTGTTGGTGATGGCCGTGTTGGCGGCCCCACGGTTGTGGATGCCGTGACCGGCCCCGCCCCTGACGTCGTTGTTGGCCAGCACAGTGCCGGAGGCGCCCGGTCCGACCTCAATGGCGGCGCCGGTGAAGCCGCCGACGACTGTGTCGAGGACGGAGGTGCGTGTTCCCTCGATCCGGATGCCCGTGCTGTGGTCGGCGCTGTCGTACTGCGATCCAGTGGCCACTGTCGCGCGTTCCACTGTCACGTCGGTGGACGTGGCGTCCACTGTGATTCCGTTGGTGAGCGCCGTTCCGGTGCCAAAGATGTCCCGCAGGCTGGCCATCGTCACCCCGGTGACCCGCACGACGGGGCCCGTCGCGGCGCTGGCCATCGTGTAGGTGCCACCCGCGACCTCGATGTTCGAGGAGTTGCGGATGTCCAGGACGGGCAGGTCGAGCGTCCCATTGACCTTGAAGCCCTGGAGGCCGATGTCGTGCTGACCGTCGATGACCAGGCCCGCGGTCGGCCCGACGAGCCGGACCGCGTTGCCGTTGGCGATGAAACCGATCGGGGCGTCGGGGGTCCCGGAGCGGGTGAAGGTGACACGCTCGGCATAGTCCCCGTCATATACCCGGACGTCCTGGCCGCTGGTGACCACGGCAGTGGCGGCACCGATCGTGCAGAACGGCGCGGTCGCGGAGCCGGGCCCCTGGTCGGAGCAGTTGGCGTCGGCTTTCTTGACGTAGAGGGTCGTGGGTTCGGCCGCCTGGGCGGGTGCGCCGGTGGCCAGCAGGGTGCCGCCGGTCACCGCGATCGCGGTGAGGCCGGCGAGGGATCTTCTACGCATGCATGCCCTCTGTCGAGAAGGTGGATTCGGCTTCGCCGGAGATCAGATGGAGACCATGATCCGATACCTGCTGGTAGCGCAACACCCCGGGCGACAAAAGGGCCAAGGCTCCCGCGAGCTCCCGTCGTGGCCTCCCGGCTGACCGGATCGCCGGGTAGGAGAGAATGAGGTACGTGACGACGATCCCCAACGTGCTCGCCAACAGGTACGCCTCGCCCGAGTTGGTCGCCCTCTGGTCGCCGGAGGAGAAGGTCCGGATGGAGCGGCGGCTCTGGCTCGCCGTGCTCCGCGCCCAGCGTGATCTGGGCGTACCGGTGCCGGACGGCGTGGTCGAGGCGTACGAGAGGGTGCTCGACCAGGTCGACCTCGCCTCGATCGCCCAGCGGGAGCGGGTCACCCGGCACGACGTGAAGGCCCGGATCGAGGAGTTCAGCGCGCTCGCCGGCTTCGAGCACGTGCACAAGGGGATGACCTCGCGGGACCTCACCGAGAACGTCGAGCAGCTCCAGGTGCGCGCCTCGCTGGAGCTGATCCGCGACCGGGTGGTGGCCACCCTGGCCCGGCTGGCCTGGCTGGCCCACGAGCACTCCGAGCTGGTGATGACCGGCCGCTCGCACAACGTGGCGGCGCAGGCCACCACGCTGGGCAAGCGCTTCGCGTCGGCGGCGGAGGAGCTGCTGATCGCGTACGAACGACTGGAGGAGCTGATCGCCCGCTACCCGCTGCGGGGGATCAAGGGCCCGGTCGGCACGTCCGCCGACCAGCTCGACCTCTTCGACGGCGACGCCGACAAGGTGGCCGACCTGGAGCGCCGGGTCGCCGAGCACCTGGGCTTCTCGCGGGTGCTGGACAGCGTGGGGCAGGTCTACCCGCGCTCGTTGGACTTCGACGTGCTTGCCGCGTTGGCGCAGGTCGCCGCCGCCCCGTCGTCGCTGGCCACCACGATCCGGCTGATGGTCGGCCAGGAACTGGTGACCGAGGGCTTCAAGCCGGGTCAGGTCGGCTCCAGCGCGATGCCGCACAAGATGAACACCCGCTCCTCGGAGCGCGTGAACGGCTTCGCCGTGATCATCCGGGGTTACCTGTCGATGGTCGGTGAGCTGGCCGGTGACCAGTGGAACGAGGGGGACGTGTCCTGCTCCGTGGTCCGGCGGGTGGCCCTGCCGGACGCGTTCTTCGCCGCCGACGGGCTGTTCCAGACGTTCCTCACGGTGCTCGACGAGTTCGGCGCGTACCCGGCGGTGATCAACCGGGAGCTGGAGCGGTTCCTGCCGTTCCTGGCCACCACGAAGATCCTGGTGGCGGCCGTCCGGCGGGGCGTCGGTCGGGAGGTCGCGCACGAGGTGATCAAGGAGCACGCGGTCGCCGTGGCGCTTGCCATGCGCGAGAAGGGTGCCCCGGAGAACGACCTGTTCGACCGGCTGGCGGCGGACGGCCGCCTCGGCCTGTCCCGCGCCGACATCGACACCCTGGTCGCCGACCGCACCGCCTTCGTCGGCACCGCGACGGCCCAGGTCCAGGCGGTGACCAGGCGTATCACCACGGTGGTGGAGGCCCACCCGCACGCCGCCACGTACTCCCCGCCCCCGATCCTGTAATCCCGCCGGGGTTACTCGCCGGTGGGGGTCTCGGCGGCGGTTCTCAGGTTGGGGGCGCTTGCGGGTTCGGCGATGCCGCCGAGAGACTCGGCGAAGGCCGGGTCGGTGGCGGTCTCCGCCGCCACCACCGGCTGGTCGGAGGGCATGACCTCGGGCATCTTGGGTACGGCGATCACCGCCGTGCCGTACGCGCAGATCTCCATCCACATCTCGCCGCAGTCCCGGCTGTCGAACCGCATGCCGATCACGGCGTTCGCGCCGAGCCGCAGGGCCTCCTCGCCGAGGCGGGACACCGAGTCGGTACGCCACCGGGTCAGGTTGTCAGGTGCCATCGGGTCGTACGCGCCACCGCGCAGGTTCTTGACACCTTCGCGGTACGGGTTGCGCGTCCTGGCCATCGATGACACCACCTCACCGAGGATCTGGCGGATCTCGTAGCCGGGCAGTTGATCCGTCGTCACGACCAGCACGGTTCCGATGCTGTCAGGAGCGGGGAGCCCCGATCGGGTGCATTGTTCACCTGATCGGATGCTGCAAAACAGCGCGGCGCGGACGGTCGGCACTCGGTCGACCATCCGAGCCGCGCGGGGCGCTAACCGTCAGACACCGGCAGTCGAGGAGATCCAGGCCCGGTTGTACGCAACGCTGCCGTAGTTCTGGATGCTCGACCCGTCCGCGGTGGAGGCGACGCCGACCTGCTGGCCGTTGTAGAACTGCGGTCCGCCGGAGTCACCGCGCCAGGCGTTGCCGTTGATCCGGGTGCTGCGGATCGCCTGCCCGCCGTACGCGTCGGTGGCGCTGTTGCTGGTGACCCGGACGGTAGCGGTCTTCAGCGTGGTGGACGCCGAGCAGCCGCTGTAGCAGGTCATGCCCCAGCCGTAGATCGAGTTGGTCGAGTTGATCGGCGGGTTGCTGCTGGCCAGGCTCACCGCCGAGGTGCTGACGGTGCTGGAGAGGCGCATGAGGGCCAGGTCGTTACGGGTGTAGGTGGCGCTGACCGTGCGGGTGACCCCGCCGGAGGTGCGGTTCACGCTTCCGACGCGTACCGACATGGTGCCGTTGATGCAGTGCCGGGCGGTGAGCACCCACTGCGGGGCGATCACGCTGCCGGAGCAGGTGAACGAGCCGTTGCTGAGCACCGCGGCGGCCCAGGGGGCCGACGAGACGGTGCCGCCGCCGATGATGGGTTGCGGGCCGGCCGGGGCGGCGACCGCTCCGGACGTGGCGCCGAGGACGCCGACCAGCGCGGTGCCGAGCACGGCGAGCAGGGGACGGATGCGCATCGGGTGGACTCCTTGGACGGGGCGGGCCCGGGGTCGCCGGGTGCCGGACGGCGACGACGGGAGGTCCCCGCCACCGCTCTGCATCGAGGTACGTCGATGTAGAGTAGGGTGGACGGCAGGCGTTATCAAGAATTCGATCGAGGGTAACCAATGTAACGATTCGGCCACCCTGAACGCCGTATATGCCCTGGTGGGACCGCGTGTCCTGACTGGCGGACCGTCCTGGGTACCCGTTATGTTGATCACCGTCTGAACTGCACCCGACCGGTGCGTCCGCGACGGAATCTGCCAGGTACGCTGGCTGCGCTCGCCCGTTGTGGGTCGGCACCCAACTGCGTACACAGTCAGGAGTGCCCAGTGCCTCGCGTCGTCGTCGACGTCATGCTCAAGCCCGAGATCCTCGATCCGCAGGGCCAGGCCGTCGCAAACGCGCTGCCCCGGCTCGGCGTCAGCGACGTCGCCTCGGTTCGGATCGGCAGGCGGATCGAGATCGAATTCACTGGTGAACCGGACCTGGACCGGGCCCGGGAGATCGCCGACAAGCTGCTCGCCAACCCGGTCATCGAGGACTTCACCGTCCGCCTGGTCGAGGCCGACGAGACCGCGGACGCCCGCTCGTGACCGCCCGGGTCGGTGTGGTCACCTTCCCTGGCTCGCTCGACGACGGGGACGCGGCCCGGGCCGTCCGGATCGCCGGCGCCGAGCCGGTCCGGCTCTGGCACGGTGACCCGGATCTGCACGGGGTCGACGCGGTGGTCCTGCCCGGCGGTTTCTCCTACGGCGACTACCTGCGCTGCGGCGCCATCGCCCGGTTCGCGCCGGTGATGGAGACGATCGTGGCCGCCGCCCAGGGTGGTCTGCCGGTGCTCGGCATCTGCAACGGCTTCCAGATCCTCTGCGAGGCGCACCTACTGCCGGGCGCGCTCACCCGCAACCAGCACCTGCACTTCCGCAACCGGGACCAGGTGCTGCGCATCGAGTCGGCGGGCACGGCGTGGACCAACACGTTCCAGCCCGGCCAGGAGGTGCTCGTCCCGGTGAAGAACGGCGAGGGCTGCTACGTCGCCGACGCCGCGACGCTGGACCAGCTCGAAGCCGAGGGCCGCGTGGTCGCCCGCTACGTCGGCGGCAACCCCAACGGGTCGCTGCGGGACATCGCCGCGATCACCAACTCCGCCGGCAACGTCGTCGGCATCATGCCGCACCCCGAGCACGCGGTGGAGGCGCTCACCGGCCCCTCGCTGGACGGCCTCGGCTTCTTCACCTCGGTCCTCAAGCATCTGGTGGGGACGCCGGCGTGACCGGCGGCACGATCATCGGTCTGCTCAACCGCATCTCTGGCGGGCACGAGCGCAGCGAGGAGAGGTCATGACCACCCATCCGGACCCGGTACGCGACACACCGGAGGCGTACTCCGCCCCGGCGCAGTCGGCCGAACCGATCCCGGCGCAGCCCGCCGCCCCGGCGGCCGCTCCGGCCCAGCCGGCGATCGCCGACTGGACCGACGGCGTGGACACCGTGCCGCGCGCGAAAGGCACCCCGGGCGAGCTTCAGCCGTACACCGAGCTGGGGCTCCGCGACGACGAGTACGACCGGATCCGGCAGATCCTCGGCCGCCGGCCCACCCAGTCCGAGCTGGCCATGTACTCGATCATGTGGAGTGAGCACTGCTCCTACAAGTCGAGCAAGGTGCACCTGCGGCAGTTCGGCGAGAAGGCCCCGCAGAGCGACAGGCTGCTCGCCGGCATCGGTGAGAACGCCGGTGTGGTGCAGGTGTCCGACGAGCTGGCGGTGACCTTCAAGGTCGAGTCGCACAACCACCCGAGCTTCGTCGAGCCGTACCAGGGCGCGGCGACAGGTGTCGGCGGCATCGTCCGGGACATCCTCGCCATGGGCGCCCGCCCGGTCGCCGTGATGGACCCGCTGCGCTTCGGTGCCGCGGACCACCCGGACACCGCCCGGGTGCTCACCGGCGTCGTCGCCGGCGTGGGCGGCTACGGCAACTGCCTGGGCCTGCCCAACATCGGTGGTGAGCTGGTCTTCGACCCCTCCTACCAGGGCAACCCGCTGCTCAACGCGCTCTGCCTCGGCGTCCTGCCGGTCGACCGACTGCAGAACAAGGCCGCCGCCGGCCCCGGCAACGTCGTGGTGCTGATGGGCGCCAAGACCGGCCGGGACGGCATCGGCGGTGTGTCGGTGCTGGCCAGCGCGACCTTCGACGAGGGCAGCGAGGCACGCCGCCCCGCCGTTCAGGTAGGCGACCCGTTCACCGAGAAGCTGCTGATCGAGGCGTGCCTGGAGCTGTACGACGGCCAGTTGGTGGTCGGCATCCAGGACCTCGGCGGCGCCGGGCTGACCTGTGCGCTCACCGAGACCGCCGCCGCTGCCGGCACCGGCATGCGGGTCTGGCTGGAGCGGGTGCCGCTGCGCGAGCCGTCGATGGACCCGCACGAGGTCCTGGCCAGCGAGTCGCAGGAGCGGATGCTGCTTGTCGTCGAGCCGGACAAGCTCGACGCGGTGCTCAAGACCTGCGAGAAGTGGGGCGTGCTCGCCACCGCGATCGGTGAGGTCACGGCGCCGGAACCGGACGGCCGCCCGGGTCGACTGCTGATCACCTGGCAGGACCACCTGGTCGTCGACGTGCCGCCGGGCTCACTTGTGGACGACGGCCCGGTGTACGCCCGCCCGATGCGGGAGCCGGCCGACCTGATCCTGCTCCAGGCCGACCGGGCCGAGACGCTGCCCCGCCCGGCCGACCCGGAGGCGCTGCGGGAGACCGTGCTGCGCATGATCGCGTCGCCTAACCTGGCCGACAAGACCTGGGTCACCGAGCAGTACGACCGTTACGTGCTGGGCAACACCGTGCTCGCGCAGCCGGAGGACGGCGGCGTGATCCGGATCGACGAGCGGACCGGGCTCGGCGTGGCGCTGTCGGTGGACGGCAACGGCCGGTACGCCCGGCTCGACCCGTACAACGGCACCAAGCTGGCCCTCGCCGAGGCGTACCGGAACGTGGCGGTGACCGGCGCGAAGCCGATCGCCGTGACCAACTGCCTCAACTTCGGCTCCCCGGAGGACCCGGGCGTCATGTGGCAGTTCGCCGAGGCCGTGCGCGGCCTGGCGGACGGCTGCCTGGAGCTGGGCATCCCGGTCACCGGCGGCAACGTCAGCTTCTACAACCAGACAGGCGCGGCGGCCATCCACCCGACTCCGGTGGTGGGCGTGCTGGGTGTGCTGGACAACGTCGCCGACCGGGTGCCGATGGGCTTCGTGCCGCGCGCCGGTGGCGACCACGACCAGCTCTACCTGCTCGGCGAGACGAATGTGGAGCTGTCCGGCTCGGAGTGGGCCTGGGTGACGCACGAGCACCTCGGCGGCATCCCGCCGCAGGTCGACCTCGCCCGGGAGAAGGCGCTCGCCGACCTGCTGGCCGAGGCGGCCCGGGTCGGTCACCTGGCCTCCGCGCACGACCTCTCCGACGGCGGTCTCGCCCAGAGCCTCGTCGAGTCCTGCCTGCGGCGCGGCGTCGGTGCGCGGGTCGCGGTGCCGGAGCGGTTCACCGAGGGCTCGATGCCGTTCGTCTACCTGTTCAGCGAGTCCGCCACGCGGGCGCTCGTGTCGGTGCCGCGCGGCCACGACAAGGCGTTCGCGGCGCTCTGCGCCGAGCGGGGCGTGCCGTTCGAGCTGATCGGCGTCACCGACCCGACCGGCGGTGCGCTCGAGGTGCACGGCCAGTTCCGGATCGGCCTGGACGAGCTGCGCGCCGCGCACACCGAGACGCTGCCGCGCCTCTTCGGGGGTACGGCTGCCGTTGAGGTGCCGGCGCCGGCCGCCGGTGTGGCGGGTGCCGTCGAGGGTGTGCCGCTGCCGGCCGCTCCGGCCGAGCCTGTCGACCCGGCCGAGGTGCTCTCCGAGCCGATCGCCTCCTCGGGGCCCTCCCCGGAGACCGGTGCCGTCGAGCCGATCGGGTCGGAGCAGTCCGAGTCGGACACCGGTGGCACCGAGCCGTCGCCTGACGAGCGCTGAGGCGTTGGCCGCTGCCGTCTACGGCCAACCCGGATCGGGTGCCCGGTTCGACTGGGGGTTGACCGGGGCGGCCGAACTCGGCCGGGTCTGCGCGGCGCTGGTGGTGGTGGACGTGCTGTCGTTCGCCACCGCCGTCGAGGTGGCGGTGGCCCGGGGCATGCGGGTGCACCCGTTTCCGTGGGGTGAGCAGGCCGCCGACTATGCGGTGCGGGTCGGCGCGGTGGCGGCGGTGGGCCGGCGACAGACGACAGCGGACCATCCGTGGTCGCTGTCGCCCGCCGCGCTGAGCGTTGCGCCGGTGGTGCCGGACCTCGTGCTGCCGTCGCCGAACGGCTCGGCCATCAGCGCCGCGGCAAGCGCCACAGGCCTGCCTGTGGTCGCGGGGTGCCTGCGTAACGCACGCGCCGTCGGGCGTTGGCTGAGCCGCCAGGGGTACGGGACGCTTGACGCCCCGATCGGCGTGATCGCCTCGGGCGAGCGGTGGCCGGACGGGTCGCTGCGCCCGTCGGTTGAGGATCTGCTCGGCGCGGCGAGTGTGCTCGACGCACTCTCCGGCGTACCGGACGGGCTCTCCGTGGAGGCGGCGATGGCGCTCGCCGCGCTGGCCAGCACCCCGGACGTGCCCGCCGCGGTCCGGGGCAGCGTCTCCGGCCGGGAGCTGACCGAGAGCGGCTTCGCCGAGGACGTCGAGGTCGCCGTCCGGGTGGGCGTGTCGAATGTCGTACCGGTGCTCCGTCAGGGTGTCTTCTCCGCCGCCTGACAGACGTGGCGTGCACTGCTCGCCACCTTCAGCACAGCGAAACGGCCACCCGGCAAACCGGGTGGCCGTTCCTCGCGCTGTGGTGGGGGTCAGTCGTCGAGCCAGTCGAGGCGTCGGCCGCCCCGCTCGGTCGGCGGCGGGCCGTCCGGCCGGGCGCGGCCGGCCTGCTGCCCGTAGCCGCCCTGGTCGTAGCCCGGCTCGTCGTAGCCGCCGCGCTGCGCCGGAGGCTCCTGGCCGTAGCCGCCGCGTTGCGCCGGGGGCTCCTGGCCGTAACCGCCCTGGTCGTACCCGCCGGCCTGCTGGCCGTAGCCGCCCTGGTCGTAGCCCCGGTCGTCGTAGCCGCCGCGCTGCGCCGGGGGCTCCTGGCCGTAACCGCCCTGGTCGTACCCGCCGGCCGGCTGCCCGTAGCCGCCCTGGTCGTAGCCGCCGGCCTGCTGGCCGTAGCCACCTGTGGGCTCGGCCGGTCGACCGCTGTACGGGGCCGTCGGGTCGGGCTGACCGTAGCCCTGGCCCTGCTCCGGCTGGTAGACGCCTGTGGCGTACGGGTCGGCCGGAGCCGGGTACTGCGTGTCGCCGGTGTACCGGCCGGTCGGCTCGTCGAAGCGCTCGCCGTACGGGGCGCCACCGGCGGGAGCCGGCGGGTAACCTGCCGCGCCGGCCGGGGCCGTGTAGTCGCGGCTGCCGTAACCGCCGCCCGAGGAGGGCGCGGCGCCGTAACCCGCGCCCGAGCCGGGTGCCGCGCCGTAGCCGTCCCCTGCCGCTCCCGCGCCGTAGCCGCCCTCGGGGGCCGTGCCGTAGCCGCCACCCGAGGCGGGAGCGTTGCCGTAACCGCCCGCGCCGTAGCCGCCGGCAGGCTCGTCGCCGTAGCCCGTGCCGCCCCAGCCCTGCCCGCCCGCCGCGCCGTAGGGCTGCGCGGGCGCGCCGTACGGGTCCGGGGGAACATCGTCGACCACCGGGCGGTGCATCATCGTCGGCGCCTCGCTCAACGCCGCACCACCCACCATGGTCGGGTCAGGTCCGCCGCCGGCCCGGTTGACCACCCGGGTCTGGTCGTCGCCGCCCCGGAACGCGCCACGGGCAGCCGGCACCGCGCCGGCCGCGCCGACACCGTCCGGAGCGTCCTCGTCGTCGCCGTTCTCCTTGCGCCGCATCCAGAGCAGCACGATCGTGCCGACGCCGGCGGCCACCAGCAGACCGCCGAGCAGGATGATCAGGTACGAGCCGAAGCCGCCGCCGTCGTCCTCGTTCGAGGCGTTCGCCGCCGCGCCCGGGCTGGCCGCCTCGGACGGCTGATCCTCGGCACCCTCCTCGGTCGCCTCCTCGGTGGGAAGCGCCTCGGCGGTGGCGGACGGGGTGGCGCTCGGGGTGGCCTCGGCCTTGATCTCCAGGCTGATCCGCTGCCCGGTGACGGACTGCCCCGCGTTCGCGTTGAAGCTCTTGGTGGCGGTGATGTTGTCGAAGCTGGCACCGAGATCGATACGGCCCGGAGCGATCGGCTTCTCCGTGGTGCCGGTGAAGCGGAAGTCGCCGCTGCCGTTGCTGATGGTGTCGATCCGCCTACCGGTGCTGTCCTGCAGGATGACTATCGCGTTCGGGACCGCTTTGCCGTCGGCCTTCTTGACCACCTTGCCGGAGACCGACCGCACGGTCTGGTTCTGCGGCGGCGGCGGAGCGGCAGCCGCCTTGACGGTGACCCGGAGTGTGCGGCCGTTGTCGTCGCCGGTGACCGTGATCTTCGCCTGGGTCCCGTTGGCCGCCGGTGCGTTCGACGAGGCGGACAGGGTCAGGGTGACCTGCTTCGGCGCTATTCCCTCGAAGTTGATCGGCCCGCATCCACCGCAGGTGACTCCGTCAGGCAGGCCGGTCACGTCGATATCCGCAGAGGTCTCGCCGACGTCGGGCCTGACCAATACGTTGACAGTGCTGCTCTTGCCCGCGTCGATCGAGACAGAGTTGTCGGCAGTGCTGATCCGCGCGGCCATGGCCGGTGTGGCGGGGACGGCGAGCAGAGCGCCGGCAACCAGCGCTACGACCACACCGGCCCGCTGCTTCCAGGCACGTCGGTGTGTTGACACGTCCACCGCCTTCCGGGCTGACTTCCCTGGTGACCGGCGGGGCGCCGGGCCGGGGATCATCACGGTACGAATACGCCGTCGGCAACTATGCCTTGTCTCACTGGATCGGCGCGACCCAGGGCCAGCGTCGAGTGCTCGACCTGCGGGTCGTATCGTCCCGTCGTGTCCTCTCCGTACAGTAAGTCCGTCGCGGTTGCGGCGGTGTTGTCGGCGCTCGACGAGGGGCGTACACCCGAACGGTCGGTGTTCCGGGAAGCGGTCCGGACGTTGTTGGCAGTCCTCGCGGAGCGTGCCCCGGGCCGATCGGTGGAGGTACGGGTCCCACCATACGGGGCGATCCAGTGCGTTCCCGGTCCTCGACACACCAGGGGAAACCCTCCAAATGTGGTCGAGATGTCGCCCGAAACCTGGCTCGCGCTGGCGCTCGGTCGGCTCGACTGGGCGCAGGCGGTCACCGACGGTCGTGTCCAGGTGAGTGGCGTCCGGGCGGACCTCTCGGCGTTTCTGCCCCTCTGAGTACTCCGATGGCTGAGTTTTGGTGACTCTCAGCAGGGAAATCGTGACTAACTGTATCGACAGCTGTTCGCGTACACTGTCAGGCGACGACAGTGGTCCCGGCCGAGGAGTGTGGATCCGCCCCGTGATCCCCGCCAGGCCGGTCCAGACCAGCGTGAGGGAGCGGTAGTGCCCCGAGGCGACGGCCGTTTGAGCCACGACCTTGATCCCCAACGACCCGGCCCACAGGACGCCTGTGGCGTCTTCGGTGTCTGGGCCCCCGGCGAAGAAGTTGCCAACCTGACCTACTTCGGCCTCTACGCCCTTCAGCACCGTGGCCAGGAGGCGGCGGGCATCGCGGTGAGCGACGGCTCCGGTGTGGTGGTCTACAAGGATCTCGGCCTGGTGGCCCAGGTCTTCGACGAGCCCACCCTGGCCAGCCTGCGTGGCCACCTGGCGATCGGGCACGCCCGCTACTCCACGACCGGCGCGTCGAACTGGGAGAACGCCCAACCGACAATCCGGTCGACCAGCTCGGGCACGACCATCGCGCTTGCCCACAACGGCAACCTGGTCAACACCGCCGAACTGGAGAAGGAGGTCGCCGAGCGCGGCCTCGTCGCGGACGGCTCGACAAACGACACCTCCCTGGTGACCATGCTGCTGGCCAGCCGACCGGATCTGTCGGTCGAGGCGGCCGCGATGGAGGTGCTGCCGCAGCTGCGGGGCGCCTTCAGCTTCGTCTTCATGGACGAGTCGACGCTCTACGCGGCCCGTGACCCGCACGGCGTACGCCCGCTGGTGCTCGGCCGACTCGAACGCGGCTGGGTGGTGGCCAGCGAGACCGCCGCCCTGGACATCGTCGGCGCGAGCGTGGTGCGCGAGGTCGAGCCGGGCGAGCTGATCGCGATCGACGAGGACGGGCTGCGGTCCACCCGGTTCGCCGCGCCGGAGCCGAAGGGCTGCCTCTTCGAGTACGTCTACATCGCGCGTCCGGACGCCACGATCGCCGGGCGCAACGTGCACGCGGCGCGGGTGCAGATCGGCCGGCAGTTGGCCAAGGAGCATCCGGTCGAGGCCGACCTGGTGATCCCGGTGCCCGAATCCGGCACCCCGGCCGCGATCGGTTACGCGGAGGCGTCCGGCATCACCTACGGCGCCGGCCTCATGAAGAACCCGTACGTGGGGCGCACCTTCATCCAGCCGTCGCAGACCCTGCGTCAGCTCGGCATCAGGCTCAAGCTCAACCCGCTGCGGCAGAACGTGCGCGGCAAGCGGCTCGTGGTGGTGGACGACTCGATCGTCCGGGGCAACACCCAGCGGGCCATCGTCCGGATGCTGCGCGAGGCGGGCGCGCTGGAGGTGCACGTGCGCATCTCGTCCCCGCCGGTCAGTTGGCCCTGTTTCTACGGGATCGACTTCGCCACCCGGGCGGAACTGCTGGCCAACGGGTTGGACAACGACGGCATCCGGCGCTCGATCGGCGCCGACACGCTGGGCTACGTTTCACTTCCCGGCCTGATCGCCGCGACCGAGCAGCCGAAGACCAGGCTGTGTCGGGCGTGTTTCGATGGGGAGTACCCGATCGAGCTGCCGGCCGGCAACCTGATCGGCAAGCACGTGCTCGAAGGGGTGGGCCGACGGGTCGCCGACTCGGCGCCGGAGGCCCCGCACACCAACGGCTCGTTCGTCGCCACTCCTGGTGGCGTGACCGCAAACCGCCCGTAGCACCAACCGGCGCGGCCCGGCCACCGCCGGCGCGGCACCGAGAACCACAAAGGGGAGAACCGTGACGCACGTGTCCGAGCGCAGCGGCGCAGGAAGCAGCCCGACCGGCGCCGGCGGCGACCGCCAGCCCTGGACGGGCGGCGCCGGCCGCCAGGCGCGCAAACGCTCGGTCTCGTACGCCGACGCCGGCGTCTCGATCGACGCGGGCGACCGCGCGGTGGAGCTGCTCAAGTCGAAGGTGCGCCAGACCCGCCGTCCCGAGGTGCTGGGTGACCTCGGCGGCTTCGCCGGTCTGTTCCGACTGGACACCACGAAGTACAAGAACCCGATCCTGGCGTCGTCCACCGACGGCGTGGGCACCAAGCTGGTGATCGCCCAGCAGATGGACATCCACGACACGGTCGGCATCGACCTGGTCGCGATGGTCGTCGACGACCTGGTGGCCTGCGGAGCCGAGCCACTGTTCCTGCTCGACTACATCGCCACCGGCGAGGTCGTTCCGGACAAGGTCGCCGAGATCGGCGCGGGCATCGCCGACGGCTGCCGGTACGCGGGCTGCGCGCTGCTGGGCGGGGAGACCGCCGAGCACCCCGGCGTTCTGCGCCCGGACGAGTACGACATCTCCGCCACTGGTGTCGGCGTGGTCGAGGAGGCGGACATCCTCAGCCCCGACCGGGTCGAGGTGGGCGACGCGGTGATCGCCATGCGCTCGTCCGGTCTGCACTCGAACGGGTACTCGCTGGTCCGGCACGTGCTGCTCGGGGCCGCGCGGATGCGACTGGACATCGTGATCGACGACTTCGGTCGGCAGCGGACCCTCGGCGAGGAGCTGCTCACCCCCACCAAGATCTACGCCAAGGACTGCCTCAAGCTGATCGCCGAGGCCGACGTGCGGGCCCTGTCCCACATCACCGGCGGCGGCATCCCCGGCAACCTGGTCCGGGTGCTGCCTGAGCACGTCGACGCGGTGGTCAACCGGTCCACGTGGAAGCCGCAGCCGGTCTTCGACCTGATCCAGTCGAAGGGCCGGATCGACGACCACGACATGGAGTCGACGTTCAACATGGGCGTCGGCATGTTCGCCATCGTCTCGGCCGAGGACGCCGACCGGGCGCTGGCGACGCTGACCGGCCGTGGGGTCGAGGCGTGGCAGGCCGGCGAGATCATCGAGGGCACCGGCAACGTGCAGATGGTCGGCCAGCACACCCGCGGATGATCACAGTCCGGTGATCGTACGGGCACCTGATCAGGGCTTCACCCGAGTGGCCATCGCCGCCTAGCCTGAAGGGCACCCTTCAGAGACGCTCGGGAGCCGCCTCGCGGCTTCCCGACCGCCTCTCAGGCCAGGCGGAGGAGGGCGATGGCTGCTCGGGGACAGTCGTTCAGCGGGATGCGCGGCCTCGCCGCGGTTCCGTCGTACGTCGTCATGCAGCCCACCACCCTCTGCAATCTGGACTGCGCGTACTGCTATCTGCCGTTCCGGGCCGACGACCGGCGGATGCCGGTGCCGGTGGCCGAGGCGGTGGCCTCGGCGGTCAATCCGTGGGCGACGGCGGGTCGGTTCTCGGTGGTGTGGCACGGCGGCGAGCCGTTGGCCACGGGCCGGGAGCACCTGGCGGCCCTGATCGCGCCGTTCGGCCCCGCTGTCGAACACCACGTGCAGACCAACGCCACGTTGATCGACGACGAGTGGTGTGACTTCTTCGCCAGGCACGAGGTGCGGGTGAGCGTCAGCGTGGACGGGCCGAGGGAGCGCAACGGCGACCGGGTCAACCGGGGCGGCCAGCCGGCGTACGACCGGATCCTGCGCGGTGTCGCCGCGCTTCGCCGGCACGGCCTGCCGTTCTCCGCGCTGGCCGTGGTGTCCCGACCGGAGTCGGGGCTCGCCACCGAGCTGTACGACTACTTCCTCGAGCTGGGCTGTGACGTGCTGGGCATCAACATCGAGGAGACCGAGGGCGTCAACACCCGCGACAACCGCCATGACCCGGCGGCGGTGACGGCGTTCTGGGCCGAGCTGGTGTCGGCCTGGCGGCGGGAACCCCGGATCCACCTGCGTGAGGTCGAGTGGTCGCTGCGGTACGCCGCGGCGGTGCTCGACGACTCGGCGGACGGGGTGCTGCCCCGCCGGCTGGACCCGATCCCGACGATCGGGCACGACGGCTCGGTGACGGTGCTCTCGCCGGAGCTGGCGGGCTTCACGGACGCCCGCTACGGCGATTTCAGCAGCGGCAACGTGCTGGCCACCCCGCTGGCCGAGATCCTCACCGGCGCGGCGGCCACGCCCTGGGTGGGCGAGTTCCTGGCAGGCGTGGAGGCGTGCCGCACGACCTGCCCGTACTTCGGCTTCTGTGGTGGTGGCCATGCCGCCAACCGTTACTTCGAGCTGGGGCGTTTTGACGGTACGGAGACCGAGCACTGCCGCAACAGCAAGATCCGCCTATTGGAGGGAGTGTTGGAGCATGCCCGAGACCACCAGTCACCGGCGGCCTGAGCGCGAAGCGGACGAAGCTCCGGACGGAGTCACCGAGCGGGTACGGGAGGCGGCCCCCGGGCTCGTCGCGCTCCTTCAGGAGGCCGAGGACGCGCGGCGGCTCCGGGCGGAGGTGTCGGGCTCCGACGGCGCCAGCGCGGTCTGCGCCTGGAACCACTTCGAGAACATCCCGACGTTCTACAACTGGAACAACAGGCCGCGCTGAGGGTGACCGCGATCAGGGGCCTGTCGGCCGGCCGGGTGACTTCCCGGCCAGGGCAGGCCCCTGATCGTCGGCACCGATGCGGCTCCCGACGGGCACATGCGTGAGCACGCGGGGGTCACCGCGTGCTCAGCTCACGTCGAGAGGTCAGCGGGTCGGGCGGACCCAGGGATCCGGGTCGTCGTCCGCATGATTCTCATCATCGTCGTCGACGAACTCTTTTGAGTCGTCGTCGAAGTGGTGCTCAGACTTACCAGCACCCGCCAGTTCGCGCTGCAAGGCGGTGAGGTCGGTGTTCGGGGAGTGGTACTTCAACTCCCGCGCCACCTTCGTCTGCTTGGCCTTAGCACGGCCGCGCCCCATGGCTCGACCCCCTCGCACAGAATGCGGGGCAGCCCGAAGGCGGGCCCCGATGACGTCAGGCATCTCTCGTGGCTCTTACGGTACATGGGGATGCCATCGTTCGGCACCTCGGGTTACCGTCGGCCGGCTCTGCGCGTCGCGTCGATCCGGCCGTCACCCAGTGTACCCGGTAAGGAGCGGAGCGGAGAGCACCCGTGACACGGGACAAACCACGCCAAACTTGACCTGACCTCAGCCTACCGAGACGGGCCGGCGGACGGGCCCGGAGGCGGATACCGATCGATCCGCCTCCGGGGAACAGGTCAGCGCAGGTGGATGGTGCGCAGCCGGCCGACCTCTGCCATCCGCCGCTCCGCCAGCCGGTCCGCGGCCACCGCCGGTGGTACGCCCTCGGCGTCGGCCAGGTGCAGGATCTCCCGGGTGGTGTCGAAGATCTTGGTCGCCCGCAGCTTCGCCCGGTCGAAGTTGAAGCCCTCGATCTCGTCCGCCACCTGGATCACGCCACCGGCGTTCACCACGTAGTCCGGGGTGTACAGGATGCCCCGGTCGGCAAGCAGCTTCTCGATGCCCGGGTGGGCGAGCTGGTTGTTGGCCGCACCTGTCACCACCTTGGCCCGCAGGGCCGGCACGGTGTCGTCGTTCAGGGCGCCGCCAAGCGCGCACGGGGCGTAGACGTCGATGTCGGCGGCGACCAGCGCGGAGGCGTCGTCGACAAGGGTTACCTGCGGGTGGTTGGCACGGACCCAGGCCAGCGCCTTCGGGTTGACGTCGGTGGCGACCACCTCGGCGCCGTCCTCGAGCAGATGCCCGGTCAGGTACTTGCCGACCTTGCCCAGGCCCGCCACGCCGACCCGCCGGCCGCGCAGGCTCGGCGTGCCCCAGACGTGCTCGGCGGCGGCCCGCATCCCCTGGAAGACACCCCAGGCGGTGAGGATCGACGAGTCGCCGGCGCCACCGTGCTCGACGCTGCGACCGGTCACGTACCGGGTCTCCCGGGCGATCACGTCCATGTCCGCCACGTACGTGCCGACGTCGCAGGCGGTGTAGTACCGGCCGGCGAGCGACTCCACGAAGCGGCCGTACGCGCGCAGCAGCGCCTCGCTCTTGATCTGCTCCGGGTCACCCCAGATGACCGCCTTGCCGCCGCCCAGGTCGAGCCCGGCAAGCGCGTTCTTGTACGCCATTCCCCGGGACAGGTCGAGCACGTCGGCGAGGGCCTCGTCCTCGCTGGCGTACGGGTAGAACCGGGTGCCGCCCAGCGCCGGCCCCAGCGCGGTGGAGTAGATCCCGATGATCGCCTTCAGGCCGCTCTGCTTGTCCTGGCAGAACACGACCTGTTCGTGACCTGTCGATACCGGGTCGTCGGTGCTCGCGAATACGCCCATGGCTGGCTCCTGGAGTGGGGTGCGTCCTTGTGGGACGCGGACCTGGTGGACCCCGGCGGGGATGATGCCGGTGTGATCGAGCCTAGTATCGGCCGCCGCGCGGGTGCTCGACGCGCCGCCGCCGTCCCACGTTGCGGCGCGCGTGGTCCGGGCGCTGACCGCGCTCGTGTGCGGTTCGTGGGAGGATCGCGCCGTGCCGTCGCTCTTCGCTTCTTACCTGCGCGTGTACGAGCCGCTGACCGCCTTCGACCGGGAGCGTCAGAGTTACTGGCGTCGCTACGTGTCCGAGGGGCGGGCCGTGGCGCCCGTGGAGGGTCCCGTCCGGCAACGGACGGCGGTCATCGAGGCGTTGGGCGCCGGCTGGACCAGGCTGCCCGACCTGCCCGAGGAGGCGTACGTCCTGGAGACGGACGACAGCCTGCTGGTCTGCCCCTGGAACCTGCGCATCCGGGTCGCTGAGGCGGCGCTCAGCGCCCGGGACGGGGTGCCCTCGGTGCTCGCCGACGCGTTCGTGCCGCCGGTGCTCGCGGGGCAGGCCAGGGCGGTGGTGGACGACTGGCGCAGTGGCGCGCGGGTGCTGGAGCACGGGGTGCCGCGCGTCCACGAGCAGATCGCGACCTGGGGCGTACCGCTGCGGTGGTTCGTGCTCTTCGAGGCGGCGGAGCGTGACCTCGTCACGGAGCCGGGCCGGCGGGCGTTGCGCTACCGCACCGAGATCTCCAAGGCTCGGCGGCGCTCCTCGCGGGCGCTGTCGGTGCTGCGCAAGTCGGTGGGCGAGGCCCCGATCACCGACGCGGTGGAGGAGGCGGCCCGCTGGCTGGAGGAGTTCCATCCGCGTTCGGTGGTGGAGCTGGACTACGGCGGCCTGGTCGACCTGCTCTCGGACGAGACACTCGTCGCGGACGACTCGCCGGAGCTGGTGGCCGGGGGCCTCGCGGGGCTGTCCCGCGGTGAGGCCGAGGAGGCGTCGGCCGCGTACGACACGTTGGTGGCCCGGTGGCGTGCCGTACAGCTGCTGGAGCGGTGCAACTAGGGCAAACTGCCCGAGGAGCGCTCCCAAGGCGAGGTGCGCTCGTAGTTGACGCATCACGAACCGTGATCATGAGTCCGAATAAGGTAGTTTCTGCCGTGTAAAAGTCGTAAAAATCGGGCATGGTTCATCCGTCCGTCTAGGGACCTTCATCCGTTCGGCCCATGTCGGACATCGGGGACTAGCCGGACCATGGGAGACGCGTCGGCCGGCGGGACCCCGGCCGATGTCTATACATGTGGAGGAGTGACCGATGGCATCGCGAACGCACGAACCAGAGCCGCTACTCACACCGGCCGAGGTGGCGTCGATGTTCCGTGTCGACCCGAAGACGGTGACCCGGTGGGCCAAGGCCGGCAAGCTCAGCGCCATCCGCACCCTGGGTGGCCACCGTCGGTACCGCGAGTCGGAGGTCAGGGCGCTGTTGCAGGGCCAGATCCCGCAGCAGCGGCAGGGCGACTGACCCGGTAGGGGTTTCTTCGGAAAGGGGCGGTGGATCTCGATCCGCCGCCCCTTTCCGTGCCCGGGGTCAGCGCACCCCCTCGGTCAACGTGACCCGGATGCCGACCGTGCCACCCTCCCCGCGACGCAACCGACTGCCGAGCAGGCTCAGGCGGCCGATCAGCCGGTACTTGTGCTTGAGCAGATCGCGGATGCGACCGATGTCGCCATTGCCGCAGATCGTCGCGTGGGCCGGGACCTCCGCCCCGTGCGGACGACCCCGAACGTCGCACGGCGCCACAGTCACGTCGCCGCTGCGGCGGATCCGCTTCACCTTGCCCGAGTCGGCCCTGGTCCAGACCGCCAACGCGTCGCCGTCGCGTACCGCCCAGACCGGCGTCGGCACCGCCCGGCCGTCCTTGCGGAAGGTCGTGAGCAGGATGTACTTCTCGGCCGACAGCCGGTCCAGCGTGGTCACGCCGCCAGGATACGGCTGCCACGGGCCACTGAGTGGCCGGATAGCGTGAACGTCGTGACGGGCGAGCCTCAAATCGGTGACGTGATCGGTGAACTGCTGCGGGACACCCTCGCCGTGGCCACCGGGGTGGGTCCTCGACCGCTTGTCGGCGGCCGGCTGCCCCGACCGGTCATCGAGATCATCGAACGCGACGACGGGTTGATCAACGGCGCGCCGGCCGCGCACTACCTGGACGGGCCTGCCGACTGGCAGCCGTACGACCACCGGGCCGTGGACCGCGTCCGGGGCGAGACCCTGGACGTCGGCACCGGCGCCGGCCGGATCGCCCTTCTGCTCCAGGAGCGCGGCGTACCGGTGACCGGACTGGACACCTCGGCGGGCGCGCTTGAGGTGAGCCGGCGTCGCGGCGTGCGGCGGCTGGTGCACGGCACGGTGGACAGCCACGTCGCCGACGGCCAGCGGTACGACACGTTCCTGCTGCTCGGCAACAACCTCGGGCTCTTCGAGGGCCGACACCGGGCACCCGGGTTCCTGGCCGCGCTCGCCGCCCTGGCCCGGCCGGGGGCGCAGATCATCGCGCACGGCACCGACCCGTACGGCACCCGCGACCCGCTGCACACCGCCTACCACGAGCGCAACCGGCGGCGCGGTCGGCTCGGCGGCCAGCTCAGGCTGCGGCTGCGCTACCGCGAACTGGGCACCGAATGGTTCGACTACCTGGTCTGCTCGGCCGACGAGTTCGCCGGCCTGGTGCACGGCAGCGGATGGCGACTCACCGATGTGGACGACCGGGACGCCCCCTACTACCTCGCCACCCTGCGCCTCGCCGACTGAGGCGACGACCCCCCGCGCTCCGGGGCGGAGGCGGGGGGCCGTCGTACGTCTCAGACCTGGACGGTCGGGGGGAGCTGCTCGGGCGGGAGGCCGCCGTCGCCGTCGACCACCTCGTCCGGCTGGCCGTCCTCGTCGATGTCGACCATGGTGATGTCCACCTTGCCGTCACCGTCGGTGTCGAACTGGAACAGGTCGGCCTTGCCGTCGCCGTCGGTGTCCACCACCCACACGTCGGTCTTGCCGTCGTTGTTGGTGTCGGCGCGCAGCAACTCCACCCGCTCGTCGCCCCGGGTCTCCACGATCTCGGAGTCGGTGACGCTCTCCGGTGCCTGGCTCATGTCGGTGCGGTCCTTCCCTCGGTTGACCGTTGGTCAGTACCCGATCCCACGCTCCCCCACGCATGGGCCGGGTCCTCGCGCTGAATAGGGTCGCACCATGAGCGAGTGGAGCGGGCGGATCACCCGGGCCGGCGTGGCGGGGACCCCGCGCGCCGCCGGGCGGGACAGGGAGGCGTGATGAGCGATCGTTTCGTTGTCGTCGGTGCCGGCACGATGGGGCTGGGCATCGCGTACGTGGCGGCCGGTTCGGGGCACGCCGTGGAACTGGTCGAGGTGGACCCCGAGCGGGGCGCCGCCGCACTGAACCGGCTCGCCGACCTGTGGGAGCGGGCCGTGCAGCGCGGGAAGTTGAGCGCAGACGAGGCCGCCGCGAACCGGCAGCGGATCACGCTGCGGCAGAGCGTCGCCGACGTCGCGCCCGCCCCCGAGGTGATCGTCGAGGCGGTGCCCGAGCGGCTCGACCTCAAGCGCTCGGTGCTGCGTGCCGCCGCCGCGCTGGACCCGGCGTTGCTGGGCAGCAACACGTCGAGCATCCCCATCGGCGAGCTGGCCGCCGGGCTGGACGCACCCGAGCGCTTCCTCGGACTGCACTTCTTCAACCCGGTGTGGGCGATGGCCCTGCTGGAGATCGTGGTCGGCCCGGCCACCGCCGAGGAGACCACCGCCGCGGCCGTCGCGCTCGCCGGCCGGCTGGGCAAGGACCCCGTCGTGGTACGCGACATGCCCGGCTTCGCCACCTCCCGGCTCGGTGTCACCCTCGGGCTGGAGGCGATCCGGATGGTCGCCGACGAGGTGGCCAGCCCGGCCGACATCGACAAGGCAATGGTGCTCGGCTACCGGCACCCGATCGGCCCGCTGGAACTCACCGACCTCGTCGGCCTGGACGTGCGGCTGGACATCGCCCGCACCCTCCAGGCCGCGTACGGGGACCGGTTCGCCCCGCCGCCCCTGCTGGAGGAGATGGTGGCCGCCGGGCGCCTGGGCAAGAAGTCCGGGCACGGTTTCTACCGCTGGGAAGGCGGTGTCAAGCAGTGAGTGGTCTGCGGATCGAGGAACGGCCGGACCGGCTGGTGGTCACCCTGGACCGGCCGGAGAAGCGCAACGCCATCGACGCCGACCTGATCGCCGAGCTGCACCAGGTCTGCGCCGAGTTGGAGGCCCGGCCACGGCTGCTGCTGCTCACCGGCGGCACGGCGGGCATCTTCGCCGGTGGCGCGGACATCGGTGAACTCCGCGAACGGGGCCGCACCGACGCCCTCGCCGCGATCAACTCGGCGGCGTTCGCCCGGATCCGGGCACTGCCGATGCCGACCGTGGCAGCAGTGGACGGCCCGGCGTTGGGCGGCGGCGCGGAGCTGGCGTACGCCTGCGATCTGCGGGTGTGCACGGCGCGTGCGGTCTTCGGTCAGCCGGAGGTGCGGTTGGGCATCCTGGCCGGCGCCGGCGCGACCCACCGGCTGCCCGCCCTCGTGGGCGAGGGCCGGGCCAAGGAGCTGCTGTTCACCGGCCGGCGGGTGGACGCCGACGAGGCGCTGCGGATCGGCCTGGTGAACCGGGTGGTGGACGAGCCTGCCGAGCTGCTGGAGGTGGCGCACCTGCTGCTTGACGAGATCGCCCTGGGCTCGCCGCTGGCCCTGCGCCTGACCAAACTGGCGGTGGACGCGCCGGCCGCCGCGCATCCGCAACTCGACCTGGTCAGCCAGGCGGTGCTCTTCGAGGACGACGAGAAGCGCCGCCGGATGACCGAGTTTCTGGAGCGACGCCGTACGCGGTGACGCGTGGACGACGAAACGGCCGCACCGGGATGCCGGTGCGGCCGTTCGAGTGTGCGGAAGTGCTAGCTGCGGAACTGGACCCCGTTGTCGGCCAATCCGCGAATCACCTGCGCCGACTCACCGAAGCCGATGATCAGCACGGCGTCCGCGCCGAATTCCTTGATCTCCTTCGCGCCACCGCCGAAGTCGACAGGGGCCGCCTTCGCGTCGGCCGGTGGGTCGTAGGTCATCAGCTTGAGCCGGTCGTCGGGGATGCCGGCCTTCTCCAGTTCGTCACGGACGGTGGCCTGGAGGCCCTCGCCGTACGAGTCCTTGCGGGCGACGATGACGATCTTCTGCGATCCGTCGCGGAGGATCACGTCGGCAAGCGCCCGACCCTGGAGGCTGTCCGGCGGGGCGGTACGGAAGTAGAGGCCCTTGTCCTCGACGTCGGTGAGGCTGGCGTCGGTGTTGGACGGCGAGAAGAGGATCTTCCCGGCCTCGACCACGTCCGGCAGCACCTCCCGGGAGATGCCCGAGGCGCCCGCGCCGATGATCAGGCTGACGCCGTCCGCCACGTGCTTGGCCACTGTCGCCTTGGCCACCGTGGGGTTCGTGCCGTCGTCGCCGTCGATCCAGGTGACCGGCTTGCCGAGCGCGCCGCCAGCGGCGTTGATCTCCTTGATCGCCAGTGCCGCGCCGGCGGCCATCGGCGGGTAGGCGATCGACAGGTCACCGGTCTTGGGCAGCAGCCCACCCAGGATCAGCGGCTCCTGGTCGGGGTTGGCGCCCGGGCGCTGCTTCTTCGGCTTCGGTGGAGTCTTGGTGCTCGCCGCCGACTCGATGCCCGCCCCGACGAACTCGGTCTTGCCGTCGCTGATCTGCTGCCCGTCGAAGGTCAGCGTGGCGTAGCTCGCGGTGGCCGGCTCACCCTTGTCGGTGAAACCCGCCCGGGTCAGCGACACGCTGCGGTACTCGATGTCCTGACCGTTGCGCGCCAGCGCGAGACAGCTGGCCGGGTCCTCGCAGCGCTGGCCGTTGTTCGTCACGCCGACGATCTGCTTGGCGATGGCCGCCGGGTCGGTGCTGCCGGCCAACTGGGCGGCCAGCACCCCGATCACCACCGCGTCGTACGTCTCGGCGGAGTACAGGTAGTCCGTCAGCGCCGGATTGACGGACCGTAGCCGGCTCTTGAAGTCCTCGGGCAGAGGAGTGAGGGGCGTGGTTCCCTTCATCCCGTCGACGAGGTTCGCGCGTTCCTTCAACTCCGCTGGATAGGAGTTGAGCATGTTGCCGTCCGTGCCGTAGAGGCGCACCTGTTGGGCGCTTCCCTCGTTGGCCTTGTCATCCCCGCAAGCGCTTGTGGCGAGCAGGATCGTCGCGCAGGCAGCCAGTGTGGCCACCCGCGAGCGGCGTGATACGAGCATGGTCGTCCTTCCTCCGGCGAAGGTCCGCTGCGCACATTAGCGTGCCCAGCCCGGCGGCGGGACCGTGGAGGTGGCGTAAAGCGCAGGTCGCCCGCCTTGAACACGGAGAGTGACGAGTGTTGGGTGGCCTTGACCGTCCCTCGTACTGTGCGCTGCGTGACCGACCTACCACAGCAGACGTTCGACGACGCGGCCGCCGTGCTCAGTTCGGCGCTGGACGGGGACCAGGACGCGGTGGTGGGAGCGTTCGACGCGGTCGTCGACCGGGCCGGCCTGAGCGGCGCGTACGGGGTCGCCTGGTGCCTGGCCGCGACGATGGTCGGTGATCCGCCACCGGGCGGCGGAGCCGCGTTGGAGTTCCCGGGGATCGACCAGGCGGAGTACGACACCCGCTGGGTGGCCCGCTTCGTCAGCGCGTACGCCAACCGGGACGTACCCACCGGGGAGGCCCTGTTCGGCGCGGCAGTCGCGGACGGGCAGCTGCCCGACTGTCTGCTCACGCTCGCCGGCTCGACGATCGCCACGCTGCGCAGCCGCGCGGGGTGACGTGCGGCGGGCGCGGCGTCCGCCGGGGGGTCGGACGCCGCGCCGGGCGCGGGCGGCTCAGAACGCGTGGTACGCCACAAGCGGCTCGTACTCGTAGCGCAGGTTCTCGAAGCGGACCCGGAAGTTGACCCCGTCGCGGACGTTCGTCGCGACGGTTATCCAGCCCGAGTTGGCCGGCAGGTAGGTCCAGTAGTTACAGGCGCTCGTCTTGTCCACGAAGATCACGCAGGCGTCGGTGCCGTACGCGCTGGCGTTGCGGACGTTGATGTCCCGGCAGCGGGTTGTGGTGCGGTAGGTGCCGGCCTGGCCGCCGTAGCCGCCGGTCTGGAAGAACGACCGCACGGCACCGCCGTAGCAGGTGGCCTGGGTGGCGAAGAGGTTCGTCCCGGGGGCGGCGGGCGTGACCGGGGTGGTCTGCGCGGCCCGCGCCGGCGCACCGGTGGCGAGCAGTGCGGTGGCCGTGGCGACGGCGAGCAGGCGAGCGGTCGGGGATGACATGCGTTCCTCCGATGGTGGTGAGTTGACCGTCCGTATCGGACAGCCGAGCGGACCGTGACGATGATACGTATCGATCAATGCCCGCGCGGTCCCCGTTCTGTCCTGCCCGTGTGATAGCTCTGGAGCATGTCCGAGGTCATGCTCAGCAAGGTGCGCAAGCTGCTCGCCCAGGCGGAGGACCCGGCCTGCACGCCCGCCGAGTCGGCCGCGTTCACCGCCAAGGCCACCGACCTGATCGCCCGCTACGGAGTCGACCGGGCCCTGCTCGCCGCCCGTGACCCGGCCACCGACCCGGTCGGCGACCGGGTGCTGGACATCGTCGCCCCGTACGCCCGCGACAAGGTAGGGCTGCTCGCCGCGGTCGCCGAGCCGCTGCGCTGCCGGTGCGTACGCCGCCGGCAGGGCAACGGGTTCGCGCTGCACCTGTTCGGCTTCGCCAGCGACCTGGAACGCGTCGACCTGCTCTTCACCTCACTGCTCGTGCAGGCGGCGCACGGCCTGGCGGCCACGCCGGTGCCGGCTGACGACCACCCGGCCGCCTTCCGCCGCTCGTGGCTGGCCGGCTTCGCGGAGGTCATCGGAGGCCGGCTCCGGGCGGCCGAGACGGCGGCGGCCGAGACGGCGGCGGTCAGCGGATCGGGCACCCCGTCGGTGGCGCTGGTGCTCGCCGACCGCTCCGATCGGGTGCAACGACGGCTCGCCGAGCAGTACCCGCGACTGCGTACCGCACCGCCGCGCCGGCTGGCCGGCACCGGCTTCAGCTCCGGGGCCGAGGCCGGCAGTCGCGCCGACCTGGGCGGTCGGAACCTCAACGGCAGCTCCGCCGTCGCCCGGCGGCTCGGCCGCTGACAGCTGTCAGGCGGACGTCTCGGGGTGCCGGCGCGACACCGAGGCGAGGTAGCGGCTCAGCAACTCGTGCCAGCCGGCGGTGAGCGCCTTGCGGTACCCCTCGGCGGCCTCGCCGTGCCTGTCGAAGTGCCTGTGCTCCAGCTCGACGCGGGTCTGTTCGGCCCCCTCCGGGAGGAACAGCACCTCCACCTCACTCGCCCGGGCCGGATCCGGTACGGGAACCCGGTCCGGGCCGATCTGCCACGCGAAGACCAGCCGGCGGGGCGGATCCCAGGTGAGCACCCGGCCCCAGTCGGACCGGAAACCGTACGGGCCGATCTCGTAGAGCATCCCGCCGGCCCGCGGCTCCATGCCCAGCTCGGCCAGGGACTCCGGGCCCGACCAGGTGTACTCGGTGACCCACCAGTCAGTCAGCTCGTCGGTGAACACGGCGAACGCGTGCTCGGCGGAGCCGGGGACGAGGAGGCTGCACCGTAAGGAGAACCGCTCCGCGTCCTGCCGGATGTCGGCCGGATCAGTCATCTCCTGTCCCATAGGCCCGGACCATACCGGCTGATGCCCGCGTGTGCAGCTTTCGGGCCGGCCGGTTCTCGACAGTCGGTCGCTGGGCCGTCACCGACGGGATGTACCGCCGGAAAGCGGGTAACCGCGCCGGACGACCCGGACGACCGGGTAGGTGTGCGGCGGGGCGGGAGATCATGAGCGAGAGCACGCAGCAGCAGAAGCCGGACCGGGACGTCGGCGACAAGGACCCGGACGTCCTGCTGGACATTCCGAGGGTGTCGGTCGACTCGATCCGGCTGGCGGTCGACGGGCTGGACGCCGACCTCTCCCTGCGGGCACGGCTGGCCAATCTGCTCCAGATCGACGCGGGCGTACGGATGCACCTGCGCGGTGTCGAGCTGGACATCAACGGGGTGCACGCCGAGGCGCAACTGCGGGTGCGGTTGGAGCAGCTGGTGACGGTCCTGGGCCGGGCGCTCGACACGATCGACAACAACCCGCAGATCATCGAGATGCTCGCCCGGTCGGCCGGCACGGCAATCGACGACGTGAGCCGCAGCGAACACCAGTTGACCAGGGCCGCCGAGGTGGCCGCGTCGGCCCGGCGCTCCGCCTCCGTACTCGACGAACCCGGCCGGCGCGTGGGTGCTGTCGCCGACCAGGCCGCGTCCATGTCCGGACGACCGGCGCCGGCGACCGGTGGTCCCGGCCCGCGTGTCGGTGGCCCGGGTCCGGCCGAACAGGTACGACCGGATGCCGGCGCCGCCGCCAGGCCCGGCGCTGCGGCGACCGGTGCTGCCTCCAGGCCCGGCGGTCCGGAGGGGCCGCGACCGGGATCCGCCGGTCCGGACGATCGCGGCCCGGCCCCGGGCGGGGCGCAGGGTCGTGGCCCCGGCGGTGCGGAGGGATCGGGGTCCGGCGCGGAGGGACGACAGCCAGAGGGGCAGGGTGGGGGACGACAGCCGACCGGTGCGGGTGCAAGCGCTCAGCGGCCCGGGCAGCCGCCGTCCGGCGAGTCCCGCGACCGACCCGGCGCAACGTCCGCTACCGGGACCGGGTCGTCCGGCAACGGTGACGATGGTCAGGGCGGTGGCCTGGCCGGTGGGGCGCACACGGCGGCGCAGCTCGCCGAGCAGGCGGGGGAGACCCTGTGGCAGGCCGGACGCAGCGTGTGGGAGGCGATCCAGGGCGGCGTGGCGCAGCGCCGCCAGCAGGGACACCGAGATCAGTGATCGAATTCGGCGCTGACGTGGCACCCGGGGACGCCCTGTGCGAGCTCCCGGACAGCTACTCGGCCTCGGCGGAACCCCTCACCGTCGAGACGCCGCGCTTCTTGCTCCAGGCCGTACTGGGCGTGTCCTTGCCCTGGTGGAGCAAGCCCAGGGTGATGGGCTCCAGGCCGATGCGCATCGACAGCGAGTGCAGCCCCTCACGAATGAACGGCATGACAACGAAGAAGGCGACCTGGTCCATGAACTTCCGCATGAGCAGCCGGTCTGGCCTGCCGCCCTCCGCCAGCGAGAAGGTGGCGACGATCTGCATCTGTATCGAGGCGACCTCCTCATCGTCGGTCGGCGACGACAGCGGCGCATCGACGGTGAATCGGGTGTCGAACCCATCGCCTCGATAGCGGAAGGCGCTGATGACCTTGAGATTGAGCTCGCCCACCTCGACGGGACTCTCCGTCAACAGTTCGGCATGCCATTTGGTCACTCGTACGTCCAGCAGGTCCGTGCGGGCGACAAGGTCCCTGAGGGCATCCTCAGAGTCGACAGCTGGCGAGGACTCGACGAGAGCGGCCTCAACCTCAGGCGCATTGCTCACGTTAATTCCTCAACCTGTTCCTGCCCGGGGGAAACCTCGATGTATGAAGCCGCGTCCTGGTGCGGATACCTGGCTACCCAGGACGACCAGTCGTCGCCCATCTTGATCGCCCAATGCATGTGACCCTTTGCGCGTGAGGCGAGGATCTCCTCGTCGAGTTGCTCCAGGAGCACGTGAAAGTGTTCGCCCCGTTCGGCCGGCGGTCGTACGCTGCGTTCGTACGACGCGGCGGCCTCCCACTCGTCATCGATGGGCTGCTTCACCTTCAAAAGATGGGCGTTCAGCTCCGCGATCTGCTGAGCCGAGAGGTGCTGCTCATCTTCGCCGATGTGGTAGTGCTCCTGCACCCAGGAGTTGACCGCGAACCACTGCCACACCTTCGACTTGCCGTTTCCGATCGTCCCGAGCGGACGCGGGAAACCACCCGGACCGCGCAGCCCCTCGGCCCACAGCCGCACAGCCTCCCGCGATACGCCGAGTCGATGAGCGATGTCAGATGTGGAAACCAACTCCTGATCGGCATCCAATACCTCCGCGCCGGGCAGCGCGTGAGTTATCCGGCGGGCCGCCGCCAGGGCGGTGGCGACCGGATTGGTGGCCGATGTGTGCAAGGTTGCCACCACGCCACCGTCGCGCTCCGACCAGGCCAGATCGGAAAGATGCTCGCCCAGCAGCTCAAGGGTGCCGTCGTCGTCCAGATTCACGCCGCTGACACGAAGGGGGATACGGATCATGAGCCTCTCCCACCTGCTCGTCCTCTGAGCTCTAGCATAGGGCCGGTGTTGCCATCTGCCAACACCCTACGTCAAGCAATCGCTTCGGTGCGTCACCTATCGGGTAAACGTGCTCGAAGGGACCGAATGGTAGTACGGATCTCCCGTACCCGCCTCTTCAGACCGCGCACCTCGACCGACTCGGTCTCCTGCCTGAGGGAATCCTTGACCTGCAGGGCCGACTCATCGGCCAGCTCCAATAGCTGGCCGGGCTCCCTCAATGGTGTGGCCGCCTCGCCCAGAGACTCCTCGGCGGCCGCACCCGCCGCCTGGGCGGCTTCCTCCATGTCGAAGGCTGCCGTCAGTAGTTCGTCCACTTCGGACGCCGCGTCGCCGGCCTCGGCCAACAACTGCTCCGCCCTGTCGAACAGTGCCGCGGCGTCCTGCTCGTACGTCGATCGTTCGAGGAGCGCCGCCGCCCCTCGGCAGAGGGCTTCGACCTTGTCGAGCTGGGCGGCGGCCTCGGCCACCACGCCGACAACCACTCCGGTGTTGTGGGGACACCTGCGGACCAGACGTTCGAATTCGCGTGCCGCCGACTCGCCGCCGCCCCCGGTGGAGAACACGATGTACTTGCAGGCGTTGGCCCGGTCGTCGGGCGGCTGGCAGAAGGCGGTGCCGTGGATGTGCCCGGAGCCTCCAGCCTTCCGGTACCACCAGCCGGCGGCGCGCGCGTAGGCGAGAGCCCGGTCGAACCAGGGCTTCGAGTGGTGCCAGGGGTCGGATGGGCTCAGCCACTTTGGTCCGCTCCCCGACATGCATCCCCCTTGCAGGCGACGAGTCCGCCATCGTCACGGCACCGACACTCTAGGTGATTTTGCCATAGCTGACCGTCAAGCCATAGGGCGCGGGAGTGGTGCGGCACGGCCCTCTGCTCGGAGAAGGACGCGCCCGGCTGCGGACCGCTCGCGAAGGACGCGTCCCGTCCGGACGAACCGGGCACCGTGCGGCTTCAGTCGGTATGGCGCAGGGCTGCGCTGTCGCTCATGACCGCGTCGATTCCACCCCCTGTCCACCCCCGGGGCACTCCTCTGGAGGGGCGTAGGCGCGAATGGTGCCGTTGTGCCGCGCAGCTCTTCCGTCGGCGCTGAGGGCTACGACGCGTTTGCAGACGGGGCACCGGCCCCGCTCCTGCTGCGAGCGCTCAGTCACCCTGCCTCCCCGGGTGGGTCGGTGGTGCACGACTTCAGTGCCATCCGCCCATCGTTGCCGATCGTGGCTCGGAAGCGGGACCACAGAAGGTGCCAGGTGCGGCCGTGGGGGCCAGGAGAGGTCAGCCGCGAGCAACGCCGCTAGCTGCCCGATGAGGGGCGAAAAGCAAGATCCCCACCTGCGTTTCCGCTGGTGGGGACCTCTGTAGCCCGGCGAAAGGCTATGTGGCCAGGGGCGGGGTCGAACCGCCGACCTTCCGATTTTCAGTCGGACGCTCGTACCAACTGAGCTACCTGGCCGTGTCGCTCGGCTCATGCTACCCGCCGACCGGACGAACCGTTGGCAGGGTCACACGCTCCGATACGCAGAACGCCGCGCGAGGCGCGGCGTCGGCGCTGCGGTCCTGACGGGACTTGAACCCGCGACCTCCGCCTTGACAGGGCGGCGAGCACTCCAACTGCTCCACAGGACCTAGCTTGTGTTGCTCCGGCTTGCGCCGGTCGTGCCCCCAACGGGATTCGAACCCGTGCTACCGCCTTGAAAGGGCGGCGTCCTGGGCCGCTAGACGATGAGGGCGGCCCCGCCATCATTGCACACTCGCAACTTCAAGCGGACTTGCTCCCATCCGGCCCCGCCGGAGGCTTGGAAAGCATACGTGATGCCCGGTCGGTCGACAAAATCGGTATCGGTGCACCCCTGAGGTGGCGCATTTGCGCAGGTCAGAGGCGTTCAGCGCAGTCGGGCGACGCCGAAGCGGTGCTTCAGGTCGGCGATCAGGTGCGGGCAGGCGGCCAGCGTCGCGGCCCGGTCGCCGCCGCCGTCGTGCAGCAGCACGATGGAACCGGGACGTGCGGCGTTGTGGACCCGTTTGGCGATCGTGGCGGCGGTCGGCTTGTCCCAGTCCTGCGGGTCGACGGCCCAGTGCAGCGGAAGCATCCCCAGTTCCTTCGCCACGCCCAGAACCTCAGACGTCCACCTGCCGCCCGGCTGCCGGTAGAAGGCCACCGGGGCACCCGGAGCGGCCGCCTGGATGGCCCTGTTGGTGCGGACCAGGTCGGCGCGGATCTCGGCGACCGGCCGCCGGGCGAGGTCCAGGTCGTGCCGCCAACTGTGGTTGCAGAGCTGGTGACCCTCCCGGACGATCCGCCGGACCAGCTCCGGGTGGCGTTGCGCCTCGCGGCCGACCACGCAGAAGGTGGCCGTGACCCGGGCGGCGCGCAGCTGGTCGAGGACCTTCGGCGTCCAGGCCGGGCTGGGGCCGTCGTCGAAGGTCAGGGCGACCGGGCGTACGCCAGTGTTGCGTCGCAGCCCGGCGGGGAGCTTGGCCGGCAGCGGACGCAGTTGGGGCTTCGGCGGCTTGGCGCGGGTCGGACTCGGCTTCGGTGTGGGGGTGGGGGTGGGCGGCATGGTCGACTGCACCGGCAGCGGTGCGCCGACGGGTGCGATGGTGCCGTCCGGCTGGGCGCAGCCGGACAAGACCAGCGCCATGGCGAGGACGGACGCCAGGACAGCGCGGGCTTGCATCTGCTCGCTCCCGGAGGGGTTCGGGGTAGGCGGACTCCCCGACGCTAGTGGACGCTCCGCGAGTGGGACAGGGCGGTCATCCCTCGGTGGACTGGTCCAGCGAGTCGCGGACAGCCACGGAGAGTGATACCGCCTCGGCGAGGTCGACGGGCCGGACCACCCCGGCGGGCAGGGTGTCGGCCCTCCAGCCGGGGCCGGCGGCGAGTACGAGCAGTGGCCGGCGGGGTGCGGCGAGCACCGCACTGAGCTGGGCCGGGTCGGCGGTGGCCCGGATGTGCGACCAGAGCACGACGGCGGCGGGGCCGGTCCGGGTGACCGCCTCCACGAGGGCGGCGACCGGCACCCGGGCGCCGAGCATGCGGTAGCTCACCCCGGCCTCGGCCAGGGCGGCGGCCAGCGCCTCGAGGGGAAGTGTGTGCTGCTCCTCGTCCGCGCAGGAGAGCAGGATGCGGGCCGGCCCGGTGGGCACCTTGGCCCGGCTGGCCGCCGAGAGCGCCTCCGACACGCAGCGGGAGACCAGGTGTTCCACCTCGATCAGCGCCCCTGTGGCGGCGTGCCGTTCGCCGATTCCGGCGAGTACGGGACGCAGCAGGCCCTCCCAGGCGGCGACGACGCCGCTGGCGGCCACGGTGTGCGCGATCGTCTCACTTATCGCCGCCGCGTCCAGCCGCATGGCGGCGCGGGCCAGCCCGCGGGCGGCCGGGCCGGCGCGACCCACCGGGATGCTTCCGCCGCCGTCCCGCGTGTGCGGGCGGATGCGGGTGTGCACGATCACGTCGGGGGTCACCGGGTCGGGTGCCTGCCGGGCCCAGCGGGCGGCCTCGGCGGGGCTGACCCCCTCGGCGGTGAGCCGACGCATGATCTCCAGGCGGGCCAGGTCGGCCGGTGTGTACCGGCGGTGGTGGCCCGGGATGTGTTCGCTCGGCCCGAGCCCGTAGCGCTGATGCCAGGTGCGCAGCGTGGTGACCGCGACCCCCAACCGGCGTGCGACGGCGCCCGCGCTCAGCGCCTCATCGGCCACCCGACCGCTCCGCCGCGTCATCCGCCGACGATCCGGCCGGGGTCACGGCCGGGCCGGACGCGCCGGACGTCGGCCCCGGGGGGCGCAACAGGCGGCTCACCACCCCGCCCAGCCAGGGCGCGTACGACCGGGGGTCCCTGTCGAGTTCGGCCTCCAGGGCGACGGGATCGGCCCAGCGCAGCTCGGCCACCTCTTCCGGGTCGGGTCGCAGCGGTGCCGCCGGCCGGAACTCGCCGCGCAGTACGTGGTCGTACTCGAATTCGACCCGACCGGTGGCCGGGTCCTCGGCGTAGTAGACGTAGACGCCGACCTCGGTCAGCTCGACCGGGCCCGCGCCCAGCTCCTCGCTCAGCCGTCGGTTGGCCGCCTCGGCGAGGGATTCGCCCGGGCGGGGATGGCCGCAGCAGGAGTTCGCCCAGCGCAGCGGAAACCGCGTCTTGACGGCGGCCCGGCGCTGGAGCAGCACCTGGCCGTCCGGGTCGACGAGCATCACGGAGAACGCGCGGTGCAGTTGACCTGGTGGTTGGTGGGCGTTCGCGACGCTCGTCTCGCCGTGGGCCGTGCCGACGTCGTCGACCAGCTCGACGAGGTGCTCCTCGCGGCTCATCTGCCCTCCCCGGTGATTCGGCCGGCCGCCAGCTTGCCGGAGATCAACACCATCGGCACACCGACCCCGGGCTGGGTGCCGGAGCCGACGAACACCACGTTCGACAGGTCGCGGTGCAGGTTCGACGGGCGGAACGGGCCGGTCTGGAAGAGGGTGTGCGCGGCGGCGAACGGGGTGCCCGCGGCCATCCCCTGCTCCGCCCACTCGGCGGGAGTGATCGCCCGCAACACCTCGACGCCGTCGCCGAAGCCGACGTAGCCGCGCTCCTCCAGGGTGCCGATCAGCTGGTCGCCGTAGCGCTGGGTCAGGTCGCCGCGCCACTCGAAGGGCGCCCGGTCGAGGTTGGGCACCGGGGCGAGCACGTAGTAGGTGTGCCGGTCCGGTGGCGCCACCGACGGGTCGGTGCGGCTGGGGTTGGTGACCAGCAGCGACGGGTCGGTCATCAGCTCGCCCCGGCGGATGACCTCATCGAAGGTGCCCTTCCACGCGCGTCCGAAATGGATGTTGTGGTGGGCGATCTTCGCATATCCCTGCCGGGAACCGATGTGCAGGACGACGCAGGACGGCGAGTAGGTGAGGCGACGTGCCGGTGCGGCGGGGAGCAGGTCCCGGTAGGCGACAGGCAGGTCGGGGTTGAGCACCACCACGTCCGCCGGCACCAGTTCGCCGTCGGCGGTGAGGACGCCTGTGGCACGACCGTTGGCGGTCTCCACCCGGGTCACTGTGGTGTCGTACCTGATCTGCACGCCGTGCTTCTCGGCGGCGCCGGCCATCGCCCGGGAGACGGCGTGGATGCCGCCGCGCGGGAAGTAGACGCCGGCGACCGAGTCGAGGTACGCGATGACTGCGTAGATGGCGAGCGCGTCGTGCGGGGCCAGACCTGCGTACATGGCCTGGAAGGAGAAGATCCGCTGGGTACGCGGGTCCCGGAAGAACTGGTTGATCTTTGTCTGGAGACGACGGAACGCGCCGCCGGTGAGCAGCTTGAGGAGGTTGCCGGTGATCAGGTCGGTCGGCGCGTCCAGGTTGCGCTCGATGAAGTCGGCCCGCTCCAGGCGCCACAGCTCCCTGGCGTAGTCGACGAAGCGCAGGTAGCCGTCGGCCTCACGCGGGCCGCAGACCCGGGAGATCTCGGCCGCCATCCGGGTGGTGTCGGTGAGCACGTCGAGGGTCGACCCGTCGGGGTAGTACGCCCGGTAGGCCGGATCGAGGGGGGTCAGGTCGAGCCAGTCCCGCAGCTCCTCGCCGACCGCGCCGAGCGCCTCGGCGATGAGGTCGGGCATGGTGAGCACGGTGGGGCCGGTGTCGAACTCGTAGCCGTCCACCGCGAGCCGTCCGGCCCGCCCGCCGGGCACCGGCTCACGTTCCAGCACAGTCACCTGGCGTCCGCTGCCGGCCAGGTGCAGCGCGCAGGCGAGCCCGCCCAGCCCCGCGCCGACGACCACCACGCGGTCCGTCCGTCCTGTCACCGTCCGCACGTGACCCCCTCCTTGGGAAAATCGCTCATCAGGCCCGCCGATTGGTGGCGGCGGTGGCCAGGCCGGTAAGCGCGGTCCGCGCCGTCCGGTCCACCGGAGCGGCGTCGAGCGCGGCGAGCGCGTCTCCGACCCGCTCGGCGATCATCCGCTCGACCCGCGCCGCGGCGCCGGTCTCGGCGACCAGCTCGGCGAGCCGCTCGACAGGCCCCGCCTGGGCCTGCTCCAGGGCCGTGAGCTGCGCCGGCGTGGCCAACTGCCGGGCCAGCATGAGCAGTGCGGTCGGCTTGCCGGTGCGCAGGTCGTCACCGGCCGGCTTGCCGGTGGCGGCCGGGTCGCCGTAGACACCGAGCAGGTCGTCGCGGAGCTGGAACGCCTCGCCGACGGCCAGGCCGTAGCGGGTGTACGCGTCGGCGAGCGCCGCGTCGGCGGGCACCCCGGCCAGGCAGGCACCGAAGAGCAGCGGTCGTTGCACGGTGTAGCTGGCGGTCTTGTAGCGCGCCACCCGCAGGGCCCGCTCGACCGACCAGTTGGTCGGGTCGTTCTCGCCGAGCACGTCGAGATACTGCCCGGCGACGGTGTCGACGCGCATCTGGTCGTAGCAGCGGCGGACCTCGAACAGCCTGCCCGGCGCGACAGTGGCCTGCGCCAGGAGCCGGTCGGCCCAGACCATGCAGAGGTCGCCGATGAGCACGGCGACCGCCTCGCCGAACCGGCCGGGGTCGCCCCGGTGGCCGGCGGCGATGTGCTGCTCGGCGAGCGCCACGTGTGCGGTGGGCCGGCCGCGCCGGGTGGTGGAGGCGTCCATCACGTCGTCGTGGACAAGCGCGAAGGTGTGCAGCAGTTCGAGAGCGGCGAGCGCGGGCAGCACCGGCGCCAGCGGCTCGCCGCCGCCTACCGCGCCGCGCCAGCCCCAGTAGGCGAAGGTGGGCCGGATCCGCTTGCCTCCGGAGAGGACGGCGTCGCGGGCGGCGGCAGCGAAACCGCCCATCCCTGCGTCGATCTCGTCGAGGGTGTCGACCTCGGTGGTGAGGAAGGTCGCGAGTGTGTCGTCCACCGCGGTGATCAGGTCATTGGTGTACGCGGCCAGTACGGCACGGACCGGATCGTCCCCGTCGCCGGGCCGTGTTGGCGCCATGCGGAGCGCGTTGTCCGCAACTGCGTCGTTGGCCATGTGTGCGAGCGTACCCTAGGGTGATGAGTTGCGTCGATTGGTGCGTCGATATTTGAGGAGGGCCGGTGGACACAGATCTCACCGCTGCCTACGACCGGTGCCGTGAGCTGCACAAACGCCACGGCCGCACCTACTATCTCGCCACCCGGCTGCTCCCCGCGTGGAAACGACGACATGTGCACGCGCTCTACGGCTTCACGCGCTACGCGGACGAGATCGTCGACCAGACCGAGGACCTGCCACCGGCCGAGCGGGCCGCCCTGCTCGACGACTGGGCCAGCCGTTTCGTGGCCGGCCTGCACGGTGCGCCGGTCGACGACCCGCTGCTGCCGGCGGTGCTGCACACGATCGCCATCTTCGATCTCGACCGGGACGACTTTGCGTCGTTTCTGAAGAGCATGGCGATGGACCTGACCGTGACCGCGTACCCGACCTACGACCACCTGCTCGACTACATGGAGGGCTCGGCGGCGGTCATCGGCACCATGATGCTGCCCATCCTGGGCAGCTCCGACCCGGCGGCGGCCCGCGAGCCGGCCCGCCAGCTCGGCTTCGCCTTCCAGCTCACCAACTTCATCCGGGACGTCGCCGAGGATCTCGACCGGGGCCGCACCTACCTGCCCGACGAGGACATGGCGAAGTTCGGTGTCACCCGGGACGACCTGCTCGAGGCCCGCGACCAGGGACGGGGCACGCCGCGCATCCGCGAGCTGATCGAGTACGAGGTGACCCGCGCGCAGGCGCACTACGCCGCCGCCGCACCAGGCATCACCATGCTCGCGCCCGCCTCGCAGGCCTGCATGCGCACCGCGTACGCGCTGTACGGCGGCATCCTCGACGAGGTGGCGGCGCAGGACTACGACGTCTTCACCCGGCGGGCCCTGGTGCCGCAGCGGCGTCGGATGGCGGTGGCCGCACGCGCCCTGCTCACGTCGACAGGTACGCCTGTCTCCATCCCCGGGCCGACGATCCAACCGGCGGCCCGGTGACCGCAGGCACCGCGGTCGTGCTCTTCACCCGCGACCTGCGGGTGTACGACCACCCGGCGCTGGCGACCACCTGTGCGGCCTTCGAGCGGGTGGTCCCGCTGTACGTGCTCGACCCGGCGCTGGCCGGCCTGTCGGCCAACCGCACGCGGTTCCTGCACCAGGCGCTCGCCGAGCTGCGTACCGAGCTGCGCGAGCGTGGCGGGGATCTGGTGGTACGGCACGGCGACCCGGTGGCCGAGACGGTCCGGCTCACCGGCGAGGTCGGCGCCACAGCAGTCGCGCTCTCCGCCGACGTGAGCCACCACGCCCGGCGGCGGGAGCGGCTGCTGCACGCCGAGTGCGAGCGGCACCGCCTGCACCTGCGGCTGTTTCCCGGCCTGACCGTGGTCGAGCCGGGCGCCCTGCGACCGGGCGGCGGCGGGGACCACTACCGGGTGTTCAGTCCGTACCACCGGGCCTGGGCGGCGTCGCGATGGCGCGGGGAGCTGGCCGCGCCGCGCCGGATCACGATTCCCGACGGGGTACGCGTGGGACGCCTGCCGGCGCTGCCGCCCGGCGGGTCACCCGAGGCGGCCGTCGGTGGCGAACGGGTCGCCCGTAAGCGGCTCACCGACTGGCTTCCCGACCTCGACCGGTACGGCGACCAGCACGACGACATGGCAGGTGACGACACCTCCCGGCTCAGCCCGTACCTGCGTTTCGGCTGCGTGTCACCGCTGGCGGTGGCGAACCGTGCCGGTGACCGGGCCGGCCCGTTCGTCAGGCAGATCTGCTGGCGGGACTTCTACTACCAGGTCACCGCCTCCTTCCCGGAGATCTCGACCAGGGCGTACCGCTCGGGCGCCACCGAGCGGTGGCGCTACGACGACGACGCGTTGTCGGCGTGGACCGAGGGACGCACAGGCATGCCGATCGTGGACGCCGGGATGCGGCAGATGCGGGCCCAGGGCTGGATGCACAACCGGGCCCGGCTGATCACGGCCGGCTACCTGACCAAGCACCTCGGGCAGGACTGGCGGGCCGGGGTGGTGGTCTTCTTCAGATGGTTGCTGGACGGCGACGTGGCGAACAACTCGGGCAACTGGCAGTGGGTCGCCGGCACCGGCAACGACACCAAGCCGTACCGGGGGTTCAACCCGGTCCGGCAGGCCGAGCGGTACGACCCGGCCGGCGACTACGTACGCCGCTGGGTGCCGGAGTTGGCGGGGGTGCCGGGCAGGGCCGTGCACCAGCCGTGGCGGCTTCCCGACGAGCTGCGCCGCACCCTGGACTACCCGCCACCGCTCGCGGTGCCCGGCGCCGACCCGGTCTGGTTGCGCTGATCAGAGGCAGGAGTGCAGCACCTCGACCAGCTCGTCCACGCGGTCGTGTTCGGCGAGGACGGCAGTGGTGTACGCGAAGGCGTACCCCCGCTCCGGGTCGGCCCACGCGCTGCTGCCGCCGATGCCACCCATGCCCCAGCTGCCGTCCGGTTCCCACTGCATGCCGAGGGTCCAGCGGACCTGCCGGTCCAGCACCAGGTCAGGTCCGTCGTACTGGACCCGGGTCGCCTCGGCGACGAGTTCGGCACCGATCAGCCGGACGCCGTCCAGGACACCGCCGGCGAGCAGGCCGGCGTAGAGCCGGGCCAGGCCGGACGCGGTGGCGTGCAGGTTGACGGCCGGCATCTCGGCTCCCCGCCAGAGCGGGCTGTTCAGCACCGCCAGGTCCAGCCCGCCGGCCGGGTTGCCAAGCGCCCGTGCCCGCAGGGAGCCCGGTTCGCCGAGTTTGCGGACCGGCCAGCGCGGGTCGCCGTAGCGCAGGTCAGCGCAGCGCCGCTGCTCCGCCTCGGCCAGTCCGAGACCGACATCGAGCCGCCACCGGTCGGCGATCTCGTCGGCCAGGAACCGGCTCAGCGGCCGGCCGTCGACCCGCCGGACCAGCTCGCCCACCAGATGCCCGTACGTCCACGCGTGCTCGCCTGCCGTCGAGCCCGGCGTCCACTCGGGATCGGCCACTGCCAGGTCCCCGGCGAGCAGCGCCCAGTCGGCGATCGCGGCGGCCGGCCGGGGCACCGGGAAGGCCGGTAGCCCGGCGGTGTGCGACAGCACCTGACGGACGGTGGCCGGGGTGCGGAACTCCGGCCAGTACTGCGCGACGGGCGCGTCGAGGTCGACCTGTCCCCGGTCGACGAGCAGCAGCAGGCAGAGCGCGGCCACCGGCTTGCCCACCGAGTAGACGTTGACAAGCGTGTCCGGTCGCCACGGCGCACCGCCCGGCACGTCGCGGTAGCCACCGACGAGGTCGATCACCTGCTGCCCGTCGTACCAGACGGCGAGGCTCGCGCCGCTCTCGCGCCCGGTCGCGAGCAGGTCGTGGAAGCAGTCCCGAACCGGGGTGAAGCGTGCGTGCATGCGGTAACCGTAGGCCGTCGCGTCTGTTGCGGAGTCGACTTTTCGTCCCACCCTGGTGGTTGGGCTGATGCCGCTGGGGGATGCTGTCAGGGTGGCGGAACCGGAGCTGGTGGATGTGGTCGTGGTCGGGCTCGGTGTCGGCGGCGAGGAGGTCGCCGGGCGTCTCGCCGAGGCGGGCCTGAGCGTCGTCGGTGTCGAACGGGACCTGGTCGGCGGGGAGTGCCCGTACTGGGGCTGCATCCCGAGCAAGATGATGATCAGGGCGGCCAACGCGCTCGCCGAGGCACGCCGGGTCGACGGGCTGGCCGGGACGGCGCAGGTCCAGGCGGACTGGGCGCCGGTGGCCAAGCGCATCCGTGAGGAGGCCACCGACACCTGGGACGACACGGTGGCGGTGCGCCGGTTCACCGACCGGGGCGGCCGGTTCGTCAGGGGCAGTGGCCGGATCGACGGCCCGGGCCGGGTCCGCGTCGGTGACCAGGTGTTCCAGGCCCGCCACGGCATCGTGCTGGGCACCGGGACCCGTCCCTCGGTGCCGCCGATCGACGGGTTGGCCGACACCCCGTACTGGACCAACCACCAGGCGATCGAGGTCGAGCAGCTGCCGGCGTCGCTGCTGGTGCTGGGCGGCGGCGCCATCGGGCTGGAGCTGGCCCAGGTCTTCGCCCGCTTCGGCGTGCGGGTCACGGTGGTGGAGGCGCTGGAGCGGGTGCTGGCCCTGGAGGAGCCGGAGGCGTCCGAGGTCGCCGCCGCGGCGCTGCGCGCCGACGGCGTGGAGATCCACACCGGGGTACGGGCCGAGCGGGTCGAGCACGACGGGAGCCGGTTCACCCTGCGGGGCGCCGGCGGGGCGGAGTTCACCGCCGATCAACTGCTTGTGGTGACCGGACGCCGCGCGCACCTGGACGAGCTGGGGTTGGACACGGTCGGGGTGGACGCCAGCCAGCGCTTCCTGCCGGTGGACGACCGGCTGCACGTCACCGACGGCATCTGGGCGGTCGGTGACGTGACAGGTGAGGGCGCCTTCACCCACATCGCCATGTACCAGGCGGCGATCGTCATCGCCGATGTCCTGGCGCACGCCCGGCTCGCGACGGCGGGGCCGGACGCCAGCGGCACCGCGAGCGTGGTCGGCGGCGCGATGGGCGCGTCCAGTTCACTGGCGGCCAGCGGGTCGAGCGGATCGGCGGGCAGTGTGCCGCGCGCCGACTACCGTGCGCTGCCCCGGGTGACGTTCACCGATCCCGAGGTCGGCGCGGTGGGGTTGACCGAGCGGCAGGCCCGTGACCGTGGCATCAATGTGCAGGTCGGCTACACGAAGCTGAGCAGCTCGACCAGGGGCTGGATCCACCAGGTCGGCGACGAGGGTTTCATCAAGGTGATCGCGGACGCCGACCAGGGCGTGCTGATCGGCGCGACCTCTGTCGGCCCGGCCGGTGGTGAGGTGCTCTCCGCGTTTGTGGTGGCGGTGCACGCGGCGGTGCCGATCAGTCAGCTCAGGCACATGATCTACGCGTATCCGACGTTCCACAGGGCCATCGAGGACGCTCTGCGCGACCTGGGATGACGGTGACCCGCGCTCGACGCGGCAGATCGGCAGCAAATTCCGGCAGGATTGCTGTTCATTTCTTTCAGTCAGGTGACGTACCATTGCGCCCGTGACCAAGCGGCTGACTGAAGTTGCCAAGAAGGCGGGCGTCAGCGAGGCCACCGTCAGCCGGGTCCTCAACGGCCGCGACGGAGTCTCCGAGACGACCCGGACGGCGGTGCTCACCGCGCTCGACGTGCTCGGCTACGAGCGGCCGACCAAGCTGCGCGGCGAACGCGCCCGGCTGGTCGGGCTGGTGCTGCCCGAGTTGCAGAACCCGATCTTCCCGGCGTTGGCCGAGGTCGTCACCGGGACCCTCGCGCAGCGCGGCTACACCCCTGCTCTCTGCGCCCGGACCATCGGCGGTGTCTCCGAGATGGACTACGTGGAGATGCTCCTCGACCACCAGGTCTCCGGCGTGATCTTCGCGGGTGGCTCGTACGCGCTCGCCGACGCGCGGCACGACCACTACCGGCGGCTGACCGACAGGGGTCTTCCGGTGGTGTTGGTGAACGCGGGTGTGGACGAGCTGGGTTTCCCCCGCGTCTCCACCGACGACGCGGTGGCCGTCGAGCAGGCGTACGGGCACCTGCGCTCGCTCGGGCACGAGCGGATCGGGATGGTGCTCGGCCCGGAGGGGCATGTGCCTTCCCGGCGCAAACTCGACGCGATGGTCCAGGCCGCCGGCTGGGACGAGGCCGACGCTGAGTGTGTCGAGCGCTCCAGCTTCTCGATGGAGGGGGCGCGGGTCGCCGCGACGAAGCTTGTCGAGCGGGGCGTCACCGGCATCATCTGTGCCAGCGACGTCCTGGCGTTGGGCACGATCCGCGCGGCCCGCCGGCTGGGTCGTACGGTGCCCACCGACGTGTCGGTGGTGGGCTTCGACGACTCCGCGTTCATGACCTGCACCGACCCGCCGCTGACCACCGTGCGGCAGCCGATCGAGACGATGGGGCAGGCCGCTGTGGATCTGCTTGTCACCCAGATCGAGGGTGCCGGCGTGCTGCACGACGAGCTGCTGTTCGAGCCGGAGCTCGTGGTGCGTGGCTCCACCGCTCCCGCACCCGGCCGCTAGGCCGCACCCGCACGACGCGCTCCGGGCCGTCGACCGCTTCCCGCGGTCGGCGGCCTTTTTGTCGTCCAAAACGGACCAAACCCGATGCAAACGCAGAGTCTGTCGACATCTGTCGTAACGAAGTCGCGTCCTTTCAACACCAGGTCGACACCTTGCTGAAATGAGTCGGCCTCGTTACAGTGACTCCACTCACACCTGGCTCCGGCGCAGCTACAGGGCGTCAGGTCGCATCACCGCAGATCAGCGAAACCTTGGAGACACCCGTTCCCGAAGGGATGGACAGATGTCCGTACCGCAATACCGAAAGGCTGCGGCGCTGGCGCTCGTGGCCGGCCTGGGGTTCAGCCTCACGGCGTGCTCCACGAAGAGCGACGACAAGGGCTCGACCGCCGGCGGCAAGGTCACCATCACCGTCGACTGCCAGCCGGTCGGCGCCCAGAAAGAGCTGTTGAAGAACTGGAACGACGACGTCGCCGAGTTCCAGCGGCTGAACCCGGACATCGTCATCAAGAGCGTCAGCGTCGGCGAGCAGTGCAACAACCCGCCGGACTTCACCGCCCGCCTCGCCGGTGGCACCGTGACCGACGTCTTCTACGGGTACATGACCGACGTCCAGCAGGTGCTCGACTCCGGCCAGGCGATGGACATCACCCAGTACGCCAACAAGGACAACATCCCCACCTGGGACAGCGTCGACCCGGCGCTCAAGGAGGTCTTCACCGACGGCGGCAAGCTCTACGCCGTCCCGGTGAAGAACTACTCGATGGGCCTGGTCTACAACAAGGTCCTGTTCCAGCAGGCCGGGCTCGACGTCAACAACCCGCCGAAGACCTGGGCCGACGTCCGGGTCGCCGCCAAGAAGATCTCCGCGCTGGGCAACGGCATCGCCGGGTACTCGGAGTACAGCGCCGGCAACACCGGCGGCTGGCACTTCACCTCGCTGCTCTACTCGCAGGGCGGGCGGGTGCTGACCGAGGACGGCAAGAAGGCCGACTTCAACAACGCCACGGGCAAGCAGGTCCTGCAGAACCTCAAGGACATGCGGTACGGCGACAACAGCATGGGCTCCCGTCAGCTCCTCCAGTGGGGTGACCTGCTGACGAACGCCGGCGCGGGCAAGGTCGGCATGTTCATCGGCGCGCCGGACGCCACCCAGGCGATCGTCAGCCAGTTCCAGGGCAAGTTCCAGGACTGGGCGATGAGCCCGCTTCCCGGCCAGGACGGTCCGGCCAAGGGGACGCTCGGTGGCGGCGAGGGCTACTTCTTCAAGAAGGACCTCACCCCGGAGCAGGTCAAGGCCGGCATGAAGTGGATCGCGTACCAGAAGCTGACCCCGGGCAAGGGCCAGTTCGACTACGTCCGGGCCAAGCCGCAGAACTACCCGGTGGGTCTGCCCCAGCCGCTGCTCTTCGCCAACGGCAGCGAGGCGCAGAAGCAGGAGCTGGAGCTGCGCAAGGCGAACGCGAACGTCGACACCGCCAACTTCGCCCTCTTCGAGGCGACCCCGGTGCCGATCAAGGGTGAGCCGCGCAACGCGCAGGCGATCTACGCGGTGCTCGACGCCGCGATGTCCGGGGTGCTGACGAACCCGAACGCCAACATCGACGCGCTGCTCAAGACCGCCGAGGAGAAGGTCAACCAGCTCCTCGCCGCGGAGAGCTGACCGATCGTGTGGGGGCCGGCACGCCGATCCGGCCCCCACACCGTCCACGCCGCACCGACTCACCCAGGAGAGTTGCCTTGGCGATCACCACCGTCCCGCAGATCCCTCGGAAAGCGGGCCGTCCGCCGTCGCCGTACCCGTCGGGGCCGCAGCGCACGAGCCTCGGCCGCAAGGTACGGGACAACCTCACGGGTCACGCGTTCCTGATCGGCGCGGTGCTCTGCTTCGTCGTCTTCTCCTGGTACCCGATGGTGCGCGGCATCGTGATGAGCTTCCAGCGCACCCGGCGCGGCGAAACCACCTGGGTGGGCTGGGACAACTACACCCGCATCATCGCCGACCCCAGCTTCTGGCCCGCCTGGAAGAACACCTTCTACTTCACGGTGCTGGCGCTCGTCCTCGGGTACGCGGTGCCGTTCTTCGTGGCGATCCTGCTCAACGAGTTCCGCCACGCCAAGGGGTACCTGCGGATCCTGGTCTACCTGCCGGTGATGCTGCCGCCCGCCTCGGCGCTGTTCCTGTTCAAGTTCTACGCGTACGACCCCAGTGAGGCGGGGCTCTTCAACGCGATCCTCAAGGCGCTGCACCTGCCCACGTCGCAGTGGATGCAGTCGCCCGAGATGACGATGCCGGCCATGGTGATCGCGTCCACCTGGATGAACATGGGTGGCGCCGTGCTGATCTACCTGGCGTCCCTGCAGAACATCCCGGGCGAGTTGTACGAGGCCGCCGAACTCGACGGCGCCGGGATCTGGCGGCGCATCCGCCACGTGACGATCCCGCAGACCCGGCTGATCCTCGCGCTGCTGGCGATGTTGCAGATCGTCGCCACGATGCAGCTCTTCATCGAGCCGCTGATCCTCGCCAACGGCGCGGGCGCTGAGGACTCCGCGACGTCCGTGGCGTACCTCATCTACCAGCACGGTTTCTTCCAGAACGATCTCAACGGCGCCGCGGCGCTCGGTGTGATCATGCTGGTGGTGCTGGCCGGCTTCTCCGCCGTCTACGTGCGGCTCACTGCGAAACAGGACTAGGACGGGGCGGGCAATGGCACAGGATTCCGGAACCCGGACCCTCATCTCGCACACGCAGATCAGCCGGGGGCGCGGCAAGGTCATCTACTGGACGCTGCTCACCGTCGTCGTCGTGGGCTTCACGCTTGTCTTCCTCGGGCCGCTCTACTGGATGGTCACCGGCGCGCTCAAGTCCGGCCAGGAGATCGCGCAGACGCCACCGTCGTTGTTCCCCAAGGATCCGCAGCCGCAGAACTACATCGACGCCTGGAACAATCTGGCGCTCGCCAAGCTGCTGTTCAACACCTTCTACTACGCGATGGGCGCGGTGCTGTTCCAACTCGTGCTCGACAGCGCGGCGGCCTACTCCCTGTCCAAGCTTCGGCCGATCTTCGGCAACGTGATCCTCGGCCTCATGCTGGCCACGCTGATGATCCCGGCGATGGTGCTCATCGTCCCGCAGTACGTGACAGTGCTCGACCTGCCGATCCTGCACATCAACCTGCTCGACTCGCCGTTCGCCATCTGGCTGCCGCTTGTGGCCAACGGGTTCAACATCTTCCTGTTGAAGCGGTTCTTCGACTCGATTCCGGAGGAGTTGATGGCGGCCGCCCTCATCGACGGGGCGTCGTCGCTGCGCACGCTGTGGTCGATCATCCTGCCGCTGTCGCGTCCCATCCTCGGCGTGGTCTCCATCTTCGCCGTCACGGCGGTCTGGAAGGACTTCCTCTGGCCGAAGCTGGTCATGCCCTCGCCGGAGACCCGGACGGTGAGCGTGGGCATCTACACCTTCGCCGGTGGCACGCCGATGAACGTGGTGATCGCCGCGTCGGTCATCGCCGCCATCCCGACGGTCATCATCTTCCTGATCTTCCAACGGAACATCATGTCCGGCCTGACCGCGGGCAGCATCAAGGGGTAGCCAGCAGCGCGCCTCCCGCGGTGAACAACGACAGTTCGCCCGACACATATCCAGGTCCGGCGAAACCGCCGACGTACTGATCCAGAAAGCAGGTGCTCGTGTCCACAGCAGACAGTGGTCCGTGGTGGCGTGGAGCGGTTATCTACCAGGTGTATCCGCGTAGCTTCGCCGACGGAAACGGCGACGGAATCGGGGACATAGCCGGGATCCGGTCCCGGCTGGATCACCTGGCCGCGCTTGGCGTCGACGCCATCTGGTTCAGTCCCTGGTATCCGTCGCCGATGGCCGACGCCGGCTACGACGTGTCCGACTACCGCGACATCGACCCGGTCTTCGGCACCCTGGGCGAGGCGGAGGCACTGATCGCGGAAGCCCACGCGCTCGGCATCCGGACCATCGTCGACGTCGTCCCCAACCACTGCTCCGACGCGCACCCGTGGTTCCAGGCGGCGCTCGCCGGCGGCCCGGGTGCGCCCGAGCGGGACCTGTTCTGGTTCCGGCCCGGCCGAGGCCCGAACGGCGACCAGCGGCCCACCGACTGGATCGGCGAGTTCGGTGGCGAGACCTGGACCCGGACCACCAACCCGGACGGCACGCCCGGTGACTGGTACCTGCACCTGTTCGCGCCCCAGCAGCCGGACTTCAACTGGGACCACCCACGGGTACGCGCCGAATTCGAGGACATCCTGCGGTTCTGGTTCGACCGGGGCGTCGACGGCATCCGGATCGACTCGGCAGGTCTGCTCGTCAAGGACGGGACGCTGCCCGAGGTCCTGCCGGACCGGCCGCACCCGTTCCACGACCTCGACGGGGTGCACGACATCTACCGGGGCTGGCGGCGGGTGGCCGACGAGTACGCGGACCGGGCCCTGATCGGTGAGGTGTGGCTCCCGGACCGGCAGCGGTTCGCCAACTACCTGCGCCCGGACGAGCTGCACGCGGCGTTCAACTTCGACTTCCTCGGCTGCGCCTGGGACGCCTCGGCGCTGCGCGAGAGCATCGACGGGACGCTGAGCGCCCACGCGCCTGTCGGCGCGCCGGCCACCTGGGTGCTCTCCAACCACGACGTCACCCGGCACGTCACCCGCTACGGCCGGGCCGACACGACGTTCAGCTTCGCCGCGAAGCGCGAGGGGATCCCCACCGACCTGGAACTGGGCACCCGCCGGGCCCGCGCCGCCGCGTTGCTGTCGCTGTCGCTGCCCGGCGCCGCCTACGTCTACCAGGGCGAGGAGCTGGGCCTATACGAGGTCGAGGACATCCCGTACGCGATGCGCCAGGACCCGATGTGGGAACGCTCCGGCCGCGTCGACCCCGGCCGCGACGGCTGCCGCGTACCGCTGCCGTGGACCGGCGACGAGCCGCCGTTCGGGTTCAGCCCCGAGGGTTCGCCCGCGCCGTGGCTGCCCCAACCCGCCGACTGGAAGGACCGCACGGCACGGGCGCAGACCGGCGACGCCGCCTCGATGCTTGAGCTGTACCGGGCGGCCATCGCGATCCGCCGGGCCGAACCGGCCCTCGGCGATGGCGCGCTGACCTGGCTGCCCGCCCCGGACGGGGTGCTCGCGTTCAGTAGGGGCGAGGGCTTCCGCTGCCTGGTCAACCTCTCCGACGCGCCGGTGGCGATACCCGCCGACGCGCGGTTGCTGCTGGCCAGCGGGCCGCTCGACGACGGGCTGCTGCCGTCGGACACGGCCGTCTGGCTGCGTACCGCCGATCTGCCAGCGGCGGACGGCGCCACCCGGACCTGACCCACAGCCGTGGTGCCGGCGGTCCCGTCCCGACCGCCGGCACCACCACCCGAAGAGAGGAGGACCCAGGGGGAACGCGCCACGCCGCACCGACACGGGGGGATCTGGCCTGCCTGACGAAAGGGAGAGCGCAGCTCATGGCCAACCACACCACCGGCACCCCGCACCACCTTCGACACCCGACCCGGGCAGGGTTGGCCGCCATCGCCGCCACCCTGCTCGCCGCGACATCGGTGACCGTCCTCGCGGTCACCGGCACCGCCACCCCGGCCTCGGCGGCCGGGTTGTCCCCCTTCGACATTCCGGGCCGCGGCGCGACAGTCCCGTTCGTCGAGCAGGAGGCGGAGAAGGCAGCGCACAACGGCACGAAGATCGGCCCGGACCGCCGCTACGGCACGCTGCCGTCGGAGGCGTCCGGTCGGGAGGCGGTCACCCTCGACGCCGTCGGCGAGTACGTCGAGTTCACCCTCACCGCCCCGGCGAACGCGGTCACCTTCCGGCTCAGCATCCCGGACAGCCCGTCCGGCAGCGGCCGGGACGCCGCCATCGACCTGCGGGCCAACGGGACAGTGCTCAAGTCGGTCCCGGTGACGTCGAGGTACGGCTGGTACTACGGCGGTTACCCGTTCAACAACAACCCGGGTGACACCAACCCGCACCACTTCTACGACGAGACGCGGGCGTTGTTCGGCAGCACCTACCCGGCCGGCACCAAGATCCGTCTCCAGGTCGCGTCGACCGCCCAGTCGCCGACCTTCACCATCGACCTGGCCGACTTCGAGCTGGTCACACCGATCGCCAAGCCCGCAGGCGTGCTCGACGTGGTCACCGACTTCGGTGCCGACCCGAGCGGCGCGACCGACTCGACAGCGAAGTTCCAGGCGGCTGTCGACGCCGGGAAGGCCCAGGGCAGGGCCGTCTGGATCCCCGCCGGCACCTTCACCCTCTGGGACCACGTGGTGGTCGACGGGGTGACCCTGCGCGGCGCGGGGCCGTGGTATTCGGTGCTCGGCGGGCGGCACCCCACCGACCGCAAACGCGCGGCAGGCGTCTACGGCAAGTACGTCCCCGGCGGCGGGTACACAGGCGAGATCCGGCAGCACGAGGCCGGCGGGCCGAGCCGCAACGTCACGCTGCGGGACTTCGCCATCATCGGGGACATCCGGGAACGGATGGACGACGACCAGGTCAACGCCCTCGGTGGGGCGATGTCCAACTCGGTGGTGGACAACCTCTGGCTGGAGAACACCAAGGTCGGGGCGTGGATGGACGGCCCGATGGACAACTTCACCATCCGCAACAGCCGGATCCTGGACCAGACCGCGGACGGGGTGAACTTCCACACCGGCGTGACCAACTCGACGGTGACGAACACGTTCGTCCGCAACACGGGCGACGACGCGCTGGCGATGTGGGCGCAGAACGTGCCGAACGTCAACAACTCCTTCACCCACAACACGATCGGCGTGACGCTGCTGGCGAACCACCTGGTCAGCTACGGCGGTCGGGACATCAAGATCACCGACAACGTGACCGCCGACTCGCTCACCAACGGCGGCGGCATCCACGTCGCCAACCGCTATCCCGGCGTGCAGGGCGCCACCGGAGTCCAGGGCACCTGGACGATCGCCAGGAACACCCTGATCCGCAACGGCAACTCGGACTACAACTGGAACTTCGGCGTCGGCGCGATCTGGTTCTCCGCCCTCAACGAGGCGTTCCAGAACCCCACGATCAACATCACCGACACCGACATCCTGGACAGCTCGTACGCCGCGCTGCACTGGATCGAGGGTCAGACCAGCGGGATCAACCTCAGCAACGTACGGATCGACGGCGCCGGCACGTACGCGCTCCAGGTGCAGGCACCCAGCCAGGTGTCGTTCACGAACGTACGGGCCAGCAACATCGCGCAGAGCAACCCGATCCACAACTGCGTGGGCGGTGGCTTCCAGATCACCCAGGGCACCGGCAACTCCGGCTGGTACACCCCGACCCCGTACTGCGGCCCGTGGCCGGCCCCGCAGTGGGGTGGCGGCCCGACCAGTCCGCCGCCGACCACCACACCCCCGCCCACCACGCCACCCCCGACCACGCCACCCCCCACCACTCCGCCGCCGACCGGCGGGAACCTGGCGCTGGGTCGGTCGGTGACCGCGACCAGCACCAACCAGAGCTACACGGGTGCCAACGTGGTGGACGGCAACGCGGCCAGCTACTGGGAGAGCGCCAACAACGCCTTCCCCCAGTCGGTCACCGTCGACCTGGGCGCGACCCGGTCGGTCGACCGGGTGGTGCTCAAGCTGCCCGCCGGATGGGAACAACGCACCGAGACGCTGTCGGTGCTCGGCTCCACGGACGGCTCGTCGTACGCCACCCTGGCGTCGTCCGCCGGGCGGGTCTTCGACCCCGGCGCGGGCAACACGGTATCGATCGGGCTGCCCGCCGGTGACCGCCGCTACGTCCGGGTCACCGTCACCGGCAACACCGGCTGGCCTGCCGCGCAGCTCTCCGAGGTCGAGGTGTACGGAGGCACGTCCACCACCCCACCCCCGATTACTCCGCCGCCGACCACCCCGCCGCCCACCGGCAACCTGGCGGCCGGACGCCCTGTCACCGAGACCAGCCACTCCGACGTGTACGCCGCTACCAACGCGGTGGACGGCAACCCGAACACCTACTGGGAGAGCGCCAACAACGCGTTCCCGCAGTCGGTGACAGTGGACCTGGGCACCGCCCGAACGGTGTCCCGGATCGTGCTGAAGCTGCCACCGTCCTCGGCCTGGCAGACGCGCACCCAGACGCTGTCGGTGCTTGGCTCCGCAGACGGCTCGTCGTTCACCACAGTGAAGGCGTCCGCCGGCTACACCTTCAACCCGGCCAGCGGCAACACCGTCACTGTGACATTCACGGCGAGCAGCCAGCGCTACCTGCGGCTGACAGTCACCGGCAACAGCGGCTGGCCGGCCGGCCAGCTCAGCGAGTTCGAGGTCTATTCCAGCTAGCCCGGTGGCCCCCGCCCAGCCGGGGCGGGGGCCGACCGGTCCGGTCACCCGGGTGCAGCGCGGCCCCGGGCCGGCCACAGTTCCGTCCCCCAACCCGTCCCCCACCTGTCGCGGCACGACGGGCGTACCCGTGCACCCGTCACCGGGCAACGCACCACACCCCACCCCCGAAAGAGGTGTAGCGACCCCATGTCCAGAACCTTCACCAGACGAGGGACCCCGCCCAGCGGAGCGCCCCGAACCAACCGCCGGATGCTCGCCGGTGCGCTCGCCGGCCTGCTCCTCGCCGCAGCCCCGGTCGTCACCCCCACGGCCGGCGCCGCACCCGCGGTCGACGCGTCCGCGACCCGGATGGCCCTGCTCGCCGGGGTCTCCGCCACCATGACCGCCAGCAGCTACAACCAGAACTACGTGGCGGGCAACGCCAACGACGGCAACGCGTCGACCTACTGGGAGAGCGCCAACAACGCCTTCCCGCAGTGGATCCAGGCCGACCTGGGCGCCACGGTAAACGTGGACCGGGTGGTGCTCAAGCTGCCGCCCGCGTCGGACTGGCAGACCCGTACGCAGACGCTGTCGGTGCTCGGCTCCACGAACGGCTCGACCTTCACCACCCTGAAGGCGTCCGCCGGCTACACCTTCAACCCGGCCAGCGGCAACACCGCCACCGTCAGCTTCACCGCCGCCAGCACCCGCTACGTACGCGTGCAGGTCACCGGCAACACCGGCTGGCCGGCCGCGCAGTTCTCCGAGGTCGAGGTGTACGGCGCCAGCGGCAGCACGGACACCCAGGCGCCGAGCGTCCCCGGCAACCTGGCCTACACCCAACCCGCCAGCGGGCAAATCCGGCTCACCTGGTCGGCGTCCACCGACAACGTCGGGGTGACCGGCTACGACGTGTACGCCAACGGCGCACTGCGCGGAAGCGTCAGCGGCTCGACGCCTACGTACACCGACAGTCAGCCCGACAGCGCCACTGTCTCGTACTACGTCCGGGCCAAGGACGCGGCCGGCAACCAGTCGGCGAACAGCAACACGGTGACCCGGACCGGCACCGGCACCCCGCCGACCGGCACCAACCTGGCGGTCGGCAAGCCGATCACCGCCTCCGGGTACGTGCACACGTTCGTGGCGACCAACGCCAACGACAACAACGTGGCCACCTACTGGGAGGGCAACGGCAACCCGAGCACACTCACCGTGCAGCTCGGCGCGAACGCCAGCCTCAGCCAGATCGTGCTGAAGCTCAACCCGGACTCGGCCTGGGGCACGCGTACCCAGAACATCACAGTCCAGGGCCGGGACCAGGGTTCGTCGACGTTCACCACACTGGTAGGCGCGGCGAACTACACATTCAACCCGGGCAGCGGCAACACGGTGACCATCCCGGTCTCCGGCGCGGCGGCCGACGTACGGCTCTCGATCGCCTCGAACACCGGCGCTCCGGCCGGGCAGGTGGCCGAGTTCCAGGTCTTCGGCACCCCCGCGCCGAACCCGGACCTGACCGTGACCGGCATGTCGTTCAGCCCGTCCGCGCCCGTGGAGACCAGCAGCATCACCCTCTCCGCGACCGTCCGCAACGCCGGCTCGGCCGCCTCCGGCGCGACGAACGTCAACTTCTACCTGGGCTCCACCCGGGTCGGCACCGCGTCCGTCGGTGCCCTCGCGGCCGGCGCCTCGACCACCGTCACCGCCAGCATCGGCAGCCGGGACGCGGGCAGCTACCCGCTCAGCGCGAAGGTCGACGAGTCGAACACGGTCGTCGAGCAGGACGACACGAACAACAGCTACACGAACCCGAGCCCGCTGGTGGTCAGCGCGGTCGCCAGCTCCGACCTGGTCGCCTCAGCGGTCGGCTGGTCACCTGGCAACCCGTCGGCCGGCAACACGGTCACCTTCTCCGTGTCGATCCGCAACGCCGGCAACCAGGCGTCCGCGTCCGGCGCGCACGGCATCACCCTGACCGTGCTCAACGAGTCCGGCACCGTGGTCCGTACGCTGACCGGCTCGTACTCCGGCGTGATCAACGCCGGTGCGACTGTCGGCCCGGTCAACCTGGGCACCTGGACCGCCGCGAACGGCAAGTACACGGTCCGGGTGGTGCTCGCCACCGACGCCAACGAGCTGCCCGTCAAGCAGGCGAACAACACGAGCGACCGGCCGCTCTTCGTCGGGCGCGGCGCCAACATGCCGTACGACATGTACGAGGCCGAGGACGGCGTGGTCGGCGGCGGCGCCAGCGTCGTCGGGCCGAACCGGGAGGTCGGCGACCTGGCCGGCGAGGCGTCCGGTCGGCGGGCGGTGACCCTCAACTCGACAGGCAGCTACGTCGAGTTCACCACAAGGGCCAGCACCAACACGCTTGTCACCCGCTTCTCCATCCCGGACGCCCCGGGCGGCGGCGGGATCAACTCGACGCTCAACGTCTACGTCAACGGCACGTTCCACAAGGCCATCGACCTGACGTCCCGCTACGCCTGGCTGTACGGCAACGAGACCAGCCCGGGCAACTCGCCGAGCGCGGGAGGGCCCCGGCACATCTACGACGAAGCAAACGTCATGCTCAACTCGACAGTCCCGGCCGGCAGCAAGATCCGCCTCCAGAAGGACCCGGCCAACACCACCACGTACGCCATCGACTTCATCAACACCGAGCAGGTGGCGCCGATCGCCAACCCGGACCCGACGCGCTACACCACGCCGAGCGGCTTCACCCACCAGGACGTGCAGAACGCCCTGGACCGGGTGCGGATGGACACCACAGGCAACCTCATCGGCGTGTACCTGCCGGCCGGCAACTACTCCACCTCGTCGAAGTTCCAGGTGTACGGCAAGGCGGTCCAGGTGACCGGCGCCGGCCCCTGGTACACCCGGTTCAACGCCCCGGCGGGCCAGGACAACACCGACATCGGCTTCCGGGCCGAGAACTCGGCGGCGAACTCGTCCTTCAAGAACTTCGCCTACTTCGGTAACTACACCTCGCGGATCGACGGTCCGGGCAAGGTGTTCGACTTCGCCAACGTGTCGAACATCGTGATCGACAACATCTGGAACGAGCACATGGTGTGCCTGTACTGGGGCGCGAACACCGACTACATGACGATCAAGAACTCCCGGATCCGCAACATGTTCGCCGACGGCATCAACATGACAAACGGGAGTACCAACAACCTGGTCAGCAACAACGACGCCCGGGCCACCGGCGACGACAGCTTCGCGCTGTTCTCGGCGATCGACGCGGGCGGCGCCGACATGCGGGACAACGTCTACGAGAACCTGACGTCGACGCTCACCTGGCGGGCCGCCGGTGTTGCCGTGTACGGCGGCTACGGCAACACGTTCCGCAACATCTACATCGCGGACACGCTCGTCTACTCCGGCATCACCATCAGCTCGCTCGACTTCGGCTACCCGATGAACGGCTTCGGCGCGAGCCCGCCCACCCGGTTCGAGAACATCTCGATCGTGCGTGCCGGTGGGCACTTCTGGGGCGCGCAGACCTTCCCGGCAATCTGGGTCTTCTCCGCCTCGAAGGTGTTCCAGGGCATCCGGGTCAGCGACGTCGACATCGTCGACCCGACCTACAGCGGCATCATGTTCCAGACCAACTACCTCAACGGGCAGCCGCAATTCCCGATCACCGACACGGTGTTCACGAACATCTCCATCAGCGGGGCGCGCAAGAGCGGTGACGCCTACGACGCGAAGTCCGGCTTCGCCATCTGGGCGAACCCGATGCCGGAGACCGGGCAGGGGCCGGCCGTCGGGTCGGTCACCTTCAACAACCTCCGGCTGAGCAACAACGCGGTGGACATCCAGAACACCACGTCGACATTCACCATCAACCGCAACTGACTCACCCGGTAGCCGACGCCGTCGGGAGGCCCGATCCTCCCGGCGGCGTCGTGCCGTGCCGGCCCTCGCCCGCGACGAACCGGGCCGCGCCAGGCGCCGCGTCGGTGGCCAGCGACTCCATCCCGTACGCCAACTCGGTCGCCATGGCTTCCGGCTCGGGCCGGCCGGCGCCGGCCAGGACAGCCGCCCGGTCGTTGCGCAGGCAGGTCTGCGGATGCCTGGCGATCGCCGCCGCCAACTCCTCGGCCGCGGCCCGCGCCTGGCCGGGCGGCACCAACCGGTTGACCAACCCCATCGAGTACGCCTCGTCCGCCGGCACGGCACGGCCGGTGAGGATCAGGTCCATGGCGCGGCTCTCGCCGATCAGCCGGGGCAGCCGGACAGTGCCACCGTCGATCAGGGGTACGCCCCAGCGGCGGCAGAACACCCCGAGCGTCGCGTCGGACTCGGCGACCCGCAGGTCACACCAGAGCGCCAGCTCCAGCCCGCCGGCCACCGCGTACCCGGAGATCGCTGCGATCACCGGTTTGCTCAGCGTCATCCGGGTCGGACCCATCGGTCCGTCCCCCTCGGGCTCGACGCGATTGCCGCTCGGTGTGCCGATCGCCTTGAGGTCGGCACCGGCGCAGAACGTGCCGCCCGCACCCCAGAGCACGGCCACCGCCGCGTCCGGGTCGGCGTCGAAGGCCCGGAAGGCGTCCGCCAGCGCCCGGGCGGTCGGCCCGTCCACGGCGTTCCGGGCCGCAGCCCGATCGAGAACGATGGTGCTGACCGCCCCGACCCGCTCCACCCGTACGCTCACCGCTCCATCCTGCCCGCCCCACCCCACCCCCACAATCTCTGTCGATCTTGCACTTCCGGAAGGCGTTTCGCGTCTTGTGCCCCGAATTATCGGAGCAGAAATCGCAGGATCGGCGGCGTGGGCGGGGCAGGTTTGTCGTTGGCGACCGGTTTGCGACGGCGATCGCCGGGAAGTCGGTACTCGTGCGAGCACTTTTGACGAAAGTTGAGCAGGACTCCCGGCTGGACCGCGCGGGTGACCGGTTGCAGAAGATCGTCCTGGGGACGCTGCGGCCCCGCCGGCTGCGCGACCTGCTGCACGGGGTGACCCTCGGGCATCCGCTGCACCCGGCCATGGTGCAGGTGCCGGTGGGGGCCTGGATCAGTGCCGCGGTGCTGGACCTCATGCCCGGGCAGCGCCGACCCGCCACCGTCCTTGTCGGCCTCGGCACCGTGAGCGCGGTGCCGGCCGCCGTCGCCGGGCTCAACGACTGGGCAGCCCTGTCCCGCGACCAGCGGCGGGTCGGCCTGGTGCACGCCGCCGCGAACACGGTGGGCGTCGGTCTCTACGCGGGCTCGCTGGCCGCGCGGCTGTCCGGGCGGCACGGCGTCGGCCGTACCCTCGGCTTCCTCGGCCTCTCCGCGGTGAGCCTCGGCGCGTACATCGGCGGTCACCTGGCGTACAAGCAGGGCGCGCAGGTCAACCAGAGCGTGTCCGAGCTGCACCGGATCAGCGACGGCTGGCACTCGCTGGCGGACATGGCCGACCTGCCGCAACGCACTCTGATCACCCGTGAGGTGGACGACGTCTCGGTGATCCTCTACCGCCACGGCGACGAGGTCACGGTGATGCTTGAGCGTTGCCCACACCAGAGTGGGCCGCTCGGCGAGGGCGACGTGCAGGAGATCGACGGCCACGCCTGCGTCGTCTGCCCGTGGCACGGCAGCGCGTTCCGGCTCAACGGCGGCGAGGTCGTACAGGGTCCGTCCGGCAACGACCAGCAGATCCTGCCCACCCGGATCGAGAACGGCGTGCTCCAGACCCGCCTGCCCTGACCATCCGAGCGCACCACAGCCCTCCGGCGACCGGTGGTGTCGCCGACAATCGATATACCTCCAGGTCATATCCATGACTCAGAGGTATGTCACTCTCGGGCAACTCGCCGACCGGCCGATCGTCGTGGGGTCAGCTTCGCCTGTGGCGGCCGACATCCGGACCGTCCGGCACGTCTTCGATGCCGTGCCCACCGGTGAACAACATGCCGGAGCTGTCGTCGCCCACGCGGTCTCCGTTGCGTATCCGAGCCGGCACGCCGGTGGGCGCCGTCCCGCCGTCCGGCGAACCTGCGGACTCCTGGGCCGCAGCCCGGCCGGCGGCCCAGGCAGCGCCGCTTGCACGAGCCGTCCCGGCGCTGGTCCGGCCACTGCTGCGGGCCGCGCGGCCCCCGGCGGTCCTCGACGGGGCCGCCAGGCGCGGTGCCACACCGGCGGTTGCCGGACGGCGGCGCAACCCGAGCACCGCGCCGATCTGGGCGCCGACGATGCTCGCCACGGCCAGTACGGCGGAGACCGCCAGCGGTCGGTTCACCCGGTCGGTGGCTCCGGCCCGTGCCGCGCCGACTGTCATCGTCGGCGGTTGACCGGCCGACTCCGTACCGCCGGATGGCGCGGGATCCACCGGCCGCGGTGCGGTCCGCTCGGGCGCCGGGCGGGGCGACGGCGGCTTCGGCGCTGTGGGTCGGCTCACCACCCGACCCGTGGCGTGCGGCCGTCTGCCCTGGTCGGTGGCCTCCGCGGGCAACCGGAGCAGTTGGCCAGGACGGATCTTGTCCGGGTCGTCGAGCTTGTTCAGTTTGGCGAGTCTCCGGTAGTCGCCGAACTCGTCGAGGTACCGCTCGGCCACCTCGCCCAGGTAGTCGCCCCGCGCCACCCGGTACACGGGTGCCGTCGTGTCGGGTTGCGCCGTCGCGCCTGTCGGCGCGGCCAGGGTGGTGACGGCCGGCGCGCCGGGCTGGGCGTACGCCGGGCCGGCGTGGACCGCGGCGGCGCTGGCAGCGGCCGGGCTGGCGGCGAGGATCAGCGCGACCGAGCCGACAAGCGCGGCGGCTGCCTTCTGCTGGCGGCTCATCCCTGGCAGTTTCGGGGCGGGTCGGCGCAGGGTCTGCGCGCCCAACTCGACGAGCACCGAGAAGGCGAACGTGGCCCACCCGAACCAGCCGGCCAGGGCAAGTGCCCGCAGGAAGAGCTGACCGTCGTCCCGGCTGGTCAGCGCGGTGCCCACCTCGCTGATGGTGGGCAGATGGTCGGGCAGTGGATTGCCGGCGAAGGCGATGAGCGCGATCGGCGCGCCGGCCAGCAACGCGCAGAGTACGACAAGCGCGCCGACGCCGGTGAGGATGCGTCCGGTGCGCCGTACGACGGAACCACCCGGTGCGGGCATGGCTGCCTCTCCCTTCCTACGGTCCTGCGGTGACGGCCCGCGCGGTCGCTTCGCCGGTGACGGTGACCGTCTGGGGGAAGCCGAGCAGCCCGAGCATCGAGCGCTGATAGGTGACAGTGACTGTCACCCGGATCAGGGTTTCTCCACCGACCTGCGGGAAGCTCACGGTGTGGCCGGTGGTGTCGGCGGAGGTGAGGTAGGTGGCGACCGCCGCGATCGCCTCCGGCTGGTCGATCCGTTTCGGGCCGCCCTCGATCGCGGTGGCCCGGTCGATGGCCTGACCGCCGGCCCTTGCCGCCTCCGCGGCCAGGTTGTCGGCGCGTTGCAGGGTGCGCAGCTGCCCGGCGCCGTCGAAGGAGAGGCCCACGATTGCCAGTACGCCGAGCATCGCCACCGCCAGGAAGATGCTCACCCGGCCGTCGTCCCCGCTGGTTGGCCTGGTCACCTCCGGCTCCGGTACCGGTCCAACGGCGACGTGAAACTCGCCGTGATCAGGTTCTCGGTCGGCATCCCGGGGAGGACGTCCAGCGACACGTCCTGGAAGGACACCAGGCAACTGATCCGCACGGTCACCGTGGCGTTCACACCGACCGGGCTGCTGAACGCGTCCTCGAAGCTGGTCGCGGTGCCGGCCACCGAGCCGGAGAACGTGGGGTTGAGGGTGTTGGAGCAGGCCAGCCCGTGCCAGTCCAACTGCTTCTGGGCGGCCTCCACGGCGGCCGTCCGGGCGGTGTCGGCGTCCCGGGAGATCGAGGCGGCGCGCGCCGCGTCGTGTGCGGCGGTCTCGAGCGACTCCGCCGCCACCGCGCTGCGACCGGCCACCCCGGCCAGCACCATCAGCGCGATGAACGCGGGCGCGAGCACCGCCACCTCGATGGAGACCGAGCCCCGCTCGGCGGTACGGTTCACGGCTGGGTCACCCTCTCCGCGGTTCCGTGGGCGGTCTGTTGCACCGCGAAGTCCACACCCGGAATGACCGACAGGGACCGACCCGTGACCGTGCAGGTCACCTCGGTGTCCGCGTCGGTGATCACACAGGTCGGTCCGGGGGTGTCCCAGCCGACGAGCCAGCCGCCCGCGTTCCCGAGGAACTGGGTCGCGCGTGCCACCCCGGCGCCGTCCTCCGCCTGCTGCACCCGCTGGGCGTTGACGCCGCTCTGCGCGGCGTTCAGGGCGGTGGAGCGGGCCAGGAAGACGGCCGCGACCTGGATCGAGCCGAAGAGCAGCACCAGGATGACCGGCATCATCACGGCCAGCTCCACCGGGTTGGCCCCCAGCTCCCGGTCACCGGCCGCGAAGCGACGCCGAGCGGTGACGACCGCCCGGCGCCACCTCGGGAACGCGGCGTGGCACATCCGGTGGCCGCTAGGGGGCCGTCGGGTTCGAGAAGGTCGGGATGTTCGTCATCCAGTTGTTGGCCCTGGCGAGGGCCAGGCCGGTGACGACAGTGGCGACGAAGACCAGACCGAAGATGATCACGGCGGTCGGCACCGGGCTGTCGCCGCGCTCGCCGTCACGGCTCAGCTCGGCCAGGCGCGTCGTCACCACGACGTGCAGATAGCTGAGGATGGACATGGCGTACTCCTTTGTGCGGACGGGGGTCAGATACGGGCGATGAACGGATAGACGACGAAGCCGAGTAGCACGAAGACGAGCAGCGCCCCAGGGATGTCCAGTCGACTGGTCACCCCCTCGGCGCGGGCCAGGTTGTCGGTGCGGATCTGGTCGCGCAGCGAGTCGGCCCGGCTGCGCAGGGTCTCGTGCACCTGCGCGCCCTCGCTGCCGGAGGAACGCATGATCGCGCCGACGTCGCCCAACTCCGGGATGCCGATCTTGTCGGCGAGGTCGCGCAGCTCGTCCCAGGGCGCGTGCATCTGCATCTGGGCGATCCGCAACGACTCCTGGAGCCGGTCGAACACCCAGCCGTCGCAGACCGCCGCCGCCCGCTCCAGCGACTGCACCGGCCCGTGCGCGGCGGACAGCTGCAACGCCACCAGATCCAGGTACGTGCACACGGCCTGGCGGAACTCGTCGCGGGCGGCATCCGCCTTGGCCAGCACCGACCGGTGGGCCAGCAGGCCGGCCATCAGCGCCAGGCCGAGACTGCCGAGCACCGGTACGGCGAGCGGAAACGAGACACCGAACGCCAGCAGCGCCACCCCGAGCAGAGTCGGCAGGGCGAGCCCGATCAGCGCCGACAACAGCACCGACAGCGCGTACTGCTCGGGGGTCTGCCCGATCAGCGCGAGCTGCCGGTGCGGCGGCCGCAACCAGCGGGACAGCCCGGTCATCCACTCCAGCCGGCGGGACGCGGGGGTCGGGATCCGCCCGACGCCCGGAGGCTGGTGCAGCCGACGCAGCGCCGGGCCGAGCGCCGGTGTCGCCGGCACCAACTCCCGGACCACCAGGAACAGGCCGAGCCCGATCGCCGACCCGCCGCACACCGCGATGGCCAACTGCCAGTTGACGATCACGCGATCACCTCGTCCGGGTCGGGTGCGGGCAGGAAGCGCGCCGGTCGCTGCGGCTGACTCATCGACCGCACCCAGGCCAGCAGGGCGATGAACGCGGCACCGAGGGCGGCCATCACCACCTGGCCGACAGGGGTTCCGTACGGCTTGATGTACTCGGTGTTGATCAGCCCGTACGCCAGGGTGGCAAGCGTCATGCCGGTGAGGAAGCGGACCGCGAACCGTGGCTGGGTCCGTTTGGCCTCGATCTCCCGACGGGTCGCGACCTCCGCCGCCGCCGCGCCGGCGATCGAACCGAGTACGTCGCCCAGCCGTTCACCCCGGTCGCTGAGGTGCAGGATCAGCGCCGCGACCACCTGGTCGCAGACCGGATCGCCGATCTCGTCGGCGAACGCGAGCAGCGCGGAACGCGCCGTCCAGCCGGCCTGGAGCCGGGCGGCGAGCAGCCGGACCTCGTCCTCGATGCCCGGTGGAACGCTGCCGATCGTCCCGATGATCGACTGTTGGAGGCCCTGCCCGGTGCTGGAGACGTCCTTGAGCCGGCGGGTCCACTCGCCGACCGCCTCGATCCGGGCGATCGCCCGCTGCTCGGCCTTGCCCACGCCGAACAGCCACGGCGTGCCGGGCACCGCCACGGCCACCAGCAGGCCCACCACCGGCAGCCCGGTCAGCAGGAAGGCAAACGCTCCGGCGATCACCGCGGCGACCAGGAGGGCCTGATAGCTGCGCTGCTCGGCGGGAGTGCTGCCGGGGCCGCGCCACAGCCGGCTCAGGCCCGGCCCGGCGCCCGGGGACCGGCCGGCTGGCCGGCGGGTGCCTACCAACGCCACAACGGCAAGCAGCAGCCCGGCCACACACGCGGCGCCGGATACCACCGCGACCAACTCCAGGCTGTTTCCCATCACGTCACCGCCGGGCCAGTCGGGTCTGCCGGGCGCGACGCCAGGCACCCGTACCGGCCTCGATCCACCGGGTCAGCAGCCGGACGTCGTAGCCCACCCGCAACAACTGGTCGCGGACGCGCTCGGGCAGGTGCCGGGGGACCGCGCGACCGTCCGGGCCGGGGCCGAAGACGGTGGTGGTGGTGATCCGGCCAGCCTCGCCGGCCCCGATCACCTCCTCCACGTGCGACACGAACCGGTGCTTGCGTCCGCCGATCGCCGTCTCGTCCTCGACGGTGACGTAGACGATCAGGTCGAGGGCGTTGCCGGCCATCCGGCGGGCCTGGTCGACTGTCATCTCGCGGCCGTGCGCCAACGCCAGCTCCACGATCCGTTCACCCACACCGGCGGCCGTACGGGCGTGGATGGTGCACATCGAACCCCGGCTCGTGGTCATCGCCTGGAGCATCGGCACGATCTCCCGGGACCGCACCTCACCCACGATGATCCGCAGCACGCCCATCCGCAGCGACAGCGGAATCAGGTCGGCGATCGTCACCTCACCGGCCGGGCGGCCGTCGAAGCCGCGTTCGCCGTGCCCCTCGCGCGCCTCGAAGCTCATCACCGCCCGGTGCCGCTCGCGGCGGCGGGCCGGCAGCAGTTCCCGGCTCTCCTCCAGCAGCACGTACGGCTCGTCGGGCGGGATCTCGTTCATCAACGCCCGGATGATCGTGGTCTTACCGGCACCGGCCAGCCCGGCGACCATGATGTTCAGCCCGGCGCGCATCGCCGCGCGCAGGAAGTCACGCAGCAGCGGGTCGATCATCTCGTCCAGATCACCCCGGGCGCCGGCCAGATCGTCGAGGCTCACGTCAAGCGTGTTGTGCTTGCGGATGACCGCGTACGGGCGGTGGCTCACCAGGAACACGGCGGCCAGCCGGCTGCCGTCGGGCAGTTGCAGGTCGAGGGTGGGCTTCACGGTCGACAGGGACCGCTCGGTGGCGCCGGCCCGGCGGGCCGCCGCCTGGAGGATCTCCACCAGTTCGGCGTCGCTGTCGGCGATCGGCTCGGCCCAGTCCACCCCGCCGCCGTGCCTGGTGATGCGCACCTGGTCGCAGCCGAGGATGTGCACCTCCTCGATCGTGTCGTCGACCAGCAGGGTCTGTAGCCGGCCGAGGCCGACCAGCTCGGCGGTCACCTGGTCGAGCAGCAGTCGTTCCTCGTCGGCGGCCATCGGGGTGCCGGCCCGGCGGACCGCGTCGGCGTACTCGGAGACGACAGTGACGGCCAGCCGAGCCCGCTCGGTGTCCTCCTCGTCGACTGTGAACTCCCGGCCGCGCTGCCAGAGGGTGAGCCGTTCGGTGAGTTCCCGGCGCAGCTCCCGGACGACCTGGAAGTCCATCCGGGGGCGCAACGGCTGCTCCGGCGTCCGGGGGCCGGCCGTGCGCGCCTGTGGTGGCGTCGACACGGACTGGTGCTGGTGGCGGCCGTTCGGTGCGGGCAGCGGCGGCGCGGTGGAGGTGGCGCCCGGCGGCTGCCGGCGGGGGTCGGCGGAGACCGGCTCAAACCGCATCCGGCACCCCCTGCTGCACGGGCCAGGCAAGTCGTGCCTGCCGGCGTTCGAGCAGGGCGCCGATCGGCACCTCCAACGCGGCCGCCGCGCGCAGCAGCGGCCGTGCGGACCGCACTGTCCCACCGAGGCGGAGCACCCCTGCGGTACGCGGGTCGTGCGGCAGCCGGGCGATGACAGGCAGTTTCAACGTACGGCTGATCTCCGCCCGGCCGTGCCCGTCACCGACCAGCAGCAGCCGCAGGGTGCCCGGCGGCACCCGGTGCTCGGCGAAGTCCCGTTCGATCGCCGTGACGACGGCCCGCGTTCCGGAGAGGTCGGGCAGGTGGGCGCGGGTCACCAGCAGCACCACCGAGGCGGCGCGCAGCAGCGGCCACGGCGGGCCGGCGACGTGCAGCCGGCCGCAGTCGACGAGGACGTCGTAGCCGGGGGTGCCGCGGTCCAGGGCGTTGAAATAGTCGGCGAAGCGCTGCCAGAGCGGTGTGACACTGCCGGCCTGCGTCGGGTCGACGAGCCCGGGCAGCAGCAGCCGTTCGCGGCGCGGCGCGTCCAGGTCGACGAGCTGGGACCAGAACGCGGTCTCCAGGTTGCCGTCGCGCAGCTCACCCACGGCCAGCTCGCCGAGGCCGCGTGGCCCGTCCAACTGGCCACCCAGGTAGCCGGCGAGGATCGAGCCGCCGGACGGGTCGCACTCGGCGAGCACCAGCCGGCGGTGCCAGGTCAACGCGCAGGCAAGCGCCGAGGTGGTGACGCCCGGCGAACCCTTCGCGGACACCAGCGCGACGATCGCCATGCTCAGGCCGCCTCGGTCAGGACGACGGCGAGCCGCTTCTGTGCGGCGAGCGCCACCACAGCGGGCACGTCCCTGGTGGTGAGCGCCAGGTAGACGACCTGGTCGTCGTTGGCCTGGTTGACCACGTCGATCACGGTTGCCGAGAAGCGGGTGCCGGCGGCGGCCGACTCTCCGTTGGCGTTGCTGTCCGGGGTGCTGACCAGCAGGACCTTGTCCCCGGGGTGCAGTCTGCGGGCCGGCACCTGTGCGGTCTTCAGGCCCAGCGCGATCTGCTGCTGGCCGGGCCCGAGCAGCGGATCGTCGGTGATCTGCGCCAGCGTGAGCAGGGTGCCCGGCACCAGCGCCACGGCGGCGCGCCTGCCGACCACCTCGTCGAGCCGGCTGGCGGGTACCGGCCGCAGCCCCTGCCCTCCGGCGACCTGCACGGTGACCAGGTCGGCGGTGCCGATCTCCCGACCGACCTCCACCGGCCGCGCCACCGCCAGGTAGCTGCCAGTGGCGCGGACCGAGGTGACCGCGAACGCCGCACCCAACCCGCCCAGGGCGATCAGGAGTACGGCCAGACCCAGCAGCCCGGGGCGTACCCGGCGCTGCCGGACCACCTTGGGTGGGGTGACCGGCGCGTCGACCGATCCGGTCCCGTTGCGCGTCGCGAGGCTCATCTGGTGACCACCTGGAGTTCGTTGATCTGGATCGGAACGGTGCCGCTGGTCCGGGTCACCTGAATCTCGTCGTTCGCGCTTCCGTCGTCGGTCCACCAGCGCACCGTCCAGTGCGTCGTGGCGCCGACCCGGTACGTGCCGGCCTTCTGGTAGCCCTTGTCGAAGCCGCAGTCCGGGGAGGGCCTGCCGGCGTAACTGCCCTTGGCGTCGTACGGGGTGCCGGGACCGGTGCAGGTGACCGTGTCCTTCTTGTTGCCCATGTCCCAGACGATCCGGTCGACCTTCGCCTCGATGGAGACGGTCAGGCCACGGTCGGACGCGGACGCGCGCAACGGGCCGAAGTAGCTGGGGCTCGGGGTCGCCCACATCCACACCGGCAGACCGACCAGGCCGGGGCCGACGTCCTTGCGGGGCGCGACGCGCAGTCGGGCCGGCAGCAGCTTGATCGACGCCAGGGCGCGGCGGGCCAGCTCCTCCGGGTCGGGTGGCGCGCCGTACCCGGCCGGTGGACCGTCCCGCAGTTCCTCGCGCTGGCTGCCCTGGGCACCGCCGTTGCAGGTGAGCAGGTACCACTGCTTGCCCTCGGGAGTGTTTGCCGGCTGCGGCTCCTCGAGCTTGTAGTAGCAGCCGTCGCCGTTGTTGAACCAGCCCAGCACGGGGTGGTAGCAGGGGATCATCTTTCCGTCCCACTGGCAGACCCCGCCGCCTCCACCGCCGTCGTCGTTCCCGCCGCCGCCACCGTTGTCCCCACCGCCGCCGGGAGTGCCGGGTTCGTCGTCCCAGACGCTGCAGTCGGGCTGGTCGGGCGGGCAGCTGGCCCCCGGGTCGGCGCGTCGGGCGGCGGTGGCCGGCAGGGTGCCGCCGATCACCAGCAGCAGCGCGAGCCCGATCCCGGCGAGGGCCCGGCCGGGCGTACCCCCTCCTGCTCGGGTCAGCACGGCTGGTCCCGGTGGGTCGAGCCGGTGTTGATGAGCCAGCGGCCGTCCGGATAGCGGGTGGCGGTGGCCGTGGAGAGGTGTTTGCCGCCGCCGCTGCCCGGGACCACCCGCCTGTCCCTGGCGTAGACCAGCCGGTAGGCGCTCGTGTCCAGGCAGTCCTGGATGTCCACGGTGGCCGGGGTCGCGTCCAGGCTGACCGCCGTCACGGTCGGGTCGGACTTCACAGTCCCGGTACGCATGGCGCCGTGCTCCTTGGCCTCGTGAATGGACAACCGGACCCGGGTGAGAAGTGGATCAGCGAGGAAACGGGACAGTTCCGGCGCGCGCGGATCACTGCGTACGCTCGCCGTACGGGAAGCCGCGAGATAACCGGAGTACGCGGCCAGCGCGGCCTTTTCGGCGGCCTGCCGTTCGACATCGGGATCGGTTCGTTGCCCTTCCTGGGGGGCCGCCATCGGCTTTTCGGCGACTTCCCGTCCGCTGGCGCAGGCGGTGACAGGTACCGCCGCCACGACCGCCAGCAGGCAGATTGCCGCTCGTCTGAGCTGCCGTCCGCGCACCGTCGAGCCTCCTCGTGGTCGCCCGACGCGGTGACCGATCACCGGCGCAGGGCATGCGGAAGCGCGCCCGGATCAGCACATCCGGAGCCGTTCATTGCGCTTCTGCATTCACCGTTACGGATCTTCTACAAATGCAAGGTCCTGTGTCGTCCAGTTGTTGTAGTGAGGCTTGCGTCACACTCAAGGGGCGAGCATAAGCTGACGACCGCCGATGCAACAGAGGCAATTCAAGCGAACACGCTCCGTGATGTCAGGTGGTGGTGGCGGGTGTCCGTGCTGCATCCCGATCAATGGCCGAATGGGACGCCGTCGCCGATCGGGCGTCGCCGGGTCGGGTGGAGTCCCGCCGGCCCTTCCGCTGGTGGCGGGAGTGGGACATCGCGGCGTCATCCCGGCATCGCGCGGGCCCTCTCGGCCGGACGGCGAGTCCGGCGGGTCGTCCGGACCGCTGGCTCGGGCGCCGACCGCGGCGGCCTCCGGCGGCCCGGCGCGCAGGTCGCTTTCTGCGCCATCCGCTACACCGAAGCGATGGTTCAGTCACGATCCGTGTTCACGTTGGCGGGGAGCCACGAGCGAGCGGGGCGGCCGACGTGGCACTGACCGGCCCTCCGACGTCCGCTCCCGGGCAGCCGGCCCCGACCGGTCGGCGCGAGAGTCGCTCGCGACCGGCGCGGCGCGGCCCGGGTCACGACCGGCTCGCGGCCGTGCTCGCGATCGTGACGGTGAGCCCGTTGCTGCGGCTGGCGGCCCTGCGGTACGCCGTACCGTCGGGCACCGCCGACCGGGCCGGCTGCGACGCCTGCGGCGCGGCGATCGGCCTGACCCGGCCGTGGCCGGCGCTCGGCCCGGCCGGCCGGTGCGGCCGCTGCCGGGCGAGGGTCGGCCCGCCACCGGGCACCGTCGAGCTGGCCGCGCTCGGCGCTGTCGTGCTGCTGGTGCTGGTCGGGCCGCCGATCGGACCGCTCTCGGCGCTTGCCTGGTGGCTCGGCTGGACCATCCCGGCGGTCATCGTCGACCTGACCGTCCACCGTCTGCCGGACCGGCTCACAGTGCCGGCGGCCATCGGGACCTGGCTGCTGCTCGGCCTGGCCGCACTCGGCGACGCCGCCCCCGGTCCGTGGCTGCGTGCCGTCGCCGCCGGTACGGTGCTGGCGCTGCTCTTCGCCACCAGCACGCTGCTGCTCGGCCGCCGCGGCTTCGGGCTGGGCGACGCCAAGCTGGCGCTCAGCGTGGGGGCGCTGCTCGGCTGGTACGGCTGGCCGGTGCTGCTGCTCGGGATCCTGCTCGCGTTCGCCCTGTCCGCGCTGGTAAGTGTCGGACTGCTGGCCGCCCGACGGGCCCGCTGGAGCACCCATCTCCCGTTCGGCCCGTTCCTGCTGCTGGGCACGACGGCAGCCCTGCTCCTGACAACCTGACCCCGGCCTCCGGCGGTCAGGGGCGGGAGCGGCTCGCCAGCTTGGGGCTCGGGCGGGTGGCGCGGTCGGCGCGGCGGCGGAGCGCTTCAGCGCTCGGTCGGGCCAGCAGCGGGGTCAGCACCGCGGCGACCAGGGCACCGAGCAGCGCACCCGCGGCGACGTCGTGGGGGTAGTGCACACCCACGAAGACCCGGGAGAACGCGGCCAGCGCGGCCAGCGGCAGCGCGACCAGGCCGAGCCGGCGGGAGAGCAGCAGCGTGGTGATCGCCAGGGCGCCGGCGATGGTGGCGTGGTTGCTGGGGAACGACCAGTCTCCCGGGGGTGGGCAGGCACCAGCGATGATCGCCCGGCCGAGGTTCCGGCACGGCCGGTCCTCGTCCACCACGGTCTTGAGCCATTCACTGCCCGCGTACGCCAGGAGGGTCGGCAGCGGCGAGACCAGGGCGAGTGCGCGATCGCGGGGGCCGCCGGACAGGCGGCTCAGCGCGGCCACGACCAGCAGCGCGCCGAGGAGCAGGATCACCCCTTCGGTGGCGTGCCCCACGAACCACCGCAACGGGTCGGGGCTGCCGGCGGCGGCGTCGACGACGTCGCGGTACCACTCGGCACTGATCTCCGGAACGTCAGTGCTGCCGTTGTCGACCATGCATCACCTCACTCAATGTTCATACCCCGTTCACCCGGGGGACATCGTAGGAACGCGGCACAGGGCACCGCTGCGGACGAAGGTCAGGTCGGCCCCACGACCTTCGTCCAGCAACCACTCAGGCGTTCCTGCTTGGCTGGTCGGGGACGGCGGCATCACCAGGAGGCTTCGTGCACACCAGTTCGACGACAGGTCAACCATCTCTCGCCGCCGACATGGTGGGAGACGAGACCTGGCGGATCCGGCGTACGGTGGCGGACCTCGACCGGCTCGGCGAGACCGAGTCGATCTTCGCGCTGGGCAACGGGTGGGTCGGCTGGCGTGGTGTCCTCGACGAGGGCGCGCCGTGTGGGATGCCGGGCAGCTACGTCAACGGCTTCCACGAGCGGCGTGAGCTGAGCTACCCGGAGGAGGGGTACGCGTTTCCCCGGGCCAGCGACACGGTCGTCAGCGCGCCGAACGCCGCGCTGATCCGGCTCTGGGTCGACGACGAGCCGCTGGACCTGCGGACCGGGACGGTGCGCGGCCACGACCGGGTGCTCGACCTGCGGGCGGGTGTGCTGCGCCGGGAAACCGAGTGGGTCTCGCCGGCCGGGCGGCGGGTGCTCGTGCGCAGCACCCGGCTGGTGTCCCTGCCCCGCCGTCCGGTGGCCGCCGTCCGGTACGAGGTCGAGCCGCTGGACGCACCAGTCGAGCTGCGGGTCTGCTCGGACCTGCTGGCCAACGAGAGGGTGCCGGAGAGTTCCGACGACCCGCGTGCCGCCTCGACGCTCACCGATCCGCTGACCGGTGAGGCGTACCGCGCGGAGGGGCTCGACGGGGTGCTCGTGCACCGTACCGAGCGCAGCGGCCAGCGGGTCGCGGTGGCGGTCAGCCACCTGCTGGACGCGCCGGACACGGTGACCGTCAGCGGCGACGGCACCCCGGACCGGGTACGGGTGACGGTGGCGGGCCGGCTGCACCCGGGGGAGCGGCTGCGGTTGACGAAGTTCGCCGCGTACGAGTGCACGCCTGTCGACGGGACGCCCGTCGACGAGCTGGCCGACCTGGTCGTCGCCGAGGCGGACGCGGCCCGCGCGGACGGCTTCGACGCTCTGCTCGCCGACCAGCGTGCCGCCCTGGACGCCGCCTGGCAGGTCGCCGACGTGCAGCTCGACGGCGATCCGGAACTCCAGCAGGCGGTCCGGTTCGCGATGTTCCACCTGATCCAGGCGGGCCGCCCGGACGGGGACCGGACCATCTCGGCCAAGGGGTTGACAGGCAACGGCTACGACGGGCACGTGCTCTGGGACACCGAGACGTATGTCCTGCCGGTGCTCACCTATCTGGCCCCGGCGGTGGCCCGCTCGGCGCTGAGCTGGCGGCACGCCCACCTGCCGCAGGCCCGGGAGCGGGCCGCCGAGCTGCGGCTGACCGGCGCGACGTTCCCGTGGCGGACCATCGGCGGCCGGGAGTGCTCGGGCTACTGGCCGGCGGGTACCGCGGCGCTGCACGTCAACGCCGACATCGCCGACGCGGTGCTGCGCTACCTGGCGGCCACCGACGACGAGCGGTTCCTCGCCGAGGCGGGGCTGGAACTGCTCGTGGAGACCGCCCGGCTGTGGCACGGCTTCGGCCACTGGTCCGACTCGGGTGCCTTTCACCTGCACGGGGTGACCGGCCCGGACGAGTACGCCGCCCTGGTGGACGACAACCTGTTCACCAACCTGATGGCGCGGCGGAATCTGCGTGGCGCGGCGGACGCCGCCGAACGCCTACCCGAGCTGGCCGGCCGGCTCGGCGTGGGCCCCGACGAGGTGGCCGGCTGGCGGGCTGCCGCCGAGGCGATGTTCATCCCGTACGACAGTGAGCGCCGGGTGCACCAGCAGGCCGCCGGGTTCACCGAGCAGCCGGAGTGGGACTTCGCGGCCACCGACGAGGACGACTACCCGCTCCTGCTGCACTACCCGTACCTGGAGCTGTACCGCAAACAGGTGGTCAAGCAGGCCGACCTGGTGCTCGCCATGCAGCTCAACCCGGGTGAGTTCACTGCCGACGAGAAGGCCCGCAACCTGGCCTACTACGAGGCCCGGACCGTCCGCGACTCGTCCCTGTCGGCCGCGCCGCAGGCGGTGCTCGCCGCCGAGGTCGGGCACCTGGATCTGGCGTACGACCTGTTCGCCGAGTCGGTTCTCCAGGATCTGGAGGACCTGGGCGACAAGACCGCCGACGGCCTGCACCTGGCGTCGCTGGCCGGTGCCTGGCTGGCGCTGGTGCAGGGCTTCGGTGGGATGCGCGACGACCGTGGGGTGCTCTCCTTCGACCCCCGGCTGCCCGGGCGGCTCGACCGGCTGGCGTTCAGCCTGCGCTGGCGCGGCGACCGGCTGCGGGTCACGTTGACTCCGACCGAGGCCCGCTACGAGCTGCCCGACGCCACCGGAAACGTCGAGGTCGAGCTGTGGCACCACGGCGAGTCGGTGGTGGTGACAGGCGCCGCGCCGGTCACCCGCCCGATGCCGCAGGTGCCGGACCCCGGCCCCGAGCCGCCCTCCCCGCCCGGTCGGCGCCCCACCCGCCGTTCGTCCGACTGAGGTCACCCGGCGCCCGCTCAGGCGGGCGCCGGGCCACCCGCCATCCGCTCGCGGACGGCCTCCAGCGCCTCGAAGGCGTACGCCCAGTTGTGGCACTTGAAGCTGCGCAGCCCGTCGATGGCGATGTGACAGTCGGAGCAGCGCACCCCGGCGATGGCATCGGGGACCTCGGTGTTGACGTACTTGCGTTCGCCCAGGATGACCGTCGCGATCATGGCTTTGTCGTGCAGGCCGGAGAGCGCCGACGAGACGATGTCGTACCAGGTGATCCGCCTGCCGCACTTGGGGCAGTCCGGTTCGTCGCCGCTGACCCAGAGCGGGGCGCCGATGCTGCGCGGCGGCATGCCGAGCAGCTTCTCCAACCGCCGGACGTCCGACTCGGGGGTGGTCCACCGGTGCCGGCCGGGCAGCGAACCGGGCGAGTCGTACACGGCACGGAACAGGTCGTTGTCGACAGGCACTGTCTCCCGTTGAGCTGTCATCGGCGTCCCTCCTCGTTGAGTGGGTGCCCCCACCGTGGTCTGCGATGACCATGGGTGCAGCCGGATCAACGACACGAGGGGGCGGCGGGTCGTCGCCCCGGGTGCTAGACATCGAGATCCGACCGCGCCGTCGAAGGGACCCCCTCGTGACCGACCAGCCGGCAGCCGACGCCACCGCCCGACCCAACGTCGCCCGGATGTACGACTACTTCCTCGGCGGCAGCCACAACTTCGCCGCCGACCGGGCCGCCGCCGAACGGGTGCTGGAGATCTTCCCGGAGACCGGGGTGGCCGCCCAGACCAACCGGCACTTCCTGCGCCGGGCCGTCCGGTACGCCGCCGCGCAGGGCGTACGCCAGTTCCTGGACATCGGCGCCGGCCTGCCCACCCAGGGCACCGTGCACGAGGTGGTGCGTACGGTGGCGCCGGGCGCGCGGGTCGTCTACGTCGACTACGACGAGGTGGCCGTCACGTACGCCCGGGAGTTGTTGACGGACGTGCCCGGAACGGCAGTCGTCCAGGGTGACCTGCGGCGGCCCGACGACCTGCTCGCGCACCCGGACGTGCGGGGCACGCTCGACCTGGACCGGCCGGTGGCGGTGCTGCTCCTCGCGGTGCTGCACTTCGTGCCGGACGCCGACGACCCGTGGGCGGCTGTCGCCCGGCTGCGCGACTGCACGGCGCCGGGCAGTCACCTGGTGCTGTCGCACCTGACGTTGGACGGCATCCCGGCGGAGTTGGCCGAGCGCGGGCAGGCCATCTACCGCAACAGCAGCGCGCCGTTGGTGCCGCGCACGCACGCCGAGACGGTGCGCTTCTTCACCGGGTACGACCTGGTCGAACCGGGCCTCGTGGAGACCACCAGGTGGCGGCCGGACGGGGAACCGGAACTGATCGACTCGCACGGCTACGCGGGGGTCGGCGTCCGCCGCTGATCCTCTTTCGCCTCGGGCGGCCTCCTTCGGGTGGTACGACGGACGCCTGGCGTGCGTGCCACCGGGAGGAGCGCCGATGGCGAGCAAGCCCGAGCGGCTGCTGCGGGGAAGCGGTGCGCCGCTGAGCGCCTCGTTCCTGGAGCTCTTCTTCGACCTGGCGTTCGTGCTCGCCCTCAGTCAGTTGGCCCAGCACCTGCTGCACGACCTCACGCTTGTCGGCACTCTGCGTACCGCCCTGCTGCTGACCGGGGTCTGGTGGATCTGGGTGACCACCACCTGGTTCGCCGACTGGTACGACCCGGAGAGCCCGGCGGTGCGCGGGTTGCTGATCGCCGCCGCGCTGGCCAGTCTGCTGGCCGGGGTGGCGATCCCGCAGGCGCTCGAGGAGCGGGGAGTGCTGTTCGCCAGCGCGTACGTCGTGCTGCACGTCGGCCGCAGCATCGTCACCGCCGTCGCGCTGCGTGGGCATCCACGGCAGCGCCGAGCGTTGCGGATCATGACCTGGTACAGCCTGTCCGGGGTGCCGTGGCTGGCCGGCGCGTTCCTGCCGGACTGGCGGGTGCCGCTCTGGGTGCTCGCACTCGCCATCGATGTGACCGGCCCACGATTCGGTTGGCCGACGCCCCGCCTGGGTCGCGCCGCGTCTGAGGAACTGCACCTCGCCGGCGAGCACTTCGCGGAGCGGCACCAGCAGATCATGATCATCGCGCTCGGTGAACTCGTCCTGGTCGCTGGCCTCTCGTACGCCGGCACGAGCCTGCACCTGCCGGAGACCGCAGCCTTCCTGCTGGTCTTCGCCACCGCCGTGCTGATCGGACTGCTCTACGTGACGCCCGCCGGCCAGCGCCTGGCCCCGGCCATCGAGCACGCCGACCCGGCTCGGCTGGGCGTCATCACCGGATATCTGCACCTGGTGATGGTCGCCGGCCTGGTGGTCACCGCGGTCGGGGCGGAACTGAGCATCGCCCACCCCACCGAGACCGGCGACACGGCGGCTGTCCTGGCCATCCTGGGCGGGCCGGCGCTGTTCCTCATCGGGCGGATCCTGTTCTCGGTGGCGATCCACAGGCGGATCTCGTGGCCCCGGGTGGCCGCCCTGTTCGTGCTGTCCGGTGCGGCGGTCGCCCTGCGGCCGCCACTGGTGGCGGTCACCGCCGTCGCCACAGGTGTGGTGCTCATGGTGGTCGTCCTGGATCAGGCCGGCGTCATGCGCTACCGCCAGCAACGACCGGGATGAAGGGGGCGGATCAGACGGTCAGGGGGTGAAATCGCTGTTCGGGCTGCGTTTCGCCCGGAGTGCTACCTTGGGTGGTTCACCCCACAAAAGGTAGGAGCGCGACTTTCCCGATGGACGTTATCGCGGTGGTGGCGTCGGCCCTCTCCGCCGTGGTGGCACTCATTGCCGCCCGGTTCGCACTACAGAACGCCAAGGGCGCCCTGCGCAGCGCCGAGATCGCCGGAAAGGGTCTACAGCGGCAGAATGTTGCCCACCTGTTCCAGGGGTTCGCGGTGGCCAACGAAGCGACCCTGGAACATCCAGAACTCCTGTACGAGGTGCACGGGCTGGATCGTTCGGTGAGCCTTGATGAGGCCCGGAGCATCGCCTATCTGAGTGTTCTCCTCGACGCTTTCCAGGGCTTCTACGACGACCTGTACGACGGAGACTTCGCGCGGATGGCGACGGAGATGAAGCGCACGTCGACGTTCCTGAACAAGGTCCTCGCGGTCCCGGCCAACCGTGACCGTTGGCGCGTCGCCCAGGAGCTGTACTACGGCGACTTCGACAGGTCCTTCATCGACGCCGTGAACGACCTCCTGGATTTCGAGCAGGCCCGAGCCGCGGCCGCATCGGCTGTCGTTGCGGCGCCCACGCCCCGCGCCGGCGAGCACGGAGTTCACTGACACATTTCCCTGACTAAAGGTCAGGTATATGGACTCCGCGCTCGCCGGGGTGCTGCTGCTCGCCACCCTCAACGCCGGGGCGGCGCCACAGCCGTGCGACTGGACGCCAACCGCGCCCTCACCGAGGCGATCGCCCTGTACCGGGCGACCGGTTACCGGGAGATCGAGGCGTACAACACCGAGCGTTACGCCCACCACTGGTTCGAGAAGCACCTCGTGCCGTGAGGCGTGCCGCCGACGTTCAGCCGGCCCGGGTGGCGTTGACCTGGAGGATCCAGGTGACACCGAAGCGGTCGGTGAGCATCCCGAAGCCGGTGGAGAACTGCGACGGCGCGTACGCCTCGATGATCTCGGCGCCGTCCGCGAGCCCGTCCCACAGCGCCTCGATCTCCTCGGCGGTGTCGCCGCCGACCGCGACGAAGAACCGCTCGCCGGTGACCGTCATGCCGTCGACGCGGGTGGTGGCGGTCGGCGCCATCGGGGACGGTGACTGGCCGGGTGCGTCGTACGCCATGATGCGGAAACCGTTCTCGGAGGTGACCTGGCCGAAGACGACCTTGTCGGCGTCGGGGAGTTCCTTCGGCATTCCGAAGTCTCCGTACGCGACGACCGTCAGGTCGCCGCCGAACACCGACTGGTAGAACTCGAGCGCCCGCCGTGCGTCGCCGCGGAAGTTCAGGTGGGTCGTGGTGGTGATCGCCATGTCAGGTCTCCGTCATTCGAGGGGCGGCCGGTGCTGTCCGGCGCGAGACCAAGATTCGCAGGGGTGGGTGCCAGGGTGTGGCACCTACTCCGGGGAGAATCGGATCCATGCCGAAGACGTCCGCCCGACTGCTGGCCCTGCTGTCGTTGTTGCAGGCCCGGCGGGACTGGCCCGGCACGCTGCTGGCCGACCGACTCGACATCAGCCTGCGGACCGTCCGCCGCGACATCGACAGGTTGCGCGAGCTCGGCTATCCGATCGTGGCGGTCAAGGGCCCGGACGGCGGCTACCGGCTCGGCGCCGGCACCGAACTACCACCGCTGCTGTTCGACGACGAGCAGGCCGTCGCCCTGACCGTCGCCCTCCAGGTGGCGGCCACCACCTCCGGTGGCCTCGCCGACGCCGCGGCCCGGGCGCTGAACACAGTCCATCAGGTCATGCCCACCCGGCTCCGTAACCGCGTCGAAGCCCTGCACGTCACGAGCGTCGAGCGGCCGAACGCCCGACCGGCCGCACCGGTCGACAGTGAACTGCTGCTCGCACTCGGCGCGGCGGTCCACGCCCACGAGGTCCTGCGCTTCGGCTACGGCTCCGCCGACGGGCCCGCGCGCCGCGCCGAACCGCATCACGTCGTCACCTGGGACGGACGTTGGTACCTCATCGCCTGGGATCTCGACCGCGCCGACTGGCGGACCTTCCGCGTCGACCGGATGACCCTGCGTACCCCCAACGGACCCCGCTTCGTCCCCCGCGAACTCCCCGGCACGGACGTCGCCAGCTACCTCGTCGGCACGTTCCGGGGCGCGGGTGCCGGGGGCGGGTGGCCCTGCCGGGGCACGGTGATCCTCGATCTGCCCGCCGCCACGGTCGCCCTCTACACCCGCGACGGCATCATCGAGGAGGCCGGCCCCGGCCGTTGCCGGCTCACCCTCGGCTCCTGGTCCTGGCCCAGCCTCGCGGCCACGCTCGCCCGGTACGACGCCGACATCGACGTCGTCGGTCCCAGCGAGCTGACCGACGCCTTCGCGCACCTCGGCCGCCGATTCAGCAGGGCCGTGGCAAGCTGATCATCCCTTCACCGCGCCTGCGGTGAGGCCTTCGGTCAGGAAGCGCTGACCGAGGGCGTACATGATGACCACGGGGATGCTGACGAGCAGCGACGCCGCGGCGAGCTGGCCCTGCGGTACGACGTCACCGGCGATCATCGACTGCATCCCGACGGGGAGCGTCTTGTACTCGTCCTTCGTGATGAACACGAAGGCGAAGAGGAACTCGTTCCAGGCGTTGGTCAACGTGAAGAGGGCGACCGCCAGCAGCCCCGGCTTGGCCAGTGGCAGCACCACCCGCCCGAACGCCTGGAGACGGGTGCAGCCGTCGACGAGCGCGGCCTCCTCCAGCTCGACGGGGATCGACGAGAAGTAGCCCACAAGCAGCCAGGTGGCGAAGGGGAGCGTGAAGGTCGGGTACGTCACCACCAGAGACCACAGCGAGTCGGTGAGTCGTGCGCCGATGAGCATCTGGTACAGCGGGATGAACAGCAGTGCGCCAGGCATCACGTAGGTGAGCAGCACGGTGACGGTGAAGCCCTGTGCCCCGCGGAACCGCAGCCGGGCCAGCGCGTAGCCCGCGAGGGCGGCGCAGACGAGCGCCACGGCTGTGGACGCGGCGGACACCAGGATGGTGTTGAGGTACCAGCGGCCGAAGGGCTGGTTGGCGAACAGCGCGCTGAACTGCTCCATGGTCCACGGGGTCGGCCACAGGTCGTCGGTGCGCATGACGACCTGGCCCTCGGACTTGAAGGCCGTGACGGCGATCCAGTACAGCGGGCCCAGCACGAAGAAGAGCAAGCCGGCCAGCGCGACCCAGGACCCCAGGCCCGACACCACTGACGACGACCGGCGACCGCCCCGGGAGTTCAGGGCCGAGACCACCCGGCCGACCGCCGCCGCGACCAGCAGGATCACCCCGAGGACGACGGCCGCCTTCCAGAAGATGTGGGGCGACGCCCAGAACAGCAGACCGGTGACCACAGCGGTGATGACCCACGGCAGCGCTCTGCGCGCCGTCGGGGCCCACCGCGTTCCGACCCACCGCGCCGCTCGGCGTGCCCGGGGCAGTCTCGCCCCCGAATCCTGGCGCAGCAGCCGGACCAGGACGAACACCAGCCCGCCGATGACCGGCAGCATGACGAGAGTGACCGCCGCGCCGGCGCCGTACTGCAACTGCAGAATCGCCTTCGAGTACGCGACGAGCACGTACGGCGCGGTCACGTCGCCCGGGCCGCCCTGCGTGAGCAACCAGACGAGGTCGAAGTTGTTGAACGTCCAGATCGACGACAGGGTCACCGTCACGGTGATCACGTGGCGGAGGCCGGGCAGTGTCACGTTCGCGAACCGCTGCCAGGACGAGGCGCCGTCGATGGTCGCCGCCTCGTAGAGGTCCGTCGGGATGGCCTTCAACCCGGCGAGGAAACACACGGTGAAGAACGGCACGCCCTTCCAGACGTTCACGAGGATCACCGACGGCATGGCCAGCTCCGGGTCGGACAGCCAGCCCGCCGGCCAACTGTCCACCAGGTGCAGGTCGACAAGCAGCGGGCCGATCCCGGTGGAGGTGAGCAGGGTGTTGACGCTGCCGAAGATCGGGTCGAGAAGCGCGCGCCAGCTGAACGCCGTCACCACCGTCGGCACCACCCACGGCACCAGCAGCAGACCCGCCAGCACCGCCCGCCCGCGGCGCCGGTGGTGCAGCAGCAGGGCCGCGGCCAGCCCGAGCACCACCTTGAAGATCTCGGCGTACGCGGTGAAGACGAACGAGTTCACCACGCCCGTGTGGAACTGGTCGTCGCCGACGAGGGCGAGGTAGTTGTCCGCGCCGACGAACACGGACTCCTGCCCGTGCCGTTCGGTGGTGCTGGTGATGATCGACCGGGCGATCGGCACGAGAACGAGACCGCCGACAAGCACGGCCATCGGCGCCAGGAACAGCGCGGCCAGCCGCCAGTCACGACCCAGTCGCCGCTGGGTGGCAGTGAGGGAGCCGGGCCCCGACGGCGGCGTCTTCCTCGCCGCCGTCGGGACCCGCGCGGGACGGACCGAGCTCACTGCGGCAGCCCCTGCTGGTTGAAGATCTGCACCATCTTGGTGTGGGCCGCCTTCACTGCCTGCGCGGGCGCGGTGCCCTGCACGACCTGCTGCATCATGTCGGTGAGCACGTACGCGGAGCCGACGGCCTGCTGCCCGGCGCTGGCCTTCTGCGGGAAGGTCAGGCCGTTCTTCGTGTTCAGCGGCAGTTGAAGTTCGGTGATCTTACGCAGCATGGGGAACGCCGGGTCGCCGCTCGTGAAGAACGGGTCGGCGTCCCAGACCTTCGACCAGGCGGGCATCACCAGGCCGGGTGCCTCCTTCGCCACTCCGAGCAGTGCGGGCGCGCTGACCAGGTACTGCGCCAGGAGCTTGGCGAGCGCCGGGTTCTTCGCGCCCTTGAAGACGACGAAGCCCTGCGACTGGCCGAGCAGCAGGGGATTGTTGGTCGCCGGTCCGATGCAGTCGGAGAAGACGTGGGTGTTCTCGTGCACCGGGTTCTTCTTGGTCCGGGAGTCCGCGTAGACGCTGAACTGGTTGCGGGTGTAGCCCAGGATCCCGGCGAGCCAGTTCTCGTTGTTGCTGGTGTCGGTCCAGCTCGCGATCCCCGGCGGCAGCATCCGCTTGTACTTGGAATTCGTGTAGATGTCGCCCAGGAAGGTCACCGCCTGCACCGTCTCCGGCGAGTCGAAGGTGACCTTCCGGCCGTCGTTGGAGGCGATCGACCCGCCGTACGCGTTGATCAGCGCCTCGATCATGCCGTTGCCGTCACCGGACCGGTTCACGGTCATGCCCCAGCCGAACCGGCGCTTGGCCGGATCGGAGATCTCCAGGCAGACGTCCCGCAGCTCCTCCCAGCTGTAGATGTCCTTGGGGGTGATGCCCTTGTCCTTCATCCAGTCCTTGCGCAGGAACGACCCGATCCCGATGAAGTGGTACGGGATCGCGAACCACTTGCCGTCGAAGACGCAGAAGTTCTTGGCCTCGGCGCAGGGCTCGCCGTACTTGGCGGTCAGCGCCTGGACGACGTCCGTCACGTCCTCCAGGTCGCCGAGTGCCTGGAACTGCGCGACGAAGCGGGAGTCGGTCATGAATGCCAGGTCACGGGCCACCCCGCCCTTGACCTCGGCGTCGATCTTGGCCACCACGTCACCCGCGTCGGCCTGGACGAGGCTGTTCTCGATCTTCGTGCCGGTGGTGTCGGCGAACTTCTTGATCGAGCTGTCGAGGGCGTCGTTCGCCGCCGTCGAGTACAGCTTCTGCGACAGCATCCCCATCGAGGAGCCCTTCATCGCCGCGGCAGCGTCGATCAGCTCCTGCGGGACTTCCGCCTGCACCCTGGTCGGCGATTCGGATTCGCCTCCACACGCGGCCAGACCGGCCGCGCCGAGGACTCCCACGCCCATCCCCAGCACGCCGCGCCGAGACCACCCCGACTTGTCCTTCATGGACACCCGCCTCCTTCATCTGCCCGCGCACGGCTGCACGCCGAAGGCGTACCTGGCGATCGCCGCGATTGTCGTGTTCCAGTTGTCTCGCTTGGGCGGCGACCAGACGAGGTCGCCCGTTGAGATCAGTTCGCCCGTGGGTTGCCACAGCGCGACGCGGTGGGGGCGATCGACGACCGGGCCGAAACAGTGGCGCTGACGTTCCAGTTGGGTCGGGTCACGGGACCACCGCCGTTCGAAATTTCGAACTAGGTTCGATATACCGGACTGAGTGGTCGCGACGCTAGAGCACCCGCGCGAGGGGTGTCAATGTTTCGATGTTATTTCGAGCCGAAAACGCTAGTCCAGCTATCGAGGCTGGGCCCGGTAGCCCATCCGGGCGGACAGCGCGGCAGCGCCCTCGCGAACCAGCCCGGTCCACTCCACCTGCGCCTGCGGCGTCCAGCGGATGATCGGCGCGGACAGGCTCATCCCGGCGATGATGGCGCCGGAATGGTCCCGGACGGCCGCCGCCACGCAACGCATGGCGCTGTCGGACTCGCCGATGTCCATCGCGACGTCCTCCGCGCGGACACGTTCGAGATGCTCGCGGAGACGGTCCGGGTCGGTGATGCTGTCCGGCGTCATGCCCGGCAGGGGATCCTTCAGCAGCACGGCGTCAAGGTCCGCCTTACTGAGACCCGACAGCAGGATCTTGCCGACCGCCGTGCAGTGGGCCGGCAGCCGCAGCCCGACCCCGGACACCATCCGGACCGGGTGGGTGCTGTCGAACTTGACGAGGTAGATGACATCGGCGCCGTCGAGCACCGCCACATGAACTGCCTCGTCACACTTGGCAGCCACGTCCCGCGCGACGCCCTGCGCCTCGCGTACCAGATCAAGCCGACCCGCGAACGCCGCGCCCAACTGGAACAGCGGCATGCCGAGCCGGTACTGCACCGGCTGGCCCGGCACGGAGATCAGGTACGAGCGCGCCTCGAGCGTGACCAGCAGCTCGTGGACTGTGGTGCGCGGCAGGTCGAGCCGCTCCATCACCTGCCGGGCCGACAGTTGGGGACAGTCCAGGAACAGTTCGAGGACGTCGAGCGCGCGGATGACCGCCGGTACCACACGGGGCATGTCGAAAGTCCCTTCGCAGTGCCGGACCCGTGTCAATGATCTCCACACGGACCAGCACCTGAAGAGGATAACTACGTCAGCCGTCGGCGCCAGGCTGCGGACTTCCGATCACATGCGTTCGGGGGTCCGGATGCCGAGCAGGTGCAGCCCTTGCCGGAGCACCCGGGCGGTCAGGTCGCAGAGCACCAGCCGGCTGTCCCGGACCGGCTCGTCGGCCCGCAGCACCGGACACCGCTCGTAGAACGCGCTGAACGCCGCGGCCAGCCGGTACAGGTAGCCGGCGAGGTGGTGGAACTCCAGGTTCTCCGCCACCTCGCCGACCACCCGGCCGAAGCCGACAAGCTCGAAGGCGAGCGCCCGCTCCGCCGGCTCGGCCAGCGAGACGGCCGCGTCCGGCCGGGCCGCCACGCCGGCCCGCCGGAAGATGGACCGGATCCGGGAGTACGCGTACTGGAGGTAGGGCGCCGTGTTGCCGTCCAGGGACAGCATCCGTTCCCAGTCGAGCACGTAGTCCCGGTGCCGGTCACTTGACAGGTCGGCGTACTTGACCGCGCCGATGCCTACCGCCCGGCCCACCTCGGCCGCCTCCGCCTCGCCCAGCTCCGGGTTCCGCTCCCGGGCCAGCGCGGTCGCCCGGGAGATGGCCTCCTCCAGCAGGCCGACCAGCTTCACCGACCCGCCGGCCCGGCTGCGCAGCATCCGCCCGTCCGCCCCGAGGATCGAGCCGAATCCGACATGCTCGGCCCGGGCCGGCGGGGACAGCCAGCCGGCCTGCGCGGCGACGGCGTACACCATCTCGAAGTGCCGCCGTTGCGGCAGCCCGACCACGTAGAGCAGCCGCGTCGCGCCGAGCGTTCCGGTGCGGTGCCGGATCGCCGCCAGGTCGGTCGCCGGGTAGCCGTACCCGCCGTCGGACTTGCGCACGATCAACGGCAGCGGCTCGCCGTCCCGCCCCACCGAGCCGGGTGGGAACACACAGGATGCGCCGTCGCTCTCCCGCAGCAGACCGAGCCGACCCAGGTCGTCGACCACCGGGGCGAGCAGGTCGTTGTAGCTGCTCTCGCCGTAGAAGTCCCGCTCGGTGAGGGTGACGTCGAGCCTGTCGTACACGGTCATGAAGTACCGCTCGGACTGCTCCACCAGCAGCCGCCACAGCCGCAGCGTCACCTCGTCGCCGCCCTGCAGGGCCACCACCCGCCGCCGGGACCGCTCGCGGAACGCCTCGTCGGCGTCGAACTTGACCCGGGCCGCCTTGTAGAACGAATCCAGGTCACCGACGGACAGCTCCTGCGCGGCCTCCACCTCACCCAGGTCGACCAGGTGCTCGATCAGCATCCCGAACGGGGTGCCCCAGTCGCCCAGGTGGTTGGCCCGCAGCACCCGGTGCCCCAGCCACTCCAGCAGCCGGGCCGCCGCGTCGCCGATGACCGTCGAGCGCAGGTGGCCGACGTGCATCTCCTTCGCCACGTTCGGCGCCGAGTAGTCGATGACCACGGTCTCCGGCTCGGCGGCGACGGACACACCCAGCCGGGGGTCGGCGGCGAGCGCGGACACCAGCCCGGCCAGGGCCGCGTCGGCGACTGTCAGGTTGAGAAAGCCCGGCCCGGACACCTCCGCCGTGCTGCACAGGTCGGAAAGATCGGCGTACTCAAGCACCTCGGCGGCGATGTCACGCGGCGGCCGGCCGAGCCGCCGGGCCAGCGCGAGCGCCGCGTCGGACTGGAAGTCCGCGCGCCCGGACCGCCGCACGACAGGGTTCACCGGTACGCCGGCCACCGTCGCGAACGCCGGAGCCAGCCGGTCGGTAAGCAGCTTTTCCAGATCCATGGGTACGCCGATCTCGCTCGGATCCGCCGCTCGCGGATCACCGGAAGGGGATGCGGGCGGACCGAGGACGATCGGTGATGACCGGCGGCTCGATCCGCCGGTCGCAGGTGAGGGATGCTCAGCGCGGGCGGTCGCAGGACCGCCGGCGTCGCAGCGCGCCGAACAGGACGTCGGGGGACGCCGTCGGGAACGCGTACGAGCTGGACATGGCGTCAACCTAACCAGCCGACCCGGGGCCGCGCAACGCTGTTGACGTCCGACACGGACGGCGATGGTGACGGCGGTCACACCGATGCGAGACCCGATCACGAGGAGGCCGTCGTCTTACCCGATGTGAGACGAAGTCTGGACGCGGCCGACGAGCAGGAACTCGTCCGCCGGGTGGCCCGCGGTGACCGGCGGGCGTTCGACGAGCTCTACCGGCGTACCGCACCCTGGCTGGAGGTGCGGCTGCGACGTCGGTGCGCCGACGCGGACGTGGTCGCCGACGTCCTCCAGGAGACCTACCTGACGGTCTGGCGGGCGGCCGGCAGCTTCGCCGGTGACCAGGTCAGCGGCAGCGCCGTCGGCTGGTTGTGGACCATCGCCGCGCACCGCCTGGTCGACGCGTTCCGGCGCCGCTCCCGGCAGGCCCGGGTGCCGCAGGTTCACCAGGTCGAGACGGTCGTACCCGCCGCCGAGGACGAGGTGCTGGCCGGCCGGGTCGGGCAGGAACTCGAACAGGCCCTCGCCGTGCTGCCTCCCGAGGTCCGCGCGGTGCTGCGCGCCACAGTCCTCGACGGCTTCACCGTCCGCGAGACGTCCGTGCTGCTGGGCGTACCCGAGAACACCGTCAAGTCCCGGATCCGCCGCGCCCGGATCGTCCTGCGGGAGGCCCTGTCATGACCACGCACCCCACCCTGAACGACATCGACCGCTACGCCGACGGCGATCCCGGCCTCGACGAGGCGACCGTCTGGTCGATCGAGGTGCACCTGGAGAGCTGCGCGGACTGCCGCGCCCGCCTGGCCGGCAGCACCACCGCCGAGTCGCGCGCCCTGGTCGCCGAGGTCGCGGCGGCCGTCGACCGTGGGATCGCCGCCGGGCCCGCCCCACGATCCAGGAGCCTCTTCCGTACGCCGGTGCGCCAGCGCTGGATCGTGGCGGCGCTGCTGCCGTGGGTCGCCATGACCGCAGGGGTGCTCGGCACCGCGGCAGTGCTCACCTACTTCCTGTCCGAGTTGCCGTCGATCGTGCTGCTGCTCGCACCCCTGGCACCGCTGCCGGGGATCGCGGCGGCCTGGAGCAGACGCGGCGACCCGGCCTGGGAGCTGATCGTCGGCACCCCCTCGGCCGGCCTGACGATGCTGCTGCGCCGTACCGCGGTGGTGCTCGTCCTCGTCATCCCGGTGCTCGCCGCGTTCGCCGTCCTCGGCGACAGCCGGGCGGACCCCGCGCTGATGCTGCTGCCGTGTCTGGCCTTCACCGCCGCGACGCTGCTGCTCGGCTCCCTCGTCGGCGTCCACCGCGCGGCGATCGGCCTGATGGCGGCCTGGGCCGCCACAGTGGTCGCGCCCAGCCTGGCCACCGCCGACCTTCCGGTGCTCCTCCAGCCGTCAGCCATCGGCGGATGGGCAGTCGTCACTGTCGTGCTGGCCGCCCTGACCCTCCTGCGCGCCAACAGTTTCCGGCGCCTCACCTCGTTCTGAAGGGAACCACGATGCGAGCGGTGAGTACAGCCGAGACGGCCACCACCATCCACCCCTGGGCCATCCACGCGGAGGCGCTGAAGGTACGGGCCGGCCGCCACCTGGCCGTCGACGGGCTCGACCTGAGCCTGGGCACGGGCGTGCACGGCCTGCTGGGGCGCAACGGCGCGGGCAAGACGACGTTGATGCGTGCCATCGCCACGGTGCTCAAGCCGGCCGGAGGCCGGCTCACCCTGCTCGGCAGTTCGGTCGACGGCCGCGCCGACCTGCGCCAGGCCCGGCGCGCGCTGGGCTACCTGCCGCAGCACTTCGGCTACTACCCGCGGTTCACGGTGCGCGAGTTCGTGTCGTACATGGCCTGGTTGAAGGAGATGCCGAAGCGCGACATCCCGGCGGCCACCCAGCGCGCGATCGACCGGGTGGGGCTCAGCGCCAAGGCCGACGCCAAGCTCCGGACACTCTCCGGCGGGATGCTGCGCCGGGCCGGCGTCGCCCAGGCCATCGTCAACGACCCGCAGGTCCTGCTGCTGGACGAGCCGACCGTCGGCCTCGACCCCGAGCAGCGCCTCGACCTGCGCGAGCTGCTGCGCGACCTGGGTACGGACGCCTGCGTGCTGGTCTCCACCCACCTCGTCGAGGACGTGGTCGCCGCCTGCACCGAGGTCGTGCTGATCAACGAGGGTCGGCTGGTGTGGCAGGGCACACCCGCCGCGCTGGCCGAGCAGGGCGACGAACGCCACCCGGGCGACAGCCCCGCCGAACGCGGCTACTCGGCCCTGCTCCGCCGCCACCTCGCGGAGGCCGCCCGATGAGCGTCCTCGGGATCGAACTGCGGCGCTCCGCAGCGGCCGGCGCCGCCCTGATCGCGTTGACTGTCGGCGTCGCCGCCCTCTACACCGCCCCGGGCCGCTGGTCGGAGGGCTGGATGGCCCTCGCGCTGACCGTGAAGGAGTACATGATCCTGCTGTGGCCGATCGCCCTGGCCGCCGGAGCATGGCAGGGCCGCCGCGAGCACCGGGCCAAGGTCGGTGAGCTGTTCGCCACCACACCCCGGTCCCGAGCCCGCCGGATGGCGCCGGTCCTCGTCGCGATGGGAGCCTCGCTCGGGCTCGCCTTCCTGCTCGTGATGGGCGCGGCCGGCCTGCGGATCGTCTCGACCGCCGCCTACTTTCCGCCGAGCTTCGTCGCCATCACGCTTGTCGGCGCGTTCTCCCTGGTGGCGGCGGCGTGGCTCGGCCTGGGCATCGGACGACTGCTGCCCGCTCTGGTGACCGCACCCGTGCTCGCCGTGGCCGGTGTGCTGCTTGTCTTCTTCACCGCGATCATGCGACCGGACTGGATGAGCGCGATCCTGTCCCCGGCGTACGGCAGCACACCGTTCTACCCGTTCCAGACAATCGACCCGCGGGTCACCGCAGTGCTCGCCATCTTCATGGGCGGGCTCGCGCTGACCGGCGTACTCCTGCTCGTTGCCCGAGGCCCACGGACGTCGGTGGCCGCCGCGCTGCCGGTGCTGCTCGGCTTCGGCGTCGCGGCGGTGATCGTCCCCCGCGACGAGGCCAGCCTCATCGCACCGATCGACCCCGTGGCCCGGGAACTCGTCTGCACCGACGACGCGCCGAAGGTCTGCGTCACACGCGTCCACGCGAACGTGCTGGACGCGCTGACCCCGCTCGCCCGCCGGGGCCTGTCCGTCCTCGCGAAGATGCCGGACGCCCCCACCCAGGTACACGAGGACACGCGGGCCTACATCACCGGGGACGTGCCCGCCCGCGACCCCGACGTCGTCACGATCACCGTCCGGATCGACGACCACGGCGGCCTGGCCCACCCCGACGCCGTGGTCCCCGAGATGGTCTTCGGCCTGGGCGCCGGCTACGGCGACCCGGAATGCGAACGCGACGGCGCCGTCGAACGGGCAGCCGCCTACCACCTGCTCGGCCGCGAGCCGGTCTCCGACGTCGGCGTGATCCCCGAGATGATCGAGGAGGAACCGCAGCTCAACGCCGAGGCGGTCGCCCTGTGGCAGGGCCTGCAGAAGCTACCCGCACCGGAGGCGCTGACCCGCGTGACTGCGGTACGCGACGCGATCCTGGCCTGCCAGGACCCCACCGGACTGCTGTCGAAATGACCCTGCACCTGCGCGCGCGACGCGTACCCCTGGCACTTGCCGCATCCGTCGGCGCCGCAGCCCTGATCTGGGCGCTGTGGCTGACCCTCTCCACCGAGCGCGACGCCATCCTCCTGCTCGTCGTACTGACTGTCATGCTGATGGTGGCGGTCCTGTCGACCACGCTTGCCGCCCCCGACGAAGACCTGGAACGCACTGCCGCACTGCACTGGCCGTGGCGGCGAGCCCTCCATCTGCTGGCCGCGCTGGCGCTCGTACTCGTCGTGCTGCTCGCCACCCAACCCACAGGCGCCCGGTTCGGCCCTGTCGCGTTGGTGATCCGCGACTCCGCCGGCCTGCTGGGCCTCACCGCCCTCTGCGCGACGGTCGCCGGCGCGGCCCGCGCCTGGTTCGTCCCCATGGGCTGGGCTGTCGTCGCCGCCCTGTTCCCCCAGCCGGGCACGTGGGGGGCGCTCGCCACCTGGGCGGGCCAACCCCACACCAGCCGGCCCGCAGCCGTGGTCGCGGCCGTCCTGGCGGTGGCGGGCCTTGTGGCGTACGCCCTCCTCGGATCCGCCCGACGCGAGTGACGGTGGAGCCGGCTTCGCTGCTGCCTGAAAATTCAGACATGGCGATCTGTGGTCGCGAGGTGACACTATGCGGCCATGGCGCGAGGGCTGAGCTCAGATTTTCCGGAGGAACAGGGCGTCTGGCAGGACTTCCACGAAGACGTTGCTAAGTCCGACGGCGCGAGCGACGAGTCGGAGGACGACGGCGGCTCGGGGTGGGGGACGGTCATCGACATGAGTCATGAGCTTCGGGACGAGACACACGGTCTGGATCAGGTCCATTGGGCTGCCGCTGAACTCGATGACTTCATAACGTCGTACATGGGAGTGAGGTCGCAGACGGACGATCCCGCGTGGGTGCTCCCGGTCATTGCTGAGGCGCGCGATTTCCTCACCGTGCTGGACGAGGCCGACCTCCCGGACCATCGGCTGCGCCCGCTCGAGCCGTTGATCGACTCGCTCGCATCTGAGTTGGGTGCAGATCTCGCGCGCGCTGACGCGGCCGGACCGCAGCCCCCGAAGTGGCTCGACGTGGCATCACCCGCGCACGGCCGCGTCAACGTCTCCGGTGTTCTCACCGCGTTCAGCAAGGGGCACGTAACGACCGCCGACTCCGCCACCGTCGTCACGGCCAACGACTGCACCCTTGAGGCCGAGGAGCACTACCACGTCCGCCGGGTGTCGCTCGACTGCAGCAGTCTTTTCGTCGACGACAAGGCGATGGCGGCCTTCGTATACGCGATGCTCGACCCGTCGTCCAGCAGCATCTCCCGGTTGTTCAATCGGCTGGAACGCATCACTGACCTTCCGCGCGACGCGGAGACGCGGCTCTACCACCATCGCCTGCCCGCCGATGTCTCCACACACACGGAACGGGCGGCCGCTGTGGCGATGGGTACCGGCTCAACCGCGCACACCACGTCTACTTATCACGTCCGAGAGACGGTGGTCCCCCTCGCCGAGTTGCTGCTTCTGCACCCGGACCTCATTTACGACCTGGCGATGCGTCGAGCCGGCGACACCATGGGAGAGCCGCTCCTGGCGGCGCTCGGCCAGGTGGAGGACCCAGTCCTACTGCGTAATGCGAGGAGCCTTCCCTCGGTCCAGACCTCGGTATTGCACTCCCTCGGTGGCACGCGCGTCCGTCTGGCAAACGCCGTGATGATCGGCTATGGCAACACACTGATCGCCACCAGCGAAGTGCAGCGTGGCCGATCCAGGCTGACCAACCTGTCTCGCCTCGACCGGGAGGTGCAGAGGGCCAAGAACGCAATGCGTGAGTGGCCGGAGCCGCCGCAGCCGCCCGACACGCCGCGCCAGCGAGAGCCCTCACCCTCCAGCCCGCCGCTTCCGAAACCACGGTTTCCGCTGCTATATACATCGCTGACGCAGCCTGCCGAGAAGGGCAAAGAATGTCACGACCTCCTACCGGATATCAACGACAACCTTGATCGGACCAAGGGTCATAACATCCACCGAGGTGCCGACATCGACGGACCGAATTCAGGATTCTGAGTAGGAGAGGTGTCCCTGTGAAACTGCTCGTCTCGGTTGTTTTCGTGATGGCGCTGGTCGCTGCAGGTGTCTTCTTCGCCATGGAGGGCCTGAGCCGCGCCGACCAGTTCGCGAGCGTCGGAGCGTTTCTGCTCGCCCTGCTCGTCGCTGGCTTCACGGCGGTGAACGCACTCCGCCGGGCGCCCGCCAAGGGGCCTGAGACTGTGACGCAGGATGGCAACACCGCCATCAACTGCGGCGCTGTATCGATGGGGGCGAACTCCCATCAACGCATTGTGATCAAGAATCCTCGGTGGCGTTGACTCACGGTCGAAGCCGTCCTGCCCGGCATTCCGGCGGCACCTGGGCAGGATCGGAGGCCGATCCTGCATCGTGCCGAGGAGCCGGGACGGAAGCTAGTGAACACGGGTAGGGTCGTGCTCCGGTTGCGGTTGTCGCCAGCGCTTAGGATCCGGTCTTTTGGTATTTGTGGAGCGCAGCTTCGGCGAGCCGTGTGAGCAGTTCGTCGTTACCGGGTTTGTTGCCCTCCTCCTGGATCACCACCAGAGTTGTTCCGACATGGATGAGTAGGACGTCGCATTTGAGCACGTCGGCGCCCGACGTCGCGGTGCAGTTGAGGTGGACGCTGTCGTCGCCCAGCTTGGGTCCGGGCGTCAAGGCGAATCGGTGGGTGGCATCGTCGCCCTGACCGGACAGCGCAACCGTGGGGCAGCGGTCGACGTAGGTACGCAGGTCCGTGATCGCTCGTCGGGCACCGTCATCGGGGTAGGTCCGGAGGACTTCGGTGCCCACCCAGAGGTCATCGGGACCGGCGTCATAGCTGAGGGTGGCTGCGGCGGTCGTCGACGGAGTCCCGGTCAGTCGGCGGGCGGACAGCAGCGGGATCATCTCCCGTGAACAGGATGCGTCGCCGGCCGAAGGGCGATCTCCCGCGTCCGAGGCCATGACTGTCGCGATGTCCACAGAGAAGCCCGGCGGCAGCGACTCCGTATCCACCAGGCGCGCGGACAGCGCCGCCGAGTACCCTGCGCCGCCCGTTGCCGGAACGGGAGAGGGTTGCGTCGTCGCTGGCTTTGTTCCGCTCCCCGAGGGATCCGCCGCGGGAGCGGTCGACGGAGCGCACGCCGCCACCATGCAGACGGCCACCGCCGCGACCGACCAACGCAGCACCATCCTGAGCACGGCCTGACTCCACCTCTCGCGGGAGGCGTCAAGCTACCAGCTAAGCGCGTGATGAACCGTCGCAGGCCTGCAGACTCGCCGAGCTGACCGGATCGACAGATCAGCGTCGCACCACCCGTTCAACCGATCGTCGGTAGGGTGCCGGTCCGGGTCGCCGTCACCCCGTCCCGCTCGGGCTGATTGCTGGTTCTCCAAGTCGCCCCGGCCTTCTGCGCGACCAGCTCCGTCAGTCGGAGTGGATGCGCATCAGTCTGCTGTCAGCCCAGTCCGCCAGCCGTGTCGAGATGGTCCGGACCTACCTCGTGGCCGAGCGCGACGCGAGGGCGGCCGACATCGCGGACCCGCAGATGGCGACCACGCAGTTCCTCGGGATGGTCTCCAACTACCTGTTCTGGCCGAGCCTGCTGGTGCCGGGATGGACGGTGACCCCGCAGCGCGCGAGCGCAGTGGTGGACGACGCCGTCCGCACCATGGTCGCGCGATACGGGCGGTAGATCGTACGTAGGGTGCGGAGGTGGCACGAAGCGAACAGCTCTCGGAGCAGTTGGACTGGTACTGGCGCAAGAACCTGCGGCCACGGCTGGAGGGTCTTACCGACGAGGAGTACTTCTGGGAGCCGGTGCGCGGCTGCTGGAGTGTCCGCCCACGGGGCACGTCGACCGCACCGATGTCGCAAGGTTCGGGGGAATGGGCGATGGACCATGTGTTCCCCTCCCCGGTGCCGGCGCCGGTGACCACGATTGCCTGGCGGCTGGCGCACATCATCGTCTCGTGCCTGGGCTACCGGGTCCGGTGGTACTTCGGTGGCCGGGACATCGACTCCGAGACATTCGCCTACGCGAGGACCGCCGACGAGGCGCTGAAACAGCTCGACGAGATGTACGGGACATGGCATGCGGGGGTCCGCACCCTCTCGGACGCCGACCTGGACAATCCGCCCAGTGCGGGTCCCGAGCGATTTTCTATGGAGAACAGGATCCTGCACGTCAACAGGGAACTGATCCATCACGGCGCCGAGATTTCCCTGCTACGCGACCTCTACCGCTGGCAGGACCCGGCCGCATGTGACTTTCCGGCTACCGGCGACTGAGCTTCGGAATCGGGCGGACGTCGACGCGGGAGAGCCGACCAGCCTGGCTGCCGTCGGAGCCTGCCTGCGGGTTGGCCGGGCGGAGCCACGCAGCCGTCCTCAAGCGGCGTGGCTCCGCGCTGGACAGGTGAACCGCCGCGCTGCTTGTCCCGGTCCGGCCCGCTACCGGTCGCCGTAGTGGTACCGGCAGGCGATGATCTCGACGTCGTCCTTGGTGATCCGATACACCAGGCGGTGTTCGCGATCTATCCGGCGGGACCAGAAGCCGGAAAGCTCTCCCCGGAGGGGCTCCGGCTTGCCGATGCCCTCGTATCCGTTGCGCATCACGTCCATGATGAGGTCGTTGATGCGCTTTACCAGCTTTCGGTCCGTGTGGCTGAGGTACTGGCTCCACGCCGTCGCGGTGAAGACCAGCCTCACGCGACGTCCCGGACGCTGGCCGGGTCGACCAGGTCCCGCTCGGCCGCATCACCCTGCTCCAACTCCGCCATCGACCGGCGCAGCGCGGCGGCGTTGCTCGGGTTGCGGAGGAGGTATTCGCTCTCTTTCATCGACTCGTACTCGGCAAGGGGCACGATCACCACGGGCTCGTGGCCGGATCGGGTCACCACCACTTCCTCCGCGTCGTTGATGACGCTGTCGAGTTCAGCGGCCAGGTTTTGTCGTAGTTGGGTGAAGTTCACGGTCCGCATGACCACCTCCAAGACAAGTACAGAAAACTGTACCTCAGGTGGCTCGAAGGCGGCTTGTATCTGGATGGGCAGCTCGTGCTGCTGTCCGCGCCACGCGCACCCGAGGCGAGAAGCGGGTGCAGGACTGGCGGATGTGGGGAAGACGTGGGCCGCCAGGGACTCGAACCCTGAACCTATGGATTAAAAGTCCACAGCTCTGCCATTGAGCTAGCGGCCCGCGCGCTCAGGTTACCTGACGGTCAGCGTCGCTGACTCTCGGCTTCCGGCGGGCCGTCGATGCCTGGCTGCGCCGGCCCGGACCACTCCTGATCATCTCCAGATCGGCGATGGGGCGGTGGATACCGCCATGTCGGCGATGTGGAGTGGATCAAGCGACAACGCCCGACCATCGTGCATGGGTGGGGACGGCTGGGGAACCACGTCAGGCATGGGATCGAGCGGTAGCCCGGCCGTGGCGGCGTCCGGGGAGGAGATCGGGCCGGACGGCGTACGACAGCCGGGCGGGGAGGTGCACGCCTGGCTGCCCGGGCAGAACCAGACCGTGTGCGGCCTGGCGCTCAGCCGGACCCGGCTGCGTCGCTTCCCGCACGTGCGGTTCGACTACTCCGGCACGGACGTGCTCACCGAGGCCGACGCGGTGGGCTGGATCTGCCCGCGCTGCCTGGCGGCCACCGCAGGCCGGCGCGGCAAGGAGAAGCACGGCTGGGTACGGACGTCGCCGCGCCCCTGATCGGGAAGCAGCACACCGGGTTGATCAGGCGACGCCAGGGCCGGGCGGTTGAGGCGGTGCTGGACGGGTACGGGGTCGGGCATGCGGATCGTGGTGGTGGGGGCGAGCGGCAACGTCGGTACGGCGGTGCTGCGGCGGCTGCGCCGGGAGCGGGGTGTGGAGCTGGTCGGAGTGGCCCGGCGGTTGCCCGGCCCGGACGCCGGTACGCCGTACGACCAGGTGGAGTGGCACTCCTGTGACGTGGGGGCGCCTGCCGCCGCCGGCCAGTTGGCCGAGATCTTCGCGGGTGCGGACGCGGTGGTGCACCTGGCCTGGCAGATCCAGCCCAGCCACGATCAGCGGGTGCTGCGCCGGACAAACGTCGACGGCAGCCGTGCGGTGTTCGAGGCGGTGGCCCGGGCGGGGGTGCCGGCGCTCGTGTACGCGTCGTCGGTCGGCACGTACGCGCCAGGTCCGAAGGACCATCCGATCAGTGAGCGGTGGCCGGCGACCGGGGTGCCCGGCTCGTCGTACAGCGAGCACAAGGCGGAGGTCGAGGCGCTGCTGGACGGGTTGGAGCGGGAGCATCCAGCGCTGCGCGTGGTGCGGCTGCGGCCGGGGCTGATCTTCCAGCGGGACGCCGGGGTGGAGATCACCCGCTACTTCCTGGGGCCGTTCGCGCCGGTGCGGCTGCTGCGCTTCGGCCGGATCCCGCTCGTGCCGACCAACCGCCGGCTGCGGATGCAGGCGGTGCACGCCGATGATGTGGCTGACGCGTACGCCAGGGCGGTTATGGGTGATGCGCGCGGCGCTTTCAATGTCGCCGCGGACCCGGTGTTGACTCCGGAGCTGGTGGCCCGGCACTTCCACGGCTGGACGGTGCCGGTCGCGGCGCCGGTGCTGCGGGTGGCGGCGGCGCTGACCTGGCGGGCGCGGCTGCAACCTGTCGACGCGGGCTGGGTGGAGCTGGGCCTGAACGCCCCGCTGATGTCCAGCGAGCGGGCGGAGACCGAGCTGGGTTGGACGCCGAAGGTCGACGCGCTCACCGCCCTCAAGGAGCTGTTCATCGGGATGGCAGGTGGCGACCACACCGGCAGCCCGCCGATGTCCGCAGTCGCGAACCAGCCCGGCCGCCCCAGCGGCCTCCTCGTGGGCCGCCCGCCGGGCCAGGGCAACCCCTACTGACGGCCGGCCCCGGTGATCACGGCGCCTGGGGAGCGGGGCCACGGGGTCAGCTCAGTTTGGGGCCGGTCACCGTGGGGTTCCGCGCTCCCAGGAAGAAGATGCCGGGGTAGCCACGGGTCTCGAACGTGCCGCTCGGGTTGCGGCGCAACGTCGAGTTTTCGATCTTCATGGTGCCGGTGCGGTTGTTGCTGACGAAGAAGATCGCCCCGCCGCCCTCGTTGGCCTTGTTGTTCTCGATGACGGTGCCGGCGATCCGTACGGTGAACTCGTTGCCGTCGCAGTAGATCGCGCCGCCGCTGCCGCCGCCGGGCGTACCCGACTTGGCCGGGTTGGCGCCGCTGCCGATCGCCTCGTTGTTCCTCAGCAGGCTGTTCAGCACCACCCACGACACGCCGATGCTGCTCAGCGCCCCTCCGTTCGAGCAGGAACCGTCGTCGAAGGTGCTGCTCACCACGTACACCGGCTTGTTCTCGTACTGGCTCAGCACCCGCACGGCCGCGCCACCCAGGTCGGGGCCGGTGCGGTCGCAGCGGTTGCCGACGAAGCGCGAGTTGACGATCTTCAACCGTCCGCCGCGTACGAAGATCGCGCCACCGCCGCCACCCTCGGCCCTGTCGCCCGTGGAGTTGCCGTCGGCGAAGGTCAGGTTCTGCACGGTGAGCTGCGGGTGGTCCTGGTTCTGACAGTGCGAGGTGGTCCAGCCCTGGGCCTCGTCGCAGGTGTTCATGTAGAGGATGCGGCGCTGCCCCTGGCCGCTGAGCGTGACAGTGCCGCCGCCGTCCAGGACGACAGTCGGCCCGTTGGCGTTGCGGACCTTCGCGGTGGCGGCCATCTTGATCGTCACCGGGGCCGGTCCACAGTTGAACGTGATGACCCCGCCGGCGGCGACGGCCTTCACGACGGCCGCCGACGTGCAGCTCGCCGGGGTGCCGGTGCCGATGGTCCGGGTCGGCTTCGAGGTGTCCACCGCGCGGGCCTCGGCCGGCACTGACGCGTTGCCGTTCGGGTTGCCTGCCGCGAGCGCCTTCGCCGCGGGCTTCGGGCTGGCGCTGGCCCCGGGGCCGCCGAGACCGTCGCGGCCCGCCGACACGACGCCCTGGTCACCTGTCGCCACGGCCTCCGGCGAGGCGGACGAGCCCGGCTCGAAGGCGGGTGCCGGCTTGTCGGACGCGCAGGCGGGCAGGGTCGCGGTGGCGACACCGAGGACGAGCAGAGCGGCAAGCGACGTCATGCGCACCAGGTGATGCTAGGAGCCGCCACGGCGCGGCGACGAATCCGCCATGCCGGTTTAACCCCTGGCTAAGGCTGGGCGGGCGTTCCGGCGTGGGACAGGGCGAAGGCGGTCAGGAAACCGGCGACAGTGATGAGACCGACGAGCAGGTGGGCGTTCTCGAACGCCTCCGGGACCATCGTGTCGGTGATCATCGCGAGGATCGCCCCGGCTGCCAACGCCGTGATGGCGGCCAACACCTCCGGTGGGGCACCACCCAGCAGTGTGTTGCCCACCAGCGCGGCGACCCCGCTGACCAGCGCGATCCCGGTCCACAGCAGGAACACGTACCGTCGGGACCGGCCGGCCTGACGCATGCCGGCCGCGCTGGACAGCCCCTCCGGAACGTTGCTGAGGAACACCGCCACCACGGTGACCAGGCTGACCACGCCACCGCTGAGCAGGCTGGCGCCGATCACCACCGATTCCGGTATGCCGTCCAGCAGCGCGCCCACCGCGATCGCCGAGCCGGAGCCGGGCTTGTCGCCCTCGGAGGGCTGCTGGCCGCCGGACCGCTTGCGGTGCCGAGCGCCATGTCGGGCCAGGGCCACGTTGGCGAGTGTGTACGCGCCCGCGCCGCCCGCCGCGCCGATCACCGTGGGCAGCAGTCCGCCCCGGTCACTCGCGACCTCGATCAGCTCGTACGACACCGCGGAGAGCAGCACGCCCGCGCCGAACGCCATGACCGACGCGGTGAGCCGCTGGGGCACGCGCGCGAACCAGCCGACAGCTGCCCCGATCAGCAGCGCCGACCCGGCCAGCAGTCCCCATCCACCCGCCTGCAACCACTCCGGCATTCCCGGGACCGTACCCGGTGGGGCACCTGCGGCAAACCGCGCTCAGAAGTCCGCGAACAGGTACGGCACCGCGCGCGGAAAGATGCCGCGCAGCTCGGCGGCGGCGTCGGCCGGGACGTCGCCGAGCCCCCGCAACGGCAGCTCGACCGGGTCCAGCACCCCGTACGCCAGGGCGGAGAGGCCGGCAGCGGTGAGCGTGGCTGTCGGCGCCGGGCTGCTGTCACCGGCTACCACCTCCAGGGTGCCTGTCGTGCCGTCCAGCAGGTGCGTGCCGGTCAGCCACCGGTCCCCGGTCAGCTCGACGCGTACCCGGCCCGGCCCGGCGGGCAGCCCGCGCAGCGCGTCGAGCGACAGCAGGCGGGCCATCGGCGCGGACGAGCCCGGCCGGCCCACCCGCGCCTCGACGTGCACGTCCAGGTCGGTGAGCCACAGCTCCGGCAGCTCGTCCGGCGGGACCTGGACGGTGACCCGATCGACCTGGTCGACGTGCCTGGCGAAGAACTGCAACAGCAGCGCCCGCGCGAGCGGATCGGTGGCGAGCAGCTCGTTGCCGTGCAGGGTGCCGCCGTGCTCGTCGATCCGGTACGTGACCGCACCGGTGACCGCGCCGTCCATCCGGGCGGTGAGCAGCCAGTACTCGTCCCGGTCGCGCAGGCCGGCGTCCCGGTAGTCAGGGAAGACGGCGAAGCCGTGCCGCTGCGCGAGGCAGCGCTCGGTGAACGCGCGCCACACCGGATAGCCGGTGGCGATCCGCTCCCAGCCCAACTCACCGGGCAGCTCGGCACGCAGCAGCGACCCCAGATCTGCGGGCGTGAAGGTGACGGTGCGCGGCTTGGGCAGGCCCACGTAACCGAACCGGGCGTAGAAGCTGGGCCGGAACGGGTAGAGCGCGCTGAGCGGGTGCCCCTCGTCGCGCATCTCGTCGAGGAGCCGGTGTAGCAGCGTCCGTACGTGCCCCTGCCTGCGGGCCAGCGGATGGGTGGCCACCCCGGCGACGCCCGCCATCGGCAGGACCGTCCCGCGCAGGTTCTGCCGCATCGGAATGGCCGAGACGGCGGCAAGCGTCTCGCCGTTCTCCTGCACGGCAAGCGTCGTGTTGCCCTGGTGGTAGGGCAGGTAGTCGCGGAACTGCTCGACCCGCGTCGCGGCGAGCGGTGACGATTCGAACGCGTACGCGGCCAGCGGGAAACTGGTGGTGAGACGGTCGTCGGCGGTCACCCGTCGGATGGTCATCCGCTCATCTCAACCCGCCGTGCAGGCGCCGGCAACCGGATTGGCCGGATCCGTCAGCCGACGGGCAGGTGGCGCAGGTGCCGGCGGCGGCGCAGCCGCACACTGGCGACAGTGGCCACGCCGAGGACCAGCAGGGCGGTCACGACGAGCCCGTGCAGCAGGCCCCGGCCGAGGTAACCCGCGTCGGTGTGGTCCACCGTCCAGGTGGCGATCTCCCGGCTCGACCAGAACGGCGTCAGCTTCGCCCCCGACCCGGCCGGGTCGATGAGCATCTGCACGGTCACCACGGTGAGCAGCAGCAGCGTGCCTTCCAGCTCGCGGGGCAGCAGAGTGCCGATCAACATTCCGAACGGTGCCGCCACGGCCACGGAGCAGAGCATCGCGGCGACCAGGCCGCCGTACCGCAGGTCCGCGCCGTCGAGCACGGGCAGCAGGAGGAACGGTACGGAGATGACAAGCCCCACCGTCCACAGGCCGAGCATCCGACCCAGGTAGAGGTGGTGCGGGCGGTAGCCGGCCAACCGCAGCCTCGGCTCCAGCTCCCGCGCCGCGCTGGTGGCGAAGAGCGCGGCGGTGCTCACCGCCCAACCCACGCCGAGCAGCAGCGACCGGACCGACTGCCCGAGGTAGGCGTCCCGCCGGATCAGGTAGAAGGTCAACGGCATCAACAACAACAGCAGGAGTACGCCCCGACGCCGCAGCAGCTCCCGCAGGGTCATCTCGGCGACTGTGACGAGCCGGGTCACGCGCGGCCTCCTCGAACGCCGGGCGCGACCCGCCCGGGCGGTTGTGCCGGGGTCAGGTCGAGCACGATGTCCACCCGGTCGAGCTGGTTGAGCAGGTGGGTCACCACGACGATCGCCGTGCCCGCGTCGCGCAGCCGGCCGAGCTGGTCCCAGAAGTTGACGTAGGTGCCCTGGTCGAAGCCCTGGTACGGCTCGTCGAGCAGCAGCACGTCGGGTTCGCTGAGGGTGGACATGGTCAGGTTCAGCTTCTGCCGGGTGCCGCCGGAGAGGTGTCGGGCCTGGGTGTCCCCGCCCGCCTCCCAGCCGAGCTGTCGGGCGGCCACCCGACCGGCGCGACGGGCGGGCCCCCGGGCCACTCCCTGACCCGCGCCGATGAGCACGAAGTGCTCGTCGGCGAGCAGGAAGTCGGCGGTGCCGCCGGACTGCGGGCAGTAGCCGAGCCGGCCGGAGACGGTCACCTCGCCGGCGTCGGGCGACATCAGACCGGCGCAGATCCGCAAGAAGGTGCTCTTGCCGCACCCGTTCGCGCCGACGACGACGGCGATCTGTCCGGCCCGGACGGTCAGCGAGGCGTCGCGCAGCACGGTCTGGCGGCCGTACCGCTTGGTGATGCCCGCCGCGTGCAGCCGGACCGGGCCGGGTCGCGGCGGGGGCGCGGTGCCGATGCTCTCCACGACCGCGCCCGCGTACTGCTGGGGTGGACCGAAGACGACCCAGGGGTCGCCGCCCCCCTCGCGCAGGTGTGTGGCGGCCTCGGCGACCACGTGCCGGACGGCGTCCGGCGCGACCCGGCGCTGGTGCAGCTCGGCCGTGAGCGCGCGGAGCCAGTAGTCGGCGTTCACCCGGCGACCCCCTTCGTGACGATGTCGTTCACCGGCCGGACGAAGGTGAGCCAGGCGCTGCCGCCCGAGCGCAGCGCCGCGTGCCCGTCGTCGGTGAGCCGGTAGTACTTGCGGGCCGGTCCGGCGCTGCCCTCGCGCCACTGCGCGGTGACCAGGCCGGTCTTCTGTAGGCGCAGCAGCACCGGATAGAGCGTTCCGCCCTGGATCGGCCCGACGCCCGCCGCGTCGAGCGCCTGGGCGAGCTGGTAGCCGTAGGACTCGCGCTCGGCCAGCAGGGCCAGTACGCAGATGTCGAGCACCCCCCGCAGCCACTGCCCGCGCCTGTCGGAATCCACAGGCGGACACTAGCGGCGCAACCTAGATGGCACAACTACTTAGTGAGGGTCGACCGGACCCGGCCGGGTGGTCCGGTGGACCGTCGGGCGGGTCGGGCCGGGTCGGTTCAGGTCAGGTCAGCGAGGCGTGACGTCGGAGACGACGACCGTGACGTTGTCCGGAGCGCCTGCGTGGTGGGCCAGCTTCACCAACTGCTCGCCGCACTGCTGGCGGTCGGCGTACATGCCCAGCGCCGTGGCGATGGCGTCGTCCTCGACGTAGTCGGAGAGCCCGTCGCTGCACAGCAGCAGCCGGTCGCCGGGCACGACGGTGAGCACACCGACGGCCGGCGGGGTGTCGGCGCCCTGCACGGCCCGGGTCACCAGGGACCGCTGCGGATGGTGCCGGGCCTGGTCGGGGGAGAGCGTGCCCTGGTCGACGAGCGCCTGCACGAACGTGTCGTCGCGGGTGAGCTGGGTCAGCTCCCCGTCGCGCAGCAGGTAGCAGCGGGAGTCGCCGACCTGGGCCAGCACCAGCGTCTCCCCGGCGAGCAGCGCCGCGGTGAGCGTCGTGCCCATCCCCTCACGGGTCGGGTCGACGGTGATGGCGGCGTGGATGCGCTGATTGGCGGTGCTGACCACGGCACGCAGGGCGTCCGCGGCCCCGTCGGGGTCGGTGGGCGGGGCCAGCTCGTCCAGGATCCGGATCACGATCTCGCTCGCCACCTCACCCGCGGGCAGCCCGCCCATGCCGTCGGCGACGGCGATCAGGCGGTCACCGGCGAGGGCGGAGTCCTCGTTGTTGGTGCGTACCAGGCCGATGTCGTTGAGGATGACCGAGCGGAGGATCAGCGTCATGGGGACAAGCTTGCCAAGAACACCCCGGGTTCGTCTCTACGGCTCCTGCCTCAGGCCGAGAAATCATTGCGAATTCAGGATCGGTGGCGTGGATAACGCAGCAGCAGACTGGCTGCGACCTCGTCGTCACCCACCGCCGCGTAGGTGTGCGGCACGTCCGAGACCCAGCGCAGGTGACCGCCGGCCGGTGCGGTGAGCGGCGCGTCGGCCGGGCCGGCCCGCAGCACACCGGCGAAGACGGTGATGTGTTCGGTGACGCCCGGTTGGTGGGCGGGGGAGAGTTGCGTGACGCCGGGCGCGACGCGCATCCGGTACAGCTCGTAGGTCGCGTCGGTGTCGGTGAACACCTCAAGCAGGGTGGCGGTGACGGCCGTGCCGTGCACGACGGGTTCGGCCGCCGGTTCGGCGAGCAGGGCGGTGAACGGTACGCCGAGCTGCGCGGTGACCGCCCAGAGCGTGTCCAGGGTCGGGTTGCGGGTGCCGTTCTCCAGGCCGGAGAGGGTGGCCTTTCCGACGCCTGCGAGCCGGGCCAGTGTGGACAGCGAGATCCCCCGCTCCTCGCGCAGGGCGCGGACCCGGCGTCCGACGACTGCGGGGTCCACGTCGAGTCCCGGCCGACGGGCTGGTGGTGGGTGCGGCACCCGGCTATCGTGCTACACGCTGTCGTTCCGTAAACGGAACGGCACTCGGGAGGGTGGGATGGCTGGACGCGCGCAACCGGTGCTGGCCGGCGTGGTGACCGCGCTCGTCGGCTTCGCCAGTTCGTTCACAGTCGTGCTGGCCGGGCTCCGGGCCGCCGGCGCGTCGGACGCCCAGGCGGCCTCCGGCCTGCTCGCCCTCTGCGTCGCGAGCGGGCTCACCGCCGTCTGGCTGGGCTGGCGACACCGGATACCGATGAGCGTGGCCTGGTCGACTCCGGGCGCGGCGCTGCTGGTGGCGACCGGGTCACCGCCCGGCGGATGGCCCGTCGCGGTGGGCGCGTTCCTCGTCTCCGGTCTGCTGGTCGTCGCCGCCGGACTGTTCCCGCCGCTCGGCAGGGCGGTGGCCGCCATCCCCAAGCCGGTGGCCGGCGCGATGCTCGCCGGGGTGCTGCTGCCGCTGTGCACCGCCCCGGTCCGCGCACTCGTCGAGGTGCCCACGGTGGCCGGCCCGGTGGTGGTCGGCTGGCTGCTGCTGCACCGGTTCGCCCGCCGCTGGGCGGTACCCGGCGCGCTGCTCGTGGCGGTGGTGGCGATCGCGCTGACCTCGCCGTCGACCGGCCTGGGAGGCGCCGCGCTGATCCCGTCGGTCACCCTCACCGCGCCGGCCTGGAACGCGTCCGCGCTTGTCGGACTCGCCCTGCCGCTGTTCCTGGTCACCATGGCCGCGCAGAACGTGCCAGGCATGGCGGTGCTGGTCGGCTACGGCTACCGGCCGCCGTTCGGGGCCGCGCTGCGGGCCACCGGTCTGGCCAGTCTGCTCGCCGCACCGGCCGGCGGGCACGCGGTGAACCTCGCGGCGATCACCGCAGCCCTGGCCGCGGGCCCGGACGCCCACCCGGACCCGGAGCGCCGGTGGGTCGCCTCGGTCACCGCCGGCGTCGGACTGGCCCTGCTCGGGCTGGGTGCCGGCGTCGCCACCGCGCTGGTCGCCGTCGCCCCGCCGATCCTCATCGAGGCGGTCGCCGGCCTGGCCCTGCTGGGCGCGCTCGCCACGGCACTCGCGGCTGCGGTGACCGACCCGGCGACCCGCGAGGCGGCCGTGGTCACCTTCGTGGTGACCGCGTCCGGGGTGACGCTGATCGGCGTGGGCGGCGCGTTCTGGGGACTCGTCGCCGGCTGCCTGATGCTGCTGCTCTTCCGCCGCCCGTCCGCCGCGCCCGCGCCGCCGCAAGGCTCAACACCAGATCAGCGAAGTGGCGGTGTCCCGGCCGACCGGGTCCGGGCGTCGTCATGAGGCGGGTGGGTTACTCCTCGGGTGGCAGGTCGGTCACGCCCACGGCGAGACGTACCCGACCGTCGGCAACCGCCCCGATCTGGTCGGCCGGTACGTAGACCGCGCCGCTCTGCGTCAGCTCGGTGGTGACCTTCAGGTAGCCGGTGTGCAGCAGCCGCGCCGCCAGGTCGGCCGGTACGTCCGGCTCCTCGACAGCCGTCGCCTCGATCAGCTCGTCCAGGCTGCTGCCCGGGTCGGCGGTCGGCGTCTGCACGGTCACCGCGTTCGGGTCGCCCCGCTGGACGAGATCCACCGTCCCGACCTCGGTGCCGGCAACGTCGATCACCGACATCCCGGTGGTGATCCGCGAGATGGTCGCCTGCTGCTCGTCCTGCTGGTCCATCACATCGCGGTTCCCGGGGCGGTACGCCGCTAAACGCCGTCGCCGATCCACCGGACCGCTCAGCTGTTCGGGAGGGTCCAGCCGCCCGGTGGGCGGGGAGACAGCTCCCGCCAGGTGTCCGTGCCGTCGAGGAGGGCCCGGACCGTCTCCTCGGCCTCGTCCGCACTGCCGTACTCGTAGAAACGGGAGATGCCCTCGGCGCCGCCGGCCCGCTGCTCGACATGCCACCGGTCGGCGTCCACCCGCAGGAAGACGTCCCGCCGGGCCAGCCGCCCCCACTTCCCGTTCCACCAGTGCTTTCGCTGCTCCATGGCGGGACTCTATCGAACACACGTACGAGAAGGTGCGGCCCCTGCGGGATTCCCACAGGGGCCGATGTGCATCCGTTCGGGTCAGCGCGGTGCCGGCGGCTCGTGGCGGCGACCAAGCACGTCGTCAAGTGCCCCGCGCTGCTGGCCCGGGGTGGTGTGCCCGGCCGAGACCAGGGCGTCCCGGATCTCGGTGAGCAGCTTGACCTCCTCGCTCGGCGCCGCAGGCGGCGGCTCCTCGCCCCGCTGCCGCCGCTCGGCCAGCTTGTTCATCGGGAACACCACGAAGAAGTAGAGCACCGCCGCGGTGAGCAGGAAGGTGATCAGGGCATTGATGAACGCCGCCCAGTCGAAGACCTGATCGTTGAGCGTCCACTTCCCGGCCGAGAGGCTGGTGCCCCCGCCGATCGCCTTGATCAGGGGTTCGAGGAACGACTTGGTGAGTTGGGTGACCACGCCCGTGAACGCGGCGCCGATCACGATGCCGACCGCCAGGTCGACGACGTTGCCGCGCATGATGAAGTCTTTGAAGCCCTTGAGCATCCGTACTCCCGAGGTGTCCGGTTTTCCGTCCGGCACAACCTATGCCTCGGGAGCTGGCTCCAGAAACGCGCCGGCTTCGATCGCCGCCCGACCGGGCTCACCGGCCCGGATCGCCTCGACCAGCCGGGCGTGGTCGACGTAACGCTCGGGGGTGAGCGCGTCACCCATCGCCTGGGCGACGGTGCTGCGCAGGGCGGCGCCGACCGAGGCGTACAGCTCGGCGAGCATGGCGTTGTGCGCGGCGGCGACCACAGCCGTGTGCAGCGCCGCGTCGGCCTCGACGAACGCGTCGACCCGGCCCGCGTGCCAGGCCGCCTCGCGGTCGGCGAGCGCGCCGTCGAGCGCCGCCAGGTCCTGGGGTGTACGCCTCAGCGCGGCGAGCCGGGCGGCCTCCACCTCGAAGGCGCGCCGTACCTCGATGACCTCGGTCGTCCGGTCGTCTCCGAGCCGGCGGGCCACCACGGGGGCCAGCTCGTCGGTCGACACCACGTACGTGCCGGAGCCCTGCCGGCACTCCAGCACCCCGGCGTGCACCAGGGCGCGGACGGCCTCACGGACCGTGTTGCGCCCCACGCCCAGCGCGGCGACGAGCTGCGGCTCGGTGGGGATGCGCCCACCGACAGGCCACTCACCGCCGAGGATCCGGGCCCGCAGCTGCTCGATGGTCTGCCGGACGCGGTGGCCGCGGGGCGGCACGGTGGGCTGGCCGCGGGGCGGCACCGGTGGCGCGGAGGCGGAATCGACCGACGGTGGCACTGGTTACATCACCGGGCCCAAATTCATCCCATGATTGTAGGTTAGAGGTCATGACTCCGCCACCCACCGCCGCTCCGGCGGCTCCCGCTCCCGTCGCCGTCGCTGTCGACACCGGCCCGGCGCGCGACCCGGCGGGGCGTCGGACGCACCCGGCTACCGGTGGCGCGCTCGTACTGGTCGGGATGCTGCTTGTCGCGCTCAACCTGCGCGCCGTGGTGACGAGCCTCGGCGCCCTGCTCGACGAGGTCCGCGACGGGCTGGGGCTCTCCGGCGCCATGGCCGGCCTCGTCACCACGCTGCCCACGATCGCGTTCGCCGGGCTGGGCGCGCTCACCCCGTGGCTGGTCCGCCGGGTGGCGCCGGCCCGGGTGCTCGTGGTCGCCATGCTCGCCCTCACCGCGGGGCAGGTGCTCCGGGCCACCACCGACTCGGCCTGGATCTTCGTGTTCACCAGCGCGCTGGCGCTGGCCGGCATCGCGGTCGCCAACATCCTGCTGCCCATGCTGGTCAAGCAGCACTTCCCGCACCGCACCGGGCTGGTCACCGGGGCGTACACGATGGCGTTGACCCTGGGGACGACGGTGGCCGCAGCCTCCGCCGTGCCGATCGCGCACGCCTTCGGCTCCTGGCGGGCCGGGCTGGGCGTCTGGGCCGCGATGGCCGCGGTGGCCGTACTCCCGTGGGTGCCGCTGGCGCTGCGGACCCGGGCGCGCGCACGGCGCGCGACCGCGACGGCGGCCGTCACCGCGCCCACCCGGGTCCGGCCGGCGCGGACCCGCCTGGGCTGGGCCATGGCCCTCTACTTCGGGGCGCAGTCACTGAGCGGGTACGCGATCATGGGTTGGCTGGCCCAGCTGTTCCGCGACGCCGGCTACCAGCCGGAGGCCGCCGGGCTGCTGCTCGCCGGGGTGACCGCGCTCGGCGTGCCGATCGCGCTGCTGATGCCCACCGTGGCCGGCCGGATGACCAGCCTGCGGCCCCTGGTGCTCGGACTGACCACCGCGTCGACGCTCGCCTACCTGGGGCTGGCGCTCGCCCCGCGCGGAGCGGCGCTGCTCTGGGTGACCCTGCTGGCGATCGGCCAGGGCGCGTTCCCGATGATCCTGACCGCCATCGGACTGCGCGCGCGCACCGCCGAGGGGACCGTCGCGCTCTCCGCGTTCGCGCAGAGCACCGGGTACGTCATCGCGGCGCTCGGCCCGCTGATGGTCGGCATCCTCTACGAGATCACCGGCGGCTGGACCGCGCCCATCGGATTCCTGCTGGCCGCGCTCGCCGTGCAGACGGCGGCGGGCATGGCGATCGCCCGTCCCCGCTATGTCGAGGACGAGTGATCGACGGCAGTGGTCAGGAGGACGCCGGCGTCGGTTCGCCGGCGACTGCCTCATCCACCGTCGGGTAGGTGTGCAGCACCTCGACCAGCCCGCTGACCTCGAGGATGCGCAACACACCGCGCTGCGGCGCGGCCAGCCGCACCACACCGCCGGCCTCATCGCAGCTGTTCTTGGCGCGGACGAAGACCGACAGACCTGTCGAGTCACAGAACGACACGTCCGCCAGGTCGAACACCAGCCGGTTACGGCCCTTGTCGAGCAGGTCGGTGATCTGGTCCTGCAACTGCGGTGCGGTCGCCATGTCCAGCTCGCCCGCGACCGACACGACGACCACGTCGCCGCGCTGTTCCGTGTGCACCGTCAGGGACATTTGGCAGACCTCCTGTTATCGGGGGAACGGTATCCCACGACCGGGGTCGTACGCAGAAGGGGAGCCGCTATCCGGTGGCCATCGTCATTTCCGTTGCTACGGGGCAAGTAGTTCGCCAGTTCCCGGTGGTAGAGTCCGGCCGTTCCAGGTCGAGGGGGGTTTCGCAATGGCGTTGAACGCCGAGGAAAGTGGTCGGCTAGCCGCACTGCTCGGCGGACACGCCGAACAGGTCACGGCTCGGTGGACCGAGATCGTCACCGGTTCGTTGCGTGGCCGGCTCAGCCAGGCCGAGTTGCGCCGGCAGGTCCAGGACCTGCACAGCGCCATCGCCACCACGGCCGGGCAGGGTGCCGTCGACCTGTCCGCCGAAAGCTCGGGCGAGCTGCGTGCCGCACTCACCGAACTGTCCCGTGGGCGGGCCCGGCAGGGCTTCTCCGCCACCGAGACCACGATCAGCATCTTCGCGCTCAAGGACGTGCTCGCCGAGCTGGTGCAGGAGGCCGGCGGCACCAACGCGCTGCACGACTACATCGCCTTCTCCAAGCTGGTCGACGAGCTGGGCCTGTTCACCTTCGAGAGCTTCGTCCGCACCCGCGAGAGCCTGATCGCCGACCAGGCCGAGCAGCTGCTGGAGCTCTCCACGCCTGTGGTCAAGCTCTGGGAGGGCGTGGTCGCCGTCCCGCTGGTCGGCACCCTGGACTCGGCGCGCGCCCAGGTGGTCATGGAGCGGCTGCTGCAGACCCTTGTCGACACCGGCTCGCCGTACGCGATCATCGACATCACCGGCGTCCCGGCGGTCGACACCCAGGTCGCCCAGCACATCCTGAAGACAGTGGTGGCCGCCCGACTGATGGGCGCCGACTGCATCATCTCCGGCATCCGGCCGCAGATCGCCCAGACCATCGTCGCGCTCGGCATCGAGTTCGGCGACATCGCCACCAAGGCGAGCCTCGCCGACGCGCTGCGCCACGTGCTGCGGCTCACCGGGGTGGAGACCCCCCGTCGCCAACCGCGTCGGGACGCCTGATGGAACGCGTGCCGATCCTCAAGATCGGCGACATCCTGCTGGTCTCCATCCAGCTCGACATGTCCGACCAGACCGCGGTCCAGCTCCAGGAGGACCTCGCCGAGCGGATCGTCGACACCGGCTGCCACGGCGTGATCATCGACATCACCGCCCTGGACATCGTCGACTCCTTCGTCGGCCGGATGCTCTCCACCATCGCGTCGATCTCCAAGGTGCTCGACGCGGAGACGGTAGTCGTCGGGATGCGTCCCGCCGTCGCCATCACCCTTGTCGAACTGGGGCTGTCGCTGAACGGCATCCGTACCGCGCTGAACGTCGAACGCGGCATGGAACTGATCGCGGCGGCCCGCGCCGACGAGCTCGACTACCAGCTCGACGACGATCCGGACGCCGAGACGGCCACGCCGTGACCGCGGGCGTCGACCTGGGCCAGCCGCAGGCGCAGGCGATCCGGAGCGACGAGGACGTGGTGCGCGTCCGGCAGTTGGTCCGTTCCGTGGCAGTGGCCGTCAAGCTGTCACTCGTCGACCAGACCAAGGTGGTCACGGCGGCGAGCGAGCTGGCCCGCAACACCCTTGTGTACGGCGGCGGTGGCTCGGTCGAGGTGGTGATCGTCGACAACGGCCGGCGCAAGGGCGTGCAGATCGTCTTCGCCGACTCCGGGCCGGGCATCCCCGACCTGGACCTGGCCCTCACCGACGGCTACACCACAGGCGGCGGCCTCGGCCTGGGCCTCAGCGGCGCCCGCCGGCTGGTCGACGAGTTCCAGATCGAGACGTCGGCGGAGAGCGGAACACGCATCACGGTGACCAAGTGGTCACGGTGAACGGGGATGCCGTCACCGACAGTGGCATCTGGTTCCGGGTGGAGGCCGGCAGCGCCGCAAGCGCCGTCCGACGGGCCGCCGAACGCCTCGGCTCACAGGTGGAGATGGGTGCGGCGCGCATCGCCGACCTCGCCATCGTCGCCGCCGAGCTGACCAGCAACCTCGTCAAGCACGCCGACGACGGTGTCCTGCTGCTCCGGCCGGTCCGCCGCGCCGGGGAGGCCGGCGTGGAACTGGTAGCCATCGACTCCGGGCCCGGCATGGCCGACCTGACCGTCTCGTCCCGGGACGGGCACTCCACCACCGGGACCCTCGGCATCGGCCTCGGCGCGATCGTCAGGCAGGCCAGCTGGTTCGACGGATACTCGCTGCCCGGCCGGGGCACCGTCCTCGCCGTACAGGTCTGGCCCGCCGCGCCGCCCCGACTGTCCTGGGCCGGTGCCCTCGCCCGGCCGCTCACCGGCGAGACGGTGAGCGGTGACGGGTACGCCGTCCGGGTCGCCGACGGGCGGCACCAGGTGCTGGTCAGTGACGGCCTGGGGCACGGCCCACTGGCCGCCGGCGCCACCAACGCGGCGCTTGCCGCGTTCCGTGACGCACCGGCCGGCCCGCCGGCGACAGTCGTCGGGCACCTGCACCGCAGCATGTCGCACACCCGTGGCGCGGCGCTCGCGGTCGCCGAGCTGCTGCCGGAGGCCGGCGTTCTGCGCTACGCCGGGCTGGGCAACATCTCCGGCGTGATCGTCGAGGGCGGCGGGCAGCGTCGGGGACTGGTGTCGCTGCCCGGCATCGCCGGGCACCAGCGGCCTACAGTCCGGGAGTACGACTACCCGTTCGGCCCGGGCGCCCGGCTGGTGATGCACAGCGACGGGGTGGTCGACAGGTGGCGGTTGACCGACTACCCGGGCCTCGCCGAGCGGTCACCGCTGGTCATGGCGGCGACCCTCCTGCGCGACGCCGGCATTCGACGCGACGACGCCTGCGTACTGGTCGCGAGGTCCTGGACATGACCGACGAGCCGGCCGCGCCGCCGCTGCTGCAGATGGCGCTGCGGGTCGAGCAGGACATCTTCGTGATCCGCCAGCGGGGTCGCGAGGTGGCCGCCGTGGTCGGCCTCGAACACCAGGACCAGGTGCGGATCGCCACCGCGCTCAGCGAGGTCGCCCGGGACCTGCTGCGGGCGACAGGCGGCGCGGACGTCTCGTTCCACATCGACGAGGCCACCGACGGCCGGTTCCACCTCCGCGCCGACCTGGCCCCGGTGACCCCACTGCCCGACGGCAGGTACGAGCCGCAGTCCGGCGCGGTGTCCCGACTGGTCGACACACTGAGCGTGTCGACCGTCGAGGGGGTTACGGTCGTGAGGATGTCCCGACGAGTCCCGGCCAGCGCGCCGATGCCGACCCCGGAGCGGCTCGCCGAGTTCCGTACCGAACTCGGCCGCACCGCGCCGGCCAGCGCGCTTGACGAGATGACCGTCCAGAACGGGCAGCTCATCGCGGCGCTCGACGAGGTACGCAGCCAGCGGGACGAGCTGGCCGTGCTGAACGACGAGCTGGCCGAGACCAACCGGGGTGTGCTGGCGCTCTACAACCAGCTCACCGAGGAGCTGGAGGAGACCAACAGGGGTGTTGTCGCCCTCTACGCGGAGCTGGACGAGAAGTCGGCCCAGCTGCGCGCGGCGAGCGAGTCGAAGAGCCGGTTCCTGGCCAACGTGAGTCACGAGCTGCGCGCCCCGGTCACCGCGATCATCGGGTTGGGTCGGCTGCTCTCCGACTCGTCCTCCGACCCGCTCACCGCCGAGCAGGCCCGCCAGGTCGGTCTGATCCGCTCGTCGGCGGAGGATCTGCTCGGGCTGGTCAACGAACTGCTGGACCTGGCCAAGGCCGAGTCCGGCCGGATCGAGCCGGACTGGGCGGACGTCGACCTGCGTCCGGTCTTCGGCCAGCTGCGCGGCACGTTGCGCGCGCTCGCCACCCGCCCCGGCGTGGAGCTGGTGGTGGATGAGCCTCCCGCGCCCGCCCTGCTGCGTACCGACGAGGTGCTACTCGGCCAGGTGCTGCGCAACCTGCTGCACAACGGCCTTAAGTTCACCGAGCGCGGCGAGGTGCGGCTGCGCGCCCAGCGGCACGGTGACAGGTGGAGCTTCGAGGTCAGCGACACCGGGCCGGGCATCGCCCCGGAACTGCACGACCGGATCTTCGAGGAGTTCTACCAGGTGCCGGGCGCCACCCGCGTCGGCGGCACCGGCCTGGGCCTGCCGTACGCCAAGCGGTTGGTGACGCTGCTCGGCGGCACGCTGGAGCTGACCAGCGAACCGGGCCGGGGCAGCACATTCACCGTCTCCCTGCCCAGCGGAGGGGCGTGACGGTGGACGGCATGCCGGCGACCGTCCTGGTGGTCGATGACAGTCGCACCAAGCGTTACCTGCTTGTCAGTTGGCTGACCCGGGCCGGGTTCACAGTGCTGGAGGCCGAGAACGGCGCCGATGCGCTGGCCCGCGTCGAGGTGGACCGGATCGACCTCGTGGTGCTCGACGTCCGGCTGCCCGACCTCAGCGGGTACGAGGTCTGCGAACGGATCAAGGAACGGCACCCGGCGATGCCGGTGATCCACGTGTCGGCGCACGCCGTCGACGTGGCCGACCGTGCCCAGGGCCTCACCCGAGGTGCGGACGCCTACCTCACCGAGCCCATCGAGCCCGAGGAGCTGATCGCCACCACGCGGGCGGTCCTGCGCTACTACCAGGCCCGCAAGCGCGCGGAACTGCTCGCCGAGCGGCTGCTCGTGCTCGCCGACACGACTGTGGCGGTGCACGCCGCGCCGAACTTCGCCCGGCTGCTGGAGGCCGCCGCCGAGGGTGCCGCGCAGATCTTCAAGAGCCCGGCGGCGGTGGTCGCCGAGACGTTCGACGGTGACTGTCTCGCGGGGATCTGCGCCGGTCCGGGCCTGAAGGCCGACGTGGTGCCGTGGGTCGTCGACGACACGGGGGTGCCGACCGGCGCGACCGTTCGGGTCCAGGAGCCGGCGCAGTGGGGGCTGCTCGGCTGGCCGGCGGGCGATTCGGTGACGGTGGCCGCCGCCCGGCTCCGCGAGGACCGGGCCCCGCTGTACGTGGTGGTCCCCACCGCCACCCAGACCGCCCGGACGCCGGTGCTGGTGCAGCTCGCCCAGGCGGTCGCGGCGGCCGTGGAGGCGCAGCGCTCGTTCGACGAGGAACACCGGATAGCCGTCACCCTCCAGCGCAGCCTCCTGCCGCGCGGGCTGCCCGAGGTGGCCGGACTGGATCTCGCGGTGCGCTACGAGCCGGCCAGCGCGCAGACCGAGGTGGGTGGCGACTTCTACGAGCTGGTGATGCTCGACGGGCACCTGCTCCTGGCGATCGGCGACGTGGCCGGCCACTCGCTGCACGCGGCGACAGTCATGGCCGAGCTGCGGCACGCCGTGCGGGCGTACGCGGTCGAGGGGCACCAGCCCGGCGAGATCCTGCACCGGGTCAACGAGCTGATGCGTACGCTCCTGCCGAACGAGCTGGCCACGCTCTGTGTGCTGCTGCTGCACCCGCCGAGCGGGCGGGTCCGGTTGGCCAGCGCCGGTCACCTCCCGCCGGTGCTCAGCCTGGACGGCAAGGTCGAGTTCGTGCAGCACTCGGCGCCGCTGCTCGGCGTCCGCGCCCCCCGTCCGGCCGACCTGGAGTTCGTGCTGCCGGCCGGGGCGACGCTCGTGTTCTACACCGACGGGTTGATCGAGCGGCGGGACGCCACAATCGACGAGGGGTTGGCCGCGCTCGCCGCGCTCACCGGCACCGTCGACGAGGACCTGGACCGGTTCTGCGAGCGGCTGCTGGTGGAGCTGGCCCCGCCGGAGATTCAGGACGACGTGGCAGTTGTCGTCCTGCGCCGCCGCTGAGTCCACAGGCGCCGACGTCAGCGCACCGAGCGGGCGTACGCGGCGGGTGACACGCCGGCGACGGCGGTGAAGTCGCGTACCAGGTGGGCCTGGTCGCTGTAGCCGAGGTCGGCGGCGAGGTCCGCCCAGTTCAGTGGGCCGCCGGCGGCCTGTTCGACGGCCTCCTGGAGCCGGTACCGGCGGATCACCCACTTCGGGCCGACGCCGACGTGCTCGGTGAACAGCCGTTGCAGGCGGCGGACCGGCACGCGGTGCCGGGCGGCGAAGTCGTCGACCCGCAGCACCGTGCGGTCGGTGCGGATCGCCTCGGCCAGCCGGATGGCCTCCTGCGTCGCCGGATCCGGGGCCGGTGCCCACGCGGTGAGCAGGGCGTCCAGCGCGCGGCGCCGGTCGTCGTCGGTGCCGCCGCAGACCGGACCGTCGGGTCGGGGCAGACGGCCGACGGGCAGCGGTAGCCGGCGTCCGGTCAACTCGGCGACCGACAGGCGCCAGAACGGGTGGAAGCCGCCGGGGCGGAACTGGACACCACAGACCCGGCCGGTGCCGGTCAGCGTGATCCGGAACAGGTCGCGACCCACCCCGGCCACCTCACCGTCCTCCGGCCCTTCGTCGGTGCCGTCGTCGTCGCGCCGGAACACCACGTTCACCGCCGGGTGCGGCACCACCCGCTGCTCGAACGGCGCGTCCAACGCCCAGTCGATCAGCCAGTAGTGCTCGACCCACAGGCGCAGCGACTCGGCGGGCAGGTGCCGACGGAAGTGGACCTCGCGCAGCATCCGTACCGGGTCGAGGATCCCCCGGCTGTCGTTGCGCGGTCGCTGTCGCATTTGTTCAAGACCACCCTCATACGCTGGCCCTATGGCAACTCAGACTAGCGATCTGCTGGCCGCTGCCGCGCCGCGAACTGTCGACGTGGTGCGCGGCATCGCCGACGACCAGCTCGACCTGCCCACGCCGTGCCGTGACTACGTGGTCCGCGACCTGCTCAACCACCTCTTCCAGGTGGTGGTGAACTTCCAGGATCTGGCCGTGAAGAGCCAGGTGGAGTGGGCCGAGAAACCGGACCACCTGGGCGACGGCTGGCGGGACCGGTTCGCCGTGGAGACCGACCGACTCGTCGCCGCCTGGTCGGATCCGTCCACCCTGGAGGGTGTCTCGCCCGGAATGGGTATGCCGCAGGCCGTCGTCGGCGGCATGGCCCTGCTGGACCTGACCGTGCACGGCTGGGACCTCGCCGTCGCCACCGGTCAGCCGTACGAGCCGGCCCCGGCGGTCGTGGCCGAGCTGCACGGGCTGGTCGAGCGGTTGGGCCCGACGGCCCGCCGGATGGGCGTCTTCGCCGACCCCGTCCCGACCCCCACCTCCGGAGCGCCAGACCTGGACCACCTCCTGTCGCAGACCGGCCGCGCCCCCACCTGGAGTCGTTGACTCGGGTATTCGCTTGGTGAATAGTGGGCGACGTGTCCACGTCGCACGTTCTGCTCGGGTTGCTCGCCGCCGGAAGCCGGCACGGGTACGACCTCAAGCGCGCGCACGACGAGCGGCTGCCCCGGGCCCGGCCGTTGGCCTTCGGGCAGGTCTACGCCACCCTCGGCCGCCTGCAACGCGACGGCCTGGTGGCCGCCGCCGGTCAGGACCGGGCGGCCGGCCCGGACCGCACGACGTACGCGCTGACCGACCCGGGCCGGGCCGCGCTCGACGAGTGGCTGTCCACAGTCGAACCACCCATGCCGTACGTGGCCAGCACGCTCTTCACCAAGGTCGTGGTGGCGCTGCTGGTCGCCGACGTCGACCGGGCCCGGTCCTACCTGATCGCCCAGCGCGGCGCGCACAGCGCACGGCTGCGCGAGTTGACCGCCGCCAAGGCCGACCCGGCCGCCACCCTCAGCGACGTGATCGCGGCCGACTTCGCGATCGACCACCTCGACGCCGACCTGCGGTGGCTGCGCGCCACCCTGGACCGGGTCGCCGACTGGCACCGGGAGGTGCACCCGTGACGCAACTCCAGGCTCGCGGCGTGGTTCGGGCGTACGGCCCGACGCCCGCCCTGCGTGGCGTGACGCTCGACGTGGCCGAGGGCGAGATCGTCGCCGTCACCGGGCCCAGTGGCTGCGGCAAGTCGACACTGCTGCACTGCCTGGCGGGGATCCTCCGCCCGGACGCCGGTGAGGTCACCTGGCGTGGTCACCGGATCGACACCTGGTCGGAGGCGGCCCGGTCCCGGTTGCGGCGCACCGAGTTCGGGGTGCTGTTCCAGTTCGGCCAGTTGGTGGCCGAGCTGACCGCGGCGGAGAACGTCTCCCTGCCGCTGCTTCTCGCCGGCACTCGGCGGCGAGAGGCACGGACGGCCGCGCTCACCTGGCTGGAACGGTTCGGGGTGGCCGATCTGGCCGACGTCCGGCCGGGTGAGATGTCCGGCGGTCAGCAGCAGCGCTGCGCCACGGCACGGGCGTTGGTCACCGAGCCCCGGGTGCTCTTCGCCGACGAGCCGACCGGCGCACTGGACACGCTCACCGGTGAGCAGGTCCTCACCCAACTGGTCCGGCTCGCCCGTGAGCAGCACACGTCCGTCGTGCTGATCACCCACGAGCCACGGATCGCCGCGTACGCCGATCGGGAGATCATGCTGCGCGACGGCCTGGTGGACCACACGGGCCTGGGGCTGGACGTGTCCATGGCCGGCGGCGCGCGGTGAGACCGGGGACGCTGGTCCGGCTCGCTCTCGCCGGCACCCGCACCGACACCGCCCGGGTGGTGCTCACGGCGGTCAGCGCCCTGCTGGCGACCCTGGCCGGGTTGGCGGCGCTCACCGTGCTGGCCATCGACAAGCCGCCCGGCGACGCCTGGGCGGAGTCGGAGCAGTACCGCAACGCGCTGCTGCGTGAACCGGGGCTGCGCGGTGGGACGGCGTTCGCGTTGCTGATGCTGACCATCCCGGTGCTGGCGTTGGCCGGTCAGTGTGCCCGGCTCGGCGCTCCGGCCCGGGACCGCCGGCTTGCGGCTCTGCGGCTGGCCGGTGCCACACCCGGTCAGGTCACCCGGCTGGCGGTGCTGGAGACCGGGGTGGCCGCCCTGCTGGGCACGCTCGCCGGGCTGGGCGTCCACCTGGCCGGTCGCGAGGTGCTGCACCGGCCGGACGCGCAGGGCCGGCTGGCGCTGCCCACCGACGTGCTGCCGTCGACAGGTGCCATCGCGGCGGTGGTGCTGGGTCTGCCGGTGCTCGCGGCGCTGGCCACCGCCCTGATGCTGCGGACGGTCACCGCGAGTCCGCTCGGGGTGAGCCGTAGGGCACCTCGCGAGCGTGGCCCTCGGCCGTGGGCCGGCATCCTGATCGGGGTCGGCGTGGCGTCGTTCGCCGCGGTCCGCCCGGTGGCGTACCGGTTCGACGGCAACGACGAGGTGCTGGGCTGGCTGGTGCCACTGTTCTTCGTGGCCGGTGCGCTCGCCGCGATGATCGGGGTGGTGATCGGCACCGGCTGGATCTCGTACACCTGCGGTCGGTTGTTGCGGCGGTACGCCCGCCGGCCGCCGGCCCTGCTCGCGGCGGGCCGGCTGATGGCCGACCCGTGGGCGGGCAGCCGCACGTTCGCGGCGCTGCTGGCCGCGGTGATCTTCGGTGCCGGCGCGGCCGCGCTGCGCGCCTACTTCGTCACTCAGGACCAGCTCGAACGGGACCAGAGCCAGCTCGCCGGCGCGGACGGGGGCGCCGACCCGTTCTACCTGTCCACCATGGACCTGGTCGACGCCGCCGTCGCGGTGGCCATCCTGATCGCGGCGGGTGGGCTGATGGTCGCGCTCGTCGAGGGGATCGTCGCCCGTCGCCGCGCCTACGCCGCACTCGTCGCCACCGGCGTGCCGCGCGGCACGCTGAGCCGCTCGGTGGTCTGGCAGGCGCTGACCCCTGCGGTGCCGGCGATCCTGCTCGCGCTCGGCGTGGGCGAAGTGCTCGGCCGAGGGCTCTTCCCGCGAGCGGCGACGGGAGGGTCGTCGGCGCAGGTTTGCGACGCCACTGCCGCGCTCTGCGGCGACCCGGCCACCCGCGAGCGGTACACGCGGATCGTCGAGACCCCCGGGTCTGAGCGGGTGCCGGACGTACCCCTGGAACACCTGGCCTGGCTCGGTGCCGGCGCCCTTGTCGCGGTGCTGGTGACGGTCGGCGTCGGCCTGCTCTTCCTGCGGGTCAGCACCGCCCTGGACGAGCTGCGCACGGCCTGAGTCAGGTCGGGGTGTGGAAGAGGCCGGCCGACCAGGAGATCAGCAGGCCGACGGCGGCGGAGCAGCAGCACACGAGCAGGGCGGCGGCGACCACCGCGAGGATCATCCAGGCGGACATCCGCCGGGGCGCCGACCCCGGCTCGTCCTCATCGGTCATCGCCGCCGCCCGTCGTCAGGCCCGACCCAGGCGGTCCAGGATCCAGGCGTTGATGAACGCCTCCTCACGCCAGGCGTCGTACCGGCCGCTCGGCCCGCCGTGCCCGGCACCCATCTCGGTCTTGAGCAGGTAGTCGCCCTGTGGGGCGGTCGCCCGCAGCCGGGCGATCCACTTCGCCGGCTCCGAGTAGAGCACCCGCGTGTCGTTGAGACTGGTCACCGCCAGGATCGCCGGATAGTCAACTGCGGCCACGTTCTCGTACGGCGTGTACGACTTCATGTACGCGTACACCTCGGGGTCGTCCAGCGGGTTGCCCCACTCCTCCCACTCGGTGACGGTCAGCGGCAGCGACGGGTCGAGGATCGAGGTGAGCGCGTCCACGAACGGCACCTGAGCGACGATCCCCGCGAACGCGTCGGGGGCGAGGTTGGCCACCGCGCCCATCAGCAGGCCACCGGCCGAGGCGCCCCGGGCGACCAGCCGGTCGCTTGCCGTCCAGCCGGCCTTGACCAGGTGCCGGGCGCAGGCCACGAAGTCGGTGAACGTGTTCTTCTTGGCCAGCATCTTGCCCTGGTCGTACCAGCGTCGGCCCAGCTCACCGCCGCCCCGGGTGTGCGCCACGGCGAAGACCACACCCCGGTCCAGCAGGGACAGTCGGGCCACCGAGAACCACGGATCCATGCTTGCCTCGTACGAGCCGTAGCCGTACAGCTCGCAGGGCGCCGAGCCGTCCCGGGGAGTGCCGACCCGGCAGACCAGCGAGATCGGCACGCGGGTGCCGTCGTCGGCGAGCGCCCAGTCGCGGTGCTGCTCGTACTCGGCCGGGTCGTACGGCCGTCCGTCCGGCCCGGGCAGCACCGGCTTCTGCTTGCGCAGCACCATCTGCCTGGTGACCAGGTCGTAGTCGTACACCGAGTCCGGGGTGACGAGCGACGAGTAGCGCAGGCGGATCTGCCCGGTGCGGTACTCCGGGTTGGTGTCCAGCCCGACGCTGTACAGCGGCTCGGGGAAGTCGATGTCGTGCGCGTCGTCGCTGCCCACCGGCAGCACCCGCAGGCCGGTGAGCCCATCGGTGCGCAGTGACACCACCAGGTGGTTCGCGAACGCGTCCACCGCCTCCAGCCGGGTGCCAGGTGTGTGCTCGATCAGCGGCACCCAGTCGCCCGGCGCGTCCGCCGAGGTGAACGCCAGCGCGAAGTCCTCCGCGCCGTCGTTGTGCAGGATGAGGAAGCGGTGGCCGTGGTGCTCCACCGCGTACTCGACGCCCTGGCGCCGTGGCGCGACCACGGCCGGGGCGCCTGTCGGGTTGCCGGCGGGGATCACCAGCACCTCGCTGGTGACCTTGCTGTGGATGTCGATGAGGACGAACTTCTCCGAGCGGGTCAGCTCCACGCCCACCCAGAACCGCTCGTCGTCCTCCTGGTGGACGACCACGTCGTCGGCGGAGGCCGAGCCGACGGTGTGCCGCCACACCCGGTTCGGCCGCCAGGCGTCGTCGACGGTCACGTAGAACAGCACCGACGCGTCGGACGACCAGGCCGTGCCGTAGAAGGTGTCAGGCACCTCGTCGGGCAGCAACTCGCCGGTGGTCAGGTCCTTGACGCGCAGGGTGAACCGCTCGTCGCCGGAGAAGTCGGTGGAGTAGGCCAGCCAGCGGCCGTCCGGGCTGACGTCGAACGCGCCGAGCGAGAAGAAGTCGTGCCCCTCGGCCAGCTGGTTGCCGTCGAGCAGCACCTCCTCGCCGTCGAGCGGGCCGCCGTCCGCGCTGACCGGCGGGTCGGTCTCGCCGTCCCGGACGGCTCGGCGGCAGTGCACCCCGTACTGCTGACCCTCGATCGTCCGGGTGTAGTACCAGTACCCGCCCTTGCGGGTCGGCACCGACAGGTCGGTTTCGAGGGTGCGCCGCCGGGTCTCCTCGAACAGGGCGGTGCGCAGCTCGGCCAGGTGTGCCGTGCGCGCGTCGGTGTACTCGTTCTCGGCGGTCAGGTAGGCGATCGTCTCCGGGTCGTCCTTGACAGCGAGCCAGGCGTACTCGTCGACGACGGTGTCGCCGTGGTGGGTGCGCTCGGTGGGCACCCGCTTCGCCGCGGGCGGGGCAGTCTCGGTGGTCACGGCGGCCACGTTACCGGCCGGCCCGCTCCGCGCGCCGGAGCAGCGGCATCCCGACATCCCTCACCACGGCTTTCGAACACATGTACGATGGCCGGCATGGCGGCAGCAGCGAGTTCCCTCGGCCGGTCCGGAGCCCTCGAGATCACCCGACGGTTGGCGGCGATCTGCGGTCCGCCGTTCTCCCGGCTCGGTGGTCCGGCCGACGAGGTGGCGGGGCGGGCGGCGCGCTGGGTGGCCGTGCCGGGCGGCCCGCACGCCGCCGCCGAGGTCCTGCGGCTGGCCGCCGCACACGACCTGACCGTGGTGCCCCGGGGCGCCGGCACGAAAATCGACTGGGGTGCCCCGCCGGTGCAGGTCGACATCATGCTCGACACCGGGCGGCTGGCCGGTATCGGCCACGAGCCGGTCGGGGCACCGGTGGCCGAGGTGGGCGCCGGCACACCGCTGCGGGCCGTGCAGGCCACGCTTGAGCGCACCGGGCAACGGCTGGCGTTGGACGCCCCGTCGCCAGGTGCGACGGTGGGCGGGGTGTTGGCCGCCGGTGAGGCCGGTCCGCTGCGGCACCGCCACGGCAGCCCCTGCGACCAGCTGCTCGGCGTCCGCTACCTGGGCGCCGACGGTGAGCTGGTCAGCGCCGGAGGCGGCGCGCCCGGTCTCGACCTGGCCCGGCTGCTCTGCGGCTCGCAGGGCGCGCTCGGCGTGCTGGTCTCGGCGAGCCTCCGGGTGCAGCCGGCGCCGGCGAGCCGGCTGTGGGTGTCCCGTCCGGTGTGGACGCCGCTGGAGGTGCACGACCTGGTCCGGATGATCCTCGCCGCCCGGCTGGACCCGGCGGCCGTCGAGCTGGATCTCCCCGCCGGTACGCCCCGACCGCGGACGCCGTACCCGCCCGGTCACCCGTCCGCCACCGCCCGGGAACGCCACCCGTCGATGTCGGGCCGGCCCGGTGCGCCGTCCCGCGCGGGCAGCCTGGTGGTGCTGCTGGAGGGCGGCCCGGCCGACGTCACCGAACGCGCCGAACGCCTGGTGGGCCTGCTGCACGGGGAGGCGACTGTCGCGCACTCCGCCCCGACGTGGTGGCGGCGTTACCCGTTCGCGCCGGGCGACACGGCGCTACGGCTGGAGGTGCCGATCAGTGACCTGCACGCGGCCGTGTACGCGCTGCGCGACGCGGCCGGCTCCCCGGTGCCGGTGCGGGGTTCGGCGGGGCTGGGCGTGGTGCACGCGGCGCTGCCCGGCGCGCTGGCACCCGACCGGGTGGCGTCGATCCTGGCCGCCGTCCGGGGGGTGCTGATGGCCCGGGAGGGCCGCTGCGTCGTGGTCTCCGCTCCCGCGCCGGTCCGGCGGGCCGTCGACCTCTGGGGTGAGATCGCCGGTGTGGCCCAGTTGCGGGCCGCGAAGGAGCACCTCGATCCGGATCACCGGCTCGCCCCCGGCCGGCTGCCCGGTGGCCTTTGACCCGTCCGGTCAGACGGCGTCGTTGCGCAGCACCAGGATGGCGATGTCGTCGCGGGGCGGCTCGACCGAGAAGTTGATCGCGGCGGCGCGCAGTCGGGCGGCCACCACGTCGGCCGAGTAGCCGGCCAGCGGCGCGGCCGCGTCCCGCAGCCGGTCGGTACCGAACAGCTCCCGGCCGCGTCGCCGCTCGGTGACGCCGTCTGTGTAGAAGATGAGCGAGTCGCCGGGGCCGAGGGTGATCTCCGCCGTCGGTGAGGTGATCGTGTCGAGCAGGCCGAGCGCCGTGCCGCCGGTGCCCACGAACCCCGCGCCGCCCTTTCCGGACAGCAGCACCGGTCGGTCGTGCCCCGCCAGGTGCAGCGCGACGTCCAACTGGTCGCCACCGCCCGGGCCGATCGCCGCCAGAGCCAACGTGCAGTACCTGCCGCCGCCCCGCTCGACAAGCGTCTCGTTGAGTCGGGACAGCACCTCCGGCAGCGGCTTGCCGTCGCCGACCAGCACGCGGATCACGTCCCGGACCAGCCCGGTGACCGCGGCGGCCTGCACGCCCTTGCCCGAGACGTCGCCGATCACCACGAGCGAACGCCCGTCGGGCAGCGGCACCACGTCGTAGAAGTCGCCGCCGACCTCCGCGTCGTCGCCGGTCGGGACGTACTCGGCGGCGAAGCCGATCCCGTCCACCACCGGCAGCACCGGCGGCAGCAGGGACTGCTGGAGGGTCTGCGCCACCCGCCGGCGCTCGGCGTGGATGCGGGCGTTCTCGATGGCCAGCGCGGCCCGACGGGCGACGTCCTCCAGGACGGACACCTCGTCCGGGTCGTGCCGGTGCCGCTGGTGCCGGCCCACGGCGAGGGTGCCGAGCCGCTGCCCGCGCGCGATCAGCGGGACCGCGAACCCCTCCATCGGACCGCCGAGCGGGATCTGCGCCGCGCTGCGCGACGCCTCGCGCAGCCGCGCCTGGATCGAGTCCGGGCCGGTCTCCGCGAGGACCTTGTGCAGCTGTGGCAGCACCGACTCGTCGGCGTGGGTAGCCGCCGCCAACCGCAGCCGGCCCCACTCGTCGGTGGTGTGCACCGCGCACCACTGGCCGAGCCGCGGCACCACCAGCTGCGGGATCAACGCCATTGTCAGCTCGACGTCCAACGACTGGGCCAGCAGTTCGCTCGCCTCGGCCAGGAACGTCAACCACGCCTGCCGGCGGACGTCGGCGCGGCGCAGCCTGTCGTTCTCCAGGTGCAGCGACAGCCGCTCGGCGGTCAGCACCGCCAGGGGCCGGGCGTACGCGGACGGCGCGGCGTCCAACTCCAGCTCCCCGCCGTACGGGCGGTGCACGGTCAGTGGCACCTGGAGCAGTTCGCTGCCGAGGCGGGGCTGCCGGCCGATGCGGGCCAGCACCTGCCGGCCCTGCCCGTCGCCCCGGTCGAGGCGGATCACGCCGCCGGCCGCTCCCACCATCTCGGCGAGCCTGCTGAGCAGGCCGGCGGCGAAGTCGGGCAGCGGGTCGTCCGCGTACATGTCGGGGGTGGTCTGCATGAGTTCGCTCATGGCGCTGGCGCTCGGGCCGGCGCTGCCCGCGGCCGTGCCGGTCGGTGTCGCGTTGCCGGCGGCGTCGGGCGGGTCGGCGTCGGGACGGTCCAGCCGGAACCAGACGCCCTTGCCGGTGGGCAGGTACGTGGTGCCCCACCGGCTGGCGAAGTGGTCGACCAGCAGCAGGCCACGGCCCCGCTCGGACACCTCGTTGATCTCGGTGGCGTCGTTCCGGGTGCCGACTGTCAGTTCGTCGCCGGGCCCGGCCGCGAAGTCGGAGACGGTCACGGTGAGCCCCACCTCGTCGGCGACGACGTCGATGTCCAACTCGGTGCGGGCGTGCTCGACGGCGTTCGTGGTCAGCTCGGTGGTGAGCAGCAGCGCCTCGTTGGCCAGTTCGTCGAGGTGCGCCTCGGTCAACACCGAGCGGACGACCGCGCGGGCGGCGGCGGGGGTACGCCGGTCGGCGGGCAGTCTGACATGCCGGACCGCCCCGTTCCGGGCCCCGGCCGTCGCGGGCCCCGCCTCGGCTGACACCTTCGTATCCTCCATCGTCCTTGCGCCGGCTGCCAAGCCGATCACCGTCGTGGCGGACGTTCGTGGTTCCCCGGGCTGCTGTGCGGTGTTTCGGCACCCGGACGAGGTCTGCGACGCACCGTACCGGATCGGTTGCCCGTGGGTGGATCGGTTGCGGTGCCCGGGGTGGTCCGGCGGGTCGCGCACCCTGGCACTGCGGCGCGCGCGGGCACAATATGGGGTGCCGGTGTGTCCGTACGGACCGGCGCCCCCGAGTTGAGCGAGGAATGATGACCACGGCGAAGCAGTCGGTGGCGGATCCGTCCGCGTCCGACCACGAGGCGCTCCTCGGTGAGTTGACCGAGGCGCTGCGACGGATCGGCCGCGGCGACCTGAAGGTCCGGCTTCCCCGCCGTGCTGGCAAGGCCGGCGAGGTGGCGGACGCCTTCAACGAGGTGGTGTCGCTCCAGGAGCGGCAGTACCTGGACCTGCGGCGGATCAGCCGGATCGTCGGCCGGGACGGTCGGCTCACCGAGCGGCTGGACGACGAGGGGCTGGACGGGTCCTGGGCGGAGGGGCAGCGGGCGATCAACTCGCTGATCGACGACCTGGGCCGGCCGACCACGGAGATTGCCCGGGTGATCGTGGCGGTCGCGGACGGCGACCTGTCGCAGCACATGGCGCTGGAGATCGACGGCCGGCCGCTGCGCGGTGAGTACCTGCGCATCGGGCGCACGGTCAACACGATGGTCGACCAGTTGTCGTCGTTCTCGAACGAGGTGACCCGGGTCGCCCGTGAGGTGGGCACCGAGGGCAAGCTGGGCGGTCAGGCGGACGTCCGGGGTGTCGCCGGCACCTGGAAGGACCTCACCGACTCGGTGAACACCATGGCGTCGAACCTGACCGGCCAGGTGCGGTCGATCTCGCAGGTGGCGACGGCGGTGGCCAAGGGCGACCTGTCGCAGAAGATCACGGTCGGCGCGCGCGGTGAGGTGGCGGAGTTGGCCGCCACGATGAACTACCTCACGGACACGCTGCGGCTCTTCGCCGAGCAGGTGACCCGGGTGGCCCGTGAGGTGGGCACCGAGGGCAAGCTGGGCGGCCAGGCCGAGGTGCCGAACGTGGCGGGCACGTGGAAGGACCTGACCGACAGCGTCAACTCGATGGCGTCGAACCTGACCGCCCAGGTCCGTAACATCGCGCAGGTCTCCACGGCTGTGGCACGCGGTGATCTGTCGCAGAAGATCACCGTGGCGGCGCAGGGCGAGATCCTGGAGCTGAAGGACACCGTCAACACGATGGTGGACCAGTTGTCGTCGTTCGCGGACGAGGTGACCCGGGTCGCGCGTGAGGTGGGCATCGAGGGCAAGCTCGGCGGTCAGGCCCAGGTCCGGGGCGTCTCCGGCACCTGGCGGGACCTCACCGAGAACGTCAACCAGCTCGCCGGCAACCTGACCAGCCAGGTCCGCAACATCTCCCAGGTCTCCACGGCGGTGGCCAAGGGCGACCTGTCGCAGAAGATCACTGTGGACGCGCAGGGCGAGATCCTGGAGCTGAAGAACACGGTCAACACGATGGTTGACCAGTTGTCGTCGTTCGCGGACGAGGTGACCCGGGTCGCGCGTGAGGTGGGCACCGAGGGCAACCTGGGCGGTCAGGCGCAGGTCAAGGGCGTCAGCGGTACGTGGCGGGACCTGACGGACAACGTGAACTCGATGGCGTCGAACCTGACCAGCCAGGTCCGCAACATCGCCTCGGTGACCACGGCTGTGGCGAAGGGTGACCTGTCGCAGAAGATCACGGTGGACGCCCGGGGCGAGATCCTGGAGTTGAAGTCGACTGTCAACACGATGGTGGACCAGTTGTCGTCGTTCGCCGACGAGGTGACCCGGGTGGCCCGTGAGGTGGGCACCGAGGGCAAGCTCGGCGGTCAGGCCCAGGTACGCGGGGTCGCCGGCACCTGGCGCGACCTCACCGACAACGTGAACTCGATGGCGTCGAACCTGACCGCCCAGGTCCGCAACATCGCCCAGGTCTCCACGGCTGTGGCGAAGGGTGACCTGTCGCAGAAGATCACGGTGGACGCCCGGGGCGAGATCCTGGAGTTGAAGTCGACTGTCAACACGATGGTCGACCAGTTGTCGTCGTTCGCCGACGAGGTGACCCGGGTCGCCCGTGAGGTGGGCACCGAGGGCAAGCTCGGCGGTCAGGCGCAGGTCAAGGGCGTCAGCGGTACGTGGCGGGACCTGACGGACAACGTCAACTCGATGGCGTCGAACCTGACCAGCCAGGTCCGCAACATCGCCTCGGTGACCACCGCCGTGGCGAAGGGTGACCTGAGCCAGAAGATCACCGTGGACGCGCAGGGCGAGATCCTGGAGCTGAAGTCGACTGTCAACACGATGGTCGACCAGCTGTCGTCGTTCGCCGACGAGGTGACCCGGGTCGCCCGTGAGGTCGGCATCGAGGGCAAGCTCGGCGGTCAGGCGCAGGTCAAGGGCGTCTCCGGCACCTGGCGGGACCTCACCGAGAACGTCAACCAGCTCGCCTCCACGCTCACCACCCAGCTGCGGGCCATCGCCCAGGTGTCCACGTCGGTGACCAGGGGTGACCTGACGCAGCGGATCGCGGTCAAGGCGCAGGGCGAGGTCGCCGAGCTGAAGGACAACATCAACCAGATGATCGTCACCCTTCGGGAGACGACCAAGAAGAACGCCGAGCAGGGCTGGCTGGACTCCAACCTGGCCCGCATCGGCGGCCTGTTGCAGGGTCAGCGGGACCTGGGCGAGGTCTGCCGCATGATCATGACGGAGGTGACCCCGCTCGTCGACGCCCAGCTCGGCGCCTTCTTCCTCGCCGACGACACCGACGGCAGCATGCGGCTGCGGCTGACCTCGTCGTACGGGTACGTGGCGCGGGGGCACGACGTCACCTTCGGCCCGGGTGAGGGGCTGGTCGGGCAGACCGCCCTGTCCCGCCGCACGATCCGGGTCAGCGCCTCGCCGAACAGCCGACTCACCCTGCGCTCCGGCCTCGCCGAGACACCCCCGTCCGACCTGGTGGTGCTCCCCGTGCTGTTCGAGGGGGAGCTGCTCGGGGTGATCGAGTTCGCAAGCGTGGCCGCCTTCTCCGAGCTGCACCTGTCGTTCCTGGAGCGGCTGGTGCTGACCATCGGCATCGCGGTCAACACCATCCAGGCCAACAGGCGTACGGAGGAGCTGCTGGCCCAGTCGCAGCGGCTCGCCCACGAGTTGCAGGAGCAGTCGGCGGAGTTGCAGCGCACGAACGCCGAGCTGGAGGAGAAGGCCACTCTGCTGTCCGAGCAGAAGGGCAACATCGAGACGAAGAACCGGGAGATCGAGCTGGCCCGGCTCGGCCTGGAGGAGAAGGCGCAGCAGCTCACCCGGGCGTCGGCGTACAAGTCGGAGTTCCTGGCGAACATGAGCCACGAGCTGCGTACGCCTCTGAACTCCTTGCTGCTGCTGGCGCGTCTGCTCGCGGAGAACTCGGAGCAGAACCTGAGCCCCAAGCAGATCGAGTTCGCCAGGACCATCCACGGTTCCGGGTCGGACCTGCTGCGTCTCATCGACGACATCCTGGACCTGTCCAAGATCGAGGCGGGCCGGATGGACGTCGAGCCGACCGAGATCCGCTTCACGGAGATCCGCGGGTACGTCGAGCAGGCGTTCGCGCCGCAGGCCGAGGAGAAGAACCTCGACTTCCAGGTACGCGTGAGCAAGGATCTGCCGCCCGCGCTGGTCACCGACGCGCAGCGGTTGCAGCAGATCCTGCGCAACCTGCTGTCCAACGCGGTGAAGTTCACCGACAACGGCGCGGTGACGCTGCGGATCGCCCCGGCTGCGGAGAACGCGGTATTCGACGTGCCGGCGCTGACGAACGCCCAGCAGGTGATCGCGTTCACGGTGATCGACACCGGGATCGGGATCTCCGACGACAAGCTGTCGATCATCTTCGAGGCGTTCCAGCAGGCGGACGGCACCACGAGCCGTCGCTACGGTGGCACCGGCCTCGGACTGTCGATCAGCCGCGATCTGGCCCGGCTGATCGGTGGCACCATCACCGTGTCGTCGGCGCCCGGTCAGGGTTCGACGTTCACGCTGTTCGTACCCCAGGTGCTGGCTCCGGACGCGGTGGTCGCGCCCGCGCCGCCGTCGCCGCAGCGCGCCGGTCTGCCGTCGTCGCTGCTGATGCCGCCGCTGGAGCTGTTGGCGGAGCGGCCGGAGGCGCCGGTCACCCGGCAGTTGGACGGCGCCACGGTGCTGATCGTGGACGACGACGTGCGGAACGTCTTCGCTTTGACCAGCGCATTGGAGCTGCACGGGATGACCGTGCTGTACTCGGACAACGGGGCGGACGGCGTCCGCCTGCTGGCCGAGCATCCGGAGGTGGACATCGTGCTGATGGACGCCATGATGCCGGACCAGGACGGGTACGAGACCACCCGCCAGATCCGCCGCAACCACCGCTTCGCGGATCTGCCTGTCGTCTTCCTGACCGCGAAGGCGATGCCGGGTGACCGCGAGTCGGCGCTCGCGGCCGGTGGCAGCGACTACATCACCAAGCCGGTCGACCTGGACGACCTGATCGAGTTGATGTCGTCCTGGATCAGCGGCAGCCGGACTGAGGAGACCTCGTGACCCAGATGGCCAAGGCGCTGCTCGTGGACGACAGGCGGGAGAATCTGATGGCCCTGGAGGCGATTCTCCAGGGCCTGCCGGTCCAGTCGGTGGCGGTGGAGAGCGGCGAGGCGGCCCTCAAGCAGTTGCTTGTGGACGACTTCGCGGTGATCCTGCTGGACGCGCAGATGCCGGACATGGACGGCTTCGAGACGGCCAGTCACATCAAGCGTCGGGAGCGGACCCGGCACGTGCCGATCATCTTCCTCACCGCCGCCGACCGGGACGCCCAGCTCGCGCTCCGGGGCTACCAGGTGGGCGCTGTGGACTACCTCACCAAGCCGTTCGACCCGTGGGTGCTGCGGGCCAAGGTGTCGGTATTCGTCGAGTTGTGGGTGAAGACCCGGCAGTTGGCCGCCCAGTCGGACCTGGTCCGGGAGCGCGACACGCAGTGGCGGCGGCTCACCGACGCGGTCGACGAGGCGACGACCCTGCTCCGCTCGGACGACGTCCAGGCCCGTGACCGGGCCGTGCGTCTGCTGGAGCAGGCCCGTTGGGGCAACACCGACTGACCGGGGCGGTCAGGCCTCGCCTGGTCGGGCGTGGCCGGTGGCGGCCCGACGGACCCGCCAGCGTTCACCCAGCGAGTCGATCTCTTCCTGGACGAAGACGAAGAAGTCGCGCATCTCGGCCACCCGTTCGCCGGCGGGCGTGTCGGGGCCGTTGAGGGCTGCCACTCCGCCGTCGGCGACGTCGATGAAGGTCTTGTAGAGCCCGGTCTTGGTGATGGTGGCCTCGTACCAGGGGTTGTCAGGCATCCGGTAGCGGTCCCGGCGGGAGCGGGGGACCGGCTCGCGGATCAGCATGCCGAACTGGGTGAGGTAGCGGACGGCGCCGCTGACCGCCGCCGCGCTCACCCCGAGCCGCTCGCCGATCTCGGCGGCGGTCAGCGGATCGTCGGCGCTCATCACCGTGAACAGCACCCGGGCCGCCATCCGCGGGAAGCCGACCTCGGCGAACGTCAACGCCATCCGTTCGACGAAGAGGTGCACCGGGTCGTGGCTGTCGGCGGCTGCCATGGTGGTCCCTTTCCGCGTGTGGTGTAGCCCTCGATGGTGCCGAGGTCTCACAGTCTTCACAACTTCGTGAAACGAGTGTAGCTTCCGATACATGGAAACTCCCATTTCGGTGTCCGGCCTGGTCAAGACCTTCGGCCGGACCCGGGCGCTCGACGGTCTGAACCTGACCGTCCGCGCCGGCGAGGTGCACGGCTTCCTCGGCCCCAACGGCGCCGGCAAGTCGACTGCCATCCGGGCACTGCTCGGCCTGCTGCGGACCGACGCCGGGATCCTCCGCCTCCTCGGTGGCGACCCGTGGCGCGACGCGGTGGCCCTGCACCGCCGGCTGGCGTACGTGCCGGGCGACGTCACGCTCTGGCCCAACCTCTCCGGCGGCGAGGTCATCGACCTGCTGGGCCGGATGCGCGGCGGCCTCGACCCGGCCCGCCGGGCCGAACTGCTCGACACCTTCGAGCTGGACCCCCGCAAGAAGGGCCGGGCCTACTCCAAGGGCAACAGGCAGAAGGTCGGCCTGGTGGCGGCCCTCGCCTCCGACGCCGAACTGCTCATCCTGGACGAGCCCACCTCCGGCCTGGACCCCCTCATGGAGGAGGTCTTCCAGCACTGGGTCCGCCGGGCGAAGGCCGACGGCCGCACCGTGCTGCTGTCCAGCCACATCCTGGCCGAGGTGGAGGCGCTCTGCGACAGGGTGACGATCATCCGCAACGGACGGGACGTGGAGACCGGCACCCTGACCGAGCTGCGTCACCTGCGACGCACCTCGATCGAGGCCGAGCTGACCGGCCCGGTGGACGGGCTGGGCCAGCTCACCGGCGTACACGACCTGCGGGTGGACGGGAGCCGCGTGCGCTTCGACGTGGAGAACGCCGCGCTGGACGCCGCGCTGCGCCGGCTCACCGAGATCGGCGTACGGAGCCTGGTCAGCCAACCGCCGACGTTGGAGGAGCTGTTCCTGCGGCACTACCAGCCCGAGCAGGTGCGGTCGTGAGCGCGAGGAGTGAGCCGGGCCTGCGAGCCCCGCAGTCGCGAACGAAAGGCAGATCAGCGACCGCGCTTACCGGCACCTGGCACATGGTGCGGCTCATCCTGCGCCGGGACCGGGTGCTGCTGCCGATCTGGATCCTGCTGCTGGCGGTGCTGCCGGCCAGCTACGCCGGCACGTACGCCGAGCTGTACCCGACCGCCGCCGAGCGGGCCGCGTACCTGGCCGGCACGGCGAGCAACCCGTCGATCGTCGCACTGCTCGGCCCGGTGTACGGCGACAGCGTCGGCGCGCTCACCGTCCAGCGGGCCGGCCTGCTCGCCCTGGTCGTCGCCCTGGCCAGCGTGCTCACCGTGGTGCGGCACACCCGTACCGAGGAGGAGGCCGGTCGCCGGGAGTTGCTCGGCGCGACGGTGCTGGGCCGGTACGCCGGGCTCACCGCCGCGCTGCTGGTGACGTACGCGGCGAATGTGCTGCTGGGTCTGCTCACCGCCGCGGGTCTGGCCGCCGCGGGCCAGCCCGGCGCCGGTTCGCTGCTCTTCGGCGCGGGGGTGGCGCTCACCGGCATCGCCTTCGCCAGCGTCGGCGGGTTGGCCGCGCAGCTCACCGAGAGCGCCGGGGGTGCGCGCGGGATCGGCCTGGGCGTGCTCGGGTTGGCGTTCCTGCTGCGGCTGGGCGGCGACGCCGGCGGGTCGGGTGGCACCGGCGGGAGCGCCGAGTGGCTGAGCTGGCTCTCACCGCTGGGCTGGGCGGCCCGGGGGCGGGCCTTCGCCGACGAGCGGTGGTGGGTGCTGCTGCTTCCGGTGCTGTTCAGCGTGGCTGTCGCGCTCGTCGCGTACCCCGTCTCGGTGCGTCGTGACCTCGGCGCCGGAGTGTTCCCGCCCCGGCTCGGCCCGGCGAGCGCCGGTAGTGGGCTCACCGGCCCGTTCGGCCTGGCCTGGCAGCTGCACCGGGGTCAGTTGCTCGGGTGGACCGTCGGCTTCGGGCTGCTCGGCCTCGTGCTGGGCGGCGCGGCTGACGCGGCCGGCGACGCGGTGCAGGGCAACCAGCAGGTCGCCGAGATCCTGGCCCGTCTCGGCGGCACGTCGGCGCTCGCCGAGGCGTACCTCGGTGGGACGTTGAGCCTGACCGCGCTTGCCGCCGCCGGGTACGGCATCCGGGCCGCGCTGCGGGCGCGGGCCGAGGAGACCGCCGGGCGGGCCGAGCCGCTGCTCGCCACCGGGGTGAGCCGGACCCGCTGGTTGGGGGCGCACCTGCTCTTCGCGCTGCTCGGCCCGGCGCTGGTGCTGGCCGTGGCGGGGCTCGCCACCGGGCTGGCGTACGGCCTCAGTGTGGGTGACGTCGGCCGTGAGCTGCCCCGGATGCTCGGTGCCGGGCTGGCCCAGGTGCCCGCGGTCTGGGTGCTGTCCGGGTTGGCGGCGCTGCTGGTGGGCTGGCTGCCCCGGTTCTCCGCTGCGGCATGGGCGGTGCTCGCGGGTTGCCTGCTGCTCGGTCAGTTGGGCGCGGTGCTCAAGCTGAGTCAGTGGGCGCTTGACGTCTCCCCGTTCACGCACACCCCGCAGGTCCTGGGTGACACCTGGACGGCAACGCCGCTGGCGGCGCTGACGGTGATCGCGGCGGCGCTCCTGGCCCTGGCCCTGCGCACGTTCCGATCCCGCGACATCCCCACCCTCTGACCCACCTGACCCGCGCCGATCATGAGGCTGGCGGGTGGTACGGGCAGCTGATCGCCCGTCAACCTCATGATCAACGGCGCTGGACCGGCGGCGTGCGGGTCCGTCAGCCGGTGGGTTGGTCGTTGCGGATCATCAGGGCGCTGCGCAGGCCGGTGATGTCCAGGACGCGGATCAGGAAGTCGCCCACGTGGGTGAGCATCAGCAGGCTCTGCGCGTGGCTGGCCTTGCGGCTGAGGACGACGAGTGTGCCCAGGCCCTGCGAGTCGCAGAACGTGACGCCACCGAGGTCGAGCACGATGCGCGGCGGCGGGTCGGCCAGCACCTCGTTGACGACTGTGGAGAGCTGGGCGGCCGTGAGCATGTCGATCTCACCGGCCAGGCGCAGCACTGCTTCGTCGCCCGTCCGGTGTAGCGTGATGGACAGTTCGGCACGATCCACCCGGTCAGCCTAGCGCGATCCAGGCGACCCGGCCTGTCGAGGCCGCGAGCCGCGCCCGACGGGCTCCGACGAGCGCCGATGGCGGGTGAGCCGGGTAACCCCGGCCCGGGGTGGCTGCCGGTTGGCCGTTCGGCGCTGACACAATGGCGGCATCGTGACCGACATCGTTTCCGCCGGATCTGGCCGTTACCCGGCCGACGCGCCGGCCTCCGAGGCCCTGTTCGACCGCGCCCGCGCCATCGTGCCGGGCGGGGTGAACTCCCCCGTGCGTGCCTTCCAGGCGGTCGGCGGCGCCCCACGTTTCATGGTCCGCGGCGAGGGCGCATGGCTGTACGACGCCGACGACCGCCGCTACGTCGACCTGGTCTGCTCGTGGGGTCCGCTGATCCTCGGGCACGCCCACCCGGAGGTAGTGGACGCCGTGCAGGCCGCCGCGGCCCGGGGCACCAGCTTCGGCACCCCCACCCCCGGTGAGGTGGAGCTGGCCGCCGAGCTGGTGGACCGGACGCCGATGGAGCAGGTACGCCTGGTCAACTCCGGCACCGAGGCGACCATGTCGGCGATCCGGCTGGCTCGCGGCTTCACCGGCCGCTCCAAGATCGTCAAGTTCGCGGGCTGCTACCACGGCCACGTCGACGCGCTGCTCGCCTCCGCCGGTTCCGGCGTGGCCACCCTCGGCCTGCCCGACTCGCCGGGCGTGACGGGCGCGGCGGCCAGCGAGACGATCGTCCTGCCGTACAACGACATCCGGGCCGTCGAGGAGGCCTTCGCCGCCGAGGGCCAGCACATCGCCGCGGTGATCACCGAGGCGGCCGCCGGCAACATGGGCGTGGTGGCCCCCCGCGACGGCTTCAACCAGCAGCTCGCCCGGATCGCGCACGCCCACGGCGCGCTGCTCGTGGTGGACGAGGTGATGACCGGGTTCCGGGTCTCCCGCGCCGGGTGGCACGGCCTCGACGCCTCCGACGCCGACCTGTGGACGTACGGCAAGGTCATGGGGGGTGGCCTGCCCGCCGCCGCGTTCGGCGGGCGCGCGGAGATCATGTCGCGGCTCGCGCCGGCCGGCCCGGTCTACCAGGCCGGCACGCTCTCCGGTAACCCGCTGGCCTGCGCCGCCGGCCTGGCCACGCTGCGCCTCGCCGACGACGCGCTGTACCGCAAGCTGGACGAGACGGCCGCCGTCGTGGGCAAGCTCGCGTCCGACGCGCTTGCCGCCGCCGGGGTCCCGCACCGACTGTCGTACGCGGGCAGCATGTTCTCGATCTTCTTCACCGACGCCGACGTCGTGGACTACGACAGCGCCCGTACCCAGCAGGTGCCGGCGTTCAAGGCGTTCTTCCACGCGATGCTCGCCGCCGGCGTCTACCTGCCGCCGAGCGCGTTCGAGTCGTGGTTCGTGTCGGCGGCGATCGACGACGCCGCTCTGGAGCACATCGCGGCCGCGCTGCCGACGGCGGCGAACGCGGCGGCAGCGGCTGGTCACGGGGGGTAGCAAACGGTGAGCAAGACGACGGTCCACGTGCTCCGGCACGGCGAGGTGCACAACCCCGACCAGATCCTCTACGGCCGGCTGCCCGGTTTCCGGCTGTCCGAGCTGGGTGTGCAGATGGCCAAGGCCGCCGCGCAGGGTCTCGCCGAGCGGGAGATCGTGCACGTGGTGGCCAGCCCTCTGGAACGCGCCCAGCAGACCGCCGAGCCGATCGCCGCCCAGTTCGGGCTGCCGGTCGGGGTGGACGAGCGGCTGATCGAGAGCGCCAACTGGTTCGAGGGCAAGAAGGTGTCCCCGGGTGACGGGTCGTTCCGCGACCCGCGCAACTGGTGGGTGCTGCGCGACCCGGTGACGCCGTCCTGGGGTGAGGCGTACCGGGTGATCGCCGAGCGGATGTTCGCCGCCGTGCACGCCGCCCGGGTCGCCGCCGAGGGGCGCGAGGCGGTGCTGGTGTCGCACCAGCTCCCCATCTGGACGCTGCGCCGGTACGTCGAGCGCAAGCGGCTCTGGCACGACCCGCGCAAACGGCAGTGCGGGCTGGCCAGCCTCACGTCGTTCCACTTCGACGGCGCGAAGGTGGTGGGCATCGGCTACAGCGAGCCCGCCGCCCACCTGATCGCTCTCTCCGCGACAGCCCGGACGGCCAAGGGGGCCTGATGAACGCCCGGAGGTGGACCGCCGGTCTGCTCGCCACAGTCGCCGCGGTGGCGCTTGTCGGCTGCACGTCGTCCAAGGGGCAGGAGAAGACCTGCACGACCACCACCGACGGGATCTTCGAGTGCGCGCCGGACCAGCGTTCGGCCCCGCCGAAGCTCGCCGGTGAGCTGCTCACCGGCGGCACGTACGACGTCGACCAGGCCCGTGGGCAGGTTGTGGTGGTCAACTTCTGGGGCTCCTGGTGCGCGCCGTGCCGCGCCGAGGCCGACGACCTGGAGGCCACCTACCAGGCCACCAAGGCCTCCGGGGTGACGTTCCTCGGCATCAACGTCCAGGACTCGCGGGACAAGGCCAAGGCGTTCGAGGAGGGCAGGGTCACCTATCCGAGCCTCTTCGACCCGTCCAGCCGGTTGGCGCTCGACCTGGACATCCCACCGAACACCGTCCCGGCGACCGTGGTGCTCGACCGGGACGGTCGGACCGCCGCCGTGATCCGGGCAGCGGTCAAGCAGGAGGGTCTGCAACCGATCGTCGAGCGGATCGCCGCCGAGAAGCCGACCCCGAACTGATGGGCGAGACCTTCCGGGAGTTGGCGCTGAGCGGGCCGCTCCTGCTCGCCATCGGCGCGGCGGCACTCGCCGGCCTGGTCAGCTTCCTGTCCCCGTGCGTGCTTCCGCTGGTCCCCGGCTACCTGTCGTACGTCACGGGTCTGGCCGGCGCGGACCTCGAAGGCCGCCGGCCTCAGGCGGACCCGGCGCCCGGCGGCACCGGGGGCGTCGCGGTCCGGGAACGGTCCGCCGTGGTGGCCGTGAAGGGCCGGGTGCTCGCCGGGACGCTGCTCTTCATCGCCGGCTTCACAGTCGTCTTCGTCGCCACCGCGATCCTGTTCGCCGGCATCGGCCGGGTCTTCTTCGAGTACGAGCGGCAGCTGGAGATCGTCGTCGGCGCGCTGATCATCGTGCTCGGGCTGGGCTACCTCGGGATGATCCCGGCGCTGCAACGGGAGTTCCGGATCTCCCGGCTGCCGTCGGCCGGGCTGCTGGGCGCACCGGTCTTCGGCGCTGTCTTCGCGCTCAGCTGGGTGCCCTGCACCGGCCCGACGCTGGGCGCCGTGATGGGGATGGCGGCCACCAGCGGTCAGAGCGACCGTGCCGTGGTGCTCGCCGTGGCGTACTGCCTCGGGCTGGGGCTACCGTTCGTCGTGTTCGGGCTGGGCTTCCAGCGCCTGCTCGGGGTCTTCCGCGCCATCCGGCGCAACAGCCGCTGGGTCACCCGGGTCGGCGGCGCCCTGCTCATCCTGATCGGCCTGGCGCTTGTCACCGGCGGGTGGCAGAGCTTCGTGATCTGGTTGCAGACCACCGTAGGGGTGGGCGAGGTGAGCATCTGATGACTGTCGTCGACGACCGGCCGGAAGCCGAGGCACCGGCACCCCGGCGCCGACCCAACCGGCTGCTGGCCCTGCTGCGCAACTCGTGGCGGCAGCTCACAAGCATGCGTACGGCGCTGATCCTGCTCTTCCTGCTCGCGGTCGCCGCCATTCCCGGCTCGGTGCTGCCGCAGCGCGGGATCAGCCCGGAGAAGGTCAACCAGTACTTCGTCGACCACCCCGACTGGGCGCCCCGACTGGACCGGATCGGCGCGTTCGAGGTCTTCGGCTCGGTCTGGTTCTCCGCCATCTACCTGCTGCTGTTCACCTCGCTGATCGGCTGCATCACGCCCCGGCTGCGCGATCACGTCCGGGCGCTGCGGTCCCGGCCGCCGGTCGCGCCGAAGCGGCTGGCGCGGCTGCCGCAGCACACCGTGCTGCCCGCCCCGGCCGGCGGGGCGGCGGCCGTCGCCGAGGTGCTGCGCAAGCGGCGCTGGCGCGTCGAGGTACGCGGCGACGAGGTCTCCGCCGAGAAGGGCTACCTCAAGGAGACGGGCAACCTGCTGTTCCACACCTCGCTGATCGCGGTGCTGATCGGCGTCGCGCTCGGCTCGTGGTACGGCTGGAGCGGCAACCGCCTGCTGGTGGCCGGCGCGGACAACGCGTTCTGCAACACCCGTCAGCAGTACGCCGAGGCGAAGCTCGGCCCCCGGGTGGACAGCGCCGACCTGCCCCGCTTCTGCCTGCGGCTGGACGACTTCCAGGCCCGGTTCCTGGACAGCGGTCAGCCGGAGTTCTTCAACGCCACGGTGACCGTCGACGGCCCCGACGAGCCGACCCGTCGGGCGGACTTCTCGGTGAACTCGCCGCTGCGCCTGAACGACGCGAGCGTCTACCTGCTCGGCCACGGGTACGCGCCGGTGATCCGCTACACCGACCGGTTCGGTCGCAGTCAGACCAGCACCACGCCATTCCTGACCACAGGCGACATGGGCCTGACCGGCGAGGGGCTTGCCGCCTTCCCGGACGCCAACGTCGACCCGAAGACCGGCAAGCGGGCACCGGACCAGCAGATGGCGTTCACAGGCATCTACCTGCCCACCGCGCCGCAACAGGCCCCCTTCGTGCGCTCGGAGTACCCGACCGAGCGCAACCCGGCGCTGAACCTGGTCGCCTACCGGGGCAACCTCGGTCTGGACGCCGGCATCCCCGGCTCGGTCTACCAGCTCGACCAGCGGCAGGTACGCGCCGGCAAGGTCAAGGAGGTCGGCACCAAGCTGCTCCGCAAGGGGGAGAGCTGGACGCTCGACGACGGCACGACAGTCGAGTTCCTGGGCACCGAGCGGTACGTCACGCTCTCCGTCCGGCACGATCCCGGCTCGACGATGCTGCTGGTGAGCTGTGGTTTCCTGCTGGTCGGGCTGATGGGCTCGCTGTTCGGCAAGCGCCGCCGGGTCTTCTTCCGGGTGGTGCCCGCCGACCCGACGGAAGGATCTCCGACGAGCGGTAGTAGCTTGATGGAGGCCGGTGGGTTGCCGCGCACCGACTATCCAGGGTTCGCCGACGAGTTCGCACAGCTCGTCGCCGCTGTCCGCGGTGACGAACAAGCGGCCGGGCGGGCCGGCGCGCGAGAAGGGGCCGAGTGATGTCCGCACTCTCCGACAATCTGGTGACCTTCGCGATCCTGGCGTATCTGATCGCGATGATCGGCCACGCCGTGGAGTACGCGCTGGGCAACGCGCGTACCCGGGTCGCCGCCGCGGCTCCCGTACGCGAGCTGGTCGGTGCCGGTGGTGGTGTCGTCCCGACGCCGCCCGCGCCCGTACCGTCGTCGCCCGCCGCCGACCGCTCGGCGGCGCGTGCCCGACTCGCGGGCCTGATCGGGGTGGGCGCCACGGCTGTCGCCGCCGCCCTGCACCTCGCGGCACTTGTCACCCGCGGTCTCGCGGCCGACCGGATGCCGTGGGGCAACATGTACGAGTTCGTGCTCACGGTGACGTTCATCGGGGTCGCGGCCTGGCTTGTGGTGCTCTGGAAGCGGCCGGCGCTGCGCAAGCTCGGCCTGTTCCTCACCCTGGTGATGGTGCTGCTCGTGGCCACCGCCGAGCTGGTGCTGTACGTGCCGATCGTGCCGCTGGTGCCGGCCCTGAACTCGTACTGGTTCGTCGTCCACGTGTCGACGATCGTCTTCGCGTCAGGCATCTTCCTGTTCGGCGCGGTGCCGGCGGTCGGCTTCCTGATGCGCAGCGGGTACGAGCAGGGCAAGCGGAGCTTCCCGTACACCCTCGCCAAGCGGCTGCCCGGCGCGGCCAGCCTGGAGCGGCTGACCTTCTCACTGCACGCCTTCGCGTTCCCGATCTTCACGTTCGCGGTGATCGCCGGCGCGATCTGGGCCGAGGCGGCCTGGGGACGGCCGTGGGGCTGGGACCCGAAGGAGACCTGGGCGTTCATCTCCTGGGTGGTGTACGCGGGCTACCTGCACGCCCGCGCCACGCCGAGCGTGAAGCGCAACGTGGCCACCTGGATCGCTGTGGTCGGCTTCCTCACGGTGCTGATGAACCTGTTCGGCGTGAACATCTTCTTCACCGGCCTGCACTCGTACGGCGGGCTGGACTGACCCTCTCGACGATCTGCGGGCCGGCCATGGACGACTCCGTGACCGGCCCGCGTCGTTCCGCCGGGCTCGGTCAGCTGTACCAGGTTCGCAAGCGCCGGGACCAGCCCGACAGGCACCCCTGACTCCTAGTGATCAGCTGTGACGTTTCTCGATCCCGTCGCGGTGTGGATCCGTGCCGATCGCCAGTCGCGCAGCGTCCGCTCGACCTGGACGGTGACCTGGTAGGACACCTCCGGCAGATCGGCCAGCTCGATCCGTTCCCCGCGCATGGCCAGCTGCGAGTGCAGCTCCCTGGCGACGGCGTCGCGGACCGCGACCAGCAGGGGAGACAACCCGTCCGGGTCGCCGACGACGTACGCGTCCGACATGCCATCAGTCTGCGCCCGAGCGGCCGTGGCACGCCAGGGCCGGTGAGATGTGTCCGCCGGGCTTGACTCAGCCGCCGAACCAGCCGGGCATGTCCAGGCGGAACCAGTTGGCCGAGGCCATCGTGCGCAGGTCGTCCTCCATGGCGTCGACCCGTTCCGCGCCGAGGGTGTCGGCCCACCGCGCGCGCAGCCGGTCGAAGATCTCCGCCGAACGGCGCAGCCCGTCGGCGCCGCGCGGGGTCACCCGGACCTGCCGGCGTCGGGCGTCGCGGGGATCGTCGACCCGCTCCAGGTAGCCGACGGCGACCAGCCGGTCGATGGTCTTGCCGGCTGCCTGTTTGGAGATGCCGAGCCGCTGGCCCAGTTCGGTGGCGGTGGTGCCGTCAGCGCCCACGGCCTGGAGCACGAACCCGTGCAGCGGTCGCAGCTCGGGATGTCCTTCCCGGGCCAGCTCGGCGTGCAGGTCGTCGATCAGCGTCCGGAAGCCGGCGAGCAGCAGCAGTGGGAGCTGGAAGCCGGGCCGGGTCGGGTCAGCGGTTGCCATGTTCGACAACCACGTTTACTATATGGTCAACCACATTGACTATCTTACGGTCCCGGCAGGAAGTAGGTAACCCATGCCCGTCTTCACCGCCCACACCCCCGAGACGGCGCCAGCCGCCGCCCGGCGGGCCATCGAGGGGGTACGCAACCGCTTCGGCTGGCTGCCCACCCCGGTGGCGCTGATCGCCGAGTCGCCGCAGCTGCTCGCCGGCTTCCTCGCCGCGAGTGCCGGCTTCGAACAGACGACCCTCGCACCCCTGGAACGGGAGGTCGTCATCCTCACCATCTCCACCAGCCACGAATGCCACTTCTGCGTCGCCCTGCACACAGGCAAGCTCACCGCGCTCGGCGCCACCCCCGAACTGGTCGCCGCGCTGCGCGCCCGCACCGCCCTGCCCGAGCCGAGGCTGGAGGCGCTGCGCCGCTTCACGCTCGCCGTGCTCCACCACCGGGGCGCGGTGCCCGACGACGAGCTGGACGACTTCCTGGCCGCCGGCTACCTGTCGCGGCAGGCGCTTGACGTCGTGCTCGGCGTCGGCGCGTACACCATGTCGACGTTCGCGAACCGGCTCACCCGCGCACCGCTCGACCCGCCGCTTGCCGACCACGCCTGGACACCCGCGGCCTGATTGGAGGGGCGTCCGGGCGTATGTCACAGCACCCGGCTTGGGCCGTGCCGCACCGGGTGCGGGAGACTGGCGGGTATGGCGGCTCGTGGCTTCCCGTACACCGATATCAAGGACTTCCTCGCGGCGCTCGAGCGCGCGGGGGAGCTGCGCCGGGTCACCGTTCCGGTCGATCCCACCCTGGAGATCAGCGAGGTGGTGACCCGGACGGTGCGGGCCGGCGGGCCGGCGCTGCTCTTCGAGCGGCCGACGCGGGGTGAGATGCCTGTGGCGGTCAACCTCTTCGGCACCGAGAAGCGGATGGCCATGGCCCTCGGGGTGGAACGCCTCGACGAGATCGGCGAGCGGATCGGCGACATGCTCAAGCCGGAACTGCCGCAGGGCTTCTCGGGCATGATGGGCGGCCTCGGCAAGGTCATGCAGCTCAAGTCCATGCCGCCCAAGAAGGTCAAGACGGCCCCCTGCCAGCAGGTCGTCTACCGCGGCGACGACGTCGACCTCAACCGGCTGCCCGGGTTGCAGGTCTGGCCCGGGGACGGGGGGATCTTCCACAACTTCGGGCTGACCCACACGAAGGACCCGCAGACCGGCAAGCGCAACCTCGGGCTTTACCGGCTCCAGCAGCACTCGCACAACACGATCGGCATGCACTGGCAGATCCACAAGAACTCCACGGCGCACCACGCGGTCGCCGAGCGGCTCGGGCAGCGGCTGCCGGTGGCCATCGCCATCGGCGCCGACCCGGCGGTCGCCTACTCGGCGAGCGCGCCGCTCCCCGCCGAGATCGACGAGTACCTGTTCGCCGGGTTCCTGCGCGGCGAACGCGTCGAGATGGTCGACTGCCTGACCGTCCCGTTGCAGGTGCCGGCGCACGCGCAGATCGTGCTGGAGGGGTACATCGAGCCGGGCGAGCGCATGCCCGAGGGGCCGTTCGGCGACCACACAGGCTTCTACACGCCCGTGGAGCCGTTCCCGGTGATGCACGTCGAGTGCATGACGATGCAGCGTGACCCGGTCTACCACTCGATCGTCACGTCCCAGCCGCCGCAGGAGGACCACGGTCTCGGCAAGGCCACCGAGCGGATCTTCGCGCCGCTGCTGCGCTTCCTGATCCCGGACATCGTCGACTACGACCTGCCGGCCGCCGGCGTCTTCCACAACTGCGCGATCGTGTCGATCCGTAAGCGCTACCCGAAGCACGCGCAGAAGGTCATGAACGCGATCTGGGGCGCGCACATGATGTCGCTCACCAAGCTGATCGTGATCGTGGACGAGGACTGCGACGTGCACGACTACAACGAGGTGGCGTTCCGCGCCTTCGGCAACGTCGACTACGCACGGGACCTGCTGCTCACCGAGGGCCCTGTCGACCACCTCGACCACGCCTCGTACCAGCAGTTCTGGGGCGGCAAGGCAGGCGTCGACGCGACCCGCAAGCTCCCGACCGAGGGCTACACCCGGGGTTGGCCGGAGGAGATGAGGATGGCCCCGGAGGTCACCGCCCTGGTCGACAAGCGCTGGAAGGAGTACGGGATCTGATGGCCGTCATCGACGCTCCGGCCGAGAAGCCGGGCCGGGTCAAGTCCTTCCTCAAGCTCGTCGCTATCGAGCACTCGGTGTTCGCGCTGCCGTTCGCGTACCTGTCGGCTCTGACTGCCATGCAGGTTTCCGGCGGGCGGGTGCGGTGGCTCGACCTGCTGCTGATCACCGTGGCGATGGTCGGGGCGCGGACGTTCGCGATGGCCGCCAACCGGATCCTCGACCGGAGCATCGACGCGCGGAACCCGCGTACCGCCAACCGGGAACTGGTCACCGGTGCGGTGAGCGTGCGGACGGCCTGGACCGGCGCGGCCGTCGCGCTGGTGGTCTTCCTCGCCGCCGCCGCCCTGCTCAACCCGCTCTGCCTGGTGCTGGCGCCGCTCGCCGTGGTGCCGCTCGTGGTCTACCCGTACGGCAAGCGGTTCACCAACTGGCCGCACGCCATCCTCGCGATCGCCCAGGCGGTCGGCCCGGTCGGCGCCTGGCTGGCGGTCACCGGCACCCTGGACGGCTCCTGGCCGGCCTGGCTGCTGGGTGCCGCGGTCGGGCTGTGGATCGGCGGGTTCGACCTGATCTACGCCTGCCAGGACTCCGAGATCGACAAGGAGATCGGCGTGCACAGCGTGCCCGCCCGGTACGGCAGGCGCTTCGCGCTGCACGCCTCCACACTGGCGCACGTGGTGACGTTCGGGCTGTTCGTCTGGTTCGGTGCGCTCATCGGGTTCGGCTGGCTCTGGTGGGTGGGCCTGGCGCTTACCGCAGTCGCGTTCGGCTATCAGCACCTGGTGGTCAGCCCGACCGACCTGAGCAAGGTCAACCGGGCGTTCTTCACCGCAAACGGGTTCGTCGGCATCGCGCTGTTCGTGTTCGCCCTGCTCGATCTCGTGGTGCGCCTGGGTCTGCGCGCCTAGCGCTTGTTCGCGGCGAGCGGCGTCGGCGGGTTACCTGCGGACAGCGGTCAGGTGCCAGGTGGCATAGGCGAAGGTGGCATCGCCGTCTACCGCGGCGCTGACCGTCGACAGGATCTCGGCGAGATCATCTGGTGGCGCGCTCGCGAGGCCGCCGGAAGTCGCGATGAGTTCGAGCAGTTCGCTCGGGGCGTAGGTGCGCTGCCAGTCGTAACGGCGGATCTCGGGTTCGGCGAAACAGCCGGACGCGCGGACTCCCTCGGCGGCACGGTCGTAGAGGGCGCGGTAGCCGTCGAGAATGGAACCGGTCGGCTGTTGGTAGGGCAGGTTCGGCGCAGTTCGGCGTAACCCGGCAGCGAGCGCTGCGGCAATCGGCGACGGCAGTTCGTAGACGTGGCCGAACGGCGCGAGGACGCCGCCCGGGCGCAGTATCTCGGCGGCCTTGGCGGCTCCGGCGACAGGGTCGACCCAGTGCCAGGCCGTGCCGGAGACGACCGCGTCGAAGTTGCGGCCGGCAGGCTCCCACGTCTCGAAGGTCGCAACCTCGACGTCGATGCCTGTCGCGCGGGCGAATCCGGCCATCCGAGGGTCGGGCTCGACACCGACGACCGCGCACCCGGCGGCGCGGAACTGGCGGGCTGCGATCCCGGTCCCGCAACCGACGTCGATAAATGCGGGGCCCGGTGCGGCGGCGACGATGTGCTCGATCAACGCATCCGGATACGGCGGCCGACTGCGGTCGTAGCGCCCGGGGTCGCCCCCGAATGACTCGGCGACGCGGCGGGCTCTGTGCGGTTGGGGCGGTAGAGTGACCATGTGCCCACTCTAATGGGCAGTCGCCCATTAAAGAACCGGGAGCTTTCCATGCCCACCGGCGTAGCTCTGCGCGATCCGCGCCAGCAACTGTTCGACGCGGCCGTGAGGGTGCTCATGCGCGGCGGCGTCACGGCGTTGACCAGCCGCGCGATTACCGACGAGGCCGGAGTGGCCAAGGGCGTGCTGCATCGGCACTTCGCCGACTTCGACGCGTTCCTGGTCGATCTGGTGCTCGACCGCATCGCGCGGGTGGAGGCGAAAGGTGTTGCACTCCGCGATGCTGCCGGGACAGGGACCGTTGCCGGCAACCTCACCGACGCGATATTCGAACTCTTCGAGCCGGTCATGTCCGCGATCATCGTGCTCACCATCGCCCGCGACGAGCTGCGCAACCGCCTGCGCGCGGCTGGGACCGCCCGGTTTCCCCTGGTGGGCGAGTCGGTCGCCGCGGTGGCCGGCTACCTGGCAGCCGAGCGCGACCTCGGTCGGATCGCCACCGACGCGGACGTGCAGGTACTGGCGCCGACCCTGATCGGCGCCGTGCAGCTGCTGTTCACCGAGCACCGCGACGATCCGCCGGTCGAAGATGTGCGCATTGTCGTGGCGAGCGTCCTGCGCTGACGACGCAGCAGGCCGGGAGCGGGCAAAGCCACAGCCACATTCCTCAGGGAGGCGTTCTCATCATGACCACCGGCACCGAGCCCGCCCGTGACAAGCGCCTCGTCGGCCTCACGGCCACCGTCTGCGGCCTCGTGATCCTCGCCGTGGCCGCCGCCGTCGCCCTCTCCTGGCGTGGCGACCTGCCCGACCCGGTGGCGACGCACTGGGGAGCCCAGGGCCGACCGGACGGCTTCATGTCCCTCGACGCCTCCCTCTGGGCGACCTTGGGCACGGGTGCTCTCCTGGTGCTCGGCTTCGGCGCGGTCACCGCGCTGTGGGGTCAGTCGGCGGCGAACCGCCGCGTCGGCGCGGCGACCGCTGTCTGGGTGGCGCTCTTCCTCGCCCTCGTGCAGCTCGGCGCGCTGCACGGGCAGCTCGGCCTCGCCGACGCCCGCGAGGCAGGCGGAATCGGCGGCGCGCTCACCCTGGCGATCGTCGGCTCTCTCGTACCGGCCGTGCTCGTCGGCGTGCTCCTGCCCGGTGACCCGCCCCAGCCGGCCGACCGCCCCGTCGCGCCCGAGGCGCCCCGCGTCCCCCTCGCCCCGAGCGAACGGGCCGTCTGGATCGGGCAGACCGGCGCCGGGCCGGGCATCACCATGGGCGCGGCATCCATAGTCGTGCTGGTCACGCTCGCCGTCATCAGTGGCGTGTGGGCGCTGCTGATCGTCGCGGCGCTGCTCGTCGCCGTCTTCGCGGCGATGTTCGCCTTCACCGTACGGGTCGACGAGACCGGCCTGCTGATCCGATCGTCGGCCGGCTGGCCGCGCACCCGCGTCCCCCTCGACGAGGTGCTCCGCGCCAGCGTCGTGCAGGTCCACCCGCTGCGCGAATTCGGCGGCTGGGGCTGGCGGGTGGGCCGGGGAGGCCGGGTCGGCATCGTCCTGCGCTCGGGCGACGGCCTGCTGGTCGAGCGGACCGGGGGACGCTCGGTCGTCGTCACCGTCGCCGACGCCGGCACCGCCGCCGCCCTGCTCAACACGCTCGCCGACCGCCAGCGGCAGGCCCGCTGACTCACCTGTGGGAGGCCGAGTACCTGTCGCTCTCCAGTGACCAGTCGATGGTGCCGCGCACCGAGTGGGCGACCCCCTCCACGTGCGCGGCCACCGCCGGGTCCAGGGCCGGGCCGAAGGACGGGACCTCGGCCCGCAGCCTCATGAACCGCCCCATCGCCGCGCGCCAGCGGTCCACCGCCGCCTCCACGGCCCGCTCCTGCGGCAGGCGCTGCTCCCGGGCGATGGCCAGCACCAGGTTGTGCCCGCCCGAGGTCAGCCGGTCCGTCTCCAGCGACACCAGGTCGTTGAACCAGGAGAGCAGGTCATTTCCCGTCGCCGCAAGCGCCCGCAGCGCCGGATGGTGGTAGACGGCGTCCGGCAACGCGTGCCCGGTGACGAACTCGATCATCGTGTACGACACGTACGCCGCCGAGGTGGCGCGGCGCAGCGCGACGTACTCGGCGACACCGGGACGGTGCCCCCGGGTCTTGTTCTCCGCCTCCGTCCGGTCGCCCTCCAGGTGGTGGGCGACAGCGTCGGCGAAGCGCTGCTGCCAGGCCAGCGGCATCCGGGCACGCGGCGCCTGCCACGCGTCCGCGAGCATCAGGCGCAGCGGGCCGCGAAACCCGGCCGGCCGGGCGCCGGCTCCGCCGCGCAGCAGGTGCAGCACCCCGTCCCGCAGGGCTGCCACGTCCGCCCCGCTGGCCCGGTGCGGCCCGTCGCAGGCGTCGTCGAGCAGGAAGAACCAGGTCCAGAGCGCGGCCACCGAACGCAGGTCGTCCGCGCTGGCGTCCGGGTAGAGCCGACCCGCGTACCAGGCGAAACGAGCAGCGTCCAGCCGGCGCAGGGCGACGTCGTCAAGCGGCAGATCGAAGCGGCGCACCCACTCGGCCAGCCACTCCTGCGTCGCCGGGGAGTGGGGGGAGCACCGCGAAGGAAGAGGACATTCGGCACGTAGGGTGCGGGCTGCCGCCGCCGTCATCGGTCGTACCGCCCCCTCCGGTCGCTGCACGGTGATCCTCCGGTGCGAGCATGTCAGAAATCGGCTGTCGATGATGTCCGTGGCGGGTCGGGACGATGACGGACGGGACAACAGCGGGGGCCACGGCGCGGCGTCCACCCCGACCAGGCAGGCTGAGGGCATGCGGGAACCATGGGTGGTCGGTGTCTCCGGAGCCTCCGGCACGCCGTACGCGGCGGCGGTCATCGGCGGACTCCTCGACGCGGGCGAGCCGGTGGACCTCGTCGTGTCCCGGGCGGCGCGGCTCACCGTGCTCGACGAGACAGGCCGGCCGTTCCGGGACGCCCACTGGGCCGAGGACCTCGCGGCCTGGCTCGGGCGGGACCTGACCGGCGCGGACGTGCGGCACTGGCCGGCGGGCGACCTGGCGGCCGGGCCGAGCAGCGGCTCCTACCGGGTACGCGGCATGGCAGTGGTCCCGGCGAGCACGGCCGCCTGCGCGGGCATCGCGATCGGGCTCTCCAAGGACCTGTTGCAGCGCGCCGCCGAGGTCAACCTCAAGGAACGCCGCCCGGTGGTGGTGGTCCCCCGGGAGACGCCTGTGACCCGCAGCCACCTGGAGCACCTCATCGACCTGCACGACGCCGGCGCGATAGTGCTGCCCGCCAGCCCCGGCTTCTACGGGGCCGGCGCGGCGGCCAGCGCCCAGCAGTTGGTCGACTTCGTGGCCGGCAAGGTGCTGGACGCGCTAGGCGTTCCGCACACCCTGTTCCGGCGGTGGTCCGGTCAGCTCGGCTCAGCCCGCTCGGCCGAGCCACCTCGCTGATCGTCGCAGCGGGACGCGGACCGGACTGGTGTCCGGTCCGCGTGACGTTGTCCGCACCAGTTCAGTACATGCCGGCGTTGGCCGGACCCGGCCCGGTGGATGCGGCCGGTCCCACGTTGCGTGGCTTTCCGACCTCGTCCACCTCGTCCAGCATGCCCTCCCCCTCAAGCAGGGCTCGCACCTCGGATTCCCGAAACCGGCGATGCCCGCCTGGAGTCCGGATGCTTCCTATCCGGCCGGCCGCCGCCCATCTCGTCACAGTCTTCGGGTCCACCCGAAACAGCGCGGCGACCTCACCCGGTGTCAGCAGGCGATCTCCAGTGTCCACAGCCCCCTCCTCGCGTCGACGAAGCCCCTGGCTGAACACACTGCCCCCGGCTGGTGCGAGCCCAGAGCCGTCATGAGGGACGTATGGCAATTACAGCACCAGGGACCTGGCCTGTCCGCCAAACGCGAAAAATGCACTGAGTGGGAAGTTAGTAAATGGTACTGGTGCAACCCCTACCTTGACCGACTGTTTGTGAACAGTTACTCACTGCTGTGTGCAACGGGTGCCGAAGCCTTCGCGTTACGCCCAACCCGTTAAGGTCACTCTCCGTGGACGCCATCGACCTGAGCCTCGTCGACCTGCTGCGCGGCAACGCCCGACTGTCGTACGCCGAACTGGCCCGGCAGGTTGGTCTCTCCGCCCCCGCCGTCCACGAGCGGGTCGGCAAGCTGGAGAGCAGCGGCGTGGTACGCGGCTACCGCGCGGACGTCGAGCCGGAGGCGATCGGGCTGGGCGTCACCGCGCTGATCGGCATCGTCGAGGACTCCGGGGCGGACTCCGACGACATGCTCGAGTCGCTGCGGGTGCTGCCCGAGATCGAGTCCTGCTACTTCATGGCCGGCGTGGAGTCGTTCCTGCTCAAGGCGCGGGTCGGCACGATCGCCGAGCTGGAGCAGCTGATCGTGCGGCTCAACCGGACGCCAGGTGTCGCCTCGACCCGCACCGCCATCGCGCTCAGCACCAAGTGGGAGAACCGCCCCCAGCCGGTCGGCCCGACGGCTCCCTGACCGCGTACCCCTGGTGCCGCCCCGCCCACGGGCGGTAGCGTGCGCCGATGACCTCGCCCCGACGTGGCACGGCCGTGGTGACCGGGGCCGCCGGCGGCCTGGGTCGCGCCATCGCCGCCGCGCTTCACGACGACGGCTGGACGGTGCTGCTCACCGACGTCGACGCCGCGGCGGTGGCCTCCGCCGCCGCGCCGCTCGGCGGCTGGTCGGCCGCCCTGGACGTACGGGACGAGGTGGCCTGCGCGGAGATCGCGGCGACGGCGGCGAGCCGGGGCGGCCTCGACCTCTGGGTCAACAACGCCGGCATCCTGGTCACCGGCCCGGCCTGGGAACACGACGGCCGGACCCGGCGGCGGCTGCTCGACGTCAACACGTTCGGCGCGATGAACGGCACCCTCGCCGCGCTCACGCTCATGCGCGAGCAGGGGCACGGCCACGTGCTCAACGTCGTGTCGCTGGCCGGGCTGATCGCCGCGCCAGGCGAGACGGTGTACGCGGCAAGCAAACACGCACTGCTGGCGTTCAGCCTCGGCACCCTGACCGACCTGCGGATGGCCGGTTACCGGCGGGTGCACGTCTCCTGCCTCTGCCCGGACGGCATCTGGACCCCGATGCTGCACGACCGGCTGGACGACGCGGGGGCGCTCGCCTCGTTCACCGGAACGATGCTGACCCCGCAGCGCGTCGCCGCCCGCGCGGTCCGGCTGGCCCGCAGGCCACGCCCGGTGGTCAGCCTGCCCCGCTGGCGGGGGGCGCAGGTCCGACTGCTGGACGCGCTGCCCCGGCTGGCCGTCGCGCTGACCCCGGTCATCCGGGCCGCCGGCCGGGCCGGGCAGCGCCGCCAACTGCGCCGGACCGCCCCACCGGACCGGAGCTGACCTCGGCCTGCTTGCTAGGTTTCCGGCGTGACTCATCTCGACAGGTGCGACGAGGCCAGCCGGACCTGGGTGACCGAGGCGATCGCCGCCGTCGAGGCGGACGCGAACCGCTCGGCCGACACCCACCTGCTGCCGTTCCCGCTGCCCCGGGCGTGGGGGATCGACCTGTACCTCAAGGACGAGTCGTCACACCCGACCGGTTCGCTGAAGCACCGGCTGGCCCGCTCGCTGTTCCTCTACGGGCTCTGCAACGGCTGGATCGGGCCGCGCACCACAGTCGTCGAGGCGTCGTCCGGCTCCACCGCCGTCTCCGAGGCGTACTTCGCCCGGATGCTCGGCCTGCCGTTCATCGCCGTCATGCCCGCCTCCACCTCCCCGGAGAAGATCTCCCAGATCGAGTTCCAGGGCGGCCGGTGCCACCTGGTCGACGACCCGGCGAGCGTGGTGGTCGAGGCCCGCTGGCTGGCCGAGGACACCGGCGGGCACTTCATGGACCAGTTCACGTACGCCGAGCGGGCCACCGACTGGCGGGGCAACAACAACATCGCCGAGTCGATCTACGCGCAGCTGAAGCGGGAACGGCACGCGATCCCGGCCTGGATCGTGGTCGGCGCCGGCACCGGTGGCACCAGCGCGACCATCGGCCGGTACGCCAGGTACCAGCGGCTGCCCACCAAACTGTGCGTGGTGGACCCGGAGAACTCCGCGTTCTACCCCGCCTGGCTCGCCGCCGACTGGTCGGTACGCACCGGCCGGGGCTCCCGGATCGAGGGCATCGGCCGCCCCACCGTGGAGGCGTCCTTCGTGCCATCCGTGGTGGACCGGATGGTCCAGGTGCCGGACGCGGCGTCGATCGCCGCCATGCGGGCCGGCTCGGCGGTGCTCGGCCGTCGGGTCGGCGGCTCGACCGGCACCAACCTCTGGGGCGCGTTCGGCCTGATCGCCGACATGCTCGCCGAGGGGCGGACCGGCTCGGTCGTCACCCTGATCTGCGACCCCGGCGACAGGTACGCCGACACGTACTACGCCGACGGCTGGGTGGCCGCCCAGGGCCTCGACCTGGCACCCCACCTGGCTACCGTCGAGCGGTTCCTGACCAGCGGCGAATGGCCCGTCTGAGGGCTCAGCGCGGGTCGATCCGCTCGGCCAGCCCCGGGTAGCGCACCACGTACCCGTCGGCGTCCACGTCGATGTCGGCGGTGAAGGTGCCGCTGGCGAACCGCACCCGGCCCGGCCCGAGCCCGGTGTAGATCTGTTCGGCCGGCACCACCTCGAGGCCGGGCAGCAGCACCCACGCCACGGTGATCCGGCGGGGCATGTCGGCGGCCTGGGCGGCCATCCCGAGCCTGTGGAACGGCAGGGAGTTGAACAGCGGCGACCCGCTCAGGTCCACGTCGACGGCGTCGGCCAGTCGGTCCGGGTCGTCGGTGCCCGGCAGACCGGCCCGGGGGTGGCCGGCCGCCATCAGAGCGGCGTCCAGGTCGCCCTGCTCGGCGGTCGTCACCCGCCACCTGCCGGTGGCCCGTTCCAGCGTCACCCGGCGCAGCCAGCCCGACCCCTCGGCCTCGACCTCCACCCGGGTGGTGCTCCAGTCCGGTGCGGTGGTCACCCGGTAGCGGGCCGTCCACGGGATCGGGTCCACGGCGAGCAGGGTGCCCCGGGCCGCGAGACCGTTGCCGTCGTCGAGCAGCACCTGCTCACTGCCGGCGGTGTCCGTCCGGGACCAGAAGATCGACTTCGGCATGGTCGGCATGAGCCGGACGTTACGCGACCGCGCCGACATCGGCAGGCCATGCGCGAACGCCGTCGCGGAGCAGGCGCTCCGCGACGGCGTTCGGGTCGATCAGTGGATCAGTGGGTACGTGCCGGCGGACGCCCGCCGAAGCCACGCCGGTCGTCGCGCGGCCGGTCGTCCCGGCCACGGCCCTCGGAGCGGTAGCCACCCCGGGTGTCCCGGTCGCCGAAGCGCCGCTCACCGGACGGCCGCTCACCGGACGGCCGGTCGCCGTACTGCCGGTCGCCGGTGGGCCGGTCGCCGTACTGCCGGTCACCCTGCGGGCGGTCACCGTAGCGCCGCTCACCTGTGGGCCGGTCGCCCCGGCCGTCCCGGTCACCGAACTGCGGCCGGTCGCCGAAACGGCGCTCACCCTGCGGCCGGTCGCCGAAGCGGCGCTCACCCTGCGGCCGGTCGCCGAAGCGGCGCTCGCCGGTGGGCCGGTCGCCGTACTGCCGGTCGCCGGTGGGCCGGTCGCCGTAGCGGCGCTCGCCCTGCGGGCGGTCGCCGTAGGGTCGGTCGCCGGTGGGGCGGTCGCCGTAGCGGCGCTCGCCCTGCGGCCGGTCGCCGTAGCGCCGGTCACCCTGCGGGCGGTCGCCGAAGCGGCGGGGGCCACCGGACCGGTCGTCGAAACGACGCGAGCCGCCGGAGCGGTCACCGTAGCCGCGCGGCTCGGCCTCCACCCGCACCGGAACGCCGCTCGGCTCGCGGGCGCCGATCAGCTCGGCCAGCACCGGGTCGCCGACCCGGACGCGGGTCTCGGCGGGCGCGACGCCCGCCTTCTCCATCATCGCCAGCGTGGTCCGCCGCTGCTTGGGCAGCACAAGCGTGGCCACCGCGCCCGACTCGCCGGCCCGGGCGGTACGCCCGGCGCGGTGCAGGTAGTCCTTGGGGTCCTTCGGCGGGTCCACGTGCAGTACCAGCGTGACGCCGTCGACGTGGATGCCCCGGGCGGCCACGTCCGTGGCGACCAGGACGTTCATCCGGCCCTCACGGAACTCGGCGAGGGTCTTGGTCCGCATCCGCTGCGTCTTGCCGCCGTGCAGGCCACCGGCCCGTACGCCGACCGCGGCGAGCTGCTCGACCAGCCGGTCCACACCGAGCTGGGTGCGGGCGAAGACCATGGTCCGGCCGTCCCGGGCGGCGATCGAGGCGGCCACCGGGAACTTCTCGTGCGGCGGGATCAACAGCATGTGGTGGTCCATGGTGGACACCGAGGCCGTGGACGGCGCCGTGGAGTGGGTCACCGGGTCGTTCATGAACCGCTTGACCAGCGCGTCGACGTCACCGTCCAGGGTGGCCGAGAAGAGCAGCCGCTGACCGTTCGCGGGCGTCTTCGCCAGCAGCTCGGTCACCTCCGGCAGGAAGCCCATGTCGGCCATCTGGTCGGCCTCGTCGAGCACCGTCACCTCGACGTCGTCGAGCTGGCAGATGCCCCGCTCGATGAGGTCGCCGAGCCGACCCGGCGTCGCCACGATGATCTCCACGCCGCGCCGCAGCGCGTCGATCTGACGGTCGTAGGGGACCCCGCCGACGGCGGTCTTCAGGAACACGTTGAGGGACTTGCCAAGCGGCAGCAGAGCGTCGTTGACCTGCATGGCCAACTCGCGCGTCGGCACCAGGACCAGGGCACGCGGACGCATCGGGCGGGCCGGCTTGCCGGCGGCGACCCGGGCCAGCACCGGCAGGCCGAAGGCGAGCGTCTTGCCCGAGCCGGTCTGCCCACGGCCCAGCACGTCGCGGCCGGCGAGCGCGTCGGGCACGGTGGCCCGCTGGATCTCGAACGGGGTGGTGATGCCCTGCCGCGCCAACGCGCGGACCAGGGGCTCGGGCAGGCCGAGCGCGGCGAAGTCGATCTCCGCGGGTGCGGCCTCGACCGGGGCCGGACCGGCCTCGGTGGCCGGGACGGCGGGGTCGTAAACGGACGGAACGATGCTGGGGTCAGCAGAGGTGGTCAACAAATGCCTTTCGAGCGGGGCGCATCTTCGCGATGGCCTGCCGCGGCTGTTGTCGCCGGATCGCCCGCAAGATCGCCCATGGGCGCGCACCACGCGCGCCAGGTCAGTGATCTCGACAAGTGTACGGCGGTTCGCCCAACTCGCCAGCCGCATGGCCGACCGTAGTGGGCCGACTCACGATCGCCCCCGCTGCCTCAGCTGTTGAGCACGTCGCCCATCAGACCGTCCAGAGCGTTGTTGGCCAGCAGAACCACCAGGACGCTGATCGCCACCAGCAGGCCCAACGAGGCGGCCAGGACGAGCAGGACACGCGTCGTACGGGGTCGGTCGGTCGGCGTGTCAGCCCAACCCTGGGCCAGGATGTGGCCGGTCAGGGAGCCGGAATTCTCCACCGCGTTGGCGGGTATGGCGACGGTGGCGAAGCCGGGCCCCTCCCCGCCGCCGTAGACCGTGCCGGCCAGATCGGCGCCGGCATCCGAACGGCCGTGCCGGACACCTGCCGTGGCCCGTCCCGCCGCGCTTGTCGTGGTCGGCCGGGTGGTGTCGGTGCCCCGGTGCGTGGTCGGTGCGGCGCCGGTGGTGGACGGCGGCCACGCGGGCAGCGCGGGCGCGGGCACGACCGGCGGAGCGGAGACGGGTGCCCCGGCCCAGCCGGCGCCGGAGGTCGGCACCGCGGGACCGGCGCCGGACGCCCGGCCCGCCGGAGGGGCGGAGACCGAGGCGGTCGCGCGTACCCCGGGCAGGTGGGACATCGCCGGGGGCGGCGGGAACGGGGGCGCCGGCATCGGGCCGGGCGGCGACGGCGGCGCGGGCACCGGCGGGCCGGGCGGCGGAGTGGGTGGCCCGGGTACCGGAGGCGTCGCTGGGCCCGGCATGGGGGGCACTGGCGCGGGCGGCGGTACGGGTGGGCCCGGAACGGGCGGGACCGGGTCGGGCGGCGGCGGCGGCGTGGGTCGAGGTTCCGGCGTCGGCGCCGGCCCGGGAGGGTACGGCCCGGGGCCTGGCGCGGGCACGGGCTCGGGCGGTGCCGGCTCGGTCGGCCCCGGGCCGGGCGGCGTGGGGGCCGGCTCCGGCTCGGGGGCCGGCGGCGCGGGTGGCTGGGCCGGCTCCGGAGGCTGTGCCGGCTCGGGCGGCTCGGTGTTCACCGGGCCGGAGCGGTAGACGGCGGGCGTGCTCGCCCGGGAGTCCGGGGCGCCCATGGCACCGGCCGCGACCCGGCTGCTGCCGGGCACTGTGGCGCTGGCCCGGGCGGACGGGGCGGACGAGCCGTCCCGCTGGCCGGGTAGCGGAACGCCGACCGGGCTGGCGGACCCGGTCGCCCGGTAGGTGGTCGCGGTCGCCGACGCGGCGGCCGGAAGGTCGCCGGGAAGGGCCCCGGCGGTGGCGACGGTCGCCCGTGCCCGTACCGGTGCCGGCGTCTCGGCCTGCATGTCGGGGGTAGCCGACCGGTCCGCGTCGGAATTCGCCTGCTCCGCGTGGGAATTCGCCTGCTCCGCGTCGGGGGGAGCCGCCTTCCCGGCGTCGGGGGCTTCGGCGCTGCCGCCGTCGTCGGACGGGCTGGCTTCGGGGCCGGTCGTCGAGTCGGTGACGCCTGATTCCCGCGGATCAGCCCGATCGACGACGGGGTCGACAGTCTCCGCCGGATCCTTCTGCTCGGCCATCTCCGCCCTCCGTGCCACGCTCGCACCCGGACCCGTGACGTCGAGCCGGATGTGCCTGGATGTCACGGTGCCACAGATCGCCCCGAGCGGACAGCCGGAGTCCGTCGTGGCGCCTCAGCTCCCGGACTTCGGGCTGCCCGACGGGCTTTCACTCGCCGTGCCGCTGCGGGTCGCCTCCGGCGTACCGGAAGGGGTGGTGCTGGCCGGTGCGGTGGTCGGCGGCGTGCTGCTCGAGGTGGACGAAGGGGTCGGGTCGACCGTCTTGGTCGGCGTCGGCGTCGCGGTGTCGGTGGGTGTGGGGGTGGGCGTGACCGTCTTGGTCGGCGTCGGCGTCGGGGTGGGCTTCTTGGTAGGCGTCGTGCTGGGCGTCGGCTTCGGCGACGTCGGCGGCTTGGTCGGAGGCACCGGAATCGTCGGGATGGTCGGCGGGGCCGGCACGGCGCCGATCACCCGGGTGGCGGCGTAGAGCCGGGACCAGCGCACTACGGAGATCTTCACGACGTCGCCTGTGGTGGGCGCCTGCACCATCTTGCCGTTGCCGATGTACATGGCGACGTGGTGGATCGTCTCCCAGCTGCTGCCGGACGCGAAGAACAGCAGGTCGCCGGGGAGCAGCGCGGTCTGCGGCACCGTCCGTTCGCGGGTGGCCCTGTACTGGTCGCGGGAGACGCGGGGCAGGTCGAAGTAGTCGGCTCCCGGGGACCGGTACGCCGCCCACATGAGGCCCGAGCAGTCGAACCGGTCCGGGCCCTCCTCCGACCACTTGTACGGGTCGCCGAGCTGGGCCAGCGCGTACCGGACGGCGGCCAGCGCCCGGGGGTGCGCCGCCATGCCGCTGATGTTCTGACCGGCGACGTAGCCCGCGCCGAGCTGCTGCTCGGTGGCCTCCTGCTGACGCTCGATCTCGACAAGCAGCGTGGCGTTGTCCCGGCGCAGCTTGAGCAGGCTGGCCTCGGCGGTGCGCAGCGCCGTCTCACCTGCGGTGAACTCGGCCTGGGTGGCGTCGAGTTGCGCCTTTGCCGTCGAGTGCGCCTGGTACGCGGCCTGCTCGGCGGCGCGGGCGCGGGACAGCTCACCGGCGACGCCTGTGGTGCCGCCCTCGACCTTCTCGCCACGGGTGATCTGCTGGAGCCGGCTCAACCCGCGAAGGTCCTGGGCGAACTCGCCGGGCGGCAGCGCGGCGGCGGCCTTCACCGCGTCCGCAGCGGCGGCGTCGGCGGCCTGCTGGGCTCGCAGCAGGGCGTCCTGCGCGGTCTCCAGCGCCTTTCCGGCGGTGTCGAGCTGGGCCTGCGCGGCGGTGCGTCTCTGTTGGCTCAGCAGCAAGGCGTCGCCGAGCGCGCCGACCTGGGCCTCACCGGCGGAGATCTGGGCGGCCAGCGGGCCGGTGCCGACGTTGACGAGCGACGGGGCCGGGACGCCGGCGACGGGTGCGCCGCCGGGCACCTGGAGCGCGCCGATCGCCGGCGGGCGCGCGCCGATGTCCGGCACCGTCGTGGGCACGCCGGGCTCGGCGTACGCGGGGGTGGCCAGCACGGCGGCGGCGATCGCCCCGAGCAGGGCGGCCCAGAGCTTCGGACGCAGGACCGGGGAGATCACCGGGCTCCGTCGTCGCTGCCGTCGCCCGCGCCCGCTGTAGACCATTCCGCTCCCCGTCCGACTGCTCCTCGCCGCGCTCGGTGGGCGCGGCCGACGGGACGGTACCAGTGTGTGTTCCGCCCCACCTTGTTACTACCGCACGCCGCCACCGATGTCGATGCGTGGCCGGGTTACAGGAGGCTGAGAGTCTGGTGAAGTGGGTCGCTGTCGGCGACCGTGCCGCCGGGCCGATCGGCGTACCGACGTACGCTCGATCCGACCGCAGGTGGAAGGGACGTGGCATGGACGCCGGACTCAAGCGTGAGCTCGAAGCGAAGGTGTACGCCGGTGAGCGGCTGACCCGCGAGGACGGGGTCGCCCTCTACGAGAGCGACGACCTGACCTGGTTGGGGCGGTTGGCGCACCACAAGCGCACCGAGCTCAACGGCGACCGGGTGATGTTCAACGTCAACCGGCACCTCAACCTGACGAACGTCTGCTCGGCGTCCTGTGCGTACTGCTCGTTCCAGCGCAAGCCGGGCGAGAAGGACGCGTACACGATGCGCATCGACGAGGCGGTCCGTAAGGCCAAGGAGATGGAGGGTGAGCAGCTCACGGAGCTGCACATCGTCAACGGCCTGCACCCGACGCTGCCGTGGCGGTACTACCCGAAGGTGCTGCGGGAGCTGAAGGCGGCGCTGCCGAACGTCAAGCTCAAGTGCTTCACGGCCACCGAGGTGCAGTGGTTCGAGAAGATCAGCGGGTTGAGCGCCGACGAGATCCTGGACGAGCTGATGGACGCCGGCCTGGAGTCGCTGACCGGCGGTGGCGCGGAGATCTTCGACTGGGAGGTCCGCCAGCACATCGTCGACCACGCCTGCCACTGGGAGGACTGGTCGCGCATCCACGCCCTGGCGCACAGCAAGGGCATGAAGACCCCGGCGACGATGCTGTACGGACACATCGAGGAGCCCCGGCACCGCGTCGACCACGTGTTGCGGCTGCGCGAGTTGCAGGATGAGACCGGCGGTTTCGCTGTCTTCATTCCGCTGCGCTACCAGCACGACTTCGTGGACTCGGCGGACGGCAAGATCCGTAACCGGATCCAGGCGCGCACCACGATGGCGTCGCCGGCCGAGTCGCTGAAGACGTTCGCCGTCTCCCGGCTGCTGTTCGACAACGTGCCGCACGTGAAGAACTTCTGGGTGATGCACGGGCTTTCGGTGGCCCAGCTGTCGCTGAACTTCGGCGTGGACGACCTGGACGGCTCCGTCGTCGAATACAAGATCACCCACGACGCCGACTCGTACGGCACCCCGAACACGATGCACCGCGACGACCTGCTGCACCTGATCTGGGACGCCGGCTTCCAGCCCGTGGAGCGGGACACCCGCTACAACGTGGTCCGGGAGTACGACAAGGCCCCGTCGCTGGCCGAGCGCCGCGCCGAGCCGCAGCAGGTCTGGGCCTGAGCCACCACGTACCCTCGCAGTCGATGACCGAGCAGAGCGGTTCCGAGCAGCAGGGCGGGTTTCCCCGCCGGGACGCCGAGGGGCGCGTCCGTACCCTGGGTGACCTGCTCGGGGTTTGCCTGGCCGGCGTGGTCATCGGCGTGTTGGCGCTTGTGCTGTTCGACTGGGCGTTCGCCTCGGTCGGCGCCGGCGATTTCGGGCACACCAACGGTTGGCTGGCGGTGATCCTGCCGGCCTGGCTGTTCTGGGACGACTTCCGGGCGTGGGAGTTCGGTGCGGCCCGGGTGGTGGCGGCGATCGCCGCGGCGGCCGTCGGGGTGTTCGCCGGGCTGCTGATCGCCGGGCTCGGCGCCGGGCTGCCGCCGCTGCTGTCAGGTGCGTTGGCGGCGGCCGCGTTCACCGTGGCGTACGCGGCCGTGTGGTTTCCGGGCGTCCGCTGGCTGGCCCGCCGGACCGGCTGACCGCGACCAGGTCGACCCTTCCGCCGGGACCGGCGGCTGACGAGAGAACGGAGTGGTGCGGGTGAGCGCGGCGGTCAAGTACACGCTGGGTCGGATCGGGCTGTTCGTCGCCGTGCTGGCGGCCCTCTGGCTTGTCGACATGAACGTGTTCCTGAAGCTGATGCTGGCGTTGGCGTTCTCCGCCGCGCTCTCCTTCTTCCTGTTGCGCGGTTGGCGCGACGAGATGGCCGGGGAGATGGCCGACGCCGCCGAGCGCCGCCGCAGCGAGAAGGAACGCCTGCGCTCCGCCCTGGCCGGCGAGGATCAGCCCCCGAGCGCCAGCACCGAAGGCCCCGACCCGAAGCGTTGATCATGAAGTTACCGCCACGACGCGCCTGGCGTTCGGGCGGTAACTTCATGATCAACCCCGCTCGGCCTACCAGTTGGTGGAGCCGGGGACCTTGGGCCAGGGCTTCGACGTCGGCTTGATCAGGTACGCGATGCCGCCGGACCCGCCGGAGGTGCCGCCGCTGGCGTTCGTGCGCTTGGTCCGCAGCCAGATCTGCTCGAACTGGGCCCGCTTGTAGACGTTGCGCACCACGTCGTTGCTCGACGAGGCGGGGTCGTTGACGATCACGTCACCGTCGGCGGTGAACCCGACCACCACGAACAGGTGCCCGGAGGTGCCGTAGTTCGCCCCGTCCAGCTCGCTGGCGAGGAAGGACTGGCTGGTCACCACGGGGATGCCGGCGGCGATGAAACGCTCCACCTCGTCGAGCGAGTGCAGCCGCGTCACCCGCCCCTCCAGGCCCGGGAAGCTTGCCGCGTACGCGGTGTTGAACGGCCAGTTGCCGGCGCCGTCGTACTCGTGGTCGTAGGTCATCCGCGCGGCGTGGTTGACGGTCGGGTCGGGGTAGGTCGGGTCCACCCAGGAGGTGTCGGCCGGCGACGGGCCGCGCCCCCAGTACTCGACGACCATCTCGGTGGAGGTGGGGGAGCACCAGGCCTCGCCGCCGCCGTCGTACTCGGGGTAGTGCCCGGCGTGCACGTTCTGCGAGTAGCGCGGCACCGGCAGCTCGACGCCCCAGGCGATGTGCCCGGCGCTCGGCGCGACTGTGAACCGGTCCGGCACTGTGGAACTCATCGCGCCGAGCATCCGGACCACGGGCGCGGCGGTCTGCCCGGGCGCCCGGTAGAGGGTCAGCCGCAGCTGGTACGACCGCAGCAGCACCCCGGCGTCGGCGTCGTCGATGCTGAAGGTGTCGGTCCAGATCGTCGACCAGGGGTCGCCCTGCCGGTTGACGCTCGCCCGTTTGATGTCGCTGTCGCCGGACGCCCAGCGGCCCATGACGTACCACGGGGTCTGGTCGCCGCTCGTGTAGCTGCCCTGCATCTCGACCTGGATCCAGGTGCCGGCGGGGGTCTCGGCGTTCCAGGAGGCGATCAGCTCGGTGGCGTCGAACCCGATCCGGGTCACCGGCGACGTCCAGGTGCCGTACTCCCAGGTGCGGGTGGTGCCGGTGTGCGGATCGGCGTATTCGGTGGTGCCGGCCGGGCGGGCCAGGGTGACGCCCGCCCGGGCGCCGGGCACGACGCGGGTGCCGTCCCGGCTGCCCCGGTGCCAGTCGGCGGGCCCGGACCAGTCCTGGAAGGTGATCTGCTCGTCGTGGACGACGGCGGGCGGGCGGGCCGCGGTGGCGGGCGCGGCGGTGGCGAGCAGGGTGAGCGCGGTGACGCCGGCGAGGGCGGCCGCGTGCAGGCGGGATCTGGCCATGGGTGCTCCGCGGTGTCGAGAGGGACATCGTCGCTGGTCAGTGTTCCGCTTGGAGGGAAGTTTCGCCAGATGTTCAGGGATGGAAAATCATTGCCGCCGCGATGATCCTCCTGGGATGCTTAAGGCAGCGATCAATATTGATATGACCATGTGACAGATGGTGAAGTGTCCTCCACCGAGCGGGATCTCCCGCCGACCGAGGAGGAAGTCCATGGCCCTCCGCACGCCCATCCGTCTCCGCCGCGCCCTGGTGCTCGCCGTCGTCACCGGGCTGGGAATCGTCACCGTCGCCACCGGCCCGGTCGCCGCCCGACCGGCGCCGGACCGCAGCGCCGAGCCGGTCGCCACCGGCTACCGGGTGCTCGGGCCCCGGACCCTCGCCGACCGCAACGCGGTGGCCCGCACCGGAGCCGCCATCGACTACTCCGAGCACGGCGTCCTGCACATCTCGGCCACCGCCGCCGAGGCCGCCGCGATCGGCAAACTCGGCTTCCGACTGGAACCGCTCGCCCCGCCGCCCAGCGCCGAACGCGGGGCCGGCGACGTCGGCACACTGGCCTTCCCGCCCGCCGACTCCAACTACCACGACTACGCGGAGCTGACCGCCGTCGTGAACCAGGTCGTCGCCGACCATCCGGCCATCGCCCGCAAGATCAGCATCGGTTCGTCGTACGAGGGCCGCGACCTGATGGCGGTGAAGATCTCCGACAACGTGGGCACCGACGAGAACGAGCCGGAGATCCTGTTCAACTCCCAGCAGCACGCCCGCGAGCACCTGACCGTCGAGATGGCGATCTACCTGCTCAACCTCTTCACCGACAGCTACGGCGGCGACTCCCGGATCACCAACATCGTCAACAGCCGGGAGATCTGGATCGTGCCGACCGTCAACCCGGACGGCAGCGAGTACGACATCGCCACCGGGTCGTACCGCTCCTGGCGCAAGAACCGGCAACCCAACAGCGGCTCGTCGAACGTCGGCACCGACCTGAACCGCAACTGGGGCTACAACTGGGGCTGCTGCGGCGGCTCGTCCGGCAGCACCTCGTCGGAGACGTACCGCGGCCCGTCGGCGTTCTCCGCACCCGAGACGCAGGCGCTGCGCAACTTCGTCAACAGTCGGGTGGTCGGCGGGACGCAGCAGATCAAGGCGAACATCGACTTCCACACGTACTCGCAGCTGGTGCTCTGGCCGTACGGCTACACCACGGCGAACACCGCGACCGGGATGAACGCCGACCAGTACAACACCTTCGCCACCATCGGCCAGCAGATGGCGGCCACCAACAACTACACCCCGGAACAGTCGAGCGACCTCTACATCACCGACGGGGACAGCCTCGACTGGATGTGGGCCACCCACAACATCTGGGCGTACACCTTCGAGATGTACCCCGGCTCGGCGAGCGGCGGCGGCTTCTACCCGCCCGACGAGGTGATCCCGGCGCAGACCAGCCGCAACCGCGAGGCCGTGCTGCTGCTCAGCGAGTACGCCGACTGCCCGTACCGGGCCATCGGCAAGCAGGCACAGTACTGCGGCAGCGGGGGTGGCGGCACCACTGTCTGGTCGGACACCTTCGAGACGGCCACCGGCTGGACCATCAACCCGTCCGGCACCGACACCGCCACGGCCGGCGCGTTCGAGCGGGGCGCCGCCCAGGCGACCACGTCCTCCGGCGCCAAGCAGCTCACCCCGTACGCCGGAGCGAACGACCTGGTCACCGGGAGGCTCGCCGGCTCGGCGGCAGGTGACTACGACCTCGACGGCGGCGTGACTAGCGCCCGGTCCCCGGCGGTGACGCTGCCGTCGTCCGGCACGCTGACCCTCTCCCTCGCCTGGTACCTGGCGCACGGCTCGAACGCCTCGTCGGCCGACTACCTGCGGGTCAGCGTGGTGCACAACGGCGGCACGACAGCCCTGCTCACCCAGGCCGGAGCGGCCACCAACCGCAACGGGAGCTGGGCGGTGGCGAACCTCAACCTCACCCCGTACGCCGGGCAGTCCGTCCGCATCCTCGTCGAGGCGGCGGATGCCTCGGGCGCCAGCCTCGTCGAGGCGGCTGTGGACAACGTCACCATCACCTCCTCCTGATCGGGTGGGGCCCCGCTCCGCCCCGGCGGGGCCCCGCCACCCGTCCCCGAGCCTCCTGATCCGGGACATATCCCTCGATGCGCGCCGGTCCAGGCATCGCGCGTCGTCGATCGGCCCTTGATCGATCCGGCACGTCGGGTCGGTGCGCTACCGTCTTACCGACCAGTCCGCAGCGAAGCCGGTGCTCAACCCGGCGCTGTCCCGCAACTGTGATGCCCCGCCCGACGGCGGGGACGAGCCAGGTCGCCTGCGGACCGGTCGCGACACGCGCTCTCGAGGAAGGGCGCCTCGTGGGCGGGCGTACGAAAGTCCCTGTCGGCGAAGCACCACACTCCTCGACCGACAGGAGGCCCCATGTTCAGACGTACCCCTCGGCTCTTCGCCGCGACCCTCGCGGTCGCCGCGCTGGCCCTCGGCGCCTGCGCCGAGAAGGCCGACGACAAGCCGACCACCGGCACCGCGGCCGCCAGTTTCCCGGTGACTGTCGGCGCGCTCACCCTCGACAAGCGCCCTGAGAAGATCGTCGTGCTGTCGCCCAGCGCCACCGAGATGGTCTTCGCGATCGGTGCCGGCCCGCAGGTGATCGCCGTCGACGACCAGTCCAACTACCCGGCCGACGTGCCCAAGAGCGACCTCTCCGCGTTCCAGCCGAACGCCGAGGCGATCGCCGGTAAGAACCCCGACCTGGTGGTGCTCTCCGACGACCGCAACAAGATCGTCGAGCAGCTCGGCAAGCTGAAGATCCCGGTGTACCGGACCCCGGCGGCGACGACGCTCGACGACACGTACCGGCAGATCACCGAGCTGGGCACGCTGACCGGGCACGCCGACCAGGCCACCGACGTCACCACCCGGATGAAGGACGACATCGCCAAGCTGGTCAAGGACCTGCCGCAGCGCGCCGAGAAGCTCACCTACTACCACGAGCTGGGCCCCGAGCTGTACAGCGCGACGAGCAAGACCTTCATCGGCTCGCTCTACAGCCTGGTGGGCCTCGCCAACATCGCCGACCCGGCAGACGCGGACGGCAAGAACTTCGGCTACCCGCAGCTGTCCCAGGAGTTCATCGTCAAGGCCGACCCGGACTTCGTCTTCCTGGCCGACTCGAAGTGCTGCCAGCAGAACGCCGACACGGTCAAGGCGCGCAGTGGCTGGGCGGGGCTCACCGCCGTGAAGAACAACCAGGTGGTCGCACTGGACGACGACGTCGCCTCCCGCTGGGGTCCGCGAGTCGTGGACCTGCTCCGGGTGATCATCGACGCGGTCGCCAAGGTGCACGCGTGACACTGGTCCGTCGATGACCGAGCCGCTCTCCGCGGCTCGGCCCGCCGGGCTGCTCTCCGCGGCCCGGCCCGCCGGCCTACGCGTGCGTTGGCTGGTCGCGGGGTTGTTCGCGGTGCTCGTCGCGCTTGTCGCCGGGGTGTCACTCGGGCCGGTGAGCCTGCCGCCGGGCAGCGTCGCCGCCGAACTGCTCAACCTGCTCCCCGGCGTGCACCTCGACAGCGGGCTCTCCGAGCGCGAGGCCGCGATCGTCACCGAGCTGCGGCTGCCCCGGGTCGTGCTGGGCCTGCTCGTCGGTGGTCTGCTCGCCCTGGCCGGCGGCTGCTACCAGGGCGTGTTCCGCAACCCGTTGGCCGACCCGTACCTGCTCGGTGTCGCCGCCGGTGCGGGCCTCGCGGTCACCGCCGTGATCTCCCTCGGTGGCGCCGGCCTGGAGGGCTCGCTCTCGGGGCTGCCGCTGACCGTCCCGCTTGCCGCGTTCGCCGGTTCGCTGCTCGCCGTCACGATGACCTACGTGCTCGGCGGGGCCGGCGGCCGGAGCCGGTCACCGGCGATGCTGATCCTGGCCGGGGTGGCCGTCTCCGCGTTCCTCTCCGCCGGGCAGACGTACCTGCTGCAACGACACGCCGACAGCATCCAGCCGGTCTACTCGTGGCTGCTCGGTCGGCTGGCCACCGCCGGCTGGCACGACGTGCTGCTGGTGCTGCCGTACGCCGCCCTGACCACCGTCGTGGTCCTGCTGCACCGCCGTGAGCTGGACGTCCTCGCGGTCGGCGACGACGAGGCGAGGAGCCTGGGCCTGCACCCGCAGCGCACCCGGTACCTGCTGATCGCCGCCGCCTCCCTGGGCACCGCGGCGGCGGTCTCCGCGACCGGGCTGATCGGCTTCGTGGGCATCATCGTGCCGCACACCGTCCGGCTGCTCGCCGGGTCGAGCTACCGGGTGATCCTGCCGCTGTCGCTGCTGTTCGGCGGCGCGTTCCTGGCGCTTACCGACGTGGTGGCCCGTACCGCCGCCGCGCCTGCCGAGGTGCCCATCGGGGTGGTGACCGCGCTGCTCGGCGGCCCGTTCTTCGTCCTCGTGCTGCGCACGGCGCGGCGGGTGCTCACATGAGCCCCGACCGGACCGCCGCCGGGGGGCCGGCCGTCGAGGTGCGGGGGCTGCACGTCAGCCTGGACGGCACCCCGATCCTCACCGGAGTCGATCTCACAATCGCCGTCGGCGAGTGGGTCACCGTGATCGGTCCGAACGGCGCCGGCAAGTCGACACTGCTGCGCGCCATCGGCGGCCTGCTGTCCGCGCCGGAGGCCATCACCCTCTTCGGTACGCCGAGCGCCGCGCTGCGTCGCCGGGACCGCGCCCGGGTGGTGGCCACCGTGGCGCAGTCCCCGGTCGTACCGCCGGGCATGTCGGTGCTGGACTACGTGCTGCTCGGCCGCACCCCGTACATCCCGCCGCTGGGCCGGGAGTCGGCCGCCGACGTGGACGCCGTACACGACGTGCTGCACCGGCTCGACCTCGTGGGCTTTCACCGACGCGAGCTGGCCACCCTCTCCGGGGGCGAACGACAGCGGGTCTTCCTGGCCCGCGCGCTGGCCCAGGGCGCGACGCTGCTGCTGCTGGACGAGCCGACAAGCGCCCTCGACATCGGCCACCAGCAGGAGGTGCTGGAACTGGTCGACCAGCTCCGCCGGGAGAACGGCTTCACGGTGGTCGCCACCATGCACGACCTGTCCCTGGCCGGCGAGTACGCCGACCGCATGGTGCTGCTCGCCGACGGTCAGGTGGTGGCGTCGGGAAGCCCACACGAGGTGCTGACCGAGCACCTGCTCGCCACCCACTACCGGGCAAGCGTCCGGGTGGTGCCCGGAGCTCACGGCCCCCTGGTGGTGCCCGTGCGCCCCCGCCCCGCTCCCTGAACCACGACCGGAGTGCGTCAGCTGCCGAGGTCGATCACCGAGAAGAGAGCGCCCTGGGGGTCGCGCAGGGCGGCGAACCGGCCGGACGGGATGTCGCGGGGCGGGACCAGGATCGTGCCGCCGAGTTCGGAGGCGCGGGCCGCTGCGGCGTCCGCGTCGGCCACCGCGAAGTACACGGTCCAGTACGCCGGCAGATCGGCCGGGAAGTCCTCGGCCAGTGGCCGCATCATCCCGGCGACGATCCGCGCCCCGAGGCGCCACCCGGTGTACGTCGTACCGGCGACCGGTTGGTCGTCGGGCTGCCAGCCGAACACCAGCTCGTAGAAGACCTTCGCGCCCTCGGGGTCGGGGGTGACCAGTTCGTTCCAGCTCATCGCGCCCGGTACGCCGACCACCTCGGCGCCGGCCATGGTCAGTGGCTGCCAGACGCTGAACGTGGCACCGGCCGGGTCGGCGAAGACCGCCATCCAACCCCTGTCGAACACCTCGAACGGCGGCACCACCACCTGCCCGCCGGCCCGTTCGACCCGGCCGGCGACGAGTTCGGCGTCGTCGGTGGCGACGTACGTCGACCAGATCGGCACCTGGTCCGGGATGGCCGGCGGCCCGGCGCCGGCCACTGCCCGGCCGTCGAGCTGGAAGATCGTGTAGCCGCCCGCCTCGGGTTCCGGCGTGACCTGGCCGGTCCAGCCGAACAGTTCCGGGTAGAAACGCCGCGCGTCGGTCAGGTCCGGGGTGGCCAGGTCGGCCCAGCAGGGCGTGCCCGGCGGGACGGTGCTCACGGTCAAGACCCCTCTCGGCCCGGGCGGCCACGGCGGCCCCCTGCCGGAATCCTGGCACCGTCCCGCCGCGGCTCGGGGCGGAAACGGACGAATCGTCAGCTGAACCGGCGACCCTCGTCCCTCCGGTACGCCCAGCCGGCAAGTGCCGCGAGCAGCACCACCCAGACGCCGAGCATGACCAGCGCCAGCGGCTCGACCGAGTAGTCGCCGACCGCCGACCACATCAGTTCCGCCGCGCCGCGGGTGGGCAGGTACGGCGCGATCGTCTCGATGAACCCGGGCGCGTCGCCGGGCGCGGACAGCAGGCCGCCGCCGAACGCCAGCGGCAGGAAGACCACCTGCGCGACCACGATCGCCGCCTTGCTGGGCAGCGAGTAGCCGATGGCGAGCCCCATCAGCGTGAACGGCACCGAGATGACTGCCACCGTGCCGAGGGCCAGCAGGAACGCCGCAGGGGTGAGCTGCGCCGCGGTGAGCGTCCCGCCGATCACCACGACCGGGATCAGCGAGAGGTAGGTCAGGGCCAGGCCGGCGAGCACCCGGCCGGCGAAGCGGGGTGCCGGCCCGGCCGGCAGGGTCCGGGTGTACGGGTTCCAGGGCTGGTCGCGGTCCTCGGCGACGCCGACGCCGTACTGGAAGATGTTGGCGCTCATCACCGAGAAGGTGACCATCGACGCGGTGGCGTAGGTGGCGCCCACCGCGTCGTCACCCGCGAACGGCACCACGAAGAAGATCATGGCGGCGGCCGGGAAGAAGGCGCTGCCGAAGACGGCCACCGGAATCCGGATGATCTCCAGGAGCTGGTAGCGGGCATGGACCAGGGCGAGCTGCATCGGGTCGCCTCCTCAGACGGTGGTGGGTCGGGCGGCAACGGTGGCGGGCTGAGCGTCGGCGGTGGGCCGCTCTTCGCCGGTGATGGCGAGGAATGCCTCCTCGAGCGAGGTCGGCCGGACCTCCAGGTCGGTGAAGGCGGTGCCGGTGGTGACCAGTGCCCTCACCAGCTCGTCGGCGTCGGTGGTGAGCAGGTGCAACCGACCGTCGATCCGTTCGGTGCGGACCACGCCGGGCAGGTCGGGCAGCTCGTCGGCGAGCAGGCTGACCCGTCGTACGCCGACGATGCCGCGCACCGCGTCCACGGTGTCGTCGGCGAGCACCCGGCCCTGCCCGATCACCACGACCCGGCGGGCCAGCGCCTCGACCTCCTCCAGGTAGTGGCTGCTCAACAGGACGGTCCCGCCGTCGTCGTGGAACGCGCGGATCGCGTCCCACAGGGTGTGCCGGGCGGTCACGTCCAGGCCTGTGGTCGGCTCGTCGAGCAGGACGAGTCGGGGCCGACCGACGAACGCCAGCGCCACGGCCAACCGGCGGCGCTGCCCGCCGGAGAGCCCGCCGGTCTGCCGCCGGACGAGGTCACCGATGCCGAATCGGTCGAGCAGTTCTCCCCGGGGCACCGGGTCGGGGTAGTGCGCGGAGACGAAGTCGACGACCTCGCCGACGCGCAGCGTGCCGGGCAGACCGGTCTCCTGCGGGGTGACGCCGATCTGTCGCCGCGACGCCGGGTCGCGCGGATCGCCGCCGAACAGCTCGACGCGCCCGGAGCTGGGCTTGCGCAGCCCGACCAGCAGGTTCATCAGGGTGCTCTTGCCGGCGCCGTTCGGACCGAGCAGGCCGACCAGTTCACCTGCCCGCACCTCCAGGTCGACTCGGTCGAGGGCGAGGACGTCGCCGTACCGGCGGCTGGCCTGGTCGGCTCGGGCGAGGGTCATTGCTGCTCCTTCGACGGGGAGGGGTCGAGCAGGGTGCGGATGGCCTCGGTGTACTCCTCGAACGCCAGCCGGCCCCGCCGGCTCAGCCGGATCAGGGTGGTCGGGGTGCGTCCACGGTGGGTCTTGCTGACCTCCACGTAGCCGGCGTCCTCGAGCTTGCGCAGGTGTACGGAGAGGTTGCCGGCGGTCATCGCGAGCAGGTCCTGGAGGCGGGGGAAGGTGATCCGGTCGCCGTCGTTCAGCGCGGACAGACTCGCCACCACGCGCAGCCGGGCCTGGGCGTGGATGACCGGGTCGAGGTCGGTCATCGTGCGGGCCGCCGACGCAGGTGGGCGAGCAGGCCGGCGACGAGAATGCCGCCACCGCCGGCCACCGAGACCACGAGCGAGTGCCAGCCCGGCCCGGCGAACGCGCCGGCCACGTTGATCACGCCGATCCACACGCCCAGCCGGAACAGGTCCCGGTCCAGCCAGATCGCGCCGCCGGCCATGTGCAGCGCGCTGGTCAGTCCGACGGCCGTCGTCGACCAGAGCAGTGCGGCCAGGTCGTGCGGCAGGTGCTCGCTGATCCGGCCGAGCCCCGCGTACACGCTCACCGAACCCAGCGCCCAGGCGCAGCCGTACCAGCGCCCGCGCGTCGCCGAGACGCCGGTCACCTGGCCGTACGCCTTCGCGCCGGCCACCGCCTGGATCGCCGCGGCGCACAGGAGCAGGACGAACAGGACGGTCAGCGGCAGCCACCCGGGCAGCCGGACCAGCACCCGGTCGTCCGGTGCGAAGCGCAGGAAGAACAGCCCGAAGCCGACGAGCCAGGCGACGCCCCACGGCCAGTAGAGCACCCGGGGATCGGGCTCGAGTCGGCGTACCGTCTGCGAGCGCTGGTCCTCGATGAGCCGGAGCGCGGCTGCGGCGTCGGTGGGAGGCAGGTCGTCGTCGCGGGTCATGCAAACTACTTTACGGCACAAAGTCGATGCGGTGTGACCCCGTTCCGCCGTCGGGTTACCGACTGCGGCGCGCAGTGCCTATGGTGGGTGGCTGTAGCGGCTGATCCGTCGCACAGGACACAGGGGAGGGTCCGTGTCGAGCCCGAGCAGAGAGCTGGACGTCCAGCCCGAGGCGTTGACGGCGTTCGCCGCGGCCTCCACCGACCGGGCGGCCCGCTTTCGCGAGCTGCACCGCTCGTTCGGCGACGGCCACGTGCCCCGGCACGCCTTCGGGGTGATGCCCGCGTCGTTCAGCCTCGCCGCGACGTACGCCGAGCAGTTCGAGGCGTGCCTCCAGGGGCTTGCCGACGGCGCCGAGGTGATGGCGGACATCGCCGAAGGGCTCCGCGACACCGCCGGGGCGTACACCGGCACCGACGTGGCAAACACCGACATGTTCGTACCTGGCCGCCCGGCCGCCCCCGACGTCATCGCGCCGGGCCCCTGGTCGCCCGGCACCAGCGGCGCGACCGGGCCGGTGCCGGCATGAGCACCGAGGCGTTGCAACGCAACAAGACCTACTTCGAGCAGATCGTCTCGGGCACCCCCGACCCGTTCAAGCCGCTGTCAAACGCGGTGCTCTGGCCCTTCGAGCAACTTCTCGAGCTTGTCGCGGGCGAACCGGACGACCTGATGCGGGCCGCGCAGCTCTGCCTGGACACCGGCGCGGCGGTCCGCGAGATCGCCGGCGAGCAGATCCAGGACCGGGCCCGGCTGCGCGGTTACTGGACGGGCGACGCCGCCGAGAGCTTCCACGCCTCGATGGCCTCGGTGGAGGAGGCGATCGAGGAACTGGCCAAGGGTTTGGACGGCACCAAGGAGGTGCTCGTCGACGCGGCCAACGCGGCTGTCGACGCCTTCAACCTGCTTGTCGAGCTGATCCTCGAGTTCCTGCTCTGGTTCCTCACCGAGGTGATCATCGCGGCGGTGGCGGCGGCGCTCAGCGCCGGCATCTCGCTCGCCGCGACCGTGGTCCGGGTGCTTGCCAAGCTGGCCACCACCGTCGGCCGGATGGTCAAGATCGTGGCGCGGTTCGCGGAGATCCTGACGAAGTTGGCTACCAAGATGCAGAAGGTCGCCGAGCTGCTGATGAGGTACCGCCGCGCGGTGCTGGAGATCCGCAAGGCGAAGAAGGCGTACCGGGCGTGGAACAAGTCCGGCTGGACCGCCGAGGCGCGGGCCTTCCAGATAGAGAAATTCAAGACCCTCTTCCCGGGCAAGTTCCTGATCAACCAGGCGTCCCCGGTGAACATCCCCGGCCTGGGAGGCTCCCTCCTGGACACCGGCGTCGGGCTGCACGACGTCTCCGACGGCACCAAGGACCGCAACTACCTGGTGGACGGCACCTACCGCGAGGATCTGGGCCCCTACACCAAGGGCGTGCAGAATGTCTTCGACTCAATCCTGACCTGAGGGGACCGACATGACCTTTCCCGGTCTGGACCGCATCGAGGCGCTGGCCCGCAACCTGGACGGCTGGCAGCGTGAACTGGCCGGCAAGATGGCCGAGCTCGAGGACAGCAGCGCCGAGGGCGTGAGCGACTCCGGCCTGGTGCGGGTCACCGCCTCGGCGGACGGCACGATCGTCTCGACCGACGTCAACGCCCGCGCCATGCGGTTCGACTCGTACACGCTGGCCGAGGAGTTCACCGCCGCCGCCAAGCGTGCCCAGGAGGCGGCCGCCGCCCGCGTACGCGAACTGGTGGGTGAGGTGATGGCCGACGCGCCCGGCGCGGGTCAGTCCCACCCGGATCGGTACTGAGCATGGTGGACGTCGACTACTCCGGACGGCTCACCCAGCTCGTCGAGCCCGGTGAGCAGGTGCTCGCCGTCGCGAAGACCGGGATCGCCCAGGGCGCCCTGCCGCCCGACCCACCGGACCCGCAGCGACCCGAACCCTCCCGCGCCGGAGGCGTCGTCGCCAGTGCGCTGCTCAACCTGATCTCGCCGCTTGTCTCCTTCCCGGCGGGGGACCGGCTCGTCGACCGGATCACCCACGGGGTGGCAGGTCGCGGCGCTCCCGGTTCGGCGGCGTCCACCCTCCAGTACTCCCGCCGGCCGGTGCCGCCCGCGACCTCCATCAGGGACACCATCCTCGCCGTCACCGACAAGCGGTTCCTCGTCTGCGAGTCCGGGGCGGTCAAGCTCTGGTCGAGCCGGGCCGACGACGAGCGGGCGGCAGCCGAGACGACAATCGTCTGGTCGATGCCCCGGGCCGAGGTAGCCGCCGCCCGGGTCGGTTGGCACCGGCTCAACCCGAAGCGCCTCCGTATCGACTTCACCGACGGCTCGTGGTTGGCCTTCACCGTGCCGATCGCCGAGTCCGGCGAACCGCTGCGCGAGATCGCCGCCGCCCTGAACGCCCGCTGACCCTGAGCCGCCGCTTGCCCGCCGGGCGGTCAGCCGTTGGCGGGCTGGCCCGGCAGTGGCGCGGGCAGGGGCTCGTGGTGCAGCACCGACAGCCGCGACACGGCCCGGGTGAGCACCACGTACAGCCGGTGCAGCCCACGCGGCTCGGCCGCGACGATCGCGGCCGGCTCGACCACCACCACATGGTCGTACTCCAGGCCCTTGACCAGCGTCGCGGGCACCACCGTGACGCGCTCCGCGGCCGTCACGTCGTCGGCGGTCGCGGTCGCCACGCCGGCGGCGGTCAGCGCCGCGCGAAGCCCGTCGACGGCGTCGTCCGCGGCGATCACGCCGACCGAGCCGTCGTGCGCCAGGGCCGCGTGCACCTCGGCCACCGTCGCCGAGGTCAGGTCGGTCACCGTACGCACGTCCAGGCCGCCGTCGCGGCGCAGCGACTCGGCCGGCGGTACGTCCACGGCGAGCGCCGGCAACAGGAGGTTGGCGAACGCGACAACCGCCGCGGGCACCCGGAAACCGACAGTCAGCGGAACCACCACGGCGTCCGGCTTGCCCAGATGGGCAAGGGATTGCGCCCAGTCCGTGGCGGCCCACGGCGCGGTGCCCTGGGCCAGGTCACCGAGGAGGGTGATCGAACCGTGCTCGCTGCGCCGGGCAATGGCCCGACACTGCATCGGGGAGAGGTCCTGCGCCTCGTCCACCACGACGTGCCCGAACCCGGAGGGCCGTTCGAGCAGCCCGGCCGCCTCGTCGAGCAGCACCGTGTCGGCTGCGGTCCAGCGGGTCGCCTTGGGGGTGCGTGCCGGCTTCGGCCAGATGAGAAGCGCCTGCTCGTCGTCGGTGAGCAGGCCGTCCGCAGCGGCGGCGAGCCGGGCCGGGTCGGAGAGCAGGCCGTGCACCAGCCCTTCCGGGGTGAGAGCCGGCCAGACCGCGTCCAGGAAGTCCAGCACCGGCCGGCAGCGGCCCATCCGGCGCAGCCACGCGTCGCTCGGCGACTCCGCCCGCCGCGCCTCGGCCTGCCGTTGCAGCAGGCTCACCACCCGCGCCCGGACCCGCTCCCGGCCGGTGCCGTACGGCAGCCCCTCCCGGCGGGTCTCCTCGACGATCCGGTGCAGCGGCTCCACGCCGATCCGCCACCGGAACGAGCCGTCCGAGACGGTGATCGAGTCCGTCGGCGTACCGATCTGTGCCTGCGCCGCGCGGTGCAGGACGCTCGCCATCCGCGCGTCGTGCTTGAGCGCGGCGACCGCCGGCGGCTCCACCGCCCGGACCGGCACCCGCGCGATCAGCTCCTCCACGGTCGCCTGCTCGACCTCGACCTCGCCGAGCGCCGGCAGCACCGCCGCGATGTACGACAGGAACGCCCTGTTCGGTCCCACGATCAGCACACCGGCCCGCCGCAACCGCTCCCGGTGCAGGTAGAGCAGGTACGCGGCCCGGTGCAGACCAACAGCCGTCTTCCCGGTGCCCGGCGCTCCCTGCACACAGATCGAGTCGGCCAGGTCGGCCCGGACCAGCTCGTCCTGCTCCGGCTGGATGGTCGCGACGATGTCCCGCATCGGCCCGACACGCGGCCGCTCGATCTCGGCGGTGAGGATTCGACTGGTCGTACCCAGCTCCTCGCCCTGATCCAGCCGCTCATCCTCGAAGCTGGTGAGCACCCCGTTGCTGAACCCGAACCGCCGCCGGACCGCCACGCCCTGCGGATCCCGGGCGCTGGCCCGGTAGAACGACCGGGAGACCGGCGCCCGCCAGTCCAGCACCAACGGTTCGCCGAGCTCGTCGGTGACGTGCCGCCGCCCCACGTGGTACCGCCGACCGTCGTGATCGCCGGTGCCGGTGCTGTCGTCGTCGCCCGTCTCCTGCGCCTGCGGGGTCCCGGCGAAGTCGAGACGGCCGAAGAACAGCGGCGTGGTCGGGTCGTCGGCGAGTTCGGCAACCCGGCGGGCCAGCGTGCGGCCGAGGGTTTCCGCGGCGTACGCGTCACCGGCGACCTGGTCACCTGTCGAGAACAGGGCTTCGGCCCGCTCCCGCATCCGCCGCAGCGCCGCCCGCGACGTGTCCAGGTGTGCGCGCTCGGCGGCCAGGTCGGCGTCGAGAGGAGTGCCGTCCAGGTGGGTGTCAAGGTCAAGTGCGGGCATGCTGACGTCCCATCGTTCACATCTGCTGCTCGCTCGCGTGTCCGGGGGCGGATGGCCGGCCGCCCGGCGCGGGGACGTCCGTTCCGGTGCAGCTCACCTCGGCCGTCAAGCGGCCTGCAACCCTACGCTCTCCGACCCACCCCCACCACCGAATTACCGAAGCGGCCACCCGATGGTGACGGCGTGGCGCGCCTTGGGTGGGGCGGGCCGGGCGTGACGCGGAGTGCTCGTGGGCGGGCAGACCCGGGCGTGGCGGGCCGGACCAGGGCGCGGCTCGCGTCGGTCGCGATTCGCTCCGGTCGTGGCTTGCTCCGGTCGTGGCTTGCTCCGGTCGTGGCTTGCTCTGGGCGTGGCTTGCTCTGGAGTGGCCTGCTCTGGGCGCGGCTCGCTCCGGCGTGGCCTGCTCCGGGCGTGGCTTGCTCTGGGCGTGGTGTGGCACTGGGCGTGGTGTGGCGCTGGGTGGTGGCGTGCCCGGTCCGGCTCGCGCTCTGACCGGTCCGTCTCGCGCTTCGAAAGGAGAAAGGCAGTCGCGTGGGCTCAGCAGCGCCGGTGGTAGAGGTTGCGGCGTGGGGTGCGGAGCGGGTCGAGCCAGCCGGGTGGGAGGAACTCGGGCTGGCCGTCCGGTGCGATGCGGACCGTCCAGTCGCCCTGGTGGATGAGCCGGTGATGATGCCCGCAGAGCAGGACGGCGTTGCCCAGGGCTGTCACACCACAATCGGCCCAGTGCCGGACGTGGTGACCGTCGCACCAACGGGAGGGCCGGTCGCAGCCCGGGAAGGCGCAACCGCCGTCGCGCAGCACCAGAGCGCGTCGCAGGGGGCCCGTGAAGAGTCGGCGCTGACGCCCGACGTCCAGGATCTGGCTGTTGCCGCCCAGCACTGCAGGCAGTACGGCGGCGTCGCAGGCGAGGCGGCGGACCGCGCCCGGTGTGAGGCGCGCGCCGGTCTCCAGGGTGCCCGCGCGTACCCCGTTGAGCAGCGCGTCCAGCGACATGGTCACCACGAGGTGCGGCCGGTCGCCGCCGTTGTCGGGCAGGGTGCCGGTGCCAAGAGCCAGCCGGCAGATCTCGCCGAGCGCGTCCGCCCGGCGCTGGCCGGGGCTGCGGTCGTCGTGGTCGCCGGACGGGGCGCTGAGTGGATCGATCGCCTCGCGCAGCAGGCTCGCGGTTTCGGTGCCGAGGTTGCCGCTGAGGCGTACCTGCCCGTCCTTCTGCTCGGACAGGGTGACGTGCCGGCGGGTCTCGGCCCGCTCGGCGGCCCGTGTGAGGGCGGCCAACTCGGCCTGGTCGGCCAGGTCGGGTGCGACGTGCGTGAGGACCCGTTCGCCGAGGCGGCTCAGGATGGTCGGGTCGAAGCGGTCTGCCCAGGCGACCAACAGCTCGGTGGCCTTGTCCGCCACCTCCGGGCCGACCTCGACCGGCAGGGCCGCGATCGTCTCCGCCACGACCCGGCCCTGCTCGACGGTGAGAGTGCCGCCGAGCAGGGCCGCGCGGACCGGTGGTGGCGCGGCATCGATCGTGGTGGCGAGCTGGACCATCTGGCGGGCCGATCGGCTCGAGAGTCGGAGCCGTTCCCGCAGCCAGACGGTTGTGGACGCGGCGCCCCGGGAGACCGCGAGGCCACGGGCGTCCAGCTCACGCACGAGACCGAGCTGAACGGTCGCCAACCGCTGCGCCACCGCGTGTGCCGCGTCGATCGATGCGAGCAGGTCGTCGTCGGACAGCGCCCAGGCAACGGCTTCGGCACAGTCGTCAACGGCACCGCCCGCCTGCGCCAACGCCCTCAACATGAACCGACGATAGAACAGGTGTACGACACTTTCGGCTCAAGATCAGGGTGCCGTCCGGCTCACCAGGGGACGACGCCCCCGTCGTCGAAGAAGCCGCCGCGCGGCCCGTCATCCGGCAGGGTGGCGAGCCGGATCGCTATCGCGGCACCCTGCTCGGGTGTCCGTGGCGCGTTGAACCCGGTGAAGTCAGTCGCCACGTAGCCGGGGCAGGCGGCGTTCACGATGACGTTCGTGTCGGCGAGCCGGCGGGCGTACTGGGCCGTGACGCTGTTGAGCATCGACTTCGACGGTGCGTACGCGGCGAGGACCGGGCCGGTCTGCAACGTCAGGGAGCCCATGTTGCTCGACATGTTGACGATGCGCGGCGAGCTGGAGCGGCGCAGCAGCGGGAGCATCGCGTTCGTCGCCCGGACCACCCCGAACACGTTCGTTTCGAGGACGGTGCGGACGACGTCGAGGTCGAGTGTCGTCGGGTCCTGCGCGCCATCGTCGGTCCGGCCGCTGATGCCCGCGTTGTTGACGAGCACGTCGAGGCGTCCTGCCGTCCGCTCGATGATCGCCGCCGCCGCGGTGACGCTGTCGTCGGAGGTGACGTCGAGGGCGACCCCTGTCGCGTCGAGACCTGCGGCACGCAGACGCTCCACGGCTTCCTCGCGCCTGGCGTCGTCCCGCGCGCCCACCGCGACCGTGAAGCCGATCGCTCCGAGGCCCTGGGCGATGGCGAAACCGATTCCCTTGTTCGCGCCGGTGACCAGCGCGATCTTCTTGTCGTTCACGCGGTTCATGCTCATCGGGTCGTGAGCCGGCGTCCAAGACCGATCCGGTACGCGGTGATACTCGGCAGGTATCAGGCGCGTTAGGCTCTGTCCGTGAGTGACCTGGAGACACGCGAACTCCGTTACTTCGTCGCCGTCGCCGAGGAACTGCACTTCGGGCGTGCCGCTGTCCGGCTCGGGATCGCCCAGCCGCCGCTCTCGCGGGCGATCCGCCAGCTGGAGCACCGGCTCGGTGTCGACCTCCTCGACCGGGACCGTCGGGGAACCGCGCTCACGGATGCCGGAAGGGTGCTACTCGGCGAGGCGAGAGCCGTCCTCGACGCGGTGGCGGCCGCCGATCGACGGACACGGCGTGCCGGTGATCCGAAACGGCCGCTGGTGCTCGCGACGAAGGCCGGGGCGTCCCACGAGCTGTTGCAACGGCTCCTGGACGCGGCTGCGAGCGAGCCCGGCGCGGTGCCTGTCGACGTGCTCCTGTGCGAGGTCGGTGAGCAGGCGGGGCTGCTGCGCAGCGGGCGCGCCGACGTGGCACTCATGCACCGTCCCTTCGACGACCTCGCCGGGTTCGACACCGAGGACCTCTGCGTCGAAGGTCAGATCGCGCTTCTGCCCGCAGGGCATCCACTCGCGTCCCTCGATCAGCTGACCATGGCGGACGTCCGCGACGTGCCGGGCCTGCCTATCGCGCGATGGCCCCGGCTGGACGGGTCGTACCCGGACGGGCCCGGACCGGAGGTGCGCACCCAGTCGCAGCTCGCCCAGCTCGTCGCGCTCGGCAAAACGCTGCTGGTGATCCCCGCCTCCAGCCGTGCCTGGCAGTGGCCCGACCACGTCGCGGTGCCGGTCGTCGACGCGCCGACAGTCACGACCGTGATCGCCTGGCCGCCGAACAGCCGCTCCCTGGCAATTGCCTCACTCGTCCGTTCCGCTGCCGACCTTCGCAACACCGCGCTGTCTGGCTCGTGAGCGGATGCGGGCTTGGCCACTCCGGGCCGGCCCGCCGAGCCCCGCCGGAACGCCGGGGATACGGTCGGGTCATGGCTGAGCGCATCGCACGCCCGCGAGTAGGGCACATCCAGTTCCTGAACTGCCTGCCGATCTACTGGGGCCTGATGCGCTCGGGTGCCCTCCTCGACGTCGACCTGCACAAGGACTCGCCGGACCGGTTGAGCGCGGCGCTTGTCGCCGGTGACCTCGACATCGGCCCGATCACGCTCATGGAGTACCTGCGGCACGCCGACGAGCTGCTCCTCCTGCCGGACCTGGCGGTGGGCAGCGATGGGCCGGTGCTCTCGGTCAACCTGGTCTCGACCAGGCCCCTCGCCGAGCTGGACGGCGCGAAGGTCGCGCTCGGCTCGACGTCCCGCACCGGGGTGATGCTGGCCCAGCTGCTGCTCGCCGAGCGGTACGACGTGCGGCCCGACTACTTCCGCTGCCCGCCGGACCTGACCCAGATGCTGCTGGAGGCCGACGCCGGTGTGCTGATCGGGGACGTGGCGCTGCGGGCGCTCTACGACGCGCCGCAGCGCGGCCTCACGGTCACCGACCTCGGTCAGGCGTGGCGGGAGTGGAGTGGGCTGCCGATGGTCTTCGCCGTCTGGGCGGTTCGCCGCGATTTCGCCGCCGCCCATCCGGGCCTGGTCAAGGAGGTCCACGAGGCGTTCCTACGCTCGCGTGACCTGTGCCTGGCCGAGCTGGACCAGGTCGCCGAGGCGGCTGCCCGGTGGGAGACGTTCGACGCCGCGACGCTCGCCACGTACTTCCGGACCCTTGACTTCTCGCTGGGTGACCGGCAGGTCGCGGGGCTGCGAGAGTTCGCCCGGCGGGTCGCGGCGCTCGGGGAGGTTCCGGAGCTGCCGGACGGCGGCCCCGAGTTCTTCGCCGGCTGAGCCGGCGGGCACGCCAGCCGGCTCAGCCGCCGGCACGCGCCAGCCGGCACGGCCGGCCGGCTGGCGTTGAGCTGGGGGTCAGGTGCCGGGGCGGAGCAGCGCCTCGGTGATCTTCTCGCAGTTCTTCATGCCGTAGTCGTAGCCCATGTCGATCGGGTACTTGACCATCACGCCCATCGTCCAGGTGTCGCCGATGGCCAGGCAGTTGATGTGCATCTCCTGCTCCCTGGTCCGGTCGATCCACCCGTTCTTGATGGCGATCTGCTTCTGCTCGTCGGCCGGGAACGCCTTGCGGATGCCGAAGTCACCGGCGCCGCGCACCAGCTTCATCTCGTTGAGCAGCCACTTGGTCCACTTCGGGCCGGCGGCCGTGCCGGTGGCGATGCAGTTGCCCAGGCGGGCGGTGTCGCGCGGGGAGAGTGCCGTCCGGGACCAGCCCTTGTCGGGGGCGACGCTGCTGTCGGTGAGCTTGCACGTGGAGATCAGTCGCTTGATCGAGGCGTCCCGGCCCACCGTGTTGTAGAACTGCTCGGCGCGGGTGTTGTCGCTGTCCCTGATGATCCGCGTCGCGTCGGCGAGCTTCGCGTCGCTCGGCGTCTGACCGTTGTCGGCCGCGCGGCGGAGGTAGTCGGCGACGATCCAGGCCTTGATCATCGAGGCGGTGGTGCTGGTCTCGCCCATGTTCTTCGAACCGATGATCTTTCCGGTCCGACGGTCGAGCACACTCCAGGAGTACCAGCCCTCGATGTCGAGCTTGAGATCCTTCGCCACGAACGGCAGCGGCTCCAGCGACGGGCTGGGGCTGGGTGACGGCGCGGCCGGCTGGCGGGCGCTGCGGTCGGTGGCCGTGCCTGTGGACCGGCCGCCGGGCGTACCGGAATCACCCCACCGGGCGGCGGCGGACGACTCGAACGGCGACCCGGGCAGCAGTCGCAGCGACACCAGCACCAGCCCGATCAGGATGACCGCGATGGCGATCAACCGGAGTGGGGACGCCTCACCACCGCCGCGCCTGTCGACCCGACGGTTGCCGGCCATCAGAGCCTCCCGACGGGCTGCTGCGGCACCTTCAGCGCGGCGCCCGGCTGCGGGGTGACCAACTGGGTGGCGACGCTAGCGCAGACCTGCGCCCCGTAGTCCAGTCCACTTCTGATCGGATAGCGCAGCATCACCGCGAGGCTCCACTTGCCGTTGACGGCCAGACAGTTGACGTGCCAGTTGCCGTCGTACGCGATGGGGGTCCAGCCGTTCTTCATGCTGACCGGGCCCTGGGCGGTGATCGACTTGGGCAGGCCGTCGATGATCCCCCATCGGCCGCCGCCCGAGCTTGCCTTCTGGTCCTTGGCGGCGGTGGTGCCCCTGACCTTGCTCATCTGGTCGAGCACCCACTTCGTCCACTTCGGGCCGGCGGCCTTGCCGTCGGCGATGCAGTCGCCGAGCCGGACGGCGTCGCGGGGGGACATCCGGGTGAAGCTCCAGTAGCCGGTGTACGGCTTGACGTTGCCCCGCTTGGTGTCGGTCAGCCCGCAGATCTTGATTGCCCGCTGGATCACCGCGTCGGGCGTGCTGCTGGTCGAGGCCCGGTACGAGCCACCGGCGGCGGAGTGGACCTTGTTGGCGGCGCCGTCGTTGCTGTCGATGATGGCCAGCCGGGACGCCTCCTTCAGCGCCGCGGGCGGCTCCCTGTCACCGAGCTGCCGCAGGTAGTCGGAGACAATCCACGCCTTGATCATCGACTCGGTGGAGCTGGTCGAGGTCATGTTGGGCGATCCGGAGATCTTGCCGGTCTGCCTGTCCATCAGCGCCCATGAGAAGAACTCGCCCTTGAAGCTCACCGACACCGGGCCGGCCGCCAGGGTGGGCGGCGGTGGTGGGGTGGGTGCGGGCGCGGCGACTGTCGAGGCGGCGCCGCCGCCTCCGCCTGCGCTGCTGGTGCCGTCGGCCAGTCGGGCGTACGCGGTGGGGACCAGCAGGACGCCACCGAGCAGGACCGCCGCGACGGCGAGCACCATGGTCACGCGAGATCGCATGAGTTGGGTGAGCTCCAGATGTCAGGGCCGGGGGGACCGGCTTGTTGTCCGGGGCGACCGGGTGCGATCGCCGAGGCCGGGGGAGGTGGCCTCTGTGGAGACGGCGATTCTGGGCAGCCGATCGATGTGACCGGCAGAAGTCTACGTCCGGACCGGCGGCTCGCCAGAACCCGACACCAGGCAACTTGCAATGAAGACGGGATATCGGCACGGTATGCGGCTTCTGAGAGGGTTCATCTTTCGACCGTGAGCTAGCTCATAGACCGACGGGTCGCGCAACGTGAGGAAAAACCGCCTGTTCGTGACCGAAGGTGACTCCGGTTTCCTGTTACACCCCCTGGTGCATCAAGGCGCAAGCTGTAACACTTGTCCTCATGTATGGCAACGACTTCTCCGCGCCGGCGGACGCTCCGGACGACCCGCCCGGCGGCGGCCTGCTGGGTGAGGTCGAGGCGGCCGAGGCCGACCTGCGCGCGGCGGCAGCGCGCGAGCGGCGCGGCGGACCCGCGCCGGACGAGGACCTGGCCGCGTACTTCGCCGACGTGGTGGGGGCCGAGCAGAAGATCGAGCCGCGCGACTGGATGCCCGAGGCGTACCGCCGGACGCTGATCCGGCAGATCGCCCAGCACGCCCACTCCGAGATCATCGGCATGCAGCCGGAGGGCAACTGGATCAGCCGGGCGCCGTCGCTCAAGCGCAAGGCGATCCTGCTGGCCAAGGTGCAGGACGAGGCGGGCCACGGGCTCTACCTGTACGCCGCCGCCGAGACCCTCGGCATCAGCCGCGACGAGCTTGTCCAACTGCTCCTGGACGGGAAGCAGAAGTACAGCTCGATCTTCAACTACCCCACCCTGACCTGGGCCGACGTCGGCGCGATCGGCTGGCTGGTGGACGGCGCGGCGATCGTCAACCAGGTGCCGCTGTGCCGCTGCTCCTACGGCCCGTACGCCCGGGCGATGATCCGGGTCTGCAAGGAGGAGTCGTTCCACCAGCGCCAGGGCTACGAGATCCTGCACACCCTCGCGCACGGCACGGCCGGGCAGAAGGCCATGGCCCAGGACGCGGTGGACCGCTGGTGGTATCCGTCGCTCGCCATGTTCGGCCCCCCGGACGGTGACTCCACGCACTCCGCCCAGTCGATGGCCTGGAAGATCAAGCGTTTCTCGAACGACGACCTGCGGCAGCGCTTCGTCGACATGTGCGTCGGGCAGGCCGAGGTGCTCGGGCTGCGCATCCCCGATGACGACCTGCGCTGGAACGAGGAGCGGCAGGCGTACGACTACACCCAGCCGGACTACGACGAGCTGATGCGGGTGATCTCCGGCAACGGGCCGTGCAACAGGGAGCGGATGGCGCACCGGCGGGCCGCCCACGCCGACGGCGCATGGGTACGCGAGGCCGCCGCGGCGTACGCCGCCAAGCGGGCGGAACAGAAGGAGAAGGTGGCCGCGTGAGCACCGAACACTCGCCGCTGTGGGAGGTCTTCGTGCGCGCCCGGCGCGGGCTGTCGCACACCCACGTCGGCAGCCTGCACGCCCCCGACGCCGAACTGGCCCTGCGTAACGCCCGGGATCTCTACACCCGGCGGCAGGAGGGCGTGTCGATCTGGGTGGTGCCGGCCGGCGCGATCACCGCGTCCAGCCCGGACGAGAAGGACGCCTTCTTTGACCCGGCCGCCGACAAGGTCTACCGCCACCCCACGTTCTACGAGGTGCCGGACGGGGTGGCCCACCTGTGAGCGAGCGAACCAGCCAGCTCAGCAACGCGGCGCTTCGCGCCGCCGCCGAGCGCAGCGAGGTGGCGGCGTGAACGGACCCTTCGACTTCGCTCTCGGCCTCGGTGACGACGCGTTGGTCGCCGCGCAGCGGCTGGCCGAGTGGACCACCCGCGCCCCGGAGATGGAAGAGGACATCGCGCTGGCCAACATCGCCCTCGACCAGCTCGGCGCGGCGCGCCTGCTGCTGTCGTACGCGGGTGAGCTGGAGGGCGCGGGCCGGGACGAGGACGCGCTGGCGTACCTGCGCGACGACCGCGAGTTCCGCAACGTGCTCCTGGTCGAGCTGCCCAACGGCGACTTCGCGGTGACGATGGCGAAGCTGTTCTTCCTGGCCGCGTACCAGCTTCCGCTCTACACGGCGCTTGCTGGTTGCGGCGACGAGCGGCTGGCCGCGATCGGCGCGAAGGCACGCAAGGAGTCGGCGTACCACCTGGACCACGCCGCGCTGTGGGTGAAGCGGCTCGGCGACGGCACCGAGGAGTCGCACAGTCGCATGCAGTCGGCAGTCGACGAGGTGTGGCCGTACACCCATGAGCTGTTCACCGCGGACCCGGCGGCGCCTGTCGACCCGGCCACCCTGCGGCAGGCGTTCGACGAGACCGTCGATGCGGTGCTGACCGAGGCGACGCTGACCCGGCCGGGGAGCGCCTGGGCGCCGGCCGGCGGCCGGGCCGGTGTGCACACCGAGCACCTGTCCTACCTGCTGGCCGAGATGCAGGTGCTGCACCGCGCCCATCCCGGGGCGACGTGGTGAACCCCAGGGACGCGGCCGCGTCGGTGGTGGACCCGGAGATCCGGGTGATCACCATCGACGAGCTGGGCATCCTGCGGGCGGTCGAGGAGGATCCGGCGAGTGGCCGGATCACCGTCACCATCACCCCGACCTACACGGGCTGCCCGGCGATGGACGTGATCCGGGCCGACATCAGGCGGGCGCTCGCCGCCGCCGGCCACGCCGACGCGGAGGTCCGGACCGTCTACAGCCCACCGTGGAGCACCGACTGGATCTCCGAGGGTGGGCGCGCCAAGCTCGCCGCCGCCGGGATCGCCCCGCCGGAGCCGGTACGCGCCCCCGGCGTCGTGTCGTTGACCCTCGCGGTCCGGTGCCCGCAGTGCGGCTCACCGGAGACCGAGCAGGTCAGCAGGTTCGGCTCGACCGCCTGCAAGGCGCTGTGGCGTTGCCGTTCCTGCTCCGAACCCTTCGACCACCTGAAGGCGCTGTGACTGTCACCATCACCCGCCCGGTCCGCCGCCGGCCGGTCTTCCACCCGCTGTCCGTCGCCGCAGTCGACAGGCTCACCGACGACTCCGTGGCGGTGACCTTCGCCGTACCCGAGGATCTGCGGGAGACCTTCGCGTTCCGCGCCGGCCAGCACCTCACCGTGCGGCGGGTCACCGACGACGGCGAGGACGTGCGCCGGTCGTACTCCATCTGTTCCACCCCCGACGACCTGACCCGGCACGGCCGGTTGCGGATCGGGGTGCGGGAGGTCCCCGGCGGCGCCTTCTCGGCGTTCGCCTGCGGAGCGCTGCGCGGCGGCGACACGGTAGAGGTGCTGCCGCCGCTCGGCACCTTCACGACGGCCTTCGCGCCGGACCGGGTACGCCACTACGGCGCGGTCGTCGCCGGCTCCGGCATCACACCGGTGCTCGGGCTGGTCGCGACCGCCCTGGCCGTCGAGCCGGCCAGCACGTTCACAGTGGTGTACGGCAACCGCACGGCGAACACGGTGATGTTCGCCGAGGAGTTGGCCGACCTGAAGGACCGCTACCCCACCCGGCTGCACCTGGTGCACGTGCTGTCCCGGGAGCAGGGCGAGTCGCCGCTGCTCTCCGGCCGGATCGACGCCGAGCGGCTGGAGCGTCTGCTGGGCACGATCGTGCCGGGCGACCTGATCGAGGAGTGGTTCCTCTGCGGCCCGTACGGCATGGTGGTCGACGTCCGGGACGTGCTGACCGCGCGGGGGCTGCCCGAGTCGGCGGTACGCACCGAACTGTTCCACGTCGACACCCCGCCGGAGCCGGTGCGCCGCCCCGTCGACCAGCCGGGTGCCGGCACCGAGGTGACGATCGTGCTGGACGGCAGGTCGTCGAGCTTCACGATGGGCCGCGAGGAGCGGGTGCTGGACGCCGCGCTGAAGGTGCGCGGCGAACTGCCGTACGCCTGCAAGGGCGGTGTCTGCTCGACCTGCAAGGCGAAGGTCGTCGACGGGTCGGTCACGATGGCCCGCAACTACGCCCTGGAGCCCGACGAGTTGGCCGCCGGCTACGTGCTGACCTGCCAGTCCAGCCCGACCACCGACAAGCTCACTGTCGACTACGACGCATGACGGCGCCGAACGACAGGGAGTTCGTCGAGCGGTTCGCCGAGGTCACCGGCGGGCGGCGTCCGACCGGGTACGTGGAGGGGTGGGAGCAGTTCGTCGAGTTCTGCGAGGAGGGGTACGACGACAACCTCGACGAGTACTGGTTCGACCTCAGCATCCGGGACGCCATCGAGAGGGTGCTGACCGACGAACGGTTGCTCGGTTTCCCGCAGCTGTTGTGGGTCCGGGAGCGGGTCGGGGCGGCGGACGAACGGTTCCGAGCGCTGCTCTCCGAGCAGCCGATGCCGGGGCGTGCCGAGCGGTCGTGGTGGGAGGCGTACGTGCCGGCGTGGGTGGGGCCGGAGCTCGCGGCGGAGCTGCGGGACACCTACGGCATACACGTCGAGATTCGCGAAAGCTGAGTAGACCCGACAGCTGCCGTGACGGTGCGAGGCGGCCCTAGATCATTCCGCCCTGGCGGTTTGGTCCCGGCGCGGGAGTTGGAACGGCCCAATTCCTTGTCCGTGAGGGACGGGCAAAGGTAGCCTGGCAACTGCCAGGGGCATTAGCTCCTAGGAAGTGGACCCGGCAGCCTTCCGGACGGTGGGTGAGCCGGGTCTCGCGTTTCCCGGGCCTGGTCAAAGCTGCCGCGTCTCCCTGACGACGCGCTGCACGGACGTCTTCCATCGGCCACCCTTGGCCCAGCACCAGGCCAATGCGTCCGGAATGGCCAGCAGGCACTCCTCGTGGGCTCTCAGTTGGTCGTAACGCAGGTTGCCGGACGTCCCCGACTTCCTCACCTGCTCGAAGAGCAGACGCTGGTCGGCTTGGAATGTCGAATCATCACGCTCCAGGACGAGGCGTGCGGCGTTTATCTTCGTGGCGTGCTCCACGAGTTCGACGAGGCAGGCCTCCCGCGCCACCCTGGGGTCACGGTGTCTCCTTGCATCGAAGATCACCGCGTGCGCAGGCAGTGTGACGACGGCAGCGATTATTTGTTGGCGTCGATCGTCCTTCTCCTTATGGAAGTGGATGCGGCGCTGGCCGGGCAGGATCAGATTGCGAATGGTCCGGCGGGCAGCGGCCAGGTCCGCCGGAAGCACGACCGCCGCCGCGGCGAGAAGCCCTCGCTCCTTCGTCTCGTCCACGAAGACGTGCGCGTTCATGGCGCGTGGACCCTTCCTGTGGTGGTCGCTGACCCTGACCTACGCGTTGACGATGTCCCGGATTCGGTCCAACTTCTGCTGAGGTGTCAGCGCTGCCGGGTTCTTGGTGCCGATGGCGTCGAGTTCCGCGCGTACATCGCAGTCGTCGGGCTGAAGCACAGCATCGATCACTCGTGCCCGCGGCCCGCCATCCCGAACGTAAATCCAGACCGTCTGCCACTGGCGCGGCTCGGTGTTGATTTCGGCAGTGAGTCGCTCTGGAGGGAAGAAGCCCAAGCCGGTCGCTCTGAGTGTCTCGGCGATCTCCGCGAGAACCCAACGGCCGAGCTTCCGGTAGCCCAACTCGTCCCGTAACTCGCCGAGAGTTGCTTGCGTTAATCCGCCGTCGGCTCGACACCGGGCAGCGATGCCCGGAGCGGTGTCCGTGTCGCTCATATCTCGCCTCCCTCAACCCCAGCGATATCTTCATGACCGATGCATAAGATGTCAATAGACTATCTACAACATATTTTGATCTTGTAAATATAACCCCACTCCGTTGGGGATCACATCAGCGTCCCCAGGTCAGCGAGACGAGTTGACGCCGACGTAGGCTCAGGGGGTGACGGTGAGCCGGGAGATCGACGACATCCTGCAGCGCGGCGCGGACGGCGGGCGGGTCACGCCCGAGGAGGCCCTGCTGCTCTACACCGAGGCGCCCTTCCACGCGTTGGGCGAGGCGGCGGACGCGGTGCGCCGGCGGCGCTACCCGGACAACGTCGTCACCTACCTGATCGATCGCAACATCAACTACACGAACGTCTGCGTGACGGCGTGCAAGTTCTGCGCCTTCTACCGCGCGCCCAAGCACTCCGAGGGGTGGACCCACCCGACCGAGGAGATCCTGCGCCGGTGCGGCGAGGCGGTCGAGCTGGGCGCGACCCAGGTGATGCTCCAGGGCGGGCACCACCCGGACTACGGCGTGGAGTACTACGAGGAGTTGTTCTCCTCGGTCAAGCAGGCGTACCCGCAGCTCGCCATCCACTCGATCGGCCCGAGCGAGATCCTGCACATGGCCAAGGTGTCCGGGGTGAGCCTGGACGAGGCCATCGCGCGCATCAAGACCGCCGGTCTGGACTCGATCGCGGGTGCCGGCGCGGAGATGCTGCCGGAGCGTCCGCGCAAGGCCATCGCACCGCTCAAGGAGTCGGGCGAGCGCTGGTTGGAGGTCATGGAGCTGGCCCACCGGCAGGGCATCGAGTCGACGGCCACCATGATGATGGGCACCGGTGAGACGCACGCCGAGCGGATCGAGCACCTGCGGATGATCCGTGACGTGCAGGACCGCACCCGCGGTTTCCGGTCGTTCATCCCGTGGACGTACCAGCCGGAGAACAACCACCTCAAGGGCCGCACGCAGGCGACCACGCTCGAGTACCTGCGCCTCGTCGCGGTGGCCCGACTGTTCTTCGAGACCGTCCCGCACCTCCAGGCGTCCTGGCTGACCACAGGCAAGGACGTCGGGCAGCTCTCCCTGCACATGGGCGTGGACGACCTCGGGTCGATCATGCTGGAGGAGAACGTGATCTCCTCGGCGGGCGCGCGGCACCGCTCCAACCTGCACGAGCTGATCGGCATGATCCGCTCGGCGGACCGGATCCCCGCGCAGCGGGACACGCTCTACAACCGGCTCGCCGTGCACCACACGCCTGCCGACGACCCGACCGACGAGCGGGTGGTCTCGCACTTCTCCTCGATCGCCCTGCCGGGCGGTGGGGCTGGCCGGTCGCTGCCCCTCGTCGAGGTCAACTGACCCGGCCGTTCGGCTGACCGGGGCTCGTGCTCCCGCCCGACCACGGTGGCCGGTACGGGTGGTCCCGGCCGTCGCAACGTCCGGCTGTCCCGTCCGGGGCTGGTGGAGATGATCGTCGGCGGCTAGCGTCCCGGCTCGTATCCGTCGCCACCGTGGATCGACGAAATCGGCGCGACCCTGCTGCTGGCGGATGGTCTGATGGTCCTGGTCGGGGCTGTCCTCCATCGGCCCGTGAGGGTCGTCCACATAACGCACGGCGGTACGGGCGGGATGGGTCACCATCCCGCCCGTGCCGTCTCCGGGTCCGGACCGGACGGCTGGAAGTGGTGCGCGCCGCTGGCGTGGGACATCGACCTTCGATAACGTCCCCCCGGTTCCGCAACCACTGATTTCCCTATCCCCCGGGGGACTGATGACCGCGTTCCACCGCTCGGCGCTGGCTCGTGCCGGCGTCGTGGCCCTGCTGGCGGCCGGTGGCCTGGCCACCGTCGCCGCCCCGGCGCACGCCGCCGACACGGCCGAGATCAGCCTGCAACCGATCAGTACGACCCTTGCCAAGGGTGTCGACGCGGCGCGCGCGAAGCCGTTCAAGTTCACAGTGACCAACTCCGGCACCGCCGACGCCAAGAACGTCGTCGTCCGGGTGGACACCCGTGAGCTGAGGCGCAAGCGGGTCGGCCTGGTCCCTCCCGCCGACTGCGTGCTCAGCACCACCGGCATCTACAGCTGCCCCCTCGGCGATCTGCCGGCCGGCACCAGCGAGGACTTCGGCATCCCGCTTTTCAGCACGGGCGGCCGTGGGGACGGCGGGGTGCTGGGCGTCGGCGTCACCACCACGACCCCGCAGAACAACATCGAGGACGACACCGTCGAGGTGCCGATCACCGTCGCGAAGCCCGGTTACGACCTGACCGCCTGGGCGCAGGATGTGCAGGCCAACGTCGTGGTCAACGGCGCCGTCATCGACGAGCCCGACCTCAAGCCGGTCCCCCGTGGGGCGACGGTGCCGCTGGACTGGGCCGTCTACAACGACGGCAGCCGCAAGGCCACAGGCATCTTCTTCGGCCTGACCCTGCCGGTGGGCGTCACCTTCGCGAAGAAGCCACAGGGCTGCCTCGAGCAGGTCTACCTGGGCAAGCAGCAGCTGTTCTGCGAGGACGCCGGCGCGGTCGTCAAGCCCGGGCAGTACTACACCGCCGACGTCCAGGTGACCGTCGGCGACGGCGTGACCGAGCCGATCCTGCACGAGGGTGATCTCTTCGGGTACGGGTTGGACGCCGCCGAGGGCAAGCCGGAGCAGGAGCCGAAGGCGGCCACCTCCACGCAGCGCAAGACCTTCACCGAGGTCGACGTGCTGGACAACCACACGACCTTCGAGGCGTTCGTCGACCTCCGCGCGCAGCCGACCCCGACGGCCACGCCGACCGTGACGCCGACGCCGGGAGCGACCACCTCGCCGGGTGCCGGCGGCGGTGCGGGCGGAGGACTGCCGGTGACAGGTGTGCAGGCCGGCCTGATCGGTGGCATCGGCGGTCTGATCCTGCTCGTGGGTGGGGCACTGCTGGTGCTCTCCCGCCGCCGCAAGGTCGTCCTGGTCACCCCGGGCGACGAGAAGTCGACCGACTGACGTAGCAGCGACGCGGGGGCGGGGTGGGCGACCACCCCGCCCTTTCGCGTCCCCGGCCGGGCCGCGCCGGTTCCCGCACCCCGGGGGTACGCGGACCCAGCGGTCGACCGTCGGGGCGTGGCTGGCAGAGTGGAGGGGTGAGCCGTACCCCGCAGGGCCAGCGAGCCAGCCTGGACAAGCAGCCGCACGAGGTCGCCGCGATGTTTGACGGCGTGGCGGAGCGTTACGACCTGACCAACACGGTGCTCTCCTTCGGCCAGGACCGTTCCTGGCGTCGGTCCACCCGGGCGGCGCTCGGGTTGCGACCGGGCGAGCGGGTGCTGGACGTGGGCGCGGGCACCGGTGTCTCGACGCTGGAGCTGGCGCAGTCCGGGGCGTACGCGGTGGGTGCGGACCTGTCGCTGGGCATGCTGTACGCGGGCAAGCGGGCCCGACCGCAGGTGCCGTTGCTGGCCGGTGACGCGCTCCGGCTGCCGTTCGCGGACGCGAGCTTCGACGCGGTGACCATCTCGTTCGCCTTGCGCAACGTCAACGACACCGACGCGGCCCTGCGCGAGCTGGCCCGGGTGACCCGCCCCGGTGGGCGGCTGGTGGTGTGTGAGTTCAGCACCCCGGTCAACCCGGCCTTCCGGACGGTGTACCTGTCGTACCTGATGCGGTCCCTGCCCGCGGTGGCCCGCACGGTCTCCAGCAACCCCGAGGCGTATGTCTACCTGGCCGAGTCGATCCGGGCCTGGCCGGACCAGGCCGCCCTCGCCGGGCGGGTCGCCGCGGCGGGTTGGGGTCGGGTGGCGTGGCGCAACCTGACCGGCGGCGTGGTCGCCCTGCACCGGGGAATCCGCGAGTAGGTCCGCTATCCCGCGCGCACAATTCGTGAATATCCGGCTTTAGTCCACTTTGCCCCGTACGCTCGTCCGCATGACCGGAGCAGACCGGGCGGACCCGGTGGCCGCCACCGACGACGACGCTGCCGAACTCATCGCGCAGCTCCGCGCGCTGGCCGGCGCCGACCCGGCGGAGGTCCGGCAGGTGGTCGCCCAGGTGCTGGCCGCGCTGGACCGGGCGGCCGGAGGCGCGCTGCGCGAGCACCTGCCGGAGACGATCCGCGTCGACGCGGGTCTGGACGCGCCCAGCCCGGCCTGACACTCGACTGCTGTGGACAGTCCTCGACTGTCACATCGGCGAGTTAGGTACCCCTGATCCTGCGCTGGTATGACGCCGGTCATACACTCGTCCCGTCTGGCTTGTGAAGCATTTCACGAGCGTGCGGGAGGAGGCGCGAATGACCGCGGTGGAACATGACGCCGACGTCATCGTCGTGGGCGCCGGTCCCGGTGGATCGGCGACGGCGTACCACCTGGCCCGGCATGGCGTACGGGTGCTGCTGTTGGAGAAGACCGAGTTCCCCCGGGAGAAGGTCTGCGGCGACGGGTTGACCCCGCGCGCCGTGCGCCAGCTCGTCCGGATGGGTGTGGACACCTCACCCGAGGCCGGCTGGCTGCACAACAAGGGCCTGCGGGTCATCGGCGGCGGCGTACGCCTGGAACTGGACTGGCCGGAGCTGGCGAGCTTCCCCAACTACGGGCTGGTGCGCACCCGACTGGACTTCGACGACCTGCTCGCCCAGCGGGCGGTGGCCGCCGGCGCCAAGCTGCGTACCAACGTCAACGTGCTGGGCCCCGTGCTCGACGGCGACGGCCGGGTGACGGGGGTCGAGGCGGAGGTGGGTCCCGGCAAGGAGCCGACGACCTTCCACGCGCCGCTCGTCGTGGCGGCCGACGGGGTCTCCGGTCGGTTCCCGCTCGCGCTCGGGTTGGCCAAGCGGGAGGACCGGCCGATCGGCGTGGCCGTCCGCCGCTACTACCGCTCACCGGTCAAGCACGACGACAACTACCTGGAGTCGTGGCTGGAGCTGCGCAGCAAGGACAGCGGCGACAATCTGCTGCCCGGGTACGGCTGGATCTTCGGGCTCGGTGACGGGCGGGTGAACGTCGGCCTCGGCGTGCTCAACTCGTCCTCCGCGTTCGGCAAGACCAACTACCGCCGGCTGCTCACCGACTGGCTCGCCAACACCCCCGCCGACTGGGGGATGACCGACGAGACCAACGCCGACGGCCCGATCCTCGGCGCCGCCCTGCCGATGGGCTTCAACCGGGTGCCGCACTACACCCGCGGCGTCATGCTGGTCGGCGACTCCGGCGGCATGGTCAACCCGTTCAACGGCGAGGGCATCGCGTACGCGATGGAGTCCGGCGAACTGGCGGCGGAGGTCGCCGTGCAGGCGCTCGCGCGGCCGGCCGGGCCGGAGCGCGAGCGGGCGCTGATGGCGTACCCGAACGAGCTGAAGGCCCGCCTCGGCGGCTACTACCGACTCGGCGGCATTTTCGTGAAGCTGATCGGCCGTCCGGAGATCATGCGGATCGCCACGAAGCACGGCATGCCGCATCCCACGCTGATGCGTTTCGTACTCAAGCTGCTGGCCAATCTGACCGACCCGCGTGGCGGGGACGCGATGGACCGGGTCATCAATGCGATGACGAAGGCCGCGCCAGCTGTGTAAGTAGGACGGCATCGGTGCTGGTCACAGCACCGATGCCGACAAAGATCGACCCCCGCCGGCAGCCACCGCGAGGGACGTGAATAGTGTGATTTTCGTCAAGCACCGAGGGCAGGGAAGGACGAGCAGGAGAAAACGATGTCGCTCTCGCCTTACGCACCGATCATCGGGCTGTTCGCCCTCGCCGCGGCGTTCTCGCTGTTCTCCGTTGGCGCCGCCCGCTTCGCCGGTCCACGTCGTTACAACAAGGCCAAACTCGAGGCTTACGAGTGCGGCATCGAGCCCAGCCCCCAGCCGGTCGGCGGTGGGCGGTTCCCGATCAAGTTCTACCTGACGGCGATGCTCTTCATCGTCTTCGACATCGAGATCATCTTCCTCTACCCCTGGGCGGTCTCGTTCGACGCCCTGCCGATCTTCGGCTTCGTGGAGATGGTCCTGTTCATCGTCGCGGTCTTCGTCGCGTACGCCTACGTGTGGCGTCGCGGCGGCCTGGACTGGGACTGAGGAAGGAACGTCAGATGGGCATCGAGGAGAAGCTTCCCGCCGGCGTCCTGCTCACCTCGGTGGAGAAGCTGGTCAACTGGTCCCGGAAGTCGTCCGTGTGGGGCGCCACCTTCGGCCTGGCCTGCTGCGCCATCGAGATGATGGCCGCCGGTGGTCCGCACTACGACATGGGTCGCTGGGGCATGGAGGTCTTCCGGGCCTCGCCCCGGCAGGCCGACCTGATGATCGTCGCCGGCCGGGTGAGTCAGAAGATGGCCCCGGTGCTGCGGCAGATCTACGACCAGATGGCCGAGCCCCGCTGGGTGCTCTCGATGGGCGTCTGCGCCAGCAGCGGCGGCATGTTCAACAACTACGCGATCGTGCAGGGCGTCGACCACGTGGTGCCGGTCGACATGTACCTGCCCGGCTGCCCGCCCCGCCCCGAGATGCTCATCGACGCGATCCTCAAGCTCCGCGAGAAGATCATGTACGAGCCGCTCGGCCCGAACGGCCGCAAGATGCTGGCGGCCCGGCAGGAGCGCGGCGACGTCCCGGTCGTCCCCTACGGCTCCATGCCGTCCTCGTACCGCAACGACAAGGCCCGGCGTGCCGAGTGGACCAAGGCGGTCCGTGAGGGGCGCGAGGAGCAGTTGCGGATCGAGAACTGGATGAACGCCCAGAACCACCTCCACCCGCAGGCAGGCCCCAAATGACGTCACCCACGGACAAGCCCAACGACGGCGGCGTACCGCTGCCGGTGGTGCCGGCCGGCGCCTCCAGTGGCGCTCCCGCCGAGTTGCCTCCGGCCAGCCCGGCCGGGCGGGGGATGTTCGGCAACCAGGGCTCCGGTGACGTGTCCGGCTACGGCGGCCTGGTCCGCCCGCGCCAGCCCATCGAGGAGGCCGCCCGCCCGTACGGCGGCTACTTCGACGAGGTGCGCGACGCGCTGGAGGAGGCGTACCCGGCCTTCGGCGACGCGATCGAGAAGGTGGTCGTCGACAGGGGTGAGCTGACCCTGCACGTACGCCCCGAGCGGATCGCCGAGGTCTGCCAGGTGATGCGCGACGACATGGCGCTGCGCTTCGAACTGTGCTCCTCGGTGTCCGGGGTGGACTACCTCGGCGCCGACGAGCGTCGCCTGCACGTGATCTACCAGCTCACCTCGATGACCTACCGGCGTCGGGTGCGACTGGAGGCCGCGGTCTCCGTCGAAGCCCCGCACCTGCCCAGCGTGACGGCGGTCTACCCGACCGCGGACTGGCAGGAGCGGGAGGCGTACGACATGTTCGGCATCGTCTTCGACGGCCACCCCAACCTGACCCGGATCCTCATGCCGGACGACTGGGAGGGCCACCCGCAGCGCAAGGACTACCCGCTCGGCGGCGTTCCCGTCGAGTACAAGGGCGCGGAAATCCCACCGCCGGACCGTAGGAGGTCCTACCAGTGACCACGTCGAACTACGCGACCGAGCGTGAGACCACCGAGGGTCGCGTCTTCACAGTCACCGGCGGTGACTGGGACACGATCGTCTCGGGCACCGACCCGATCAACGACGAGCGCATCGTCGTCAACATGGGTCCGCAGCACCCGTCCACGCACGGCGTGCTGCGGCTGATCCTGGAGCTGGAGGGCGAGACGGTCCGCGAGGCCCGTTCCGTCGTCGGCTACCTGCACACAGGCATCGAGAAGAACCTCGAGTACCGCAACTGGGTGCAGGGTTCGACGTTCGTGACCCGGATGGACTACCTCGCGCCGATCTTCAATGAGACGGCGTACGCCCTCGCGGTCGAGAAGCTGCTCGGGATCACCGACGACATCACCGAGCGGGCCACCACCATCCGCGTGCTGATGATGGAGCTCAACCGGATCTCGTCGCACCTGGTCTGGCTGGCCACCACGGGCATGGAGCTGGGCGCGATCTCGATCATGCTGTACGGCTTCCGCGAGCGGGAGTACATCCTCGACATCTTCGAGACCATCACCGGCCTGCGGATGAACCACGCGTACGTCCGGCCGGGCGGTGTCGCGCAGGACGTGCCGGACGAGGCGATCGTCAAGATCCGCGAGTTCCTCAAGATGATGCCGAAGAAGCTCAAGGAGTACGAGGACCTGCTCTCCGGTCAGCCGATCTGGCTGGAGCGTACGAAGAACGTGGCGGTTCTCGACGTGACCGGCTGCGTGGCACTCGGCGTCACCGGCCCGGTGCTGCGCTCCGCCGGCCTCGCCTGGGACCTGCGCAAGACGATGCCGTACTGCGGCTACGAGACGTACGAGTTCGACGTGCCGACCCACCCCGACGGTGACGTGTGGGGCCGCTACCAGGTGCGCCTCGCCGAGATCCGCGAGTCGATGAAGCTTGTCGAGCAGGCACTGGACCGGTTGAAGCCGGGCCCGGTGATGGTCGCCGACCGCAAGATCGCCTGGCCGGCGCAGCTGGCCATCGGCGTGGACGGTATGGGCAACTCGCTGGAGCACGTCGCGAAGATCATGGGTCAGTCGATGGAGTCGCTGATCCACCACTTCAAGCTCGTCACCGAGGGCTTCCGGGTTCCGCCGGGCCAGGTGTACGTCGGCATCGAGTCGCCGCGCGGCGAGTTGGGCGTGCACGCGGTCTCCGACGGTGGCACGCGGCCGTACCGGGTGCACTACCGGGAGCCGAGCTTCGTCAATCTCCAGGCCCTCCCGGCGATGGCCGAGGGTGGCCTGATCGCCGACGTGATCGCCGGTGGCGCCTCGCTGGACCCCGTGATGGGTGGTTGTGACCGATGACGACTTTCACCGACGAGACCCGCGAGCGGGCGCGCGAGATCATCGCCCGTTACCCGGCGGACCGGTCCCGCTCGGCGCTGCTGCCGCTGCTGCACCTGGTCCAGGCCGAGGAGGGGTACGTCTCCCCGGCCGGCGTGGCGTTCTGCGCCGAGGTGCTCGGGCTGAACAAGGCCCAGGTGGGCGCCGTGGCCACCTTCTACACCATGTACAAGCGCAAGCCGACAGGTGACTTCCTGGTAAGCGTCTGCACCAACACGATGTGCAACGTGCTCGGTGGCCAGGAGGTCTACGACACGCTCTCCGAGCACCTGGGCGTCGGGCACGACGAGACCACCGCCGACGGCACGATCACGCTTGAGCACGCCGAGTGCCTGGCGGCGTGCGACTACGGCCCGGTGATGACCGTCAACTACGACTTCTTCGACGGGGTCGACCCGTCGACGGCTGTCGGAGTGGTCGACGAGCTGCGCGCGGGAGGTCGGCCGATGCCGACCCGTGGCGCGCGGCTCTGCACGCTCAAGGAGATGGCGGTGCAGCTCGCCGGTTTCGCCGACGAGCGCGACGGCGCGGTCGCCGACGGCGGGCCGGGCGAGCCCACCCTGCGCGGTCTGCGGCTGGCCCAGCAGCACGGCGTCTCGGTGCCGGGCTTCGACCCGAACACCCCGATCCGCAGCAAGGCCGAGGCCGACAAGGCCGCCGCCGAGGCGAAGGCGAAGGTGGAGGCCGCCAAGCCGGCGCCCGCCGAGGCCAGCGCGGCTCCGGTCAAGGGCGGCGACGGAGCGTCCGCCCCGACGGGCGCGGCAGGCGTCGCCGAGCCGGCGAAGCCGGAGTCCGTGACGGGCAGCACCGCTCCGGACGTGAAGGCGCCTGACGACAAGTCGCCGCAGGTGCGTACCGCCGAGACCCGGCAACCGGACGCGGACACCGCAGTTCCGGACGCACCAGGCACCAAGGTTCCGACGGAGACCTCGCCGCCGGCCTCGCGCGACGCGCGGGAGGCGGAGGCCGCCGGCGCGGCGGCCAACGCGCCCGCCGGCGACGGGAAGCCCGCCGGTGACTCCACAGGCGCGCAGGAGCGCAACCTCAACGAAGCGTCGGCGGGCACCGATGGCGCGAACTCCGCCGGCGCGAACGAAACGGGGGCCCAGAAGTGACCACTCCCCGACCGGAGACGTTGGCCAAGCTGACGCCGGTGCTGACCAAGCGCTGGCTGTCGCCGGACGCCTGGCGGATCGGCACCTACGAGCAGCTCGACGGCTACGCCGCGCTGCGCAAGGCGCTCAAGGCCCACCCGGACGACCTGATCCAGCTGATCAAGGACTCGGGTCTGCGCGGCCGTGGCGGCGCGGGCTTCCCCACCGGACTCAAGTGGGGCTTCATCCCGCAGGGCGACGGCAAGCCGCACTACCTGGTGGTCAACGCCGACGAGGGCGAGCCGGGCACGTGCAAGGACCTGCCGCTGATGACCCACGACCCGCACGCGCTCGTCGAGGGCGTCATTATCGCCTCGTACGCGATCCGGGCCAGCCGCGCCTACATCTACATCCGGGGCGAGGCGGTGCACGCCGCGCGCCGACTGCGCAGCGCGGTCCAGGAGGCGTACGACAAGGGCTACCTCGGCCGGAACATTCTGCGCAGCGGCTACGACCTGGAGCTGGTGGTGCACTCCGGCGCCGGGGCGTACATCTGCGGCGAGGAGACGGCGCTGCTGGACTCGCTCGAAGGGTTCCGGGGTCAGCCCCGGCTGCGCCCGCCGTTCCCGGCCACCCACGGCCTGTACGCCAGCCCGACGGTGGTGAACAACGTCGGCACCATCGCCAGCGTGCCGCCGATCGTGCTCGGTGGCGCCGACTGGTGGAAGAGCATGGGCACCGAGAAGTCCTCCGGGCCGATGATCTACTCGCTGTCCGGCCGGGTCGCGAACCCCGGCCAGTACGAGTGCTCGATGGGTGTCACGCTGCGCGAGCTGCTGGAGCTGGCCGGCGGGATGCAGCCCGGTCACAACCTGCGGTTCTGGACGCCCGGTGGGTCGTCGACGCCGCTGCTCGCCGCCGAGCACCTCGACGTGCCACTGGACTTCGAGGGGGTGGCGGCGGCCGGCTCGATCCTGGGCACCACGGCGACCCAGATCTTCTCCGACCAGGACTGCCCGGTCTACGCGACGTACCGGTGGCTGGAGTTCTACCACCACGAGTCGTGCGGCAAGTGCACCCCGTGCCGCGAGGGCAACTACTGGATGGTCCGGGTCTACCGGCGGATCCTCGCCGGTCAGGGCACCCACGAGGATCTGGACACCCTTCTGGACACCTGCGACAACATCCTCGGTCGTTCGTTCTGCGGCCTCGGCGACGGCGCGACCAGCTCGGTGACCTCGTCGCTGAAGTACTTCAAGCAGGACTACCTCGACTACATCGAGGGACGTACCGCGCCGAAGCTGTCGGACAAGCAGCTGGTTGGAGCTCACTGATGCGAGCGCGAGGAGTGAGCGAAGCGAGCCCCGCAGTCGCGAGCGAAAGGCAAGCACTGTGACCGACGTAGCCAAGCAGACCGACACCGTCACCCTCACCATCGACGGCGTCGAGGTCACCGCCCCCAAGGGGACCCTGCTCATCCGGGTCGCCGAGCAGATGGGCACCGAGATCCCCCGGTTCTGCGACCACCCGCTGCTGGCCCCGGCCGGCGCGTGCCGCCAGTGCCTGGTCGAGGTGGAGGGGCAGCGCAAGCCGGTCGCCTCCTGCACCCAGACCGTCGCCGACGGCATGGTCGTGCGTACGCAGCTCACCTCCCCGGTCGCCAAGAAGGCGCAGGAGGGGGTGATGGAGCTGCTGCTGCTCAACCACCCGCTGGACTGCCCGATGTGTGACAAGGGCGGCGAGTGCCCGCTGCAGAACCAGGCGATGTCCACCGGCCGCACCGACTCGCGCTTCCACGAGCACAAGCGGGAGTACGAGAAGCCGATGGCGATCAGCAGCCAGGTGCTGCTGGACCGCGAGCGTTGCGTGCTCTGCCAGCGGTGCACCCGGTTCTCCGAGGAGATCGCCGGCGACAAGTTCATCGACCTGATGGGCCGGTCGTCCGCCGAGGAGATCAACATCTACCGGGACGACGCGTACGGCGAGGAGGGCGACGCCGGTGATGTGCCGTTCAACTCCTACTTCTCCGGCAACACCGTGCAGATCTGCCCGGTGGGTGCGCTGACCGGCGCCCAGTACCGCTTCCGGGCCCGCCCGTTCGACCTGGTGTCCAGCCCGAGCGTCTGCGAGCACTGCTCCGCCGGCTGCGGGCAGCGCACCGACTGGCGGCGCGGCAAGGTGCTGCGCCGGCTGGCCGGCGACGAGCCGGAGGTCAACGAGGAGTGGAACTGCGACAAGGGCCGCTGGGGCTTCCAGTACACCCGCGCCACCGACCGGCTGACCAACCCGCTGGTCCGCGACGAGCGCACCGGTGAGCTGCGGGAGGCGTCCTGGAGTGAGGCGCTCACCGTGGCCGCCGAGGGGCTGCACGCGGCCCGCGAGGGTGGGCAGGGCGCGGCGGTGCTCACCGGCGGCCGACTGACCGTCGAGGACGCCTACGCGTACGCGAAGTTCGCCCGGGTGGCACTGAACACCAACGACATCGACTTCCGGGCCCGACCGGTCTCCCGCGAGGAGGCCGACTTCCTGGCCAGCTCGGTAGCCGGCGTCACCGACGTGACCTACACCGACGTGGAGAACGCGCCGGCGGTGGTGCTCGTCGGCCTGGAGCCGGAGGAAGAGTGCCCCATCCTCTTCCTGCGACTGCGCAAGGCGTACCTGAAGAAGACCCTGACGGTGTACGCGCTGGCGCCGTTCGCGACCCGCGGCCTGGAGAAGCTCGGCGCCAAGCTGGCGCGGGTGGTGCCCGGCGAGGAGGCCAGCGTGCTCGCCGAGCACGCCACGGTCGCCGAGGCGCTCAGCGCCCCGGGCGCGATCCTGATCGTCGGCGAGCGGCTGGCGAGCGTCCCCGGTGGGCTCTCCGCCGCGGCGAACGTGGCCCGGCGTACCGGCGCGAAGCTGGCCTGGGTGCCGCGACGCGCGGGTGACCGTGGCGCGGTCGACGCGGGCTGCCTGCCGAACCTGCTGCCCGGTGGCCGGCTGGTCACCGAGCCGGCCGCGCGGGCCGAGCTGGGCGAGGCGTGGGACATCCCGGCCGGGGTGATCCCGAGCCAGGCCGGTCGGGACACCGACCAGATCCTGGCGGCCGCGGCCAACGGCCAGCTCGGCGCCCTGGTGGTGGGCGGTGTCGACCCGGCCGACCTGGCGGACCCTCGGCTCGCCGAGGCCGCCCTGGACGCGGTGCCGTTCCTGGTCAGCCTGGAGCTGCGCGCCAGCGCGGTGACCCGGCGGGCGAACGTGGTGCTGCCGGTCGCGCCGGTGGTCGAGAAGGCCGGCAGCTTCCTGGACTGGGAGGGCCGGCTGCGTCCGTTCGAGGCGGTGCTGAACACCGCCGCGATGACCGACGGTCGGGTGCTCGACGCGCTGGCCGCGCTGCTCGACGTGCGGCTCGGCACCGCAGACGTGCCGAGTGTGCGTCGGGAGCTGGGCTCGCTGCCGGCCAGCCGTACGTCCCGGCCGGCTCCCCCGTCGGTGTCGCCGGGCGCGGTGCCCCACCCGGGCGCCGGGGAGGCCGTACTGGCCACCTGGCACCAGCTTGTCGACCTGGGCAGCCTGACCGACGGCGACGAGCACCTCGCCGGCACCGCCCGCCCGCCTGTCGTCCGGCTGGGCAAGGGAACCGCCGAGGCGCTCGGCGTGGCCGACGGCGACGCGGTCACCGTCGGTACCGACCGGGGCGCTCTCACCCTGCCGGCCGAGCTCACCGAGATGCCGGACGGCGTGGTCTGGTTGCCGACCAACTCTCCCGGTTCGACCGTGCGACGCAGCCTCGGGGCGACGTCCGGCGCGGTCGTCCGGATCTCCGTCCCCGCACCGAGCGCGGCCGTACCGGCCGGTCGGGTGGCGGCCGACGAGACCGGTCTGCCGGGTCCGCTCCTCAACACCGGGGGTGCCCAGTGAGTCCGTCAATCCTGGCCCAGGACCCGACGCTTGCCGACTTCGGCAGGGATCCGTGGTGGCTGGTCCTCGGCAAGATCGTCTTCGCGTTCGCGTTCGGTCTGCTGGCCACCCTGCTCGGTGTCTGGTTCGAGCGGCGCGTGGTGGGCTACATGCAGGTGCGGCCCGGCCCCAACCAGGTCGGCCCGTTCGGCCTGCTGCAGACCCTCGCCGACGGCCTGAAGATGGCCTTCAAGGAGGACATCCTGCCGAAGGCGGCCGACAAGGTCGTCTACTTCTTCGCGCCGACCATCTCGGTGATCTGCGCTGTCACCGCGCTGTCGGTGGTGCCGTTCGGCCCGATGGTGAGCATCGCCGGTCACCACACGCCGTTGCAGGTCACCGACGTGCCGGTGGCGGTGCTGCTGCTGCTGGCCTGCTCCTCGATGGGCGTCTACGGCATCGTGCTGGGCGGCTGGGCCTCCGGCTCGACGTACCCGCTCCTGGGCGGTCTGCGGTCCAGCGCCCAGATGATCTCCTACGAGGTCGCGATGGGGCTGAGCATCGTGGCGGTCTTCATGACCGCCGGCACGATGAGCACCAGCGGGATCGTCGCCGCTCAGGGCGACGCCACCCAGCTGACCGTCTTCGGCACCGAGATCCCGGCGCCGGGCTGGTACGCGATCCTGCTGCTGCCCAGCTTCATCATCTTCTTCATCGCCACGGTGGGTGAGACCAACCGGGCGCCGTTCGACCTGCCCGAGGCCGAGTCCGAGCTGGTCGCCGGCTTCATGACCGAGTACAGCTCGCTGAAGTTCGCGCTCTTCATGCTCAGCGAGTACGTCGCGATGGTGACCATGTCCGCGGTCACCACCACGCTGTTCCTCGGCGGCTGGCGGGCGCCGTGGCCGATCACCCTGTGGGAGGGCGCCAACTCCGGTTGGTGGCCGATGCTGTGGTTCTTCGGCAAGGTGATCGCACTGGTCTTCGTGTTCGTGTGGCTGCGCGGCACGCTGCCCCGGCTGCGCTACGACCAGTTCATGCGCTTCGGCTGGAAGGTGCTGCTGCCGATCAACCTGGTGTGGATCCTGGTCCTGTCGGGCCTGCGCTCCATCGAGGACTGGGACTCGCGCAGCAAGCTCATCGCGGTCGGCATCCCGGCCGGCGTGCTGCTGATCGCCACGCTGTTCTGGCCCAACCGCCGGCCGCAGCCCAAGCCGACCACGCAGGAACAGGTCAACAACCGGCCGTACGGGAGCTTCCCGCTGCCACCGATGGATCTACAGGTACCACCGAGCCCGCGTATCACGCGCGTGGTCGCCGAGCGGGAGCCGGCAAACATCGTCGCCGGCTCGGACTCCAGGGAGGTGTGACGTGGGCGCGATCACCGGAACGTTCAAGGGATTCGGTGTCACCTTCTCGCACATGTTCAGGAAGGTCGTCACGACCGACTACCCGTTCAAGCCGCCGGTGTCGGCGCCGCGCTACCACGGGCGGCACATCCTCAACCGGCACCCGGACGGGCTGGAGAAGTGCATCGGCTGCGAGCTGTGCGCCTGGGCCTGCCCGGCGGACGCCATCTACGTCGAGGGCGGCGACAACACCGACGAGCAGCGCTTCTCGCCTGGTGAGCGGTACGCCAGCACCTACCAGATCAACTACGCGCGGTGCATCTTCTGTGGGCTCTGCATCGAGGCCTGCCCGACCCGTTCGCTCACGATGAGCAACGAGTACGAGCTGGCCCGGGACAACCGGCAGGACCTGATCTTCACGAAGGAGCAGCTGCTCGCGCCGCTTCTCGAGGGCATGGAGCAGCCGCCGCACCCGATGCGCCTGGGCGACAGCGAGAAGGACTACTACGTCGGCGCGCTCGACAACCCGGGCACCTCCGCCGGTGCCGAGACGTCCCCGATGGGCCCCGGCCGCTACCAGGTCGAGGAGCACCCCGGTGTGACGTTCCCGGGTGCCGAGCAGGCCGCCCAGCGCGCGGCGGCCGGCAAGGGAGAGGGAGCATGACCACGTCTACGGTGCTGGCCGCGGCGGGCGGGGTGTCCGGCGGCGAGGAGGTCACCTTCTGGATCCTCGCGCCGCTCGCCCTGATCGGCGCGATCGGGATGGTGGCCGCCCGCAACGCCGTGCACTCGGCGCTCTGGCTGGTGCTCACCATGCTCTGCCTGGGCGTGTTCTACGTGCTCCAGGCCGGGCCGTTCATCGGCATGGTGCAGATCATCGTCTACACCGGCGCGATCATGATGCTCTTCCTGTTCGTGCTGATGCTTGTCGGCCGGGACTCCACGGACTCGCTGATCGAGACGCTGCGCGGCCAGCGGGTCGCCGCGATCGTGCTCGGCCTGGGCTTCGCCGGCCTGGTCGGCGGGGCGCTCTACCGGGCGCTGGAGGGCACCACCGCGGTCGGCCTGGAGCAGGCCAACGCGGAGGGCAACGTGCAGGGCATCGCCCGGCTGCTCTTCACCAAGTACGTCTTCGCGTTCGAGCTGACCTCGGCGCTGCTCATCACCGCGGCGGTCGGCGCCATGGTGCTCGCGCACATCGAGCGGCGCAAGCAGGACAAGATCGATCAGCCGTCGACCATGAAGGCCCGCTTCGCGCCGGGCAACTACCCCGGCCCCAAGCCGGGCCCCGGCGTCTTCGCGACCTCCTCCTCGGTGGCCACCCCGGCTCGGCTGCCGGACGGGCGGCTCACCGACCGGAGCACGCCGGACATCCTGCCGGTGCGGGAGCTGACCGCGCAGGAGACCACCCTGAAGGGGACGGACCAGTGAGCGCGAGGAGTGCAGCGAAGCGGAGCCCCGCAGTCGCGAACGAAAGGCGAGCCCAGTCATGACACCCGACTACTACCTGGTGTTGGCCGCGGTGCTGTTCACCATCGGCGCCGCCGGGGTGCTCGTCCGGCGCAACGCGATCGTGCTCTTCATGTGCGTGGAGCTGATGCTCAACGCGGCCAACCTGACCCTTGTCACCTTCAGCCGGATCAACGGTGACCTGAACGGCCAGATCATGGCGTTCTTCGTGATGGTGGTGGCCGCGGCCGAGGTCGTGGTCGGGCTCGCGATCATCATGTCGATCTTCCGTACTCGACGCTCCGCGAGCGTCGACGACGCCAATCTGCTCAAGTACTAAGGGGCAAGCAAGTGGAAGAGACTGTGCAGTACGCCGGTGCCACGGGCTTGCTCGGCAGCGTCTGGCTGCTGGTGGCGATCCCGCTGGTCAGCGCGGCCATCCTGCTGCTGCTCGGCCGTCGGGCCGACCGCTGGGGGCACTGGTTGGGCGTCGCCGCCATCGGTGCCGCTTTCGTGCTCGGCCTGGCCTTCTTCTTCCAGCTGCGTGGCCTGGAGAACAAGTCGGTCGAGCTGAGCCTCTGGGACTTCATCGCGGTCGGTGACCTCCGCGTCGACTTCGGCCTGTTGTTCGACCCGCTCGCCGCGGTCTTCGTGCTGCTGATCACCGGGGTGGGTTTCCTGATCCACCTGTACGCGGTGGAGTACATGGCGCACGACAGTGGCCGCCGCCGGTTCTTCGCGTACTTCAACCTGTTCGTGGCGGCCATGCTGCTGCTGGTGCTCGGCAACAACTACGTGATGCTGTACTTCGGCTGGGAGGGCGTCGGTCTGGCGTCGTACCTGCTGATCTCCTTCTGGTACGGACGGCCGAGCGCGGCCACCGCCGGTAAGAAGGCGTTCCTGATGAACCGGGTCGGCGACGCCGGTCTGGCCGTCGGCATCTTCATCATGTTCGCCACGCTTGGCACCACCCAGTACGACGAGGTGTTCACCGGCGTCGGCGGGCTGACCGCAACCACGGTGCTGGTGCTCGGCCTGCTGCTGCTGCTCGGCGCGGCAGGCAAGTCCGGCCAGTTCCCGCTCCAGGCGTGGCTGCCGGACGCCATGGAGGGCCCGACCCCGGTGTCGGCGCTCATCCACGCCGCGACCATGGTCACGGCGGGCGTCTACCTGATCGCCCGCTCCAACCCGATCTTCTCCGCGAACTCGACGCTCCAGCTCGTGGTGGTCAGCGTCGGCGCGCTCACCCTGCTGATGGGCTGCATCATCGGCGCGGCCAAGGACGACATCAAGCGGGTGCTCGCCTGGTCGACGGTGAGCCAGATCGGCTACATGTTCCTCGGCGTCGGTCTGGGCGGTGGGGCGTACGCGCTGGCCATCGTCCACCTGCTGGCGCACGGTTTCTTCAAGGCCAACATGTTCCTGGGCGCCGGCTCGGTCATGCACGGGATGAAGGACCAGGTGGACATCCGCCGGTTCGGTGGGCTGTCGAAGTACATGAAGGTCACCTGGTTGACCTTCATGATGGGCTGGCTGGCCATCATCGGCATGTTCCCGTTCTCCGGCTTCTTCTCCAAGGAGCCGATCATCGTGGCCGCCTTCGAGCGGGACGACTGGACCGCGTGGCTCTTCGGCGGCGCGGCGCTGCTCGGGGCCGGGCTGACCGCGTTCTACATGACGCGGCTGTTCGTGCTCACCTTCCACGGCCCGAAGCGGTGGACCGAGGACATCGAGCACCCGCACGAGTCGCCGAAGCTGATGACCATCCCGCTGATCCTGCTGGCGGTCGGCTCGGTGGGCGCCGGTTTCCTGCTCTCCACGTCCGTTCCGGACTGGCTGACGGCGACCGCCGGGCTGGGCAGCGAGCACGCGGAGCACGAGGCGGTCCTCTCGCACGCCGTGATCACCACGCTGTCGCTGCTGGTCACCGTGCTCGGCGCCGGGCTCGCCTGGTTCCTGTTCCGAGCCGGTACGGCCACCGCGCCGCAGCCGGCCGGGGTGCTGGTCACCGCCGCCCGACGCAACCTCTACACCGACGCGGTCAACGAAGCGGTCTTCGAGAAGCCGGGCATCTTCCTCACCAGGGCACTTGTCTTCCTCGACAACCGGGGCATCGACGGGTTGGTCAACGGGCTCGCCGCCGCGGTCGGCGGTGGATCGGGCCGGCTCCGGCGGATGCAGACCGGCTTCGTCCGCTCGTACGCCACCTCGATCCTGGCCGGCGCGCTGCTGGTGATGGCCGCGTTCCTGGCGGTGCAGGCGGGGTGGTTGGCGTGATCGACCTCTGCCCGGCCGCCCCCGCCGGCGGACTACGCATCCACGACGGAGGTAAGGCCGCATAATGTCCAACTTCCCGTTCCTCTCGGTGCTCACCGTGGCGCCGCTGGTGGGCGCCCTGGTGGTGGCCTTCCTGCCGCGTCACCGGCCGGAGCTGGCCAAGCAGGTGGCGTTCGCCTGGTCGCTGCTGGTGCTTGTGCTGTCGGTGGTGATGTGGGTCAGCTTCAACGCCGGCGGTGACCGGTTCCAGTTCCGCGAGTCGTACTCGTGGATCCCGAACTGGGGTGTCAGCTTCACCTTCGCCGCCGACGGCATCGCGCTTGTGATGCTGATGCTGATCGCGGTGCTGGTGCCGCTGGTGATCCTGGCGTCCTGGCACGACGCGGAGTCGTCGAAGCGGTCGGTGCCTGTCTACTTCGCGCTGCTGCTGGTCCTCGAATGCACGATGATCGGCGTCTTCGCGGCCGCCGACGTGTTCCTGTTCTACGTGTTCTTCGAGGTCATGCTGGTCCCGATGTACTTCCTCATCGGAAGCTACGGCGGCCACCAGCGGCAGTACGCGGCGGTGAAGTTCTTCCTCTACTCGCTTGTCGGCGGTCTGTTCATGCTGGCCGCGGTGATCGGCCTGTGGGTGGTCGGCGGGAAGACGTTCGACTGGCAGGCGCTGTCGCAGGTCGACATCAGCACCGGCACCGAGCGTTGGCTGTTCCTCGGGTTCTTCCTCGCGTTCGCCATCAAGGCGCCGTTCTTCCCGTTCCACACCTGGCTGCCGGACGCCGGTGGCGCCGCACCGGCGGGTGCCGCTGCTCTGCTGGTCGGCGTACTGGACAAGGTGGGCACGTTCGGCATCCTGCGCTACTGCCTGCCGCTGTTCCCCGAGGCGTCGAAGTGGTTCGCGCCGTGGGCGCTGGCGCTTGGCGTGATCGGCATCATCTACGCCGCGCTGCTGGCGGTCGGCCAGAACGACCTCAAGCGGCTGGTGTCGTACACCTCGATCGCGCACTTCGGTTTCATCGGGGTGGGCATCTTCGCGTTCACCACGCAGGCAGGCACGGGCGCGGTGCTCTACATGCTCAACCACGGCCTGGCCACCGGGCTGCTCTTCCTGGTGGTGGGCATGCTTATCGCCAGGCGGGGTTCGGCGCTGATCAGCGACTTCGGTGGGGCGGGCAAGCTGGTCCCGGTGCTCGCCGGGGTGCTGTTCTTCGCCGGTCTCGCCTCGCTCGCGCTTCCCGGCACCGCGCCGTTCATCTCCGAGTTCCTGGTGCTGATCGGCACGTTCACCGTGAACAAGCCTGTCGCGGTCATCGCGACGCTCGGCATCATCCTGGCCGCGGCGTACGTGCTGTGGATGGTGCAGCGCACCACGCAGGGCACGCTCAACCCGGCTCTCACCGAGGTCGACGGGATGCGCAAGGACCTCAACCTGCGCGAGAAGTTCGTGGTCGCCCCACTTATCGCGCTGATCGTGCTGCTCGGCTTCTATCCCAAGCCGGTCACTGACGTGATCAACCCTGCCGTCCAGGCGACCATGGACGACATCGGCAGAACCGACCCGGCACCGTCCGTGGGCGGCACCGTCCAGGAGGCGGCAAAGTGACCGAGTTGAAACTGCCGTCGCTTGACTACGCGGCGCTCGCCCCGATCCTGATCATGCTGGGCACCGCGTTGCTCGGTGTGCTTGTCGAGGCCTTCGTTCCCCGGCGTTCGCGGCACGTGGTGCAGCTGACGCTGGCCCTGCTGGCGGTGCTCGCCGCGCTGACCATGGTGGTCTTCAACGCCGACGACCGGATCATCACCGCTGGTCAGGCGCTCGCGGTGGACGGGCCGACGCTCTTCCTCCAAGGCGCGATCCTCGTGCTGGCCGCGATGGCGCTGCTGCTGATCGGTGACCGCTCGGTGGAGCGGGGTGGCGCGTTCGTCGCCCAGGCGGCCGTGACCGCCGAGTCGACCGACGACAGGCGGCAGGCCGAGGGGCGCAACGGGCTCACCGAGGTGTACCCGCTCACGACGTTCGCGATCGGCGGCATGCTGATCTTCGTGGCGGCGAACGACCTGCTGACCATGTTCATTGCCCTGGAGGTCTTCTCCCTGCCGCTGTACCTGCTCTGCGCGCTGGCCCGTCGCCGGCGTCTGCTGAGCCAGGAGGCGGCGATGAAGTACTTCCTGCTCGGCGCGTACGCCTCGGCGTTCTTCCTGTTCGGGGTGGCCCTGATCTACGGGTTCACCGCCGGGATGCCGGGTCGGACGGCGGGCGTCGACTTCGCCACCATCAACGCGGCGGTGACCGAGTCGCCGGCCAGCCCGGTGCTGCTCTTCGCCGGCATGGCGCTGCTCGCCATCGGTCTGCTCTTCAAGGCGGCGGCGGCCCCGTTCCACGTGTGGACGCCCGACGTCTACCAGGGCGCGCCGACCCCGGTCACCGGCTTCATGGCTGCCTGCACGAAGGTCGCCGCGTTCGGTGCGCTGCTGCGTGTCTTCCACGTCGCGTTCGTCGACGCCAGCTGGGACTTCACGCCGGTGCTCGGCGCGGTCGCGGTGCTGACCATGCTGGTCGGCGCGGTGCTCGCGGTCACCCAGACCGACATCAAGCGGCTGCTCGCGTACTCCTCGATCGCCAACGCCGGCTATCTGCTGGTCGGTGTGCTGGCGCCGAGCAAGGACGGGCTGTCCGGCACGATGTTCTACCTGGTCGCCTACGGGTTCTCGGTGCTTGCCGCGTTCGCCGTGGTGACGCTCGTGCGTGACGCGGACGGGGAGGCCACCCACCTGTCCCGGTGGGCCGGGCTGGGCCGGCGGTCGCCGTTCTTCGCCGCGCTGTTCACGTTCATCCTGCTGGCCTTCGCGGGTATCCCGCTGACCAGCGGCTTCACCAGCAAGTTCGCGATCTTCGGGCCGGCTCTGGAGGAGGGGCAGGCCTGGCTGGTGATCGCCGGCGTGCTGACCAGCATGGTGCTGGCGTTCCCGTACCTGCGGGTCGTGGTGATGATGTGGCTGTCCGAGCCGGGCGAGTCCACCCCGACCGTCACCGTGCCCGGTGGGCTCACCTCCGCCGCGCTGATGATCGGCGTACTGGCGACCCTGGTGCTCGGTGTCGCCCCGGCGCCGCTGCTCGATCTGGCCGCCGGAGCTGCCGAATTCGTACGATGACGCGAGTCTCGACGATCGGAGGCCGGTACGCGTGCGCGTGCCGGCCTCCGGTGCTATCCCCAACCCGGAGCAGGTAGAACGGGTGTGGCATGGTTGATGGCGTGGTGAATCCGGCTGGCGAGCGTTCAGGTGCCCCGGGCTCCGGCGGTCGTCGGGGTCGGGCGAGTACGAGTCAGTTCGGCGCGCTCGGCCTCCATCTCGCCGATCCCCGCGTCGAGGCGTCCGTGCTGGGTCTGCTCGACGCGGTGGAGGTCGAGCTGCGCGCCAGTGTGGCGAGCGCGGACCCCTTCGTCGAGGAGGCCGCCCGGCATCTGCTGGAGGCCGGCGGGAAGCGGTTCCGCCCCCTGCTGGTGGCGCTGGGCGCCCAGTTCGGCGATCCGAGCGGCCCGCAGGTCGTACCGGCCGCCGTGGTGATGGAACTCACGCACCTGGCGACGCTCTACCACGACGACGTGATGGACGAGGCGGCCGTCCGCCGGGGTGCGCCGAGTGCGAACTCCCGCTGGACCAACTCGGTGGCCATCCTGGTCGGCGACTATCTCTTCGCCCGCGCGGCGGACATCGCGGCCGATCTGGGCCCCGAGGCGGTCCGGTTGCAGGCGCGCACCTTCGCCCGCCTGGTGCACGGTCAGATCGCGGAGACGGTGGGCCCGCGCCCCGGGGACGACCCGGTCGCGCACTACCTGAGCGTCATCGCCGAGAAGACCGGCTCGCTGATCGCCACGTCGGTGCGGTTCGGCGGCATGTTCGGTGGTGCCCCCGCCGAGCAGGTCGAGGCCCTCGCCGGCTACGGCGAGACGATAGGCGTCGCGTTCCAGCTCACCGACGACCTGCTGGACATCGCGTCCGAGTCGGTGCAGTCCGGCAAGACTCCCGGGACGGACCTGCGGGAGGGCGTTCCGACGCTTCCGGTGCTGTACGCCCGTGCGGCTGACGACTCCGACGCCTCCTCGGTGCGTCTGCGGGAGATCCTGGCGACCGGCCCGCTCACCGACGACGCCCTGCACGCGGAGGCGTTGGGTCTGCTCCGGGAGAGCCCGGCGCTCAAGCGGGCACGGGAGACCGTACGCAGCTACGCCGAGGACGCCCGCGCCCGCCTGGCCCCGCTTCCGGCCGGCCCGTCGCGTCGTGCCCTCGAATCGCTCTGCGACTACATCGCCGACCGCACCAGCTGATCCTCGCTCCGGTCGTTTCCGGCGGCGGTCAGCAGCCGACTGCCGACGAGCATGAGGGCGGCGGCGAGCAGCATGGACACCGCCGCCGTGGACCACATCGTCGGGTAGCCGAGGTGGGCGGCGAGCGGGCCGAGGGTCAGCGGACCGAGGCAGCCGCCCGCGTACACACCGGTCTGGGTGATCGACGTGGCGGTGGCCGGCGCCTGCGGGTGTAGCCGTACCACCGCGAAGTTCATCAGTCCGGGCCACGCCCAGCCGAGGCCGAAGCCGAGCACCACGCCCGCGACCAGCGGCACCGCGCCGGTCAGCGCGAGCAGTCCCAGACCTACCGCGCCGACCACAAGCATCGCGGCGATCAGCGCCACGTGGCCGCTGGCGCGGCGGTCGGCCAGCCACCCGGCGCCCACCCGGGCCACCACGCAGACGGCGCTGCCCAGGGTCAGGGTGAGGCCGGCCAGGCCCGGGGACAGACCTCGGGCGGCGGCGGAGTCCACCAGGAACGTGCCGAGCGCGTTGGCGGCGGCGGCGGCCAGCGTGGCCGCCGCGCCGACGACCACCAGCGCCCCGGTGGCCCGGCCGGTGCGCCCGCCGCCGGCCCCGCGGGCGGGGCCGGGCTCCTGCCGGGGTACGAGCGGCAGCGTCGTCAGTGCCGCACCGGCGGCGACCACGAACGCCCAGCGCCAGCCGGCGGTCAGCGCGACGGTGGGCACCGCCGCGCCGGCCAGCAGTGTGGAGACCGGGATGGCCGCCTGCTTGACGCCGAACGACAGGCCCTGCCGGCGGGCCGGGACGTGCTGGGCGAGGGCCGCGTTGCTGGCCAGCTGGCCGAGGGCGTTCGCGGCGGCGCTGAGTGCCAGCAACCCCACAAGCACCGGGTACGACCGGGCGAGAGCCGCCACGGCCAGCATCGAGCCGGCGGCCAGCAGGATGCCGCAGCGGGCCACCACCGCCGGTCCGTACCGTTCGACCAGCCGACCCGAGGGCACCGACGCGAGGGCGCTGACACCGAAGTAGACGGCCACTGCCACGCCCAGGCCGGCAGGGGAGAAGCCGACGTCGGCACCCATCTGCACGGCGAGGCCGCCGAGCAGGAAGACGGGCAGCACGCAGGCCACTGTCGTGGCGACGGCACCGGTGCTCGCCCGGACGGGTCGCGGGCGGGCGGAGGTCGGGGTGAGGACTGTGTCGTTCATCGTCCGGCAAACCTACGCGAGAGGTGTTCAAAGCACTCCTCGTGACCGTCAGGGCACAACGTGTGGATGGTGATCTGGCATCCTCGACCCGAACAGGCATTTCGCACCGGGCCTGTATTTCATATGGTGTAAGTCCCCGGCGGCGGAGGTGGTTGTGCGCGACCCCTTGGCAGAACCTTCGGACCTGATCCGCAGCGTCTCCAGAGCCCTGCGGGTGCTGGAGTCGGTCGGTCGCGCCCCGAAGGGCCTGACCGTCAAGCAGATCGCACGGCGGTGCGAGCTGACCGTTGCCACCACCTACCACCTGGTGCGCACCCTGGCGTACGAGGGCTACGTGATCCGTCGCGAGGACGGCACGTACATCGTGGGGTTGGAGGTGGCCGACCGCTACCGCGAGCTGGTGACCGCGTTCCGGGGGCCACCGGCGGTCGGTGAGGCGCTGCGCCGCGCAGCCCTGGACACCGGCTACAGCCACTACCTGGGCCGTTTCGTCGGCGGTCAGGTGGCCATCACGGCGGTCGCCGAGGGGCACCGGTCGCCCTACCTGGAGGACCTGGTCCCCGGGTTCGACGAGGGGGCACACGCCACGGCCCTCGGCAAGGCGCTGCTCGCCACCCTCACCGCCGACCAGCGCTTCCGCTACCTGCGGGAGTACGGCATGCGGCCGTTCACGAACGCCACCCTGACGAGTAACGAGACGTTCGAGGCCGACCTGGCCGCCGGCGACCGGCGGGGGATGCAGCTGGAGCTGGGGCAGTTCCGTCAGGGTGTGGCGTGCGCGGCGGTGCTCGTCGCGCCGGACAAGGACATGGAACGCCGCGTGGTGCTGGCGTGCGCGTTGCCGGCCAGCGAGATGATGACGTCGGCCCGGGTGGTACGCGCCAAGCTGCTCACGGTGGCCCGCAGCGTCGCCGACGGCATCGCCGCCGACCACTGACCCGTACGACGCCGAGGGGCCCCCTCCCGGGCGGGGAGAGAGCCCCTCGGGGCGGTCCAGGGCCGGACCGCCTGAGCAACGTCAGCTGCCCACCGGGCCGCCGTCGAGGCGCCACGTGACCACCACGCCCGGCTTGGCGTAGTCGCCGTCCGGCCAGTTCGACGCCGGGTTCTCCACCGAGGCGCCGGTGATCTCACCCGGGTGCTGTACGGCCACGAACACCGAGCGGTTGTCGCCGGTGATGAACGGGCCGCAGGTCTCCGCACCGATCGGCACGGTCAGGAACTGCTTGAGGTGACCTCGCTCCGGGCCCTCCACGGCTGTCGCGAACAGACCGTCGTTGCTGCCCAACGCGTTGCCGTCGGTGGAGATCCACAGGTTGCCCGTGGCGTCGAAGGCGACGTTGTCCGGGCAGGAGATCGGGGAGACCCTCGTCTTGTCGTACCCGGCGAAGAACGTCGACGGGTCGGTCGGGTCGCCGCAGACGATCGGCAGCGACCAGGCGAACGTCTCCGCCGTGTTGTCGTTGCGGTCCTCGACCAGCTCGAGGATCTGCCCGTGCTTGTTGGCGTTGCGCGGGTTGGCCTCGTCGGCAGCGGCCTTGCCGGCCTTGCCGCGGTCGGTGTTGTTGGTGAGCGCCACGTACACCTTGCCGGTGAGGTGGCTCGGCTCGACGTCCTCGGGGCGGTCCATCTTGGTCGCGCCGACCTTGTCGCCAGCGAGCCGGGTGAAGGTGAGCACGTCGGCGGCGGTCATCCCGTCGACGAACGACCGGTTGCCGCTGACCAGCTTGATCCAGCGGCCCCGGCCGTTGAACGCGCCGTCGCCGGGCAGCGCGCCCGAGCCGTCGATCTCGCCGGCGCTGGTCTGCTCCAGCTGCGCCACGTAGAGCGTGCCGGACTCCAGCAGTGTCAGGTTGTGCTGCCGGGCCGCCCAGGAGTTGCCCTTCAGGAACTTCTTGTCCGAGACGAACTTGTACAGGTAGTCGAACCGCTCGTCGTCGCCCATGTACGCGACCACGTGCCCGTCCCGGGCGACGATCACGTTCGCGCCCTCGTGCTTGAACCGGCCCATCGCGGTGTGCTTGCGGGGGCGGCTCTCCGGGTCGAACGGGTCGATCTCGACGATCCACCCGAAGCGGTGCGCCTCGTTGGGGTGCCGGGCCAGGTCGAAGCGCTCGTCCGCCCGCTCCCACCTGCGGCTGCCGCTGGGGTAGCGGCTCGCGGTGCTGATGCCGTACCGGTCCAGCTTCGGCTTCAGCTCGGCGGGCGCGGCGTCGGCGCCGACGAAGTACTGGTTGAAGTTCTCCTCCCCGGAGAGCACCGTCCCCCACGGGGTCACGCCCCCCGCGCAGTTGTTGAGCGTCCCGACGACAGTACGACCCCTGGGGTCGGCGGCGGTCTTGAGCCACACGGAGCCGGCGGCCGGACCGGTCAGGTCGAACCTGGTTCCCAGCGCCGTGACCCGCCGGTTGTACGGCCGGCGACCGCTGTCGACCGGCTTCCACTGCCCGGTGCCGCCGACCCGCTCCACCTCCACCACCGACATGCCGTGCGCCGCCATGGCGGTGCGCAGCTGCTCCACGGACAGCCCGTCGAGGCCCGGGAAGCCCGGGAACATCAGGTCCTCGTTCGTGTACTCGTGGTTGACCACGAGCAGCGCCCGCCTGCCCTGCTTGTCCAGCGGCAGCACGCCCACGAAGTCGTTGTTGTAGCCGAACTGCCGGGACTGGGCGGCGGCGCTCTGGTGGTGCACGTCGAACGCCGGAGCGCCGGGCAGCACCGGGTCACCCCACCTGATCACCACGGCGTGGTCGTAGCCGTTCGGTACGACCAGGCTGTCCAACCTGTTCGGCGGGATCGGCTTGAACGTCAGCGCGCCGTTGCCCACACCGGTGCTCGGCCGGCCGAAGCCGAAGGCGTCCGGGACGTCCGGCGTGGTGGGAGCCGCCACGGCGGGGGCCGCGCCGGCCGCCGCGCCCCCGAAGCCGAGGACAAGCGCGCCTACCGCACCGGCACGGACCACGCCGCGCCGCGAGACCTCCGTGTTCACCACGTCCCCGAAGTACGCGTTGTCGGAGGTGTTCGGCACCGGGTGGTCGCAGGCGTTTCCGCACCGGTACAGGCAGGTCATGGCGTCGCGGGTGCCGTGGCGGGTGCCGGTCAACAGGGGAAGCAGCCGGGGGCGGTCGCTCATGGGAGAAGCCTCCAGGGAGTCGGTGGCACGACAGGCGGCGTACCAGCCGGACGCTAGGAGGACGCGGTGAGCGCTCGCCGGCTGCGATGTGAACCGGGCGTGAACACCTCTCCGGTCGGGTATCGACCCGCAGCCGGTCTGACCTCGGGCTGAACCGAAAGGCGTCACCGCACGTATTCCCGGGCGGACGCACAGCCGGACGCGCGCCGGAAGCGAGGAGACCGCCATCAGCGACCATGACGCCCAACTGCTGCGCGCGCTGCACGACGAGCACGCGGAGGCGCTGTACGTACATGCCCTGCGGCTGGTCAACGGCGACCGGCAGCGTGCCGAGGACCTGGTGCAGGAGACGCTGCTGCGGGCCTGGCGGCACCCGGAATCCCTGGACCCCCGCCGGGGTTCGGTGCGGGCGTGGCTCTTCACCACCGCCCGCAACCTGGCCATCGACGCCTGGCGTCGCCGATCCACGCGGGTCGGCGAGGTGTTCACCGACGAGATGCCGGAGCCACCCGAGGTCGTCGACGAGGCCGAACGCGCGGTGGAGGCGTGGACCGTCGCCGAGGCGTTGAACCGGCTCAGCCCGACCCACCGGGAGGTGCTCATCGAGTGCTTCTACCAGGGACGGTCGGTGGCCGAGGCGGCGTCGCGGCTGGGCGTGCCACCGGGCACCGTCAAGTCCCGCACCCACTACGCGCTGCGGTCACTACGGTTGGTCCTGGCTGAGATGGGAGTGACGGGATGACCCGGTGCGAGTTCGCGCACGACGACGGCGCGTACGTGCTGGGCGCACTCGCCCCCGCCGAGCGGGCCGCCTACGAGCGGCACCTCTCCGGCTGCGCCGAGTGCCGCGACGCGGTGGCCGAGATCGCCGTCCTACCCGGACTGCTCGGCCGCCTCGACCCGTCCGGCCTGGAACAGTTCCTTCCGCCCCCGACCCCACCCCGGGTGCCCGCGCTGCTCGATGAGGCCCGCGCCCGCCGGCGCCGCGAGCGGTGGTCCAACCGCCGGGGGTACGCCGTGACGGGGCTCGTCGCCGCCGCGATGGCGCTGGTGGTGGGCGTCGGCACGGTTACGGCGTTGCGGGGCGGGCCGAGCTCTCCGGTCACTCCGAACGCGGTGGGGACACCTGGCGTACGGGTCTCGATGGTCGCCATGCGGCCGGTGGCCACGGCCGGGCCGGTGCACGCCGAGGTCGGGCTCAACAGCACGAAGTGGGGCACCGAAGTGACCATGCGCTGCGGGTACGACCCACGGACGAGTTACGGCAAGGCGTACCCGTTCCGGCTGGTGGCGCACGGCCCGAACGGCGCCAGTGAACAGATCGGCTCCTGGCTCGCCGCGCCGGGCGACAGCCTCCAGTTCACCGGTGCCACCAGGTTCACCGACGCGGAGCTGGTGAGCGTCGAGCTCCAGCGGGCCGACGGCACCCCCCTGCTGACCTACGACGTCCCCTGACCCCGGCACCACGCCCCGTGGTGGGGGTGGGGTCAGGAGGTCGGGACGGGGGCGGCGGTGGAGACGCGGGCGGCCTGACGGGCCTGGCGGGTGTGACGGATCGCGTCGGCGGTGAAGACCACAAGGGCGAGCCAGACCAGCGCGAAGCCGGCGAGCCGGGCCGGCGGCATCGGCTCGTGGAAGATGAGCACACCGCAGGCGAGCTGGAGGATCGGCGCCAGGTACTGGATCATGCCGAGGCCGGTCAGTGGCAGCCGGTTCGCGGCACCGGCGAAGAGAAGCAGCGGGATCGCGGTGGCCGCGCCGGCCAGCACCAGCAGCGCCGTGTGCCCGGCCGAGACGTGCCCGAAGGCCATCCCACCACGGTAGGACAGCCAGATGAGGTAGCCGAGTGCGGGCAGCGCCAGCACGGCCGACTCGACGAACAGTCCCTCGGCGGCAGGCAGCCCGAGCCGCTTCTTGATCAGGCCGTACCCGGCGAAGCTGAACGCCAGGGTCAGCGCCAGCCAGGGCAGGCGGCCGTAGTCCACGGCGAGCACCGCCACGGCCGACCCGCCGATGCCCAGCGCCACCCACTGCCCCGGGCGCAGCCGCTCCCGCAGCACCGTCACCCCGAGCAGCACCACCACGAGGGGGTTGATGAAGTAACCGAGCGCGGTCTCCACCACCCGGTCGGAGCTGACCCCGTAGATGTAGGTGCCCCAGTTGACAGCGATCAGCGCGGCGGCGGCGACGATCCCGGCTAGCGCCCAGCCCCGGCGCAGCAGCGCCCGCAGGAAACCGATGTTGCGCAGCGCGCCCAGCAGCAGCGCCACGAAGAGCACCGACCAGACGATCCGGTGGGCCAGGATCTCCAGCGGGCCGGCCGGTCGCAGCAACTTGAAGTAGAGCGGGAAGAAACCCCAGAGCAGGTACGCGCCGATGCCGTAGAGGTATCCCAGGCGGAGTGGCGTCACGACTCCACCGTAAGGGGTCCAGCTGCTCTCTGTTCCTTTCCGGTGATGGGGGTCACCGGCGGCCGCTGGTCGAGATTCATCCACCGCTCCGGAGCGCCGAGCGGCGTGAAGCCCACCCGTGCGTACACCTCGTGGGCGTCGTTTGTGGCCAGCAGGATCCGGCGTACGCCCAGCTCGGCCAGGTGGTCGCGGACCGCGGTGGCGAGCCAGCCGCCCAGGCCGTCGCCCCGGGAGGCGCGGTCGACGTACACGTCGCAGAGCCAGGCGAAGGTGGCGCGGTCGGTGACCACCCGGGCCACCGCGACCTGACGGCCGTCCCCGGGCCGGTAGACGCCGAACGGCAGGGAGCCCGCGAACGCCCGCTCGACAGTCGCCCGGTCCCGCCCCACCGCCCAGTACGCGTCGGTGGACAACCAGTGGTGCACCAGGCTCAGGTCGAGCCGGGCCGGGTCGGTGCTGAGCAGGTGGCCGTCGGCGCGGGTCTGTGAGAACACCAGGCGACGCTAGCCGCCACGATGGGCGCGGCCGCCGGCCAATTCCCGAACTCTGGTCATCGGCCCGCCCCGGCCCCGGCCGTGGTCGGAGCCCGGGCGGGCCGGGTCGGTGCGGGCAGGTCGCCGGTCAGTCCCGGTCGAGGACGGCGCCGAGGATCCAGGTCACGATGCTCACGAAGAGGGCACCGAGCACCGCCGCCGGCCAGAAACCGTCAACCGAGAACGGCAGCCCGGCCTGGTCGGCGATCCAACTGGTGAGCAGGAACAGCAGCCCGTTGACGACCAGCGCGATGAGACCAAGCGTCAGCAGGTAGAAACCACAACCGACGGTCTTGATGATCGGCTGGAGGACCGCGTTGACCACGCCGAAGATCACCGCCACCAGGAGCAGCGTGGTCACCGTCTCCGCGGCGGAACTCGACTCCAGAGAGATGCCCGGGATGAGGAACGTGGCAAGCCAGAAAGCCAACGCTGTGCTGGCCAGCCGAATCAGCAGACCTTTCAGAAAACCCATGGCGGGGATCGTGCCACGACACCCGCGACTGCGTAACCCGCCGGTTCGACGCGCGACCAGGTCAGCCGCGCGCCGGCCGGCCGATCAGCTGCGCCTCGATCGGGGTCGGGGCGAGCAGCGCCCAGCGCAGCGCCCGCCGGTTCACCACTGCCACCATGTCGTCCCGCATCCGGGTCAGCCACTCGGCTGAACCGCCAAGCCCCAGCGCCGCACCGGCAAGCGCCGCCTCGGCAGCGCCCAGCGGTTGCAGCACCGCCAGGTCCGCACGACTCAGCACGTCGGTGTCCGCAGCTGTCAACTCGTCGCGCACCACGAGGGTGGCCCGCCACGGTGCTCCCCGCTCCGCCTCGGCCGGCACCGGCCCGGCGGCGTCGACCACAAGCAGCAACGGCCGCAGCGCGGTCGCCACCCCGTCGGCCACCGCACGGCCGGGCGGGATCAACGGGATCGTCAGGCCCGGGGCGCCCACCCCCCTGACGAACGGCTCCCAGACGCGTGGTCGCGCGGTCTGCACCACCACCAGGGCTCCCAGCGCCATCGCGCGTAGCGCCACCAGCTGGGCCGCGCGTACGCCACCGACCAGCAGCACCCTTGTGCTCTCCGGTCGGAACAGCCGCACGGTGACCGCGCCGCCGTGCCTGTTGGTGCCGACCATGATCCCCGCCTGGCCCAGGGTCAGCTCCCAGTCGTCGAGCGCCGGTCGGGGCTGCGCGCCCGCCGTCGCCAGCGCCAGCGGCAGGGTGGCGGCCAACCCCTCCAGGTGGGCCCCGTCCAGCCGCCGGAGCCCTCCGCCCAGGCCGGTCACCAACCGGTCCAGGGCCTCGGCGGCCAGGGTCAGCTCGGTCGTCGTCCCGGCCGCCAGCCGTACGGTCAGCTCGGTCGGCACCTCGGCGGCGCCGCTGGCCGGCGGCGGGCCGGCGCAGATCGACACGGTCGTCGCGGTCGCCGGCAGCGCGAGCAGTCGCGGTGCGAGTTGGCGGGCGCCAGCGCCGTCGGCGTCCGGCCACCGGGTCAGCCGGAAGGTGGCCTGGACCAGGGGGCCGGACCGCAGTGCCGGCCAGAACTCGCGCACGGGCTGGCCGTCGTCGTGGTGGGCCAGCTCGCCCAGGACGCGCAGCGCCGCGGGTACGCCGAGCGGCCGCGCGGTCAGCGGCCCCAGCCGGCGGACGATGCGGCGTACCGTGCCGGCGAGCACCCGGCGCAGGGCCTCCTCCGACCAGCCGTCGACCCGCAGCACGCGCACCGCCAGCAGCGCCTGCTCCCGCCCGGCGAGCCGGCCGTCGGTGAGCTGCCGGTACGACGTGCCGACGGTGCCCCCGGCCGCCGGCACCGGCGCCGGCGCTCCGGCGAGCAGCAGCTGGATCCGCAGCGGCGGGACGTCCACCCCCGGTGCGGGCAGCAGGGCGGAAGGCGGCGGGATCGCGTGCGACGCGTCGCCGAGCAGGTCGCCGGGATCGCCGAGTTCCAACAGCGCGACCATGCCCCCGGTGTCCTCCAGGACCGCCGCCGGCCCGTCGGACAGCTCAGTGGAGCGGACCACGGCGCCCGGGGCGACAAGGTCGAGCAACTCGGCCGGCCCCGCGGACCCCACCAGCGCCCGGCGGCGGGTCAGGTGCCCGGCGGCGGTGCCCAGCCACTCGAAGAGCCATCGCCCCCGGAGCCGGGCGCCGGCTGCCACGATCAGCAGCGCCGCCGCCGTCACGGCGATGACGGTCACCGGCGCGCTCCGACCGAGGGCGGCGAGGACGAGCGCCACCGCGACCTGCGCGGCGACCAGTTGGCCGGCGCGTACGCCGGTGCCGGCCCGCGTGAGCGTCGCCCATCGACCGCCGCGCCGACGAGGCGCGGCGACGCCCGGACCGGAGGGAATGCCGACGGTGGCCGGGCCCGGGTCGATCGGGGCCTGCCGCGGGCCTCCGGTGGTGATCGCCCGCACCGAGCCTCCTCGACCAGTGTGGACCGTGCCGGGCGGCAGGCCCCTCGCTGACCCGTCACGCGCCGCGACGTGGCTGCGGCACATCGTAAGCGACCGATGGCTGCCGTGGTTGTCCACAGGGGAGGGGTCGGGGGTAGCAGAACCGCAACCGGGCCGCTACCGTCAGCCACGAAGTGCATCGCTGACCCGTGTCCGACGTGCGTCGACGAGCGGGCCACGCGACCGACGCGCCCTCCGGGCACGTCGACGATCAGGCGCGATCGAGGAGACGAGGTGACGTCCGGGTGTCCCAGACCCAGGCAGAAGCCGCGGTGATGAAGCAGACCGCCGCGAAGTTCGAGCAGGTTGACCAGTCGTTGCAGTCCATGCTGACCGGCCTGCTGGCCGAGTTGGAGGTGTTGCAGCAGGCCTGGCGCGGCGCCGGTGGGCGATCGTTCGAGCAGGTCAAGCAGCAGTGGTCGCAGGACCAGGCAGCGCTGCACCGCGCCCTGCGGGAGACCGCCGGGGCGATCCGCACCGCAGGTCGGCAGTACGACGTCTCGGACGACGAGGCGGCCGGCCGGGTGGCCGGCACCAACCGCGGCGGCATCCAACTGCCGCTCTGACCCCGCTCGGGAGGGAGCTCCGATGGACCACGGTGTGCTGGTCGTCAACTTCACCGCGCTTCAGCAGGCCGGTGCGGACATCCAGAAGGCGCTGAACACGCTCGACTCGCAGCTCGGCCAACTCGAACGCGACGCCGCGCCGCTGGTGGCCGGTTGGGCGGGTGAGGCCCGGGAGGCGTACGAGCAGCGCCAGGCGCGGTGGCGGTCCGCCTCGCAGGACCTTCAGGCCATGCTGCGTGACATCAGGCTGGCGGTGAACGACTCCGCCGCCGACTATCTGGACACCGAGAAGAAGAACACCGGGCTGTTCCAGTGATCCCGGTGGTTCGGAAGCGCTGACCATGTCCGGGCTCGCGTCCCGGCCGGCTCCGGTCGGGGCGTTCCCCGGCAGCCCGACGAGGTCACACCGGGTCGGCGGGCCGCCACCGGCGGCGCGCGCCCCGGGGCAGCACCAGGGCGAGCAGCACCACGGCGACCGCAGTCGTCCCGACCACAGCGCCGACCAGCAGGGCCCGGTCCCGGGCCACGGCCCGGCGGGCGTCGCGGGCGAGTTGCGCCGCGTCGGCCCGGTCGTCGGCGAGCGCGGCGACCGTCCGCGGCCCGCCCGGCTGACCCGGTCCGGTCTCGGTGACCGCCCGGTACGGGTTCAGCACGCCCGCGCCGTACCCGTGCCCCGGGCCGGGCGCCGGATCGGCGGTGGCGATGATCCGTTCGGCCACCTGGGCAGCGGTCAGCTCGGGGCGGTACTGGCGCAGCAGGGCGGCGGTGGCGGCCACGAACGGCGCCGCGTAGCTCGTTCCCTCGACCCGCTGGTGGCCCTGCCCGGGCGCGGCGGTCAGCACCTCACTGCCCGGTGCGACGAGGTCGACGTACGGGCCGGTCTGCGAGAAGCCGGCCCGTGCACCGTCCGGCCCGATCGCGCCCACCCCGAGCACTCCGTCGTACGCGGCCGGGAACGGGCGCGGGTCGCCGCTGTCGTGCAGGTTGCCGGCGGCGGCCACCAGCACCACGTCCCTCTCGACGGCGTACGCGACGGCGGCGTGCACGGCCGGGTCGTCGGCGTACAGGACGACGGAGAGGTTCACGACGTCGGCGCCGTGGTCGACGGCCCATCGGATGGCCTTGGCGAAGTCGGCGGCGCTGACCGTACGCCCCGACTCCCGTCCCTGCACCACCTGCTGCTCACTCACCCGTACCGGCAGGATCCGGGCACCCGGTGCGAGGCCGTGGAAGGCGACGCCGGGGCGGGGTTGTGCCGCGATGATGCTCGCCACACCGGTGCCGTGCCCGGCGCAGTCGCGGCTGCCGTCTCCGCCCTGGTCGAGCAGGTCGGTGCCGGCCAGGACCTGCCCGGCCAGTTGCGGATGGACCCGGTCGACCCCGGAGTCGACCACCGCCACCGTCACTCCGGCGCCGGAGGCCAGTGGCGCGAGCCGGGTGGGGTCGTACCGTTGCTGCGTCCACGGCAGGGCCGCGACCGGCCGGACGGGCGCCAGGGGGTTCGCGCAGGTCGGTGCCACACGCGACGCGGCGTCGGCGGCGTCTGTCGGAAGTGCCGGCGCGGTCAGCATGCCGGCCGCCAGGCCTGCGAGGACCTGGCGCGCGATCGACCGGGACATCGACGGCCTCCGTATCGTGTCGGCTCCGGGACGGGATGTTATCGCCTCGTCGACGCCCCGGCGGACCGTCGCCGGCCAGCCATTGTGATCTTGATACCACCTTGTAGGTTGTACGCGATACCTGTGGCCTGTTCTCGGAAGGAGAGGTGGCCGTGACCGAATGGGAGCCGGCCACGGAGGCCGAGGTGGCGATGCGGGACGCGCTGCGCGCCAACGACCAGGAGTTGTACTTCCGGCTCCTGTCCCGCACCGATCTGCTGTTGCCCGTCGCCGCGCCGGCGCTGGCCGGTCAGACGTCGCCCGGCTGGGGCACCTGGACCACCGGCGGCCGTACGCACGTGCTGGCGTTCACCTCCACCGCCGCGCTGCGGGCCTGCCTCGGTGACCATCCGGGCAGCAACCGGCGGGTCCCGTTCACCGACCTCGCGGTCGGCTGGCCCAACCACGAGTGGTGGCTGGCGGTCAACCCCGGGCTACCGGTGGAGGGCTACCTGCCCGCCTGGTTCGTCTCCCAGCTCTCCCGCGGTGACGTCCGACTTCCCGGGCGCGCCATGGGGGCCCGCGCCCGGCTGGAGCGGGCGGAGACCCTCGCCCGCACCCGCAACGGCGCGACCGGTCGGGACGCCGCCGGCGCGACGCCGAGCACCGGCCCCACGCCGTCCGGCTCGACCCCGCCACAGGGCCCCGAGCCGGTGGCGGCACCGCCCGTGCGACAGGCGCCGACGCGGCAGGCGGTGCCCCGGATGACCAACCCGCTGGCCCCTGGCGCGCCGCGGAGCACGCCGAGGCCGGGTGACCTGTCCCGCCTGTCCGGCACCGACGACATGCCCGCGGCCGGCCAGCGACACCCGAACGCCGTGCCGCGCACCGACTCCGTGCCGGACGCCGCTCGAGCGGCCGCACCCCGGTTCGCGCCGTCGACTCCCATCGAGCGTCCTGCTGCCGTTCCGACCGAGCCGAGCCCGACCACGACCGGCCGCCCGCCGGTCGGCCGGGCCGGCGACGCCGTGGCCGCCCCGGCCAACGGCACGGCCCAGGGCGACAGGCGTTCCTTCTTCGAACCGGCGTCCGGCCGGGACCGCGCCGCCGGCCCGACGCCGGGCGGGGGCCGGCCCGGCGACCGGGCCACGCCGCCGTCCCGTTTCGCGCGGGGCAGCCAACCGTTCCCCCGCCGCCGTCCCGCCGACACGACCGCCGAGGGTGCCACCCGGGCCTTTCCGATGACCGACGCGGCCGCCGAGGGTGCCACCCGGGCCTTTCCGCTTGGCGACGCGACAGTCAGCCGGCCGCTGCGGCCGCCGTCCGGCGACCCGCTGACCTCCGGCGACGAGCCCACCCAGCCGTTGCCCCCGCGCCGCCCGGATCCGCTGGCCGAGGAGCCCACCCGCGCCTTCCGGGCGACAGGTGGGCCCGCACCGGTTCGCCCAAACACGGCGGCCGAGGAGACGCAGCCGATCCCGCGTGGCCGGCCGGGGGAGCAGGCCCGGTACGAGCCGGTGGAGGAGCTGTCGCCGTCCGTCGCGGAGCCGGTCTCGAGCCCGCCGGCACCGCGCCGCGGGTTCACGCCCATCGTCATCGAGGGCACCGTCATCGAGTCCCGTGACCTGACCGAGCCGGTCGCCGCGGGTCGACCCGCCGGGCCGTACGCGGATGACCTCGTCGGGGACCGGGCCGGAGGCGACCCTGTCGGCTCCCCGCCGCCCCGCACGGACAGCGTCCCGGAGCCGCCCCGCACGGCCGGTGACACGCCGTCACCCTCGCCGGAGCCCTCCCGCGCGGACACCGGCGGCGGCGACCCGTACCCGGCTGCGGGCGGCGAGGAGCCGAACCCGGCGGAGCCGGCGCCTGTCGACTTCACGCCGGCCAACACGGTCGAGGAGGACCTGCTCAACGCGGCCGGCGCGGGCAGCACCGACACGTTCCTGTCCACCCTGCTGCTGGCCCGGGTGCTGCTGCCCGCCGCACCTGAGTCGGTGCCCGGCAGCCGCCCCGGCGACCCGGGTTTCGTCTGGCGTACCGGCCAGCTCGACGGCGAGACGTACGTGGTGGTCTACACGTCGCCGGAGCGCCTCGCCGACCACACCGACGGTGACGTCGACACGGTAGGGGTGAAGTTCGCCCAACTGATCCGGCGCTGGCCGGACGAGGACTGGTCGTTCGCCGTCAATCCGGGCACCCCGGTCGGCGCGAAGCTGCCCGGTGAGCAGATCGTCGCCCTTGCCAACTGGGCCGCCGAAGTGGGGCTCGGGGACGACCTGGAGGTCGACACCGAGGAGGCGCCCGCCGTGGCGGAGCCCGCCGCCCGACCCCGGTACGCTCCGGCGGCGGTCGACCCGGCCCGCCCGACGGTGATGCAGAAGGCGATCGCACCCAGCCAGCTCGCGTACTACCTGGAGCGGGGGTACGACCGGGTGTCCGGCTTCGTGCACCGGGCGGGCGAGTTGGCCCACCTGACCACGCCTGCCCAGTTGTACGACGCGCTCGGCCTCAACTACCCGGCCTCGCCGTTCGTGCGGGACGCCGAGGAGATCTACGTGCTGCGCTGGCCGGCGCACCGGCCGAGCCTCTACCGGATCCCGTACGGGGGGCAGAACGAGCCGGCGATGCGGGCCATGGAGGGCTGGGTCATCGAACGCCCGCCGTTCCGGGGTAACGGCTTCGCGCCTGGCGAGAGCAGCGACGTGGTGGCCGAGTTCAAGGTGGACAGCGCCCGTCTGCCGCACGGCGCCCAGCTCTGGCGGATCGGCGCGGACGGCACCGAGCGGGTGGTCGCGTCGCTCGACACGGACGTGGTGGTGTGGCGACGGGTTCCGGAGGCGTGATGCGCGACGGCTATGTGGCCCGTTGGCGGGGCCGGGAGTACCAGGCCAGCCCGGACGGCGACGACATCCGGCTCTACCAGCCCGAGCCGGCCGAGGGCTTCGAGGAGGTCCGGCCCGGCCGGTACGTGCGGGTGCTGCCGGCCAGCGACATCGAGGATCTGGCGTATGTGCGGACCACCTGCACGTGGCAGGGGCAGCCGTTCATCGTGCTCGGCGAACACGACGCCTGGCTGCGCGTCGAGTACACGGGCGGCCGTTGGCCGGTGGCCGAGGCGATGCGGCTGGAGGTCTTCGACTTCGGCGTCTACCAGGGCTGGGCGCCGGCCGCCGAGGTCACCGACCTGCGGGAGCAGCGGGTCTGACTACCGCACCTGGTGCGACAGGTCAGGACTTGGCCCACCGTAGGACCTCGCCGAGCACCAGGTCCGGTGCCTCCAGGTGCGGGAAGTGGCCCACGCCGTCGAGCAGCCGCCACTCGTACGGGGCCACGACGTACCGTCCGGAGCCCAGGGCCGTCCTCGGCAGGGAGGCGACGTCAGTGGCGCCGTGCAGTTGGAGGGTCGGGGTGACAAGCGGCTTCTGCATGAGGCGTACGAACCGGTAGCCGTGCAGTCGCAGCACCGAGCGGAACGCCCACCGGTAGCCCTCCAACGCGCAGAACGCGGCCTGCGGGATGCGCATCGCCTCCCGGCATCGCTGCGCGTACGCCTCGAAGTCCGATCCGGCCACCCATCGTGGCCCACCCCAGCGGCGCAGGATCTCCTCCACGGCCGCTGCGCCGTCCCGGGTCAGGACGTGCTCGTAGCGGGGCAGTTGGAACTTCAGAGCCGGGGTGGAGGCGGCGAACTGCCCGCGCGGGTCGGCGAAGATGGCTGCCCGCAGCCGCAGCGGGTGCGGTGCTCCCAGCACCACGAGCCGGCGGACCAGGGCCGGGTGGAACGACGCCACCGTCCAGGCGACCATGCCACCGACGCCGCTGCCGACAAGTGTCGCGGACCGTTCACCGAGCGCCCGGATCAGCCCGGCGATGTCGGCAGCGAGGGTGTAGCCGTCGTACCCCCTGGGTGGCTTGTCGCTGGCGCCGTAGCCGCGCAGGTCGACGGCGACCGCCCGGAAGCCGGCGTCGGCGACGGCCGGGAGCATCTGGTGCCACGCCCACCAGTGCTCCGGGAAGCCGTGCAGGAAGAGCACCATCGGACCGGTGCCGGCCTCGACCACGTGGAACCGGGTGCCGTTGGCGCCGACGAAACGGTGCGTCCACGGCCCCTCGGTGAGGACACAGGACTCGTCGACGGCTCCGCCGCGCTGGTCGGTCATGGCAGACAGCCTAGGACCCGGATGCCTCAGATGACCCTGGTGGTCGCGGTGAACAGGGAGAATCCCGGGTTGTCCCCTACCGGCGGGGGACTCGGTGCCGGCGGGTCACCGGGTGACGATGCTGACGGGGACGCCCGGTCCGCAGTCGACCTCGGAGGATCGGGAGATGACCCGGAGGGTGACGAAGCTGCCCTCGGTCAGTTTGCCGGAGCCGGTGCCGTGCACCGCGTACTCGATGCCGTCCTCGGAGACGAGCCCGTAGCAGGGGCCTGATCCACCGCGGGTGATGTGGCCGGAGACCAGGTCGGACGCTCGCTTGTCGGTCGGATCCGTCGGCTTGGGCGGCTTCGGCACGGCGGGGATGGTCGGCGGGACGGTGCGGGACAGGGGCGGTGGAGTGGTGCGTCCGGGCGGGGGCACCGGGGAGGCGGATCCGGTCGGGGCGGCGACGGTCGGGACGGGCTCGGACGGGGCAGGCGCGGTCGGCGTCGGAGTGCTGGAGGCCGAGGAGGCGCTGTCGCTGGCGTGCGGCTCGGCGCAGGCGGTCAGGGGCAGCAGGAGGAGCGCGGCGAGGATCGTGACGCGGGGGGCGAGGGGCACGGTGGTGAGACGTTCCAGCAGGTCGAACGGTTCCCGGCTGGACAAAGGGGCGACGCCCGGGCAGAAGAACTGCCCGGGCGTCGCTTGGTGGTGCGGGATCAGTGGTCAGCTGATCCGGATCTTCATCGAGGTGCCGTCCTGCTCCAGAACCTTGATCTTGACACCGGCTGCGGGGAGCTTGACGCCGTGGTTCGGCAGCTCCTCGTAGAAGTACTTCTTGGTGTCGTCGAACAGCGGCTCGGCAGCCTGACCGCGGATGTACTGCGGCTGGCTGTTGAGGTGCAGGGTGAACGAGTCGGCCTTCTTGAGGCTGAACGGTGCGTCGTAGACCTGGACGCGGGCCCGCCACGGAGCGCCGGTGAGGTTGTAGATCGGGCGCGGGTGCGCGTCGATGTACAGGTTGCGACCCTCACCCGGGTGACCGCCCGGGTTGGACTCCGACGCCGGGGCGGTGTTGTTGTCCGACCAGCGGGTGTTCCAGTACGAGATGAGCAGGCCCTCCTGGTACGCGTAGTGGTCCACCCAGTCCGGGCGGGTGTTCGCGTAGCCGAAGAAGTACGGGCCGGTCTTCAGGTACTTGTCGTACGAGACGTACGACCGGTTGCCGGCGATGTAGTAGTTGTCGAACAGCCGGGTGTAGGTCGCCCCGACCGTCTCGAACTCGTCGAAGGTCCAGCCCGCGTCGGCGGTCTCGGCGCCGTCGGTGAACACGGTCTGCCCGTCGGCGGTCACGGTGATCGCGTCACCGAAGAAGCCACCCTCGGACACGCCACCGTCGGTGACGTAGTGCAGGCGAACCTGCGCAGACTTGCCAGCGAGCGAGTTGAGCGAGACGTTGATGTCCGCCCATGCGCCGTTGCTGGTGCCCGAGAGAGCCGGGCGTCCGGCGCCGTCGACACCGAAAGGCTTGCCGTTGACGGTGCCACTCAGGTCGGACCAGCTCTGACCGCCGTCCGTGGACCCCTCGAAGTAGAGGTAGTCGTAGCCGGCCTCGATGCTGTACTTGCCCTTGAGCGACAGCGCCGCCGAGGACTTGCCGGTGAGGTCGAACGTCCTCGTCATCGAGCTGTCGAGGTTGTCGTCGTTACCGGAGAAGTACTGCTTGGAACCTTCGAACGGCGCGCCGTAGTTGAACGTGTACTCCCGCTGGGGCAGCACCACCACGGCGGCCTGGGCCTTGTCCGAGTTGTACTCCTGCGGGCCGAGCGGCAGCGTGCGCTTCTGGCCCGCGACCACTACCTCGTAGTCGAGCCAGCCGAGCTGGAGCTTGTTCCAGGCACCGAGGTCGCCACCGCGGTCGCCGATGGCCGGGTCGTTCTTGGCACCGAGCCGGCTCTGGGCCATCAGGGTCCAATGCTCGTTGCTGTTGTCGGCCGGTCCGTAGTCGTCCGGCAGGCCCAGGTCGTGGCCGTACTCGTGGTAGAAGACGCTGCGGCCACCGTTTTCCGGCTGGATCGTGTAGTCGCGGATCCAGACGCCGGTGTTGCCGATCTGGGTGCCACCGATCGGGAAGTTCGGCGGACCCACGGGCGAGCTGTTGAACGCCGACCAGCGGTGGCTCCAGATGGCGTCCTCACCCTGCTGCGGGTCACCGTCGGCCTGGTCGCCGCCGGAGTGGACGATCTGGAAGTGGTCGATGTAGCCGTCCGACTCGTTGAAGTCGCCGTCACCGTCGTAGTCGAACCGGTCCCACTGGTCGTAGGACCGCATCTCCTCGGCGATCTGCGCGTCCGTCCGGCCCTTGGCCTTCTGGTCGGCGACCCACTGGTTGGCGGCGTCGCGGATCAGGGCCCAGGTGTTCGAGCAGACGTTGTCCGCGCAGACGGCGGGGTCGTTGGCCTTGTTTTCCGTGTCCGCGTCCGCGATCGGGTCGTCGGAACGACCGTAGCGGGCCTCGTTGTACCGGACCTTCACCCAGTCGGTGACCTGGCCTTCGACCGTGTACCGGCCGGAGGACTGGGCCTCGTAGTACTGCTTCAGTGACTCGTCGCCGGGGTTGGTACCGAAGTAGACCTGGCGGTAGTGCTCCGGGCTGAAGTCCGGCTGCCAGATCGTGGAGTTGTCCACGGCCCGGTTGGGCTGCGGGATCTTGTTGTGCAGCGGCCCGTCGAACGTCGCCGGTCCGGCGATGTCCGGGTTCATGTCCTTGTCCGGGTAGGACGGGTGCCGCTCGTCGCCGAACTCGGCAAGGATCACGAAGATCTTGTCGGTCCGCTCACGCTCAAGCTCGACGTACTGATCCTGGGTGGCCGGTGCGCCAGCGGTGCGGGCGTTGGCGTTGCCGCCCGCCTTGCCGACCTTCCCGACCTTGACGACCTTGCTTCCGTTGCGCTCGATCGGCTTGCTGCGACCGCTCAGCACGTCGCTGAGACCCTGCTCCCGCAGCTCGCGACGCTTCTCCTCGAGCTTGTCGGGGAGCTCGTCCTTCAGCATCTGCGGTTCGGCAGCGGCCGGTGCTGCTGCCGGCAGTTTGGGCTGAGGCGCCGCCGAGGCGGACGGGCCGAAAGCAAGACCCGTCGCCGTCAGTGAGAGCCCGATCAGACCCACTGCGACTTTGCGCACGTGGTACCTCCGGTGTGAGGGAACCGGCCCAACGGGGGTACAGGCCGGCGGGAGATCGATCCCACGAGTGGGACCAATGGTGAACATAGACACTGCTGGGACAGGTGGGAAGATGCACGCGTCGATTTGTTGCAAGATTTTGTTCGCCGTGCTTTTCTCCGTCACACACCCACGCTTCATCAGCCACGCTGGCCAGCCCGGCTCGTCCGAACGTCTTTACAACGACGATTTTCGATCAATTTGATCGGCCGTACGGCAGTGGGGCCGGGGGCGTCTCCGCCCACCGGCCCCACCGATACCGCTGTTGTCAGTCGCCCCAGCGGGAAACCGTCACTTCTTCGCCGGGGTGACGAAGATCGTGGCCGACGAGTTGTCCTTCGCGGCCTTCTTCACCGTCAGCGAGACGCCGAAGTTCACGCCCGCGTCACCGGGGTTACCGGTGCCCAGGACGATCGCGCCGCCGCCCAGCGTCACGCCGTAGAACTCCGGCGCCGGGCTACCGTCCGGGTTGGTCACCCGGGTGGTGTACGGCGCGTTGTTCCGCGACGGGAGCACCACCGAGGCGTCGTTGTCGCGGGCGTACGGAGCCCCGTCCCGCATCTCGATGCCCGGGTACCAGCCCTTGGCGTCGGTGAAGGCCTTCACCGGCTTCTGCGCCTTGAACTTCGTGCAGTACTCGCTGTACGGCTCGTCCGCCGCCTCCAGGCACTCCGTGAAGGGGTACGTCTTCTGGAGGCCGAAGGCCGCGTTCGCCGACTGCGGACGGCTGGGCAGGTTGTCCGTCACCGACGGGTCCTTCACCGCCGCCTCGCCGGTACGCCGGTACGGGTCGAAGTGCGAGTCCACGATCAGGAGCCCACCCTTCGCGCCGTAGCTGGGCAGCGCGGTCATCTGACCGGTGACGTGGTTGACGTCGCCGAGCGCGGTGTCCCGGTACCAGACCAGCATGCCCGGCGCGTTGTACGAGATCCGGTCCACCTTCCACGCCTCGTGGGAGTAGATCGTGTCGTACGCGTACTTCAGGCCCTTGTCGAAGCCGTCGAAGTTGCGCCACTCGGCCAGGTAGTAGTGCGCGTGGGTCTCGACGCCCCCGGAGACCTTCCAGCCGGCGCCGGTGGTGTCGACGAAGGTGCCGCCGGTGGCGGTCCAGCCGTTGTCGCCGCCCTCGACGTCGTCGCTCCAGGTGGTGGCGCCGCCGCCGGTGACCGAGAAGTCGTCGACGAACCAGTTGCGCTCCTCGAACGCCTCGTCGGTGGCGAGACGCAGCCGGACCTGGACGGTCGTCCCGGCGTACGCCGACAGGTCGACGTAGTCGTGCCGCCAGCCGTCGGTGCTGCCGGTCAGGCCGTACTTCTTGCCGCCGAAGTCGTTCATCCGGCCGTTCGGGTCACCGTAGTTGTCCGGGGTGGTGACCACGGTGCCGTCCTCGGCGTAGACCTTCTGCTCGGTCCAGGTCGTGCCGCCGTCGGTGGACAGCTCGAGGAAGCCGTAGTCCCAGTCCTCCTCGATGATGTAGTTGTTCCACATCCAGAACTTGGCGTCGGCGGCGGCCGGAACGTCGACCGACCGGCTCAGCTTGACGTCCGCCCAGCTCTGGTCGTTGTTGCTGTGCCACATCTTGGTGCCGCTGTGCGGCGTGGCAAGCGTCGTGATCTTGTCCGGCAGGTCGACCTTGATGCCGTCCTCGGAGTCGATAGGCGTACGCGAGGTCTGGCCGAGCTTGACCTCACGCGGGTTCGAGCCGGGGCGGATGGTCAGCGGGTCGGCCCAGCCGAGCACCCACTTGTCCCAGATGCCCATGTGGGTCGGCAGCGCCTGGAAGATCTCACCGGAGTGCGAGCCCGAGGCCATCAGGTCCCAGAAGTCCACGTCGGAGTCGGCGTTGCCGGAGGTGTCGTAGAGGTCCGGCAGGCCCAGGTCGTGGCCGAACTCGTGGGCGAAGACGCCGACGCCGGCGTCCTCCGGCTGCACGATGTAGTTCGACACCTTCAGGTTGGTGCCCGGGATGGTGTAGCCACCCGGAACCGAGGAGGAGTGCGCCCAGACGGCGTACACGCCCTGGTCGCCGCCGCCGCGCGACTTGCCCTGCCCGGCGTGCACCAGCACGAGGTGGTCGATCACGCCGTCCGGCTCGAAGAGGTTGCCGTCACCGTCGCGGTCAGCCTGGTCCTCGATGTCGTAGTCGGCCCACGGGAAGTTCGGGTCCTTCGCGGCGAGCGCCTCGATCGCGTCGCCCGCCAGCCGGCCCGCGCCGGCCGGGTTGTCCGGGTGGCCGTTCATCGACTGCTCCCGGCCGGGGACCCAGTTGCCGTTCTCGTCCTGGGTGCAGCGGTTGGCCGCGTACCAGCCCTCGGAGTGCGGCACGGTGATCCACGGGCTGGCCTGCCCGTCCACCGTGTACGCGTTCTTGGACATCTCCAGGTACATGTTGTGCATGGTGCGGCCCGAGATGTCGATGCCCTTCTTGCCGTCCGGGCCCCTGAGGTCCGTGCGGACCCGCTCGGTGATGCCCTTCTTGCTGTACAGCATCTTGTTGTAGTGCGACGGCGAGAAGTCCGGCACCCACATCGAGTTGTTGTCCTCGTGCGGCAGCCGGCCCGGGTCCGGGATCTTGTTGTGCTTCGGCCCGTTCTGCACGGTGCCCGGCACGCAGGTGCGGTCCTCGAACACGGTCTTCGGGACCATCACGTTCGTGAAGTCGTCGTTGGCCTTGTCGTTGAACTCGACAAGCAGCGTCAGCAGCTTCGCCGTCTGCGTGGTCGGCGCCTGCTTGATCTTGCGGGGGTTCTTGCCGGTCTGGATCGACTTGGCCTCGATCTTCGCCAACTGCTTGGCGGTGACCGGGTTACCCCGGGCGTGCTTGCGGTCGAATGCGCGGGCCGCGTCGCCGGCGGGCGCGTACACGCCGCCCTTGCCCTTCACCTCGCGGCCGGTGCTGTCGGGCTGCACCTCGGGCTCGGCGTAGTTGATGTAGTACTCGTCGGCGCCGATCACCGCCCGAGGGGTGCCGGACGCCGACTGGGCCGCCGCGCTGCCACCCACGGTCAGTGTGGTGGCCGCGAGGGCGATGGCGGGTAGCGCGACGAGTATTCGTCGGCGCGACCCCGGATGGGAGTTCTTGTTCATGCCACTCCGTTCTCGGCATGGGCTGAGGACGTCGGCGGTCCCGAGACGCGGTGAGGGCGCATCGACAACACCTGACGCGCGTGAAACTAAATGAGAAACAAGCCAAACGGCGGGATCGTGATCGATGCGTTATCTGTGCGTCCTTGCCTGGACAGTCGATGTCCGAGATTGGCTGGGAGCGCTTCCGGTCGTACCTCCACAAACGACGACGGGGGTGACGGTCCGTCCGGACCGCCACCCCCGACGGGGGTACGCCTGCCGTCAGTCCTCGTCGGACTTGGCGCCGCTCATCCCGGAAGAAATGAGCTCCATCACCGACGAGTCCTGCAACGTGGTCACGTCGCCGAGCGACCGGTTCTCCGCCACATCCCGCAGCAACCGGCGCATGATCTTGCCGGAGCGGGTCTTCGGCAGCTCCGGCACCAGCATGATCTGCCGCGGCTTGGCGATCGGGCCGAGCGTCTTCGCCACGTGGTTGCGCAGGTCAGAGATGAGCTGCTCACCGGCCTCGCCGGCGATGTCCGTGCTGCCGCGCGGGATGGCGAACGCGACGATCGCCTGACCGGTAGTCGGGTCCGTCGCGCCGACCACCGCCGCCTCGGCCACCGACGGGTGCGACACCAGCGCCGACTCCACCTCGGTCGTCGAGATGTTGTGCCCGGACACCAGCATCACGTCGTCCACCCGGCCGAGCAGCCAGATGTGCCCGTCGTCGTCCTTCTTCGCGCCGTCCCCGGCGAAGTACATGCCCTCGAACCGCGACCAGTACGTCTCGATGAACCGGTTGTCGTCACCCCAGATGGTGCGCAGCATCGACGGCCAGGGCTCACGCAGCACCAGGTAACCGCCACCGCCGTTCGGCACCGACTGGCCCTGGTCGTCCACCACGTCGGCCACGATGCCCGGCAGCGGCGTCATCGCCGAACCCGGCTTCGCCGCCGTCACCCCGGGCAGCGGGGAGATCATGATCGAGCCCGTCTCGGTCTGCCACCAGGTGTCCACGATGGGCAGCTCACCCCGGCCGACGTGCTGCCTGTACCACATCCACGCCTCGGGGTTGATCGGCTCGCCGACGCTGCCCAGCAGGCGCAGCGACGACAGGTCGAAGCCGGCCGGGATGTCCTCGCCCCACTTCATCATCGTCCGGATCAGGGTGGGAGCCGTGTAGAGGATGCTCACCTTGTACCTGTCGACGATCTCCCAGAACCGGCCCTTGTGCGGCGTGTCCGGGGTGCCCTCGTACATCACCTGGGTGGCGCCGTTGGAGAGCGGCCCGTACACGATGTAGGAGTGCCCGGTGACCCAGCCGATGTCGGCGGTGCACCAGTAGACGTCAGTCTCCGGCTTCAGGTCGAAGACCGCGTGCGTGGTGTACGACGCCTGCGTGAGGTAGCCGCCGGTGGTGTGCAGGATGCCCTTCGGCCGGGCCGTGGTGCCGCTGGTGTACAGGATGAACAGCGGGTGCTCGGCGTCGAACGGCTGCGCCGTGTGCTCGGCCGACGCCGTCTCGACGGTCTCGTGCCACCAGTGGTCCTTCTCCGACCAGGCGACCTCCTCGCCGGTGCGGCGGACCACGAGCACGTGCTCGATCGACGGGCAGCTCGCCACCGCCTCGTCCACCGTCGGCTTCAACGCCGACGGCTTGCCCCGCCGGTAACCGCCGTCCGCGGTGATGACGACCTTGGCGCTGGCGTCCTGGATGCGGTTGCTCAGCGAGTCGGCGGAGAAACCGCCGAAGACCACACTGTGCGCCGCGCCGATCCGGGCGCACGCCAGCATCGCCACCGCTGCCTCCGGGATCATCGGCAGGTAGATCGCCACCCGGTCGCCGGCCGTCACCCCCAGGTCGGTGAGCGCGTTCGCCGCGCGGCAGGTCAGCTCGTGCAGATCCGCGTACGTGATGGTGCGGGTGTCACCGGGCTCGCCCTCCCAGTGGATCGCGACCTTGTCGCCGAGGCCCGCCTCGACGTGCCGGTCCAGGCAGTTGTACGCCACATTGAGCTGCCCGCCGACGAACCACTTCGCGAACGGCGGATTCGACCAGTCGAGGACCTCGTCCCACTTCTTCGACCAGGCCAGCCGGTCGGCCTGCTTCGCCCAGAACGCGAGCCTGTCGCTCTGCGCCTCGGCGTACGCGTCGACTGTGACGTTGGCGTGCGCGGCGAGTTCGGCTGGCGGGGGGAACTGGCGCGTCTCGTTCAGCAGATTTGCCAATGCCTCGCTCATGCCGTGACTCCTCGTCCTCGGGGTGGTGACCTGCGTCTCGCTGCGGATGAGGGTAGTCGTGGTGTCCCCGAGCGGCGAGCGCTGCCCACTCCGTCGCGCCGAGCGGCCACCGGCGCGCGCCCGACGGCCCGTTCGTGCCCGGACCCGGCGGGTACGCCTTGATCGACCTCGACCCGGACCGGGTGGTCCGGGTCGCGATGCGGGCGGGTGCGCCCCGTGACGCCGGGACGGGTCGCTAGCGTGGGCGGGTGACCACCGATCCGCTCGCCCCGCTGCTCGCGCTAGCCGACATCGCATCCGCCGTCGACCAGGCCCGGGAGCGCTTCGACCAGGCGCTCGGGCACCGTGCGCTGCGCCGCAACGGCGGACAGGTCGCGGCCGAGGTCAGCCTGCGCTCGGCGGTGGCCAGCGCCGCCCTCGAAGGGGCCGTGCACGAGCGCGAAGAGGTCCGGGCCGGCACCGTCACCGACCCCGTGCTCCAAGGGGCGCTGCGGGTCGCCGGTGCGCTGCCCGGGCTGAGCGAACTCTGGCCCAGGGCACCCCGGCAGGCCCTCGCCAAACTGCACGTCCTCGCCGCCCGCGACATCGTGCCGGAGGCCGAACTGGGCCGCCCGGTGGCCGACCCGGTCGTCGCCGCCCGACTCGACGGGCTCGCCGGGCTGGTCGCCGGCGGCACGAAGGTCTCCCCGCTGGTGCTCGCCGCCGTCGTACACGGGGAACTGCTCAACCTGCGCCCGTTCGCCGGCCCGTCCGGCGTGGTGGCCCGCGGCGCCGCCCGCCTGGTGCTGCTCTCCAGCGGCCTCGACCCGCGCGGCCTGCTCGCCGTCGACGTCGGTCACCGCGACCGCGAACCGGAGTACGTCGGCTCTGCCGGCGCCTTCGCCACCGGTACCCCCGACGGGCTGCGCTCCTGGCTGCGCCACTACATGGCCGCCGTCGAGGTCGGCGCCGACCAGCTCACCGCCATCGGCGACGAGATCCTCGCCGCCGCCTGACCCCACCTGTCGACCGCCCGCCCTCGGCGGCGTCGACCACGGCTCGTGGCCGCGACCCGTCAGGCAGTGGTGGCGGCGCGGGTGCGCCGGTGCCTGCCGTACCAGGCGATGCCGATGGCCACGCCCACACCGACACCCAGAGCCGCCGCGGCCACCGGGACGGCGGGCCGCTCCCGCAGCCGGCGGCCCAGCGGGATCGGGTGCCGGAACTCCAACACCGGCCACGCGTTCTCCGACGCCAGCCGCCGCAACTGCCGATCCGGGTTCACCACACTCGGGTGCCCCACGCACTCCAACAACGGACGATCGCTGTACGAGTCGGAGTAGGCGTACGAGTCGGCAAGGTCGTAGTCCCGCAGGGCGGCCAACTCCGTGACCGCCTCGACCTTGCTCGGACCCGCCGCGTAGAACTCCACCTCGCCGCTGTACCGGCCGTCGCGCACCGTCATCCGGGTGGCGATCACGTCGGTCACCCCGAGCAGCTCACCGATCGGCCGGACCATCTCCTCACCGGACGCGGAGACCAGCACCACGTCCCGACCGGCAGCCTGATGCTCCTCGATCAGGGCGGCGGCCTCGGCATACACGTAAGGGTTGATCAGCTCGTGCAGCGTCTCCGCGACGATCTGACGGACCTGCTCCACCTGCCAGCCCTTGCAGAGCGCAGCCAGGTAGTCCCGTGTTCGGGCCATGGTCTGCTCGTCGGTGCCGCCCAGCCGGAACATCAGCTGCGCGTACGCCGACTTGACCACGTCACGCCGGGTGATCAGCCCGTCCCGGTAGAACGGCCTACCGAACGCCAGGGCGCTCGACTTGGCGATGACGGTCTTGTCCAGATCGAAGAAAGCGGCACTTCGGCCCACGGCGCGAAAGTCTAGCCCGATGGTCTATCGTCGGCGGGTGCCCGGGGTCACGCCACCCCTCAGACCTGCGGGCCGGCACCGCCATCTCCGCTCCGCGTGATCACGCTCACACTGCGCGAGGATATTTTCGCACTGAGTGGAGACGGCACCACTCGACGTGACGGGCGCGCTCAGGCAGACTTGTCGGTACGACGAGCTTTCACATCCACGAAAACAGACAGACCCTCGGCGGTTGCACCCCCCGTGACCGCTGAGTGGTTCGGCTCGACCCCCCCGGAGCCGAACCATCGACGACCCCCGTCTCCCCCCGACGGGGGTCGTCCCTTTCCGGGGAGCGCTCCACCGCAGCTCACAGTTCGTCCTCCGGCCCGTCTGTGGGCGGTTCTGCGGCTGTACGGCAGTGGCCGACTGCCGGCGGGTCTGGCCCCACCACGTGCTTGCCGCTCGATCCAGACGACCAATCACAAGCTCGGCGGCCTGCCCGAGGCGGCGAACGCCTTCACGGCCTCAAGCAAGCGGCCGGTTGAAGCCGGTGGCTCCGGGCGGCAGCTTCATTGTCGGGCTCCGTGTCGTCGCGGTCGGTGCAGGCTATCCGACGCTGCCGTGGAGGTTCGGATTCGCGGACCGTGAACCGGGCGACGGGTTCGGTGGTCGTGCGGGGCACTTCGGCGAGGAGTTGATCGCCGTGCGGGCTGCGCGGCAATCCTCGCGCATAGCAGATCCATTGTCCCGGCGGGCGTTGTCCACAGGCGCCCCAGTTATCCACAGAAGGCCCGTCAGGGGCGTTCAGCGAGGGCTGGTCGAGAGCAGTGTCGGCGGCACAACCGAGCCGACCGCTGGAGGCCGCGATGCCGCCCCGTACCTCCGTTCCATCCCCGATCAGACGGCTACCCCTGCTCGTCACCGGCGACGATGACCTGCTCGACGATCTGCTCCGGCTCGCCGCCGCCGGCGGCACCGAGGTGGAGCTCGCCGCCGATCCGGCGGCGGCCCGTACCCGCTGGCTTCCCGCGCCTCTGGTCCTGCTCGGCGCCGACCAGGCGCAGTCGTGCCTGCGGGCCCGGTTGCCCCATCGGCCCCGGCTGGTGCTGGTGGGCCGGGCCGGTCAGCTCGACCCTGGCTGGCAGATCGCCGAGCTGATCGGCGCCGAGCATGTCGCCACGTTGCCGACTGCCGAACCGTGGCTGGTGGACCGGTTCGCCGAGCAGAGTCCCGGTGATGCTGACGGCTCCGGCGCGCGGATCGTGGCGCTGTTCGGTGGGCGCGGGGGCGCCGGCGCGAGTGTTCTCGCCGGTGGCCTGGCGGTCACCGCGGCGCGGGCGCGGCTGCGCACTCTGCTCGTCGACGCCGATCCGCTCGGCGGTGGTCTCGACCTCGTACTCGGTTGGGAGCAGTTGGAGGGGCTGCGCTGGCCGTCGCTCAGTGGCGCCGACGGGCGGGTCGACGCCCCGGCGCTGGTCCGGGCGCTGCCCAGCCGGGGCGACCTGGTGGTGCTCTCCTGGGATCGCGGCGACCTGCTGGCGTTGCCCGCGTCGGCGATGGCGGCGACAGTCGACGCCGCCCGACGTGGCCGGGACTTCGTGGTCATCGACCTGCCCCGGCAGTTGGACGACGCCGCCGTGGTCGCGTTGCAGGCGGCTGACCAGGCGTACGTCGTCGTACCTGCGGAGTTGCGCGCCGTCGCCGCTGCCGCCCGGGTGGTGGCGGCCGCCGCCCCGCACTGCACCGCGCTCTCGGTGGTGGTGCGCGGGCCCGCCCCGGGCCGGTTACGTGCCACCGAGGTGGCGCGGGCGCTCGGGCTGCCCCTCGCCGGCACGCTGCGCCCCGAGCCGGGGCTGTGTCGGGGGTTGGAGCGGGGCGAGGCGCCCGCCGCCGCCGGGAAGGGGCCACTGGCGGCGCTCTGCCAACGGATAGTCGCCAACCTCACCGGCGTACCGGCGGCAGGTGCGGCATGACGGGCCGGCCGGACGACCCCTCCCTCGCCGCCCGGGTGCGGCAGCGCATCGCCGGTGCCACCACCCCGGTCACGCCTGCGGCGATCGTGTCCGCCGTACGCGCGGAACCCGCCGCCGCGGTGCTCGGCGACACCGCCGTGCTGCGCATCGCTGACCGGGTGCACGACGACCTGGTCGGCGCCGGGCCGCTGGCGCCGCTGCTGGCCGATCCGGAGGTGACCGACGTACTGGTCAACGGCGTCCGCGTGTGGGTCGACCGGGGAGCGGGGCTGCACCAGGTCCCGGTACCGGTGGGCACAGTGGAGGACGTCCGCCGGTTGGCGCAGCGACTCATCGCCAGCGCCGGACGTCGGCTCGACGACGGCTCCCCGTACGCGGACGCCCGGCTGGCCGACGGCACCCGGTTGCACGCCGTGCTGCCGCCGGTGGCGACCGAGGGTCCCTATCTGTCGCTGCGTACGTTCCGGCACCGGCCGTTCACCCTCGACGAGCTGGTGCGCCAGGGGACTGTGCCCCGACCTGTGGCTCCCGTGCTCGCTGCCGTGGTCGCCGCCCGGCTGGCGTACCTGGTGTCCGGGGGCACCGGTTCGGGCAAGACGACCCTGCTCAACACACTGCTCGCCCTGGTGCCGGCGACCGAGCGGATCGTGCTGGTGGAGGACGCCGCCGAGCTGCGCCCCGGGCATCCGCACGTGGTGGGGCTCCAGGCACGTACCGCCAACGTCGAGGGGTCGGGCGTGGTCAGTCTCGGGGACCTGGTCCGGCAGGCGCTGCGGATGCGGCCCGACCGGCTGGTGGTGGGCGAGTGCCGGGGCGGTGAGGTGGTCGATCTGCTGGCCGCGCTCAACACCGGCCACGACGGCGGCGCCGGCACGTTGCACGCCAACGCGCCGTCCGACGTACCGGCGCGGTTGGAGGCGCTCGGCATGCTGGGCGGGCTGCCCCGGGCCGCGCTGCACGCCCAGGTGGTCGCCGCGTTGCAGGTCCTTTTTCAGGTACGACGTGGCGACCGTGGGCGGGTCCTGGAGTCGATCTGTCTGTTGCTCCCGGAGGGGCCGGACCGGCTGGTCACGGTGGTCCCCGCCTGGGTGCGTGGTCGTGGTCTGGGGCAGGCGGCCCGTGCGCTGGCGGCGCTGCTGCACGAGCGTGGCGTGGCGGTGCCACCGATCCTCGGTGAGCCGTGGCCCGGAACGGCGGGTCCGGCATGACCGGCGGAACGATGTTTGTGGTGGTGCTGCTCGTGGGCGCCGCGGTTCTGGTGGCGTGGCCGGTGCGGACCGTCCGGGCCCGCCGCCGTCGGGTGCTGGCCGGGGGTGGAGGCACCGCCGGCGCTGATCCGGATGAGGCTCTCGTGCAGTGGGTGAGGGAACTGGGCCGCACGCCCGGAGATCCGCCACCTTCTGGCCGTCCGACCACCGCTTCGCCGCGACCGCCGACCGCCGGTGGCGGACGGACGCTGGCCGCCCCCTACACGCGGGACACTCTGAGCGGCACGAGATGGGCGGGGGAGGGCGGCCCGACGCGTCCGCCGGGCCCGGCCCGTCCGCCGACCCGCCGGGACCTCCGTCGCCCCGCCGGCACCACCCGGCCGGGAGCGGTGGTCCTGGACGCGGCCCCCCGCACCGACGGCTCCGTGGCCGTGCCGACGATCGGTGTCGGGGAGCCCGATATCGATCGTCTGATCGGCCCGTCAGTCGACCTGGCCGACAGTCGCATCGCCCGGGAAGCGGACGAGCTGAGCCGCAACGCGATTGCGATGCCGACGGTCCTGCCAAGGGATGTCGGCAACGATGACCCACGGGTCGCCGACCGAGTTGGTGGCGGGTCGCGCGCGACCGCGACCGCAGGGGCACGACCGGCGCGCGTACTGCTGCTGGTCTGCCTGGTGGGGGCCGGTGCCGGTGCCGTGGTCGCCGGTCCGGTCGGCGGCGTCGCGGTGGGCGGGTACGGCACGTTGATCGTGCGTGGCCTGTTGCGTCGGCGAGCCAACCGGCGCGCCGACCGGGTCCGGCGGCGTGCGTTGGACCAGCTCTGTGGCCTCGCTGCGGACCTGCGGGCCGGCCTGCCCGCGCCGTCGGCCATCGACATCGCCTCGGTCGGCGGCTCGGACCGGCTCCGCCAGCTGACCTCGGCTGCGGTGCGGCTGGCGGACCGGACGGGCGCACCCCTGGCGGAACTCGTCGAGCGGATCGAGGCGGACGCGCGGGCCACCGACCGAGGGCTCGCCGCCGCCGCGGCACAGGCGGCTGGCGCCAGGGCCACGGCCTGGCTGTTGGCGGCGCTTCCGGTCGGCGGGATCGGGCTCGGGTACGGGATCGGCGTCGATCCCGTGGCGGTGCTCCTGCACGACACGGTCGGCGGCATCTGCGCGATCGTCGCGGTCGCCCTCCAGGTCGTCGGTCTGCTCTGGGCCGAGCGGCTGGGCGCCACCCCGGGGCAGGCCGCCTGATGTCCCCGGTGCTGCTCGTGGCCGTCGGTCTGGTGGTCGCTGCCCTCTTCGTGGCACCACTCCGACCGCGCCAGCGCGGGCCGGTGAGCAGGCCGGAAACCGGGTGCCCGCCGGTCGACCGGCGGAAGACAGCCAGGCGGTGGCGGCCGGACGCCATCCGGCTCGCGGCGGGCCTGGGTGGGCTCGCCGTGGCTGTGGTGATCGAAGGGTGGTTCGGGCTGCTCGGCGGGGCCCTGGCCGCGTACCTGCTGGATGTGGGCCTGCGGCGGATCGAACCGCCGGCCGTCCGCAGACGCCGGCTTCGGGAGGCCGTCGACCTGCCGCTCGCCGCCGACCTGTTGGCCGCGGCGATGCGGGCCGGGGCTCCGGTGGACCGTTCGGTGCTGGCCGTCGCGGAGGCGTTGGACGGTCCGCTCGCCGGCAGGCTGGCCCGGGTCGGTCGCACCCTGCTACTCGGTGGCGGTCCGGCGGAGGCGTGGTCCGCGCTCGACGGGGTGCCGGGTGCGGAGCGGCTGGCATCGGCCGCGTTGCGCTCGGCAAACAGTGGTGCCGCCCTGGCCGGTGCGCTGACCCGGCTCGCCGACGACCTGCGCGCCGACCGGGGCACGGCCGCCGAGGCGTCGGCCCGCCGGGCGGGCGTGCTCATCGTGCTGCCGTTGGGGCTCTGCTTCCTGCCCGCGTTCATTCTCGCCGGCCTGGTGCCGGTGATCGTCGCTGTCCTCGGCGACGTGCTCTGACCCATCGAGAAAGGGAACAGCCATGCGCAAACTCATCGGTCGCCTGCGGGGCGACGCCGGGATGAACACGGCCGAGTACGCCGTCGGCACGCTCGCCGCTGTCGCGTTCGCCGGGATCCTGCTGAAGGTGCTGACGTCAGGCAACGTCCAGTCGGCCCTGACCGCCGTCATCGACCGGGCGTTGAAGTGATCGGGCGCCGGCAGGCCGGCCGCGATCGGAGGTCCGGGCGTGCGGCTGGTGGTGGGTTCAGAATCCGCGCTGCGGTACGGGCCGCCAGCGGGGACCGAGGGTCGTTCACCGCCGAACTGGCGGCCGGTCTGCCGGCGCTGCTCCTGCTCCTGCTTGCCGGGCTGACCGCGGTCAACGCCGTCAGCACCCAGGCACGTTGTCTGCACACCGCCCGGGAGGCGGCACTGGCCGCCGCCCGGGGCGGGGGAGGCGGGCCCACGGGGCCGCCGGACGCGGAGGTGTCGGTGTCCGTCGACGGTGAGCGGGTGCGGGCGACGGTCCGCGCACCCGTCCGGACGCTGGGCGGCCGGCTTGGGCGGATCACCGTGTCCGCCACCGCTGTCGCCGCGATGGAACCGGGCGCTGCCGAGGGGGACGGCAGTGCGACGAACTGACTGCTCGCCGGACCGCCTCGGCCTGCGACGAACTGACGGCTCGTCGCGTCGCTTCAGGCACACCCCTGACGCCAACCGACTCGATGACTGTCGGTTGGAGGCGGAGCGAGGCGGTGCGACAGTCCTGATCCTGGCGATCGGGCTGGTCTTCGTGCTGTTCGGGACGTTCGGCGCGGCCGTCGCCGCCGCCGGGATGGCGCGTCAACGGGCAGCGGTGGCAGCCGATCTCGGCGCCCTGGCCGGCGCCGCCCGGGCACTCGACGGCGACGGGAGGGCCTGCGCGTTGGCAGGTGACATCGCCGGACGCAACGGGGGCCGGCTGACCGCTTGTCGCCTCGACGGGCTGGACCTGCTGGTGACCGTCGAGGTGGCGTTCACGCCCCTACCCGGAATGTCCCGGGTCGCGGCGTCGACGGCCCGGGCCGGCCCGCTGCGCGGCTGAGCAGGCATCTGACGCGCCGGCGCGAACGGGCCGCGCGCGAACGGGCCGCGCGCGAACGGGCCGCGCGCGAACGGGCCGCGCGCGAACGGGCCGCGCGCGAACGGGCCGCGGGCGAACGGGCCGCGGGCGAACGGGCCGCGGGCGAACGGGCCGTGCGTCAACGGGCCGCCCGCCAGCGCGCCGCCCGCCGCGGATCAGCGGCGGGCGGCGCACAGGGGCTGGACCGTCAGCGCGACTGGAGCGCGTCGAGCGCCACGGCCATCGCGATGACGAGGCGGCGGTCGAGCTGCGGGTTCTGCACCTCGACGACGTACTTGTCGCGCAGGCCCCACTTCTTCACCACGGTGAAGGCCGGCTGGCCATTGGCGGTGAAGTCGAAGTGGTACGGCAGCCAGGACAGCGAGTCGACGAACCGGCGCAGCAGGGCAACCGGCAGGCTGCGCTCCTGACCCGTCACCTGCGGCAGACCGGCCTGCTCGACGTGCCAGGTCGACCGCAGCAGCGACTGGGCGAAGTCCTTGCGGAACAGGCCGATCGCGTTCCCGGCAGCGTCGGTCACGTCGTACGTGGCACCGAGGTCGAGGCGCTGACGGGCCTTGAAGCCGAGCAGGGGCTGCTGCTTCGAGTCGTCCGTGTAGATCGTCACCTGCTCCTTGAAGGCGAGCCGCTTCTGCTGCGCGAACGCGAGCAGCTCACCCTCGGTGCCGTCCGGGGAGACCGCCCGGACCTCGTACTGGTTGACCATCATCCGCAGCCGCTGGCGGACGTGGAACTGGTGCTGGCTCTGCAAGTTGTCGAGCTGCATCTGATCTCCTCAGGGGAATGATGCGCCGGAGTCTCGCACAGCCCGGCAACCAACCGCGCCCCCGCTCTCACCATCGGTGCCGGCGACCCGCCCGTGAGGTCAGCGGCCGTCCGCTGTCGCGACGCGCAGCGCCCACGTGTTGAGGACCTGGTGGATGCCGCGCAGCCGTTCGTTGATCTGCTCCAGCCGTTCCGCCTGGGCCAGCGCGGCAAGCGCGGAGCCGAGCGCGATCTGCTGGTCGAGGGTGAGTTGTTCCTGGTCGATGGTGTAGAGCAGGTCGACGGTCTCGGCGATGGTGTCGGCCACGGCTCCTCCTCGGGGCGCGGGTGAACAGCAGGACAGGCATCGATGGAAGCGCTCCCATGCATTGTGCCCCGTGCCGGGTGGAATCATGCAAGGGTCGATCAGGCGGGCAGGTTCGCGAGGACCACGTCGAGCACCCGGACCGCGTCCGGCTTGGACAACGGGTTGTTGCCGTTGCCGCACTTCGGTGACTGCACACACGACGGGCAGCCGGCCTCGCAGCCGCACTCCGCTATCGCGTCCCGGGTGGCCCGCAGCCACGCCGACGCCGTCCCGTACGCCCGCTCCGCGAAACCCGCGCCACCCGGATGCCCGTCGTAGACGAACACGGTCGGCGCCTCCGTGTCCGGGTGCACGGCCGTGGAGAGCCCGCCGATGTCCCACCTGTCACAGGTGGCCATCAGCGGCAGCAGGCCGATCGCGGCGTGTTCGGCGGCGTGCAGCGCACCAGGCACGTCTGCCGGCTGGACCCCGGCGGAGGTCAACGACTGCGGCGACAGCGTGAACCACACCGCCACCGTGCGCAGCTCCCGGGTGGGCAGGTCGAGCGGCCGGGTGTCGATCACCTCGCCGGTGGCGATCCGCCGCCGCTGGTACGACACCACCTGGCTGGTCACGTCCACCTCGCCGAGGAACATGCCGACCGGGCCGGCGTCCACGTAGGAGCGCACCGACACCACTGACAGGTCGGTGACGTCCCGTGCGTGGGTGGACCAGTCCGGCTCCTCGACGTGCACAAGCGCGCAGCCGTCGGCGAGGTCGAGGTCGTCCACCACGTACGAGACGCCCTGATGCAGGTAGACAGCGCCGGGGTGCAGCAGGAAGTGCGACGAGCCGCCGTCGACGGTGCCGAGCAGCCGGCCGGTGGCCGACTCCACCACGCAGACCGGTGCGCCGCCCTCGCCGCGCAGGTCCACCTCGGGGCGTTCCCGGTGCCGCCAGTACCAGCCGGTGGGCCGCTGCCGCAGCGCCCCGGCGGCCACCAGCTCGTCGATCGCCTCCTTCGCCCCGTCGCCGAAGAGCGACAGGTCGGCAGGGGTGAGGGGCGCCTCGACGGCGGCGCAGGCCAGCTGCGGGGCCAGCACGTACGGGTTGGCCGGGTCGAGCACCGTCGCCTCCACAGGCGCCCCGAAGATCGCCTCCGGGTGGTGCACGAGGTAGGTGTCGAGCGGGTCGTCGCGTGCCACCAGCACGGCCAGTGCCTCCTGCCCGGAGCGCCCGGCGCGGCCCGCCTGCTGCCACAGCGACGCCCGGGTGCCCGGGTAGCCGCAGATCAGCACGGCGTCCAGCCCGATCAGGTCGACGCCCAGCTCCAGCGCGTTGGTGGAGGCCAGGCCGAGCAGGTCGCCGTGCAGCAGCGCCCGTTCCAGCTCGCGCCGCTCCTCGCGCAGGTAGCCGCCCCGGTAGGCGGCCACCCGGTCGCCGAGCCCCGGGACGGCGTCGTCAAGTGCCCGGCGGGCGTTGGCGGCCACCACCTCGGCGCCCTTGCGGGAGCGGACGAACGCGAGTGTGCGTACCCCCTCGGCGACCGTGTCGGCGAGCAGGTCCGCGGTCTCGCGCAGCGCCGACCGGCGGACCTGGTGGAGGTCGTCGTGGTCGCCTGTCGCCTGCGGGGGCACCGGGGGCGAGGATCCCGAGTCGGGTGGCAGCAGCGGTGGCTCCCAGAGCGCGAAGGTGACCCCGCCGCGCGGTGAGGCGTCCTCGGTGACGGCCGTCACGGGCAGGCCGGTCAGTCGCCCGGCCGCGGTCGCCGGGTCGCCGGAGGTCGCCGAGGCGAGCACGAACACGGGGGTGGCCCCGAACCTGGCGCACTGCCGGCGCAGCCGACGCAGTACGTGCGCCACGTGCGAACCGAAGACCCCCCGGTAGGTGTGGCACTCGTCGATCACCACGTACGCGAGCCGGCGCAGGAAACCGGACCACTGGGCGTGCCCGGGCAGGATGCCGTGGTGCAGCATGTCCGGGTTGGTCAGCACGAACCGGGAGTGCCTGCGGATCCACTCCCGCTCGGCGCGCGGAGTGTCCCCGTCGTAGCAGGCGGGGCGTACCCCCTCCAGCTCCAGCCCGGCGACGGCCCGCAACTGGTCGGCGGCGAGCGCCTTGGTCGGTGCCAGGTAGAGCACCGTGGCCCGGGGGTCGGCGAGCAGGGTGGCCAGCGCCGGGAGCTGGTACGCCATCGACTTGCCGGACGCGGTGCCGGTGGCGACGACGACGTGCCCGCCGTCGTACGCGAGGGTGGCCGCCTCGGCCTGGTGCCGCCAGGGTGCGGCGACGCCGCGACGGGCGAACGCGTCGCGCAGCTCCGGCGGTGCCCACGGCGGCCACGGCGCGGGCACCCCGGCACGGGCCGGTACCCGTTCGACGTGGGTGACCGGGTCGCCGGCGGTTCGGGCACGCAGCCGACGCAGCAGGTCGACAGGCGTTGGCCCGACGCCTGGACCTGCGGATACGGTGGCGCTGGCCGACGGCTCCAGGTCATGCCGCGGCGACAGGCGCGCGGAGCTGAAGTCGTCGGAGGTCACGCCCTGCACTCTCGCACTGGTGTTCGGAGATGAAAAGTCGGGCCGGGGGGTAAAGGGAAGCCTCTGCCGGCGACCGCAGGCTGGCCCGGCGGTAATGGTTAGATGCCCAGAAGAGTTTACGGCTCTGGCGAGGAGGACCGATGGAGCTGTCACTGGCGACCCGCACCGTGGGTGAGCACACGGTGCTCGAGGTCGGCGGTGAGGTGGACGTCTACACCGCGCCCCGGCTCCGCGAACGGCTTCTCGAACTGATCGACGGCGGCGCCCGGCACGTGGTGGTCGACCTCGGTCGGGTGGACTTCCTCGACTCCACCGGGCTGGGTGTGCTTGTCGGCGCGCTCAAGCGGCTGCGTACGGCCGGCGGCTCGTTCGCCCTGGTCTGCGACAAGGAGCCACTGCTCAAGATCTTCCGGATCACCGCGTTGGACCAGGTGTTCCCGCTGCATCCCACTGTCGATGCCGCGGTCGGCGCGGAGCCGAGCGGCGCCAACGCGTGATGGCGACAGTCCGGCTCTCCTTCTCCCCGGCGCCGGTGCACGTACGCACCGCCCGGCTGGTCGGCGTCGCCGTCGCCAGGCGCGCCGGGGTCCGTGAGGACCTGCTGGACGAGGTGCGGCTGGCCATCGGCGAGGCGTGCACCAGGGCCGTCGCCCTGCACCGGCAGTACGGCGTGCCCGATCCGGTGCTTGTGGAGATGTCCGACGGTGGCTCGTACGCGGTGCGGGTGGTCGACCGGGCGCCGATCGAGGCCAGCATCGGGCTGGCGGCGCTGCCCCCGGACGCGCTGGCCAACGAGTCGCTCACCGACGAGGCGTTGACCACAGGCGTCGGCTTCGCGCTGCTGGCCGGCTTCGTCGAGGACCTCCAGGTGCGACCGGTCGACGAGGGCGTCGGCACCGAGGTGCGGATGGTGTGGCCGGTCGGCCGCTGATCCACGACTGTCGTACGAAGGCCGCATCCCCGTCGGGATGCGGCCTTCCTGTCATGGATTGATCCCTATATCAGATTTCGTTTCATAACACAGCGATGAAGATCATCGAGACACGGTGCCACCTGCGTGTGACCTCCAACACTGTGGAGGGCTACAGTACCCGGGTTGTCAGCAAGTGATCCATCCCGCAGCCAGCGGGTATGGGTGGTCATCGCTGGTCCGCTGGTGTGGGTTGGCGCGCTTGCGATTCCGCATCCAGGCGCTGGTCGGTGCGTCTCCACCCACCGGCGCGAGTGTTCGGTAACAGGAGGACACAGATGTCCGAGACCTTGGCCGCCGACGGCGGCGGGCTTTCCCTTACCGGAAGCAATGTGACGTACGTCGTCATCGCCGCGGTGATCGCGCTGGTGGCGCTCGTCTTCGCCGCCGCCCTCACAAAGGCGGTGTTGGCAGCCGGCAAGGGCACCACCAACATGCAGGAGATCTCGGGGGCGGTCCAGGAGGGCGCCTCCGCCTACCTGCTCCGCCAATTCCGCACCCTGGCGATCTTCGTCGTGATCGCCGTGGTGCTGCTCTTCCTGCTGCCGGTGCACGACACCGACGGCAGCGAGACGGCCGTGAAGATCGGCCGCTCGCTCTTCTTCGTGGTGGGCGCACTGTTCAGCGCGTTCATCGGCGGCGCCGGCATGTGGTTGGCCACCCGCGCCAACCTGCGCGTCGCCGCCGCCGCCCGGGAGCGACAGGGTGGCCGCGAGGCCGCCATGAAGATCGCCTTCCGGACCGGTGGCGTGGTCGGCTTCCTCACCGTCGGCCTGGGCCTGTTCGGTGCGGCGCTCGTCGTCCTGGTCTACCGGGGCGACGCGCCGACCGTGCTGGAGGGCTTCGGCTTCGGCGCCGCGCTGCTCGCCATGTTCATGCGGGTCGGCGGTGGCATCTTCACCAAGGCCGCCGACGTCGGCGCCGACCTGGTCGGCAAGGTCGAGCAGGGCATCCCTGAGGACGACCCGCGCAACGCCGCCACCATCGCCGACAACGTGGGCGACAACGTCGGTGACTGCGCAGGCATGGCCGCCGACCTGTTCGAGTCGTACGCGGTGACGCTTGTCGCCGCGCTCATCCTCGGCCGGGCCGCGTTCGGCGAGGACGGCCTGGTCTTCCCGCTGATCATCTCCACCATCGGCGTGCTCGTCGCGATCGTCGGTGTCTTCATCACCCGCCTGCGTGCGGCGGACCGCAACGCGCTGACCGCGATCAACAGGGCCTTCTACCTCTCCGCGGTCCTCTCCGCGGTGCTGGTGGCGATCGCCGCGTACGCGTACCTGCCGGCGACCTTCGCCGGTCTGGAGGGCGGGCTGACCGACGTCGACCGCAACCCACGGCTGGTGGCCATCGGCGCGGTGGTGATCGGCATCGTGCTGGCCGCCGCGATCCAGGCGCTCACCGGCTACTTCACCGAGACGAACCGCCGTCCGGTGCAGGACATCGGCAAGAGCTCCCAGACGGGCGCGGCCACCGTCATCCTCGCCGGCATCAGCATCGGCCTGGAGTCGGCGGTCTACTCGGCGCTGCTCATCGGCGCCGGTGTGTTCGGCGCGTTCCTGCTCGGCGGTAGCTCGATCACGCTGTCGTTGTTCGCGGTGGCGCTGGCCGGCACCGGTCTGCTCACCACTGTCGGCGTGATCGTCGCCATGGACACCTTCGGGCCGATCTCGGACAACGCCCAGGGCATCGCGGAGATGTCCGGCGACATCGACGAGCACGGCGCGCGGACGCTCACCGAGCTGGACGCGGTGGGCAACACCACCAAGGCGATCACCAAGGGCATCGCGATCGCCACGGCGGTCCTGGCCGCCACCGCGTTGTTCGGCTCGTACACCGACTCGCTGCGCACCGCGTACGCGGACGCCGGGGTGGGTGACGTGGGGTCGGAGATCCTCAACTCGCTGAACGTGGCCAACCCGCGCAACCTGGTCGGCCTCATCATCGGCGCGGCTGTGGTCTTCCTCTTCTCCGGGCTTGCCATCAACGCGGTGTCCCGCTCGGCAGGCGCCGTGGTGATGGAGGTCCGCAGGCAGTTCCGTGAGCTGCCCGGCATCATGGACCGCACCCAGCGCCCGGAGTACGGCAAGGTCGTCGACATCTGCACCCGGGACGCGCAGCGCGAGCTGATGACCCCCGGTCTGCTCGCCATCCTGGCGCCGATCGCGGTCGGCTTCGGTCTCGGGCCCGGCGCTCTGGCGTCGTACCTGGCCGGGGCGATCGGGGCGGGCACCCTGATGGCGGTCTTCCTGGCCAACTCCGGTGGCGCGTGGGACAACGCCAAGAAGCTCGTCGAGGACGGCGCGTACGGCGGCAAGGGCTCCGAGGCGCACTCCGCGACTGTCATCGGCGACACCGTCGGCGACCCGTTCAAGGACACCGCCGGCCCGGCGATCAACCCGCTGATCAAGGTGATGAACCTGGTCTCGCTGCTGATCGCGCCGGCCGTGGTGGCGTGGAGCGTCGGCGACGACCGCAACGTCGGTCTGCGGGTGACCATCGCGCTGGTGGCGACGGCGATCATCGTGGCGTCGGTGATGTTCAGCAAGCGCAAGGGCATCGCGATGGACGACTCCGACGCCGGTGGCAACACCGGCGCGGGCAGCACGGACCACCGCCCGGAGACGGTCAGCGCCTGACCGTCGACGGCACCGGGGTCCCCGGTCGACGTACGCGTCGGCCGGGGACCCCGGCCGTCCGGACCGGTGCCACGCCTGGCCAAAGGCCGTACGCTGCAACGCATGCGTACGTGCCGGGCGTCTGCCGCCGGAAAGTTCACGGTGGTCCTGGCCACGATCGTCGTCGTGCTCACCGGCTGCGGAGGGAACCCCAGCCCCCGGGCCTGGGCGGCCACCGTCTGCGGTGCGCTCACCCCGTGGCGCTCCGAGATCGACAAGCTGACCAGCAGCACGGATGAGCAGATGACCGCGCAGACCACCCCGGCGCAGGCCAAGGAGAACCTGGTGCGGCTGTTCGGCGGGGCGGAGCAGGCGAGCGAGACCGCACGCCGCAAGGTGGAGCAGGCCGGCGTGCCGGAGACCGACAACGGCGAGGTGATCTCCGCAGGCTTCCGTGGCTCCCTGGAGAAGATGCGGGACGCGTACGGTCGGGCCCGGGACACCATCGACAAGCTGAGCACAAGCGAGCCGACCGCCTTCTACGCCGGTGTGCGGGCCGCCGTCGAGACGCTCAACAAGGAGTACGACGCCAGCGCCCTGGACACCAGCCAGCTCAACTCCGAGGAGCTGAAACAGGCCTTCGACGAGGTGCCGGAGTGTCGCTGAGCGGGCTCGGTGATCCCGGGAAGGCGCAACCGCCCCCGGCGCTGTTCCCCGCGCCCGAGCCCGACGTGTCAGTACCCGCGCGGCGGCGCGGCGGCCCGGCGCACCCTGACCCACAGGTCCCGGCCGACGACGCCGGCAGGCAACTGGTCTTCTTCGGCGCCGACGCGGCCGAGCCGACGGTCGCCGACCTGGCCGGACTTCTCGCCGGCCCGGGCGAGGTGGTACGGATGGGCGGCACCGCACGCCTCTCGGTACGGGTGGACGCCGCCTGGCGGGTGCACGTGCTCGTCGCCGAACTGAGACAGCGCGGGCTGGCGGCGAGCTGGGAGCCGACCGGGGACGAGCGACACGCCGTCCGTACGTCGTACACCCGGGTCTTGAAACCGCTCGCGGCGGCGTGGCTGAACGGCCCGGCGAAACGCCCACCTGCCACCTTCCATCTCACCGGCCGGCGGCTGCGGTTGTGGCTCGCCGCCGCCGGGACGCCGGAGCCGCCCGGCGGGTTCCTGCTGGGGCTCGGGGAGAGCGACCGGGAGTGTTGGGAACCGGTGGGCGCGGCGCTCGCCGCCGCCGGGCTGGCCGGCACGTTCCTCGGCTCTGACGAGGGCGGACCGGCGTACCGGATCACCGGCCGTCGCCGCCTGGCCCGGCTCGCCGAGCTGGTCGGCGGCCCTCCGCCCGCCACTCCGGCCGACGCCTGGCCGGTGCGTCCCTGACCCCCCTGTCGCGTGGGGGCGGGCCTGGGCGGCGAGGTGTCAGGTGTAGGACAGTCCGGCGGGTCGATCCAGGCCGAAAACGGGCGGGTCGGACCTCGGCCGACGGTCCGCCATCGTCACAGTGACCCGCTTCGGGGCCTACCCACGGTGTACGGTGGCGCCGTCCGGCAGTGCCGAGCGCGGCGGGGCGGGAGTTGACCGTCGCGCGGTGGCGGTTTGCCGCCCGCGAATCCCGAAACGCGGACGGCGCGTTACGTTGGACATCCGGACCGCCGGTGCGACGGCGGGGTCGAAAGCGGTCGCTGTCCGGGCGCCGGCAGGCCACGAGCAGGAGTGAGGTCGGGGAGAGACGTGCCGAGCAACGCTGGAACCACCCGTCTGGTCATCGTCGAGTCACCGGCGAAGGCCAAGACGATCTCGGGCTACCTCGGCCCGGGGTACGTCGTGGAGGCCAGCTTCGGTCACGTCCGCGACCTCCCGCGCAACGCCGCCGACGTGCCTGCCAAGTACAAGGGTGAGTCCTGGGCCCGCCTCGGCGTGGACGTGGACAACGGCTTCCACGCCCTCTACGTCGTCTCCGCCGACCGCAAACAGCAGATCAGCAAGCTGGTGAAGCTGGCCAAGGAGGTCGACGAGATCTTCCTGGCCACGGATGAGGACCGCGAGGGCGAGGCGATCGCCTGGCACCTGGTGGAGACGCTCAAGCCCAAGGTGCCGGTCAAGCGGATGGTCTTCCACGAGATCACCAAGCCGGCGATCCAGGCGGCGGTGGCCAACCCCCGGGAGATCGACCGCGACCTGGTCGACGCCCAGGAGGCGCGGCGGATCCTCGACCGGCTCTACGGCTACGAGGTCTCCCCGGTGCTGTGGAAGAAGGTCATGCCGAGGCTCTCGGCCGGCCGCGTCCAGTCCGTGGCGACCCGGATCGTGGTCGAGCGGGAGCGGCAGCGGATGGCGTTCCGCACCGCCGAGTACTGGGACATCCTGGCCACCCTCGCCGTGGCGAACGCCGGTGAGGGTCCGCGTTCGTTCAACGCCACACTCATCGCGCTCAACGGCGACCGGATCGCCACCGGTAAGGACTTCGAGCCGACGACCGGCAGGGTGAAGGCCGGCGCCGGGGTCGTGCACCTCGACGAGAGTGGCGCGCGGGGTCTGGCGGCCCGCCTCGACGGGCGGCCGTTCACCGTCACCCGGGTCGAGGAGAAGCCCTACCGCCGCCGCCCGTACGCGCCGTTCATCACCTCGACCCTCCAGCAGGAGGCGGCCCGCAAGCTGCGCCTGTCCTCGCAGCAGACGATGCGCACCGCGCAGCGCCTGTACGAGAACGGCTACATCACCTATATGCGTACCGACTCCGTGAACCTGTCCGAGACGGCCATCTCGGCGGCCCGCCGGCAGATCGTCGAGCTGTACGGCGAGCGCAGCGTGCCGCCGGAGCCGCGCCGCTACACGGGCAAGGTGAAGAACGCGCAGGAGGCGCACGAGGCGATCCGCCCGGCGGGGGACAACTTCCGCACCCCGGGCGAGGTGGCCAAGGAGTTGTCCGCCGAGGAGTTCAAGCTCTACGAGCTGATCTGGCGACGCACCATCGCCTCGCAGATGACCGACGCGGTCGGCTCCAGCGTCTCGGTGCGCATCCGCGCGGTCTCCACCTCCCAGGAGGAGGCCGACTTCGGCGCGACAGGCAAGACCATCACCGACCCGGGCTTCCTGCGCGCGTACGTCGAGTCCAGCGACGACGAGAACGCCGAGGCCGAGGACGCCGAGCGCCGGCTGCCCACCCTGGTCAAGGACCAGCCGCTGACCGCCGACGAGTTGGCCGCGCAGGGCCACCACACCCAGCCGCCGTCGCGCTACACCGAGGCGTCGCTGGTCAAGGCCCTGGAAGAGCTGGGCATCGGCCGCCCGTCCACGTACGCGTCGATCATGCAGACGATCCAGGACCGTGGGTACGTCACCAAGCGCGGTCAGGCGATGATCCCGACCTTCCTGGCGTTCGCGGTCATCGGGTTGATGGAGCGGCACTACCCGCGCCTCATCGACTACGACTTCACCGCCACCATGGAGAACGAGCTGGACGAGATCGCCGGCGGTGACCACGCCGCCGTCGACTTCCTCACCGCGTTCTACTTCGGCAGCGCCAACGGTGCCGGCGACCAGGACATCGCCCGCTCCGGCGGGTTGAAGAAGCTGGTCACCGAGAACCTGAGCGACATCGACGCGCGCAGCGTCAACTCGATCCCGCTCTTCACCGACGACGAGGGCCGCGAGGTCGTCGTACGGGTCGGCCGGTACGGGCCGTACCTCCAGCGGGAACTGCCAGGCGGCGAGCAGCAGGCACCGGCTCCGGCTTCCGGCGAGGGCGACGAGGGCGGCACCCAGGGCGACCGGGCGCCGATCCCCGAGGGCCTGGCCCCGGACGAGCTGACCCCGGAGAAGGTCCACGAGCTGTTCCTCGGCGGCGGCGGTGAGCGCAAGCTGGGCGACGACCCCGCCACCGGCGAGCCGATCGTGCTCAAGTCCGGCCGGTTCGGTCCGTACGTGTCCAGCGGTGAGCGCAAGTCGTCGCTGCTGCGGACGCAGACACCTGACTCGCTGACCCTCGACGAGGCACTCAAGCTGCTCAGCCTTCCCCGGCTGGTGGGCGTCGCGCCGGACGGTGTCGAGGTGTTCGCCAACAACGGCCGCTACGGCCCGTACGTGAAGCGGGGCGAGGAGTTCCGATCGCTGGACTCCGAGGACAAGATGTTCACGGTCACCCTCGACGAGGCGCTGGCCCTGCTGGCCGCCCCGAAGACCCGTGGCCGTCGCGCCGCCGCGCCGCCGCTGCGGGAGATGGGCGTCGATCCGGCGACCGAGAAGCCCCTGGTGATCAAGGATGGGCGCTTCGGCCCGTACGTCACCGACGGGGAGTTCAACGCGTCGCTGCGGCGCGGGCAGACCCCTGAGGCGTTGACCCTGGAGGAAGCCTCCGAGATGCTCGCCGAGAAGCGGGCCAAGGGTCCGGCGCCGCGCAAGAAGGCGGCGGCGAAGAAGGCGCCCGCCAAGAAGGCGACTGCCACCAAGAAGACGGCCGCCGCCAGCAAGTCCACGGCCGCGAAGAAGACCACCACTGCCAAGGCGACGGCGGCCAGGAAGGCGGCCCCGGCGAAGAAGGCGGCCCCGAAGAAGGCCACCGCCAGTCCCGCCGAGGAGTGACAGCCAGCAAGCCGACCCTAATGGGTTAGATGTCCAATTTGGTGGCGAGGCTCTGGTGTGGACTGCCTAACGTGAGGGGATGTTCGCAGCTCCTGTCCCGCGTCGGCGCGTGCTCGTCGGTGCTGCGGCGGGTGCGGTGCTGCTCGCCGTGGCCGCGGTCGGCATCCGGACGACGGACGCGGACAGTCCCTCGCCAGCCGGCGCCACCGCGTCGCATGCCTCCCCGCACACCGTCGCCCCCGGGGCGTCCACCGGGCCGACCCGGGATCCCGCCAACCGGCGGACCGTGCGACTCGTCGCCGCCGGTGACGTTCTGATCCATCCAGCGGTGACCGACCAGGCGCGCCGGGACGGTGCCCGTGCCGGCGGCATGGACTTCGCCCCGATGTTCGCCGGGGTCGCCACGGCGGTCCGCAGCGCCGACCTGGCGCTGTGCCACCTCGAGACGCCACTGGCCGATCCCGAGGGTCCGTTCGCCGGCTATCCGTCGTTCAACGCGCCCCCGCAGGTGCTCGACGGGCTGCGCACCACCGGATTCGACGGCTGCTCGACCGCCTCCAACCACACCCTCGACCAAGGCGCCGACGGGGTGACCCGGACAATCCGCGCACTCGACGCCGCCGGTCTGGGGCACACCGGCAGCGCCCGCAGCGCCGCCGAAGCGGCCAGGCCCCGGATCTACCAGGTCGGCGACGTCCGCGTCGCCCACCTGGCGTACAGCCTGAATTTCAACGGGCTGAGCCGCCCCCCGGGCCAGCCGTGGCTGGCCAACCTGATCGATCCGCCCGAGATCCTCGTCGCCGCCCACAAGGCGCGCAGCGCCGGCGCCGACATCGTCGTGCTCAGCCTGCACTGGGGTACGGAGTATCAGCACCTGCCGGACGCCGACCAGCGGGCCTGGGCCCAGCAGCTGATCTCTTCGCCCGACGTGGACCTCATCCTGGGCCATCACGCCCACGCGGTGCAGCCGTTCCAGCGCTTCGGCGACAAGTGGGTGGTCTTCGGCATGGGCAACGAACTGGCCCGGCACGAGGAGCCGATCGACGACAACCGCGAGGGTGTGATGGCCCGGGCGACCTTCACCGAGACCGCCCCGGGGCGCTGGACGGTGACCCGGATGGAGGCACTGCCAACCTGGACCGACCTGGCGCCGGCCCTCCGGCTGGTTGACCTGACCGCAGCGCTTGCCGACCCGGGCACCCCGCCAGGTCTGCGGGGCGACTACCGGGCGGCGTACCAGCGGGTGCTCGGCTACGTCCGGGCCCTGGGTGCCGGCGCGGACCAGGTGGTGGCGTCGGGCGGCTGAGCGCCGCCGCCGAGGACGCGGTCGAGGTGGTTGGCGGTGCTCTGCGCCACACCCGAGGTCGCGCGCCTACACGTTCAGCCGGTACCGCCGTACCGTACTGCCATGCCGGTTGGTCGGAAGAGGCGCGCGGGCGGGGAGAAGCGGGTTGCCGTTCTCGACGCGGTGATGGACGTGCTCGCGTCGCGCGGATACGAGAACACGCGGTTCGCGGACGTGTCGGCGGCCGGCGGCGTCGCGATCAGCACCCTCCAGACCTACTTCGGTTCGCGGGAGGACATGATCATCGAGGCCATGCAGGTGTTCACCGACCGGGAGGTCGACGCCCTGCGAGCGGTGTCGGCCGCCGAGGCCGATCCGTGGCGACGACTTGTCGCCCTGACCGACCGGAGCCTGCACAACTCGGAGAGCGCCAGGCGGGTTCTCGTCGAGTTCTGGCGATCCGCGATGCGCGACGACGAACTTCGCGACCACAGCGCCGAGGTGCTGACTCGGTACCGGGAGCCCTTCCTGGCAGCCGTGCGGGAGGGCGTCGAGCGGGGTGCGTTCACGCCTGCCCACGACGCCGACGCGGTGACCGACTTCCTGCTCGCGGCTCTGGCCGGCCTGATCGTCTCGCGTGTCCAGCACCATGCCACGCCGTCACCAGCGCAATTCCGCGACGTCCTGCTCGCCCAGCTCAGGCTGATGCTGGGCGTCCGGGACGCGGATCCCAGTACCCGAACGGATTGAGGACGATGACCACAGTCGAGATCACCCGCTTCCGCGTGGCCGCGGAGCGCGCCGATGCCCTGCTTGCCGCACGGCCGGCAATGCTTGCCGACTTCCAGGCCGACCGTGCCGGTTTCCTCGGCGCGCGACTGATCCGACTCGATGACGGGGAGTGGCTGGACATCGTCTTCTGGGCCTCGCCCGAGGACTTCGCCGAGTCCCGCCGCCGGGGCGGGAACCGGCAGGGCATCCAGGCGTTCTTCTCCCTGATCGACGAGGTGGTCAGCTCCGAGCAGGGCACCACCACCGATCCGGTGGGTGCGTGATGCGCGCGGCCTGGTACGACAGGCAGGGGCCGGCCCGCGAGGTTCTCCGGGTCGGTGAGCTGCCCGATCCGACGCCGGGGGACAGCGAGGTCCGCGTCCGGGTGTCGGTCTCCGGGATCCACGTCGGTGACCTGGGTAAACGGCAGGGCTGGTGGGGGTCGACCATGTCGTTCCCCCGGGTGGTGCCGCACGGCGACGGCGCCGGGGTGATCGACGCCGTCGGGCCGGGTGTCGATCCCGCGCGGGTGGGCGAGCGGGTCTGGGTCTTTCTCGCCCAGTCGTACCGCCCCTTCGGCACCGCGGCCGAGTACACGGTGGTGCCGGCCGGGCACGCCGTGACGCTGCCCGACGAGGTGCCGTACGAGCAGGCGGCCGGACTCGGCATCCCGGGGATCACGGCCCACCGGGCGATCTTCGCCGACGGGCCGGTGACCGGCCAACGCGTCCTCGTCACCGGAGCCCTCGGCGCGGTGGGGCGGGCCGCGTTGGCGGTGGCCCGTCGGGGCGGAGCCACGGTGATCGCGACGGTACGGAGGCCTGAGCAGGTCGAGTCGGCGTTGGCGGCGGGCGCGCACCACGCGGTGGACTCCGCCGGTGACGACCTGGCCGCCCGGATCCTCGACGTCACCGGCGGTGAGCCGATCGACCGGGTCGCCGAGTTGGCCTTCGACGCCAACCTCGCGACCAATCTGGACGTCCTCAGGTACGGCGGTGTGGTCGCCGCGTACGCGACCGGGGAGGCCGAACCGCGTATCCCGTTCTGGCCCCTCGGCTTCAAGAACGTCACGGTCCGGTTCCTCAGCAACGACGACTTCCCGGAGCCGGCGAACCAGGCCGCCGCGGCCGACCTGACGGCCGCGCTTGTCGCCGGCGACCTGCGCTATCCCATCGCCGCCCGACTGCCCCTGGCGGAGATCGCGCAGGCACACGAACTGGTCGAGCGGGCCTCGGCCGGAGGCCGGGTCGTACTGGACGTCGACGGATCGACCGGAGGGTCATGATCTGGGCGGCGGGTTCCGGACGGCGGTGATCAGTCCCGGCCGCACCCGACCACATCCACCCGGTGCTGGACAGCGGCGACGGCGTGCACCTCGACGACGAGGTCGCTGAGGCGGTGGCCGCCGCCGTCGACCTGGCCGACCTCGCGCGCTAGCCGTCAGGCCCCGAGGACGTGGGTCAGGTGAGGGCTGGCGAACACCCGGTCGGGGTCCAGGCGGTCGCGGACGGCCTGGAAGTCGGCGAAACGGGGGTACGCGGTGGCCAGCGAGGCCGCGTCGCGGTAGTGCAGTTTGCCCCAGTGCGGGCGACCGCCCAGCTCGGTGGCGACCTTCTCGAAGGCCTGGAAGTACGGCTCGTACGGCATCCCGACGTACTGGTGCACGGCGATGTACGCGTTGTCCCGGCCGTAGCCGTGCGAGAGCCAGATGTCGTCGGCGGCGGTGAAGCGCACCTCGACCGGGAACAGCACCTTGAACGGCAGCCCGTCCACGATCCGGCGGAGCGCGGCGAGCGCGTCGGGCAGCGCCTCGCGGGGAAGCCCGTACTCCATCTCGACGAAGCGGACCCGGCGCGGGGTGCAGAAGACCTGGTCGGAGCGGCCTGTGTAGTGGCGTTCGGTGAGCGCGCGGGCGGACACGGCGCTGATGCCGGGGGCCAGCGCCGGCACGGCCCGGCCGAGACGGCAGGCGCCGGCGAAGACGGTGTTGGACAGGAAGTCGTCGTCCAGCCAGCCGCGCCAGCGGGGCAGCGGCCGGTCGTTGGTGGGTACCCGGTCGTTGGCCTTGACCTGGACCCGGGACGTGTACGGGAACCAGTAGAACTCGACGTGGTCGTGTCTGCCGATGAGCGCGGGCAGCTCGTCGAGCACGTCGGACAGGGCTGCGGGGCGTTCGTGGGCGCGCAGCACGAAGGCGTCCACGCAGCGCAGGGTGACCTCGACCAGGACGCCGAGCGCGCCGAGGGACACCCGGGCGGCGGCGAGGACGTCGGGGTGTTCGTCAGCCGAGCAGCGCAGCACCTCTCCGGTGCCGGTGACCAGGGTGACGGCCTCGACGAAGGTGGACAGGCAGCCGTAGCCGGCGCCGGTGCCGTGGGTGCCTGTGGAGATCGCCCCGGCCACGGTCTGCGCGTCGATGTCACCGAGGTTGGGCAGCGCGAGCCGGTGCCGGGCGAGGAGGCTGTTGAGCGCGTGCAGGGTCATTCCCGCCGGTACGGTTACCAGCCGGCGTTCGGCGTCGACGCTGATGGTGGTGGCCAGTTCGGAGAGGTCCATCCGCCTGTCATCGGCGAGCGCGACGGCGGTGAACGAGTGGCCGCTGCCGGTCACCCGGATCCGGTGACCGGTCGCCGCCGCGTCGTGGACGGCTTCGCTGACGTCTTCCGGCGAGGCGGGGCGCAGGATCGCGGTGGCGCTGCCACGCTGGTTGCCGGCCCAGTTGGACCAACGGGCGGTGAGCGGTGCGGTGCCGGCCATGCGCGCTCCTCATTCATGAATATGAACTGACTTCATATCAGGAACGTTGTACCTGGTAAATACCGCAATCGAGGTCCGCTCGTTGTACCGGTAGTCACGGACTCGTGACGTGTAGATATGTTCATCCGTCGAAGGGGGGTGGCGCCGAGTGTCCACACCAGCCGCCACGACCGGGCCGCTGCGCCGCGTACCGGTGCAGGGTCGAAGTGTCGCGCGGGTACAGCGCATGTTGGATGCCTGCGCCGAACTCGTTGACGAGGTGGGGTACGAGGGACTGACCACCACCCTGCTCGCCGAGCGTGCCGAGGTGGCGATCGGGTCGGTCTACCAGTTCTTCCCGGACAAACGGGCGATCGTGCAGGCGTTGACCCTGCGCACCATGGAGTCCTACCTCCAGCGGCTCGACGAGCGGTTCGCCTCCGACGAGATGACCCACTGGTGGGACGGCGTCGACGCGGGCATCGACGAGTACATCACGATGCACCGCACCGTCCCCGGCTTCCGTACCCTGCACTTCGGCGACGTGGTCGACCTGCACCTGCTCGACGAGCAACGGGACAACAACGGCGTGATCGCCGACCAGTTGGCCCGGGTGCTCACCGAACGTTTCGGCCTCACCGACGTACCGAAGCTGCGCTTCGTGCTGGAGATCGCGGTGGAGGCGGCGGACGCGCTGATCAAGCTCGCCTTCCGCCGGAAGCCCAACGGTGACGAGCGGGTGCTGCTGGAAGCGAAGGCGCTGATCCGGGAGTACCTGCACCGTCAGGTCGACGGCCGGGACAGCGACCGGACCGCCGACGAACCGGCTGGGGCGGCGCAACCCGCCTGACGCGGCGCCGGGGCCCGGCCTCACAGAAAGGCCTGCCCCTCGCCCCGGTAGGTGGGCACTGTCGCCACGACCGCGTCCCCCTCGACCAGGTGCAGTTCGTTGACGCGTTCGCACAGCTCGCCGGCCTTGGCGTGCCGGAACCACACCCGGTCGCCGACGCGCAGGGTGGCCGCGGCCGGGCCGGTCAGCGGGGTCTGCACCTCGCCGGCGCCCTCGGTCCCGACCAGCTTCAGCCCCGCCGGCAGCCACGGCCGGGGCAGCCGGCTGTCGGCGGCCGGACCGGAGGCGATCCACCCGCCGCCGAGCACCGTCGCCAGCTCCGGCGTCGGCCGGCGGACCACCGCGCAGGCGAAGAACGCCGCCGGGGTGGGCCGCCAGGCGCGGTAGGCGTCGAACAGCGTCGGCCCGTACAGGCCCGATCCCGCGGTGACCTCGGTGACCGCGGGATCGGCGCTGGTCGCGGCCACGCTGCCGGTGCCGCCGCCGTTGACGAATTCCAGGTCGGCGTGCTCGCGTACCGCGGCCACCGCCGCGCCCCGGCGGGCCAGCAACTCGCGGTACGACCCGCGCTGGGCCAGCCTGATCGCGCCGGCCAGCAGCGTCTGCCCCGGCGGCGCGTCGCCCAGGCCGGCGATCTGCGCCTCGTACGACATGAGCCCGACCAGCCGGAAGCCGGCCCGACCGGCGACTGTGGCGGCGAGGGCGCCGGCTGCCCGGGCGCTGTGCACGGGTGAGCGGCGTACGCCCACGTGCACCCGCCCGCGCAGCGGTCGCCAGGACGCGTCCAGATCGAGGCAGAGCCGCAGCTCGGCGCGCTGCCCGGGGGCGCGGACGTGGTCGATGAAATCGAGCTGCCCGGTGCCGTCGATCATCAGGGTGATCGCGGCGGCCAGTGCCGGATCGGCGGCCAGCTCGGCGAGGGCCGCCCGGTCTGCGGTGGGGTACGCGAGCAGCACGTCGTCGCTCACGCCGGCCCGGACGAGCCAGATCGCCTCGGGCAGGGTGAACGCCATCACGCCCCGCCAGCCGCCCCGGCTGAGCGCCCGGCTGATCAACTCCCGGCTGCGTACCGACTTGCTGGCGAGGCGGACCGGCTTGCCGGCGGCGCGTTCGGCAAGCGCGGCCGAGTTGGCGTCGAAGGCGGTGAGGTCGACCACGGCGTACGGCGGGTCGAGTTGGGTGGTCGCCCGGTCCAGGCGCTCGCGAAGTTTGTCGCTTTCGATGGCCACGTGTGCACGCTAACTGTCCGACGATGAATGCGAAACACCCTCGCGTACGTCCGGGCTGCGGTCGGTGCCTCAAGCGGCCTAGGCTCAGCGAGCAGGAGAATGTCGCCGGTGGGGCGGCCCCCCACCGGGACTAGAGTGTTCCACCGGGGATGCCCAGCGATGGGCCGGCACGTGGAGGTACGGCCATCGAAAGCCAGAACAGCGGCGAGTCGCCCGGCGTGTCGCGCCCGGGGGACCAGTCGGGCAACGCCGCCAACAAGCCCAACGGCGGCCAGGTCGACGCGTCCGGCTACGCCGCCATCCGCTCGGTGCTGCGCATCCGGCCGTTCCGCAGGCTCTGGATCGTGCTCGGCGCGGCCTCCTTCGGGGACTGGCTCGGCCTGCTGGCCACCGCCCTCTTCGCCGCCTCGCAGGTGCAGGGCAGCACCGCCCAGGGTGCCGCGTTCGGTGGGGTCACCGCGATCCGGCTGCTGCCCGCGCTGGTGCTCGGTCCGGTGGCCGGCGTCTTCGCCGACCGGTTCGACAGGCGCTGGACGATGGTCATCTGCGACCTGCTGCGCTTCGTGCTCTTCGCCTCCATTCCGCTCTACGCCCTCAGCGGTGCCGCAGGCGGCCTGGTGGTCGGCTGGGCGCTCATCGCCACCTTCCTGATCGAGTCGCTCACCCTGCTGTGGATTCCGGCCAAGGAGGCCGCGGTCCCCAACCTGATCCCGCGGGCCCGGCTGGAGGCGGCCAACCAGCTCACCCTCATCACCACGTACGGCCTCACCCCGGTCGCCGCGGCCATCGGCCTCGCCGTGCTCGACCGTGGTGTCCGAGGCGCCGTGGGTGGCGACCTGCCCTCCTGGGCGGAGCCCGCCCAGCTCGCGCTCTGGTTCAACGCCTTCTCCCGGCTCGCCACCGCGTTGGTGGTGGCGTTCGGGATCAAGGAGATCAGCGAGGCGCAGCGCGGCGAGGCGGAGCGTGCCGAGCAGAGCATGTTCCGGCAGTTCTCCGAGGGCTGGAAGTACATCGGCCAGACCCCGCTCGTCCGAGGCCTGGTGCTCGGCATCTTCGGCGCCTTCGCCGGCGGCGGCATCGTGGTCGGCACGGCCAAGTTCTTCGCCAACTCGCTGGGCGCCGGTGACGCCGCGTTCTCACTGCTCTTCGGCGCGATCTTCGTCGGCCTGGCGCTCGGCATCGGCCTCGGCCCGATGGTCGTCAAGGAGATGTCCCGGCGCCGCTGGTTCGGCATGAGCATCGTGCTCGCCAGCGCCGCCGTGATGACCCTCGCCTTCGCCATCCACCTGTCCATGGCGATAGTCGGCGCGGTACTCGTCGGCGCCGGCGCAGGTATGGCCTTCCTGGCCGGCACCACCCTGCTGGGCGGCGAGATCAAGGACGAGGTGCGAGGCCGGGTCTTCGCGGTGGTGCAGATCGGCACCCGGCTGGTGCTGATCCTGGCCATCGGGCTGAGCAGCGTGCTGGTCGGCGTCGGTGGCTCACGCAAGCTGGAGATCGCCGACCTGGGCCTGTCCATCTCGTCGACCCGACTGCTGCTGCTCGCCGCCGGTGCCGCAGGCATCTTCGCCGGTATCAGCGCGTTCGGGCAGATGGACGACAAGAAGGGCGTACCGGTCCTCGCCGACCTCTGGGGCTCCATCCGGGGTCGGCCGCTCATGCCGTCCGAGCCGTTCGTCTCCGCCGGGCTCTTCGTGGTCTTCGAGGGCGGCGAGGGCGCCGGGAAGTCCACCCAGCTCACCGCGCTCGCCGAGCGGCTGCGCGATCAGGGGTGCGACGTCGTCGTCACCCGCGAGCCGGGGGCCACAGGCGTCGGACAACGGATCCGGTCCCTCGTGCTGGACACCTCCGGCGACGACGCGCCGTCCCCACGCGCCGAGGCGCTGCTGTACGCCGCCGACCGGGCGCACCACGTGGCCACCGTCGTCCGTCCCGCGCTGGTCCGGGGTGGTGTGGTGATCAGCGACAGGTACGTCGACTCGTCCCTGGCGTACCAGGGTGCGGGGCGCACTCTCCCGGTCGACGAGGTCTCCTGGCTCTCCTCCTGGGCCACCGGCGGCCTCAAGCCGGACCTGGTGGTCCTGCTCGACGTCGAGCCGCGCACCGGCCTGTCCCGGGTGGCCTCGCGCAACACCGGCACCGACCGCCTGGAGGCCGAGTCCGTCGCGTTCCACGAGCGCGTCCGGTACGCCTTCCTCGACCTCGCCGCCTCCGACCCGAAGCGCTACCTGGTGCTCGACGCGTCCCGGCCGGTCGACGAGATCACCGCGCAGGTGGTCCGCCGGGTCGAGGAGATGCTCGGCAAGCCGGGCGGCATCGTGCACCCCCGCCCGGCGCAGGGCCCGGACACGTCGGTGCAGCCTGAGTTATCCGACGCGGAGCTGGTGACGATGGAGCACAAGACCTGATGCCCGACGTCTTCGCCGACCTGGTCGGTCAGGACGAGGCGGTCGCCGAGCTGCGCCGGGCCGCCGCCGCGGCAGCGGCCGTGCTGCGTACCGGTGCGGCCGACCGGGAGCCCGCGCTGATCGCCGCCGGCCCGACCAGCGGCACCGACGCCGCGCCCGGTGGCGTGGACCCGTCGAGCGGGATGACCCACGCCTGGATCTTCACCGGCCCGCCCGGCTCCGGCCGCTCGGTGGCCGCGCGGGCCTTCGCCGCCGCGCTCCAGTGCGCGTACGGCACCGGCTGCGGCGAGTGCCCCGGCTGCCACACCACGATGGGCGGGACCCACGCCGACGTGCGGATGGTGGTGCCCGAGGGGCTGTCCATCGGCGTCGGCGAGATGCGTGCGCTGGTGCTGCGCGCGGCCAGTACCCCGTCCGGCGGGCGGTGGCAGGTGGTGGTCATCGAGGACGCCGACCGGCTCACCGAGGCGGCCGGCAACGCGCTGCTCAAGGCGATCGAGGAGCCGCCACCGCGGACGGTCTTCCTGCTCTGTGCCCCGTCCACCCACCCGGACGACGTCTCGGTGACCATCCGGTCGCGCTGTCGTGTCGTACCCCTGCGGCAGCCGCCGGCCGTGGCGGTGGCCGAGGTGCTGGTCCGGCGGGACGGCATCGCGCCCGACGTGGCGCAGTGGGCGGCGGCGGCCGCGCAGGGGCATGTCGGTAGGGCCCGCCGGCTGGCCCGCGACCCGGAGGCCCGTAAGCGACGCGAGGCGGTGCTCGCCGTTCCTCGCCGGCTGACCGGTGTCGGCGCGGCGTTCGACGCGGCGTCGGCGCTCATCGAGGCGGCCGAGGCGGAGGCCGAGGCGTCGGTCGCCGAATCGGACACGGCCGAGCGGGCGGCTCTGGAGACGGCGCTCGGCGCGGGCGGCACCGGGCGGGGCGCGGCAGGCGCGATCCGGGGTGCCGCCGGCCAGCTCAAGGAGTTGGAGAAGCGGCAGAAGTCCCGGGCCACCAGGGCGCAGCGTGACGCGCTGGACCGGGCGCTCGTCGACCTGGCCGGCTTCTACCGCGACGCGCTCACCATGGCGCTGCGCGCCCCCGTCGCCCCGGTGCACACCGACACGGCGGCGCTGGCCGGTGCCGGCGCGCAGAAGTGGGACGCCGAGGGGGCGCTGCGCCGCCTGGAGGCCGTGCTCGCCTGCCGGGCGGCGATCGAGGCGAACGTCAAGCCGCGGATCGCCGTCGAGGCCATGATGCTCGCCCTCTGGAAGGGCTGACCCGCAGCTCCCCGGCCCGTGGTCCCACCCGGGGGACCGGTCATCCACAGGCATCGACAGGCGCGATTGCTGTGCGGTACGGTCCGGTGTGCCGTGGTGACGGTGACGGCACGCTCAGTAAGGGTCATCCGGGAGGAGTCGGCCGATGCCGCGGGGGGAGATCGACGAAGCCTGGATCGAGGAGGCGGTGCGGCGCTACCGCCGCATCGAATCCCTCCAGGCCGAGTTCGACCAGGCGGTGTCGACCGTCGAGGTCACCGTCCGGTCGCCGGACGGCCTGGTCGAGGTCGTGGTCACCGCCGGCGGGCGGATCACCGACGTCCGGTTCCTCGGCCCGCTGCACACCCGCAGCCCGCGCGACGTGGCCGGTTCCGTGCAGGCCGCGGTCACCGCGGCGGCCGACGCCGCCGAGTGGGCGCGGGAGAAGCTGCACAACGAGACGTTCGCCGCCTACCGACCGCTCGCGGGGGCCTGAGATGGACACGCTGCGCGCGCTCTCCGCCCGGCTGGACGAGGCGAGCGCCACCCTCACGACCCTGTCCCACCGGGTCACCGCAAGCGATCCGGCCCAGGTGGCGTTCGGCGCGGACGCCCCCGGCCGCCCCGGCGAAATCGGCCGGGCGCTGCACCGGCAGTGGACCGCCGCCACCGACGACCGGGCGCGTGAGGCACGGGCCGCCGCCGTCCGGCTGGCCGCCGCCGCGTCCGCCGTCCGTGAGGCCGCCGACCGTTACGGCGAGGTCGACCGGGCCGCCCGCCGCCGGCTCACCGGGGAGCCGTGATGGATCCGCTGGACCGGCTCGCCGAGCCCGGCCTCGACCTGCTGCACCGGGTGGACGCGCTGCTCGCCGCGGGCGTCCCCGAGGGGCACCGGGTCTGGCCACTGCTGCGCCGCATGCAGGTGCTGCCCGGCGACGCGGTCCGCGGTTTCCTCGACCTGCATCCGGCGCCGCTCACCGGCGCCGGGCACGCCGTGCGCCGGCTCGTGCGGGGGTACGACGACGTCTGCGCCACGCTCACCGACCCGGTCCTGTGGTCCGGTCCGGCCGCCACCGCGTACGGGCAGGAACGCGCGGCGCTGCTGCGCCACCTGGACGAGGGTCCGGAGAGCCTGGTCGGCCGGCTCGAATCCACAGCCGGGTACGCGGACGCGCTCGCCGACTGGGTGGAGGGCAGCCGGCTGGCCCTGGCCCGGACACTCGCCGACGTGCTGCGTTCGGCCGAGGCGGTCGCCGTGGTCGCCGCCACCGCCGCGGGTCCGCCGCTGCCGCCCGGGCCGGTCGGGCCGGGGGTGGCCGACGCCGCCGAGATCGCCGCGCGGGTGCTGGCGGTGCTCTGCGTCGCGTACGACGGGGCCGAGACGCTGCTGCGTCAGTGGGCGCCGAGCCTGGCCGAGTCCGCCTGGCGTCCGCCGGTGGACGGCAGGCCCCGCTACGGGCAGCCCACCCGCGTCGGCTGGTAGCCGCGTTCCGGGCAGACCACGGCGCCGCTCGCGGGCGCCCGACGTGAGCCGGCGCCCACGGCGACGCCGTGGTCTTCCCCCTGCACCCCCCGCAGGTCTGCCTCCACTCAACGCCGCCCGGAGCCGTTTGTCCTCCGCGCCGGCCCGGATTCAACCGTCCGGGCGAGGCGCAACGGCACGACGGGTCGCCGGGCAATAGGTCAAGTCGACGGTCATGGATGGCGGCGGCCGTGGCCGGCCGGTGCGCTCGCGGCGGTGTCCCGTCGTAGGGTGGGGGGATGGGCATGCTCTGCGCGGTCAGCTTCAACCGGTACGGGCGCCTCTACTACCTCGACCCGGGCGACCTGCGTCCGCAGGTCGGCGACCGGGTGCTCGTCCCGACCGACGACGGGCCCGAGGTGGCCGAGTGCGTGTGGGCCGCCCAGTGGGTGACCGAGGAGACCGACGGGTTTCCCCGTCTGGTGGGGCTGGCCGGTGACGACGACCTGCGTCGGGACGAGGCGTTACGCCGCCGCAAGGCCGAGGCGAAGGTGGCCGCGAAGCGGCTGATCCGCGCGCACGGCCTGCCGATGAAGGTGGTGGCCGTCGACCATGTGCTCGGCTCCGCCGAGGGTGGTGGCGAGCGCAGCACCGTCTACTTCACCGCGCCGCACCGGGTGGACTTCCGCTCCCTGGTCCGCGACCTGGGTGCCACGCTGCACTGCCGGGTGGAGCTGCGCCAGCTCTCCGCCCGCGACTCGGCGCGGGTGCAGGGCGGTATCGGTTCGTGCGGTCGCGACCTGTGCTGCGCCACGTTCCTCACCGACTTCGAGCCGGTGACCATCCGGATGGCCAAGGATCAGGACCTGCCCCTGAACCCGCTGCGCATCTCCGGGGCGTGCGGGCGGCTGATGTGCTGCCTGAAGTACGAACATCCCCTGTACCAGCGATTCCAGGAGACCGCCCCGGCGGTCGGCAGCCGGGTCACCACGCCCGAGGGCGACGGCCGGGTGGTCGGCCACAGCGTTCCACGGGACGCGGTGACGGTCCGTCTGGACGCCGACGGTTCCCGCTGCTCCTGCTCCCGCGCGTCGGTCTGCGCCCCCCGCCAAGCCCACGACCAGCACTACACCCCCTGACCCCCAGCCCCGGCCCTCGCCCCGGCCCGGCCGTCGGCCCCGGTTGATCATGAAGTCATTGCCCGTCCGCTCGGCGTGTCCGGGCAACAACTCCATGATCAACCTTTGGCGTGGGCTTCAGATGAGGGTGATCGGGGGTTCGGCCAGGCGGGGGTTCAGCGGGGCCTTGGGGGTCAGCCAGCTTGCCGCGGGTGACTGGTCGGGGTTGATCTGCCAGTCTCTGGAGACCCGGTCCACCGCGATGGGGTAGATGGTCAGGGTGCCGTCCGGGTCGATGCGCAGCCGCAGGAACGCCTTGGAGTCCTCGATGCCCTGGCCGGCGAAGAGTTCGTTGACGTTCACCCCGAACGCGCTCGCCACCAGCAGGTACGCGGCCACCAACTGGCTGGCCACCAACCCGATCACCGGGCCGTAGAGCACCGCTGCGGCGACCGCCGGCAGTGGCCACGGCCAGTCGTAGAACGGCAGCGCCAACCAGACCCAGGTGCCCCCGGCGGCCAGCGCCACCTGGGCCACGCCGTGGCCGACGCCGAGTATCCAGTGCCGCGCGTGCCGCTTGCCGCTCGCGCTTGGCGGCTTGGCGAACAGGGCCGCCGCCACCACAGTCACGAGCACCATCGCCACCAGCGGAACGCTGAACAGCCGCTGGTTGGTGCTGTCTTCCCAGTTCGCGGTGGCACCCGCCATGGCCAGCATCAGCAGGGTGTGCAGGGTGCCGAGCAGGGTCGTGAACCCGGGGTTGCGGAACGGCAGCCGACCGAAGATGCCCCAGCCGTAGCGGCGGGAGCGGGCCGCGTCCGGGTAGCGGGCCACCAGGTCGTACTGCTGGGTGCGGCTGGCCCGCCGGGTCGGGGTGTCCCGTGGCGGCACCTCGATGCGCTCCGGCAGCTTGTGGGTGGGGTAGAGGTACGCTCCGCCACCCCCACAGGTGATCAACTGCCGGTCCGTGCCGGCGTAGCGCGCGTAGTGGTGCAGGTCGCCGGAGAGCAGCAGCCGGACCTGCGCCCCCGTCGGGTCGATGATCGTCCGGATGAAGTAGTCGATCGAGTCGTACGCCGTCGGATGGTCGGCGGCCTTGACCCAGGTCGGTGACGGCGTCGCGACGATCACCTTCGACTCCGGGCCGAGCCGCCGGGCCACCTCGTCGAAGTACGCCAGCTGGGGGTCGTCCAGGTACGAGCCGGACTGGTCGTCCACACCCAGCAGCCACCAGCCCGCCGGCAACTCGACAGCGAAGTACGACCGTGACTGCCCGGTCCGCCAACCGGCGAAATTGCGGTCCCGGGAGCGGACGAACAGCCGCAGGAAAGCCGTCAGACCGTCGTACCAGTCATGGTTGCCGGGCACCGCGAACAACGTCGGCTGCTCCGGCGGCGTCGCCGGCAGCGCGGCCTGGTAGGGACCCTTGCACCGATTCTCGTACTCCGCGTACGCCGCCGACGGGTACACCTGGTCGCCGCCCATCACCAGGGTCTGCGCCCGGGGCAGCCGGTGTCCGTCCACGGTCAGCTCCGGCTGCGCCAGCAGGTACGCCACCGAGTACGTGGCGTTGAAACCGTCGCCCAGGTCGGCCACGTAGTCGAGCCACAGGCCACCGTCCGGCCCGACCTGGCGGAAGATGCCGTCGCCGAACGCGTTCTGCAACTCCCGCTTGTCCAGGTACGCCCCGAAGAGCACCGCCAGCAGCGTACGGATGCCCGTGCTGATCAGCAGGAACGGGGCCAGCCACGGCACCGGCTTGCGCGGCGTGAAACCCAACTCCAGCGGATCGGTGCTGCGTGGCCGTCGGACGGCCCGCTCGGGGTGGTCGCGTTCGTCGCTCACCCGCCGCAGCGTAGTACCGGACCCGATCATGCGCTGTCCGGTAAACGTCCAGATGGCGGCCGATGTCCGGTTGGTCGTACGGGGGCGGGGAGGGGTATCCCGTTCGGTCGGCGGGCGAGGGGTGCCGTACACTTGCTGATCGTTGCCGCCTTAGCTCAGTCGGCTAGAGCGACGCACTCGTAATGCGTAGGTCGACGGTTCGATTCCGTCAGGCGGCTCGGCACAGAAGCCCAGGTCATCGACCTGGGCTTCGCCGTTTTCCGAGGTCGATCACGCCGCCGTTCGTGGTGCCGGTCCGCATGCCGCTCAGTGACCGCCTCGTCCAGCCGGTGAGCCCGGGCCGGCCGAGCCTCCGGTCAGTCGACGCCTTCGAGGATGCGGAAGTCGCGTTCGACGCCGTCGGAGAGGGCGACAAGCGCCTCCTGGTAGGCCTCACTCTCGTGTGCCGCGACGGCCTGTTCAAAGCTGTCGAACTCGATCACGACGGTGCGCTCGGCGATTCCGGCGTCGTGTGCGACGACCCGACCGCCCCGGGCGAGGAGCCGCCCGCCCCCGGCTTGGACGGCCGGACCGGCCAGCTTGTTGTAGGCAGCCAGCTTCTCGGGGTCTGAGATGGTGCGGTAGGCACTGACCCAGTAGCCCTTGGCCACGGAACCTCCAGTGTTCGGAAGTGCAGATCTGGCGATCTGTCGGGCGGATTCCCCTGCCACCACCTTTTCATCATCCTGAGATGCCGTGCCATCCATATGCCAGTGGCCAGTGGTCAGTGCCACAGACGGTCGCCAACGGGCGCGGCACGTAGACTGTTGCCGTTCTTCCGGGCCGCGCGGGAGAGGGCAGAGGTGGGAATTTGACGAACGTACCTGTTCCCGGCTCGAAGTCCGTCACGGCTCGAGCGCTTTTCCTCGCGGCCATGGCGGAGGGCACCTCGCGACTGACGGGTGCCCTGGATTCCGATGACACGCAAGCGTTCCGATCCGGGCTGCGTGCACTCGGTTACGTGGTCTTCGACACCGACGAGGTCTGGAGCATCGACGGCGACCCGACCGGTCCGCCCTCCCGTTCCGCCGATGTCTTCTGTCGCGACTCCGGCACTGCGGCCCGTTTTCTTCCCGCCCTCGGTGCCCTCGGAGACGGCGAGTTCCGGTTCGACGCCTCGCCGCAGATGCGCCGACGCCCGGTCGGGCCGGTGACCGCCGCGCTACGGGAGCTGGGCGCCGATCTACGATTCGAGGACCGCGACGACCACCTGCCCGTCGTCATCGACGCCCGCCGACTGCGCGGTGGCGGGCTCCGCCTCGACTCCTCGATCTCCTCGCAGTTCCTGACCGCGCTCCTGATGGCGCGCCGGCCATGACGGAGGGCTTGGAAGTGCAGGTCACCGGTATGGTGTCGCGGCCTTTTGTGGAGATGACGGTCCGGATGATGCGCGACTTCGGCGTGTCGGTCGAGTGGCACGACGACACCTTCACGGTGCCCCCGCAGCGGTACGCGGCCCGCGACTACCGCGTCGAGCCGGACGCCTCGACGGCCAGTTACTTCTTCGCGGCTGCGGCCCTGACCGGTGAATCCGTCACCGTTGCGGGCCTCGGCACCGAGGTCATGCAGGGTGACATCGGATTCGTCGACATCCTTCGCCGGATGGGCGCCGACGTGACAGTCGACAGTGGCCGGACCACAGTCACCGGAACCGGCCGGCTCGGCGGGCTGACCGTGAACATGCGTGACATCTCCGACACCATGCCGACCTTGGCGGCAATCGCCCCCTACGCCGACGGTCCGGTGCGAATCGAGGACGTCTACAACACTCGCGTGAAGGAATGTGACCGTCTCGACGCGTGCGCCAAGAATCTGGGCGCAATGGGCGTCGAGGTGGCAACGGGCCGCGACTGGATCGAGATTCAGCCCGGCCGGCCCAGGCCCGCGCTGATCGATTGCCACGCGGATCATCGGATCGCCATGGCTTTCAGCGTCACCGGGCTCTGCGCCGATGGGATCGAACTCGACGATCCGGAATGCGTGAAGAAGACGTTCCCCGAATTCCACCGGGTCTTCGGCGAATTGCGCGAGCAGTGGGGTCGTACCGCCGCCCGAGGCGATTGATCGGGGGAGGCGCCCGCAGGCGGTGCTCGATGGCGTCGGTCAGGGCTCCCGGCGGGCGAAGATGATCGCGCCGAGCTTGCTCTCGGGTGAGGTGACCGTCGTCTCCGCCTCGACCCGGAATCCGCTCTCGCGCAACCGGGCCGACACCTGGGCCGGCCGGCGGCGATGTACGTGGATCTTCATGGGGTGGCCGCCGTAGCCCTCCGTCTTGAGGGTCGTCTCGTCGCCCACGTGGAAGCCGAGCAACAGTGGGCCGCCGGGGCGTACCACCCGCCGGAAGTGCGCGAGGACCGCGCCGAGCTGGTCGTCGGGGATGTGGATGAGCGAGTACCAGGCGATCAGGCCGGCGACCGAGCCGTCGGCCAGGTCGAGGTCGGTCATCGAACCCACCTCGAACCTGAGGTCGGGATGGTCGCGGCGTGCCACGGCGATCATCCCGGGGGACAGGTCGATGCCGAAGGCGTCGACGCCGAGTGTGTTCAGGTGGGCGGTCATGCGCCCCGTCCCGCAGCCGACGTCGGCGACAGGTCCACCTCCGGTGGTGGCCACGAGTTCGGCGAACAGCGCCAGGGCGGCTCGTTCGTACGGTGCATGGGCCAGGAAGTCGCGCACCAGGTGCGCGTAGTCGACAGCGACGGTGTCGTAGGAGGTGCGGGTGTCTGCCAGCCAGTCGTCTGCGGTCACCATGGCTACGCTAATTCAGCGAATACTGGTGCGGTGACCGTGCCCGTCCACGTTTCTGGAGGCGTCCGACCATGACCTTCGCGCCGGTGACCGTCAGCCTGCCCATCGCCGACCGTCCCACCTCGTACCGCTTCTACCGCGACGGGCTCGGCCTCGACGCGGTGGGGGAGCTGGCCGACGACGGTCTTCCGGAGCCGTTGCAGTTCGCGGTGAACGACGGGCTGCGGCTGATGCTGATCCCGAGCGGTGGCTTCGGCTGGGTGATCGGTGCGAACGAGGTCGCCGCGCGGGGGCAGAGCGAGTGCGTGCTCAGCCTCGACGTCGCCTCGCCCGCAGACGCGGACGCGCTCGTCGAGCGGGCGCGCGCCGCCGGCGCCGAGGTGGTCACCGAGCCGGCGGCACAACCCTGGGGGTACGCGGGCACCTTCGCCGACCCGGACGGTCACCTGTGGATGGTGTCGGTCACTCCCGGGTGAGCGTGCCCGCCCGGCAGCGGTCAGGCGTAGATGGTCTTCACGTACTCCGGGCCGTAGTGCCGTTCCAGGTCTTCCAGGCTCTCCGCCGGCGCCTCGACCTCCTTGATCAGTCGGGCCCGGGTCGGCAGCGCGTCCGGCTGCCAGGTCTCCGGCCGCCACAGCTCGGAGCGCAGGAACGCCTTCGCGCAGTGGTAGAAGATCTGCTCGATCTCCACCACGACGGCGAGGATCGGCCGGTGTCCCTTGACCACCATGTCGTCGAACCAGGGCGCGTCGCGCACGAGCCGGGCGCGTCCGTTGATCCGCAGCGTGTCGGTGCGGCCGGGGATCATGAAGAGCAGGCCGACGTGCGGGTTGTCGAGGATGTTGCGGTAGCCGTCGGCCCGCTTGTTGCCCGGCCGTTCGGGAAGCGCGATTGTCGTGTCGTCGAGCACCAGGGCGAACCCGGCCGGGTCGCCCTTGGGCGACACGTCGCAGGTGCCGTCCGCCCCGGCCGTGGCCACGAGGCAGAACGGCGAGGCGGCGAGCCAGTCGCGGTCGCGTTCGTGCAGGCGGGGGCGGTCCTTGTTGGCGGCCCGTGGATGGGGCACGCCGAGCAGGTCGCGTAGCTCCTCATGCGAAGTGATCTCCACCGTCACGTCGATCCTCCCTCGACCGTTGAGCCGGTGGCGGGTACCACCATCGGCCAGCCTAGGCCGCCGTGACCAGCGCGAGGTTTGCGCCGGGTCGCCCGGGGTACGGCCCGCCGTACGAGACCGTCGCGCAGTGAAGCCGACACGTGGAGGCCAGGACATGGAGAGCCGACTCAAGGTGCTGGGTCACCCAGTCCATCCGATGCTTGTCATGTTCCCGGTCGCGCTGCTGGTCACCGCAGTGTTGTTCGACGTGGTGGACACGGTCGGCGGTCCCGACTTCCTCGGCGAGGTCGCGTACTGGAACATCACCGTCGGTCTGATCGGCGGCCTGCTCGCGGCGGCGGCCGGCTCTTTCGACCTGCTGGCGATCCCGACGGGCACCCGCGCGAAGCGGGTCGGTCTGCTTCACGCGGGGGCCAACGTCGCGGTGATCCTGCTCTTCGCGGCCGTCTGGGCGGTCCGGCTCAACGCGGACTCCCGGGCCGCCGGCGGCGCCTTGATCGCGATCGAGATCGTCGCGCTGGCGATCCTCGGCATCAGTGCCTGGCTCGGCGGTGAGCTGGTCGACCGGCTCGGCGTGGGCGTCGACCGGGACGCCGGCCTGGACGCGCCCAGCTCCCTGCGGCCGACCACGGCCCCTCAGCGGATCGGAGAGGTGAGATGAGCGAGCAGCAGAGCGGCGGTTTCAGCAGGGGGTGGCGAGGCCGCCAGCAGGGCTGGGACCCGATGGGAGAGTTGCAGTCGTTGCGCGCCGAGCTGAGTCGCCTGGTGGGTGGCCGGTCCGCGTCGTCAGACGTCGAGCTGACCGAGACCTCCGACGGCTGGGAGGTGGTCGTCCGGCTGCCCGGCGTGGCGCCGGAGGAGGTGGCGGTCGAGCTGGACGACCGGGAGCTGTGCGTGCGGGCCCGTTCCGAGGCGGAGGTCAACGCCGACCAGGGCATCCCCGGCGGCTTCGAGACGCGGGGCTTCGAGTACCGGATCGACCTGCCGTCCCGGGTCGACCCCGACGGAATCGACGCGGTGATGGACCACGGTCTGCTCCGCGTCCGGGTGCCCCGCGCGACGCGGCCCACGCCGCGCACCATCACCGTCGGCCGCACCGGGCCGCGTTCCGGCAACGCCTCCGGGGGTACGCCGATGCCTGCCGATCCCGCGGCGGACCGGGAGCTGCACCACCCGGACACCGTCGGCGAGATCGACAGGCCGTAGCGGCCCGCGTGGCCACCCCGTCCCTGCTCGGCCCGACGGCTGGGCTCGTCCCCGACGTGCAACGGATCGCCGTGCTGCGCGCGAACGCGCTAGGTGACTTCGTGTTCGCGCTGCCGGCGCTCGACGCGCTGCGTGCCGCGTACCCCTCGGCGGAGATCGTGTTGCTCGGTGCGCCGTGGCACGTGAAGCTCTGGCAGGACCGGCCCGGCCCGGTGGACCGGGTCCTTGTGGTGCCGCCCGCCCCCGGCATCCGTACGCCGGAGCCGGGTGAGCCGGAGTCGTCGATCGACGACTTCGTGGCCGCCGCCGTCGGCGAGGACTTCGATATCGCGGTGCAGATCCACGGCGGAGGGGCCAACTCGAATCCGTTCGTCAGTCGGCTCGGCGCCCGGCTGACCGTGGGTCTGCGCGCCGACGACGCGCCGCCGCTGGACAGGTGTCTGCCGTACATCTACTACCAGCACGAGGTGATCCGCTACCTGGAGGTGGTGGGGCTGGTGGGCGCTTCGGCGACCACGATCGTGCCGACGCTTGCCGTCACCGACGACGACCGGGCCGAGGCGGCCCGGGTGCTCGGGCCGGCCGACCGGCCCCGGGTGGCGCTGCACCCGGGCGCCACCGACACCCGCCGTCGCTGGCCCGCCGAACGTTTCGCCGAGGTGGCCCGTGCCCTGCACGACGACGGGTACGAGGTGCTGGTCACCGGTACGCCCGCCGAGCAGGAGGTGGTTGACCGGGTGGTCGCGGCGGCCGGGGTGCCGGTCCGGCCGCAGGTGGGCACGTTCAGCCTGGGCGGCCTCATCGGCTGCTACGCGGACTGCGCCCTCGTCGTCTCCAACGACACCGGCCCGGTGCACCTGGCCGCCGCGGTGGGCACGCCCACGGTCGGCATCTTCTGGGTCGGCAACCTGATCACCACGGCGAATCCGTTGCGGGGCCGGCACCGGCCGATCAGTTCCTGGATGGTGCACTGCCCGGTCTGCGGGGTGGACTGCACGCCTGGCATCTACCCGCACCGGCCCGGCGACGGCGAATGCCCGCACCGCGACTCGTTCGTCACCGACGTGCCCGTCGTCGAGGTGCTGGAGGCCGCGCGGGACCTGCTCAGCCGGTAGCGGGCGCTCAGGCCGGCTGCGGGGTGTCCTCGTCGGCGAGGACTACCTCCCACGCCTCCACGTCCCGTTCGGTGACGGTGGTGGGGGATTCCAGGTGGTAGGCGCCGCTGGGCAGGATGCCCGCCCCGCCGTGCCGGGCCAGCACGGCGAGCTGGGCGGCGACGTCCTCGCCCTGGTGCTTCTCGTGCACCCGACGCCAGAAGTCGAACCCGCCCGAGTCGACGAGCTTCGCCCGGTCGTAGAGCACACACCCGCCGATCCAGGACACCTTGTACGCGCGCCACGCGCCGGGCGGCAGCGCCACCTGGTCCGTGACGTGCAGCAGGTTGGCCGCCGAGTGGATCCGGGCCCGGTCCCACTGCGGGGTGCCCGGCCGGATCCGCTCCGGCGTGGGTGGCCCCGACCACTCCTCGTAGTGCCCGTGCGCCTCCGGTCGGACGTCCTCGACGTACGACAGGCCGTGCACGCCGTTGCCGACGAATCCGCAGCCCAGCTCACCTATCGCGGTGACCAGTCGGTGCAGCGCCCCCGGTTCCAGCCAGACGTCGTCGTCGAGGTTGAGCACGTACCGGGCGGCCGAGGCGGCGAGCAGGTACGCGCGGTGTTCGGCCAGCCCGCGTCGGGGCAGCCGGCGGGTCAGCAGCACCGGGTGCCCCCGGTGTCGCAGCGCCCGGGCCATGGTGGCCGCCGCCGGGTGGGCGTACGCGGGCTCACCGTCGGACTGGTCGCTGACCACCACCCCGAAGCCGGGCACCCCTTCCTGGGCGGCGAGCCCGGCCAGGGTGACAGCCAGTTCGGCCGGCCGGTTGCGGGTCGGGACCAGCACGTCGACCAGCCGGTCGGTGCGGAAGCCCTCCGGCGTGCCGGGGTCGAGGGGGCGGTTCACGACGCGCGGGTGCGGGTGTTCAGCGACGGGTCGGGTTCCCGGGCCGGCTCGGGTTCCCGGTCCTGGCTGTGCGCCCGGATCCGCTCGATGATCGCGGACGTGGACCGGTCCGGCACGTACCCCAGGGTGCGGACCTGCCCACCCAGCCGGCGCACCAGCGGCGCCTCGGGCACCAGCTCCGGTGGGTAGTCGCCGCCCTTGACGTACACGTCGGGGCGGACGGCCTCGATCAGCGCGGCGGGTGAGTCCTCCTCGAAGACCACCACGTGGTCCACACAGGACAGGGCGGCGAGCAGGGCGCCGCGGTCCTCGACCGGGTTGACCGGCCGGTCCGGGCCCTTCAGGCGGCGGACGCTGCCATCCGAGTTGACCGCGACGATGAGCAGGTCGCCCAGGGCGCGGGCCTGCTCCAGGTAGCGGACGTGGCCCCGGTGCAGCACGTCGAAGCAACCGTTCGTGAACACCACCGACCGTCCCGCCTCGCGGTGCTCGGCGACGAGCGCCTCCAACTCGTCGGTGCCGACGAGCGACGGGTGCCCGACGGTCTCCGGCGGCAGGTCGAGCGCGGTCAGCAGGTCCTCGCGCCGGCACACGCAGGTGCCGGTGTCGGAGACCGTGATGGTGGCCGCCAGTTGGGCGAGCTGGGCTGCGGTGGGCAGCGGTGCGTCGGCGGCCAGGGCCAGCGTCATCGCCGCCAGGTACGCGTCGCCGGCGCCCACGGCGTGGCTCGCCGGTACGGGCGTGCTGTGGCTGCGCCGTGGCTCCCCGTCAGCGCCGCCGACCACCGCGCCCTCGGTGTCGAGGGTCACGGCGACCACGTCCGCCCCGGTGTGGGCGCGCAGTTCGGCGAGGCGTGACTCGGCCAGGACGGCCCGGTCGACGCCCGCCCCGGCCTCGGTGTTCACTGTGACGCCGGTGCCCGTGACGCTGAGCCCGTCACCGGTCAGGGCGACCCGGCCCTCGCCGGGTGTGGGCTCACCGACCGGGCCCTGGCGGTCGTCGGTGGCGTCGTCGGCGCGGGCTCCGCCCGGGGCGGCGCCGACGCTCAGTTCGGACGGGCCGTCGGCCGGATCGTGGTCGGGATGTTCCAGGTGCAGACCGGGGCCGGTCGCCGGTCGGGTCGCACCGCCGGCGCGGGCCAGCAGTCGGGTCGCCTCGGCGAAGCTGGGAGTGACGACCGTGGGCGCGAGCCCCCGCCAGTCGGCCAGGTCGTGGGCGTCCAGCGCGACAGTGGCGTACCGCTCCCGCTGCTCGACCAGCCAGGCGCGCACAGGCGCGGGCAGCGCGCCGAGGCCGTAGTCACAGACCACAAGCGTCGGCGCCTCCCCGCCGGCGGCGGCGCGCAGCTCCTCGGTGGCGCAGTCCAGGGCGGTGAGCAGTCGGGTCACGCCGTCCGGGTCGAGCGCGTCGTCCGGGTCGCCGGAGTCCTCCCGGAGCAGGATCTGGTTGCCGGCCAGCATCCGCCGCTTCACCGGGGTGGGCCGGCCCGGCTGGTTGACCGTCCGGTCCCAGACGCCGGCACGGTCCAGGCAGTCGTGCAGTTCGTCGCCGGCGACGTCCGCGCCCACCGGTGCGACAAGCACCGCCCGGCCGCCCAGGGTGGCCACGTTGACCGCGGTGTTCGCGGCCCCGCCGGCGGCGGAGATCCGCCGACGCAGGGTGAGGACCGGGGCGGGTGCCTCCCGGCACAGCCGGTCGGACTCGGCGAACCGCCACTCGTCCAACATGGCGTCGCCGACGACGAGGACCGGGCGTCCGAGCCAGCTCTCCACGACGGTGGCGAGCCGGCGCTGTTCCGCTGCTGCTCCTGCCATGCCGCCCCGGGTCCCCAGCGGCCTGCCGGACAAACCTGCGCGGCGACGGGTCGTGCCCTTCCTTACTGGCTGGGGCCGTTTCGGGCGTTGCGGGTCGGGAAGGGAACTGTGGTACCCCTCGGAAAGGAGATGTACCGAGATGGCAGCGACACTTCAGGGCAAGCGGATCGCCTTCCTGGCCGCCGACGGCGTCGAGGAGGTCGAGTACGTCCAGCCGCGCGAGGCGGTCGAGAAGGCAGGCGCGACGGCCGAGCTGGTCTCGCTCAAGCCCGGTTCCATCCAGGCGTTCAACCACCTGGACAAGTCCCGCACGTACGACGTGGACGTCACCGCGGACAAGGCGGACGCGGCCGGCTACGACGGGCTGGTGCTGCCCGGCGGGGTGGCGAACCCGGACTTCCTGCGGGGCGACCCGGACGCGGTGCGGTTCGTGAAGGCGTTCTTCGACGCGGGCAAGCCGGTCGGGGTGATCTGTCACGGCCCGTGGACGCTTGTCGAGGCCGACGTGGTGCGGGGCAGGCGGATCACCTCCTGGCCCACCCTGCGGACCGACCTGACCAACGCCGGCGCCACCTGGGTCGACGAGGAGTGCGTGACGGACGGCAACCTGACCAGCAGCCGCAAACCGGACGACCTGCCCGCCTTCTGCGCCCAGATCACCAAGGCCTTCGCCTGACCCCACCCGCCCCACCGGCGTTGATCATGAGGTTGCCGCCATCGAGGCCGGCGTGTCGTGGCGATAACTTCATGATCAACACCGGTGGGGCGGGGTTGGGGTTTTTCGCGGCTCGGCGCATGTTCTGCGGCTCGCGGGATAGAAGGGCACATGACCACCGAAGCCTCCGCCGCGCCGGTGCTGAACCGTCAGCAGATCCGGTTGCTCATGATCGGTCTGATGACCGGCATGCTGCTTGCCGCACTCGACCAGACAATCGTCGGTACGGCCCTGCCGACAATCGTCGGTGAGCTTGGCGGCATCAACCACTACTCGTGGGTGGTGACCGCGTACCTGCTCGCCTCGACGGCGTCGACCCCGCTGTACGGCAAGATGGCCGACCTGTACGGGCGCCGGCCGGTGTTCCTGTTCTCGATCGGCACGTTCCTGGTCGGGTCGCTGCTGGCGGGACTGTCGCAGAACATGACCCAGTTGATCGTCACCCGGGGCATCCAGGGCCTCGGCGCCGGTGGTCTGCTGACGTTGGCGTTCACCATCATCTCGGACGTCGTGTCACCCCGCGAGCGTGGCCGCTACCAGGGGCTGTTCGGCGCGGTCTTCGGCATCTCCTCGGTGGCCGGCCCGCTGGTCGGTGGTTACTTCGCGGAGACGGACTGGCGGTGGATCTTCTACATCAACGTTCCGCTGGCGATCCTTGCCATCGTGGTCTGCTACCACGTCATGCGACTGATCCCGTTCGAGCGCCGCGACCACGCGATCGACTGGCTCGGCGCCGGCCTGCTGGTCGCCGGGGTGAGCTGTCTGCTGCTGGCGCTGAGCTGGGGCGGCAACGAGTACGCGTGGGGCTCCGGGGTGATCATCGGGCTCTTCGTCGCGGGTGCCGTACTCGCCGTGCTCTTCGTACTCCAGGAGGCCCGGGTCGCCGAACCCATCCTGCCGCTGCGCCTTTTCCGCAGCGCCACGTTCGCGCTCGCCAACTCGGCCGGGTTCGTCCTCGGTCTGGTGATGTTCGGGTCGATCATCTTCATCCCGCTCTACCTGCAGATCGTCAAGGGCGCCTCGCCGACCCGCAGCGGTCTGCTGATGCTGCCGATGATGACCGGCATCATCGTCACCTCCATCCTCACCGGGCGTGCGATGAGCCGGATCGGCCGGTACAAGTGGTTCCCGGTCGCCGGGTCGGTGACGCTGCTGGTCGGCATGTTCCTGTTCACCCAGTTGAAGGTCGGTACCTCGCTCTGGCTCGCGTTCGCCTTCATGGTGGTGATCGGCGTCGGCCTGGGGCTCTGCATGCAGTCGCTGGTCCTCGCGGTGCAGAACGCGGTCTCCGTCCGTGACCTGGGCGCCGGCACCTCGTCGGCGACGTTCTTCCGGTCGCTCGGCGGTTCGTTCGGGGTGGCGATCCTCGGCGCGGTGCTCTCCACGCGGCTCGCCGGAGGGCTGTCCGACCGGCTGCCCGGCGCGATCGCCCAGCTCCCGCCACAGCAGCAGGCACAGGTGGCGGCGAGCGGCGGCACGAACATCTCGATCAACGACCCGGCGACCATCATGGCCCTGCCCGGGCCGGTGCGGTCGGCTATCCAGAACGCCTTCGTCGACGCGCTCGACATGGTCTTCCTGACCGCCGGCCTGATCGCGATCGTGGCGGTGGTGGTGACCCTGGCGCTGCCCAACAAGGAACTGCGCGGCGCCGGTCCGCAGGGTGCCAAGGGCGGTGCCGACCCGCTCGGCGGCGAGGCTCCGGCACCCGGCGGCAAGCCGCTGACCCGCGAGTCCAAGGACGAGGCGGCCGCCGACATGGAGGCCAAGTCCCAGACGATGATCTGACCTGGCCCCCTCCGGGCCGCCCCGGGTGTCGCCGGGGCGGTCGGGAGGGGCGGCGGTGGACAACTGACCGTCACGTGCCCGAGGTGGGTCCGGCACTCGCGCGTGAACGGGCCCCCGTCCCGCCGTGTGGACCGCGTAACGAAATCACGACCTTCGACGTCCTTCAGGGGGAACCGCCGATCAGCGGTTCCCCCGGCCGGTCGCACGGGGCGTACCGGCCGGCGCCGCTCGCGGCGGCTCCGCCGGCCGCGCGCGGTCTTCCTACCTACTCGGGGGACGTGCATGCCTCAGTACCTCGGACGCCGCCTGCTCGGCGTCGGTCTCGCGCTGCTCACCTCAGCTGCGGCAGTCGCGACGACGCAGGCCACGCCGGCCGCAGCCGCCGGCCGCGCCGACCTACGGCTCGACCTGGCCACCGTCAGCTCCTCGGCCCTGATCTGGCCGGACCGGACGACCGTGGTCGTGCGGGCGAGCGTCGACAACATCGGCACGGCGGGCGTGGACGATGTCCGGGTCTCCTTCAAACTGCCCTCCGGCAGTTCGATCGCAGGCGCATCCTGGCAGTGCGACTACACCACCTTCGAATGCGTCCACTCCTACGGCGCGGTGCCGGCGGGCGGCTCGGCGGAGCCGCTACAGATCTACCTCAACCTCCCGGCCGGACCTGCCGGAAAGGTCGCCACCATCGCGGCGACGGCCTCGACCAGCGCGCGTGAGGTGACCAGGACCAACAACACCGACCAGGTCCAGACGACCTACGCGCTCGCCGCGGACCTGCACCTGCTGCCCGGCCCGGACACCGGGGTGTGGGGCGAGACGGACGTGCCGGTCGAGGGTGGGCTGCTCCAGCCGATGTTCACAGTCAAGAACACAGGTACAGCGACCGCGCAGAATCTCCGGCTGGTCGTCGACCGCCCGACAGGCGTCACGCTTGACGGCGAGCCGTCCGGCGCCGACGGTTGGACCTGCGACCTGGCGTCGACGCCGTTGATCTGTACCGCCGGTCCGCTGGCCCCGGACGCCACCGCCGCCATCACCATCCCCATGCGGGCTGTGGCAGGCGTCGACGACGAGCGCTTCTCCGTGCACGGACGGGTCACCACGTCCAGCCGGGAGTGGATGACCGACTCGAACAACGAGACGGACGTGCGGTACCGCTACGTCGGTCCCGGCCCGGTGGACGCCACCGACATCGCGGTCACCAACGTGGTGCTCCTCGACGATCAGGTGGTCGCGGGCGACACCGTGCCTGTCGGTGTCGTGGTGGAGAACCTGTCCGACCAGCCGGCCGAGGACGTCCGGGTCCGTCTGCTGCTCGCCCCCACGGTGCGGCCGACGGCCGGCCGTGCCGGCAATCCGGACTGGACGTGCGAGCCGGGGCAGGAGGCCGGGAGCGGCGTCTGGTACTGGGAGTGCCAGCGGGACGCCGTGTACCGGGGCGAGTACCACTACCTCCCGCTCGACGTCACCGTCGGCGCCGGTACGCCCGCCGGCCCACTGACCCTGACGGCGGCGGTGACCTCCGCGAACCCGGACACCGACCAGGCCAACAACACCCGTTCGGCAACGACTTCCTACCTGCCCCAGGGCACCGTACGCGGCACCGGCTGGTACGACGAGGACCGCGACGGCCAGCGGGACGCCGGTGAGCCGTTGATCGGCTACGAGCCGCCGGTGAACAGGCTGACGTTCATCCCCGAGGGCGGGTCCCCGATCGAGGCGCCCACGTCCGGATTCTCGATCTACGGCGACTACGAGCGCGCGTTGCCGCCGGGACGGTACGTGGTCCGGGCCGGGCTGACCTACGGCTGGCTGCCCACCACCCCGGACGTCGGGGACGACGCGACCGACTCGGACGTCACGCTGGTGCCGGAGTCGCCGTACAACGCCCAGTACGCCGACAGCACGGTGATCGAGGTGGTGGACGGCGGTGTGGTGACGATCGACGTCGGTGTGGTGCCGGCGAACTGATCCGACCTGGTGAGGCCCCGGAGCCGACCGGCTCCGGGGCCTTCCTACTTGAGGATCAGGCGGTTGGTCTTCTCGAAGACGTCCAGGTCGTCCAGGGTTTCCAGGACCGAGCCGGAGAGCGGGGCGGGGAACCGGTCCCGGGGGAAGAAGCCGGCGTCGGTGGTCTCGTCGGTGGTCCGGGTCAACTGCCCGTCCCACTCCTCGACCTTGAACGCCGTGGTGAAGACCTGGTACGTGTGCCCGTACATGTTGGTGCTGGTCCGGTCCGGGCCGGTGTAGAGGGCGAACGCGCAGACCCGCAGCGCCCTCAGCCCGGTCTCCTCGCGGACCTCCCGCACCGCGCAGTCGGCGATCGACTCGCCCAGCTCCATGGCCCCGGCGGGCATGGCCCACTGGCCGTTGTCGGAGCGTTGGATCAGCAGGATGCGTCCGGCGTTGTCGCTGACCACGGCACGGGCGCCGACGAACATCAGCGTCCGGTCCCCGGCGAGCGCGCGTAACTGTCCCACGTACGAATCGGCCCAGGAGATGCTCACCTGCGACAATTTACGGGGGTTCCCAAGGTGTGACAGGCGACACTAGCTTGTTACCCATGCGTAGCACGATGATGGACGCCCCCCTTCAGGTCTCCCGGATCCTCGACCACGGCGCCACCGTGCACGGCACGGCGGAGGTGGTCACCTGGACCGGCGCCGAACCCCGCCGGATGACGTACGCCGAGGTGGGTCGGGCCGCCGCCCGGCTGGCACACGCGCTGCGTGACGAGTGCGGGGTGACCGGCGACGAGCGCGTCGCCACCTTCATGTGGAACAACAACGAGCATCTGGTCGCCTACTTCGCGGTGCCGAGCATGGGCGCGGTGCTGCACACCCTCAACATCCGGCTCTTTCCCGACCAGGTCGTCTACATCGCCAACCACGCCGAGGACCGGGTGGTGCTCGTCGACACCACCCTCATCCCGTTGCTGGCCCGGGTGATCGGCGAGCTGACCACGGTGCGGCACGTGGTGGTGGTCGGCGGCGGCGATCCGGCGCCGCTCGTCGCGGCCGCCGGTGACCGGATCACCGTGCACCACTGGGACGCGCTGCTCGCCGACCGTCCCGAGGTGTACGACTGGCCCGAGGTGGACGAGCGCGACGCGGCGGCGCTCTGCTACACCTCCGGCACCACGGGCAACCCGAAGGGTGTGGCGTACTCGCACCGGTCGATCTATCTGCACTCCTTGCAGGTCTGCATGCCGGAGGGCTTCGGTCTCGGACCGACCCACCGGGAGCTGGCCATCGTGCCGATGTTCCACGCCATGTCGTGGGGCCTGCCGTACGCGGCGTTCCTCTCCGGCGCGTCGATGATCATGCCGGACCGGTTCCTCCAGGCCGCCCCGATCGCCGAGATGATCGCCGCGGAGCGGCCCACCCTGGCCGGCGCGGTGCCGACGATCTGGACCGACCTGCTGGCCTACCTGGACGACCACGACGTGGACACCTCCTCGCTCACCGAGGTGATCGTCGGCGGGTCGGCCTGTCCGCCGGCGTTGATGCACGCGTTCGACGAGCGGTACGGGATCGACGTCATCCACGCCTGGGGGATGACGGAGATGTCCCCGCTGGGGTCGGTCTCGCGTCCACCGGCCGGCGCGAGCGGTGAGCAGGCGTGGCGGTACCGCTACACGCAGGGGCGGGTGCCGGCGGGGGTGCAGGCGCGGATCGTCGGCCCGCTGGGCGAGCCGCTTGCCGCCGACGGCACGGCCGTGGGGGAGCTGGAGGTCCGAGGGCCCTGGGTGACCGCCCGGTACGTCGGCGACGACGTCCCGGACGAGGAGAAGTTCCGCGACGGTTGGCTGCGTACGGGGGACGTGGGCACCCTCTCGCCGGACGGGTACATCACGTTGACCGACCGCGCCAAGGACGTGATCAAGTCCGGTGGTGAGTGGATCTCGTCGGTGGAGCTGGAGAACGCGCTGATGGCCCACCCGGCGGTGCTTGAGGCATGCGTGGTGGGTGTGCCGGACGAGCGGTGGGACGAGCGGCCCCTGGCTACCGTTGTGGTCCGGGAGGGTGCCTCGGTGACCGCCGAGGAGCTGCGCGAGTTCCTGGCCGGTTCGGTGGCCCGCTGGCAGTTGCCCGAGCGGTGGGCGTTCATCGACGCGGTGCCGAAGACCAGCGTCGGCAAGTTCGACAAGAAGGTCGTCCGTTCGCAGTACGCCGGGGGCGAGCTGACTGTCCGGGAGCTGACAGCCCCGTAACGTATTTCCGGGCACCGTCGCCTGTTGGGTGAGGGATTACTCCTGACATTCCTCCCCAGGGGGGCGGCCCCGGCGTTCGCACCGCGCCGGGGCCGCCCGTTCCACGCGGGGCGACCCGCACTGTCATTGTTGCGAAACTTGTTCGCCTCTGTCCTGATGACGGGGAAATCGGGTGGTGCGCGACCCGATCAGGCGTCGCTGGTGCTGATCAGCACCTTGCCCACCGCCGAGTCCTCCACCGCCTGGTGTGCGTCGGCCGTCCCGGCCAGCGGATAGCGGTGCAGCGGCAGGCCCGCGTCCGCGCCGACCCGGATGCCTCCCTGGTTGGCCGCCGCCGCCACGTCGACCACCCCCTGCGCCTTGGCCGCCTTCGGCTCGGTGTAGACGAGCACGAACTGCCAACGCGCGTTCGGCACCATCATCGGGCGGATCGGGATGGTCACCTCGCCCCCGCCGTCGTCCGCGTACATGCACACCGCGCCGCCGTGCCGCAGCACCTGCACGTCGATAGCGGCGTTCCGGGCGGGGGAGACCTCCACGATCGTGTGCACCCCGTCGGGGGCGATCCTGCGGACCTCCTCGACCACGTCCTGCTCCAGGTAATTGATCACGTGGGAGGCGCCGGCCGCCGCCGCGAGCTGCGCCTTCTCCGCGCTGCTCACCGTGGTGATCACCGTGGCGTCGGCCCAGCGGGCGAGCTGGATCGCCGCGTTGCCCACCGCGCCCGCCCCGCCCTGCACCAGCACCGTGTGGTCGGCCAGGGCACCGGCGCGCAGCGCGTCAGGCATGAACTCACCGGCGGTCAGGCAACGGTGCGCGGTGAGGAACGGGATGCCCAGACTGGCCCCCACCTCGAACGAGGCGTCACCCAGGCGTACCACCTGCCGGACCGGCACCAGCGTGTACTCCGCGGCGGTGCCCCACGGCCGCCGCCAGGCCGCCTCCCAGATCCAGACCCGCTCACCGATCAGCTCACGGCCGACCCCTTCGCCGACCGCCTCCACCACACCCGCCCCGTCCTGGCCGGGAATCTGCCACCCGTCCGGCGCGGCGCTGCGGCGGGACTTCCAGTCCGTCGGATTCACCCCCGAGACCGCCACCCGGACCAGGACCTCGCCCGCTCCCGGCTCCGGCACCGGCCGGTCGACCAGTTCCAGCACCGAAGGATCGCCGGTGCGCTCGTACACGATGGCTTTCATCCGTGGTCTCCTCACCCTGCACGGCTTCCGCGCCGAGCACCGCGGCTGCGGTACCCCGCTCAGCCTCGATCAACCCAGGTCGTCCACCAGCTCCGGGGTCAGCTCGCCGATCGCGGCGAGCGACACCACGGCCAGCCCGGCCGCGTCCGGGTCGAGAGGGTACGACCCGTGCGGCACCGCCACCACACGCATGCCCGCGGCGGCGGCGGACCGGACCCCGTTCGACGAGTCCTCCACCGCCACGCAGCGGGCCGGGTCGACGCCGAGGTGCCGCGCCACGCTCAGGTACACGTCCGGGGCCGGCTTGCCGCGTTCGGTCTCCTCGGTGGACAGGGTCGTCACGAACGCGTCGGTGAGACCGGTGGCGGCCAGCGCCGCCGCGATCAGCCGGGTCGGCGACGAACTGGCAAGCCCCAGCGGCCACCGCGCGGCCAGCCGGCGCACCACCTCGTCGGCGCCGTCGATCAGGGGTACGTGCTCCCGGTAGCGCCGGGTCATCTCCTCGACCACCTCGTCGGCGACCTGCCCGGCGGTGCGGTCCACCCCCAGCTCGCCGCTGAGGTAGTGCGCCCACTCACCGGTGCTCATGCCCATCAACCGGCGCTGCGTGTCCGGTTGCCACGTGCCGCCGTGCGCCGCCACGTACGCCCGCCGGACCTCCTCCCACACCGGCTCGGAATCCACGATCACGCCGTCCAGGTCGAAGACCACCGCATCCGCCACGGGCCCATCCTGCCCGACCCGGAGGCGTCCGGTCAGCCGGGCAGCGCGGGCAGTCCGATCGGGCTGCCCTCCGGGATCAGCGTGTGGCAGGACCTGGCGATCGGCTCCAGCAGCTCCCGGAGCCGGTCCGTGTCGTCGGAGCCGAGGGTCTGCCACGGGTGGGCGGCAGCCAGGTCTGTGGCGTCCTCGACCGCCTGGAAGCCGGCCCGGCCGTGCTCGGTGGCCGTCCCGTCCGGTGTCAACCAACCCCGCTGCGTCAACCGCTCGCGGGCGGCCCCCCACTGCTCCTCGGACCAGCCCCGACCCAGGAGGTTCTGCGGCGACATGTCCACGGCGACCCGCCACGCCAGGGTCTCCACCGGGTCCAGGCCGGCGGCCACGAGCGCCGCCACATGCCCGTCGCCCCGGTGCTCGCGCAGCGTGGTCGCGGCCTGCCACATCCGGGCCAGGGGGTACTCCCCGATCGGCAGCGCCGCGTTGACCGCGCCGAGCAGCCGGCCGGCCGTCTGCGCCGCCCCGGCGGCCCGCTCCAACAGGTCGGCGGTCTCCGCCAGATGGGTCTCCGGCAGCTCGTACGTCAGCTCGGCGAGGGCCTGCACCGCGCCGGTCAGCCGGGCACGCAGCGCCTCCTGCGGAGTGGCCAACCGCCACACCGCAGGCAGAGCCCTGGTCACCATGGGCGGCGCGAAGGTGAAGAACGCGGAGATCACCGGGGCCGCCTCGGTGGGGCCCAGCGGAGCGGCCCGCCCGGCGAAGTAACCCCGCCAGTAGCCGCGTAGCCCGACCGCCTCGTACGCGGCCCGCGCCCGGGGGTGGAAGTAGGTGACCGCGTGCACCGGCTCGAAATGCGTCCACATCAACCGGGCCGTGCGCCCAGGCTCGTCAGTCACGTGCACCTCCGCGTCCCGCGTCCGCATGGTCACCCCGGGCGGTGGGCCGCCCGGGGTGACGCCGAACCTACTGCCGGAGGGTGACGGGCCGGAAGCCCCATGTGAACAACTCCATCGCGGCCCGGCGACAACCGGGACGATCCGGGCAGGTCACTGTGCGGCGAGTACGTCCACCATGAAGCGCAGCGGCCCGGTCGGGCGTCCACCGGCGGCGGCCTCGTCGTTGCCGTACGCCAGCTCGCCCGGAATGTCGAGCTGCACCCGGCTGCCCACCGTCACGCCGACCAGGCCCTGGTCCCAGCCCGGGATGACCTGACCGACGCCGATCGGGAAGGAGGCCGGCTGGCCGGAGTTCCAGGACGAGTCGAACTCCTTGCCGTCCTTGTAGAACACGCCCACGTAGTTGGTGGTGATGGTCTGCCCCTGCTTCACCGCCGGGCCGGTCCCCTTGATCACGGGGGTGACCGTGAGCTTCTTCAGCTCGCCCTTGCCCGCGGTCACCTTCGGCTTGCTGCCCAGCGCCGGGTCGGCGTCCTTAGGCAACTGCGGAGCCGGGGGCGCGGTGGGGGCGTCCGCGGCCGGGGCGGAGGCGGTGGGGGTCGCGGCGGCCTGGTTCGCGGACTTGTCGTCGTCGCCCCGCGTCTTGTCGACCCACACGAAACCGCCGATCAGCAGTGCCATCACGGCGATGCCGGCGAGGCCGCCGGCCCACGCGTTGCGGCGGCGCTTCGCCTCGGCGGCCTTCTGCTCCGCCAGCTGGGCGGCCAGCCGCCGCCCCGCCTTCGTCGCCGGGCTCTGGCCCTCCGACCGGTTCTGCTGCGTCCGCTCGCTCACGTCGTCGACTCCCTGCTGCGAAGGTGTGGCCGGCACCCGGTGCCGGGGGGAAAGCCGACGCACACGGTACCCGCCCGGCGGCCTACCGTGCCCGCCCCGGACGGCACGGATCGCCCAGGGACGCCGTCGGAGGCGGTTATCCAGGGACGACCATGAAGTCGGTCACGAACGAGGTGACCCGCCCGTCGGCGGCCCGACCGATCCAGGTGCCGTAGCAACCGTCACCCCAACCGGTGGCGACGGTGACGACGTTCGCGCCGGTGGCCTCGTCCAGGACGGCGGTGATCAGCCCCGGGACCGGCGACGAGGGCAGCTCCGCCGGGATGAACACCTCCTCGACCTGCTCCTCCTCCCAGGTCTCCAGGACGGCGAGCGCCGTCGGGTCGGCCAGCGTGCCGGCGCCCGCGTCCACCCCGTACCCGAAGTAGTCGTCGGCGCCGAGGTCGGTGACGTCCTGGTCGCCGACGACTGCCGGCTCCCAGCGGACCGTCGGCCCGTCGGAGATCACCAACTCCAGCGCGGCGACCCGCCGGTCCACCTCGGCGTCCTCCCGGAGCACCGCGGCCACCCAGGCCCGGGCCGGATGCCGCCCCGGGGGCACGGTCACCGTGAACGGCTCAGCCTCCGGCCGGACCAGCGGGTCGCACCCGACCACCTGGCCGGTCGGCAGCGCGATGTCGCCCACCGGGTGGACCTCGATCAGGTACGCGCCGTGCTGGTCCGTGAATCGGGCGCCGGGCGTCAACAACCGACCCAGATCAGGGGTGTACGGCATGGGGGCTCCTCCGGTGGCCACTGGCCGGCGGAGCGTACCCGGTCCGGTGGACACCCCCGGTGCGGCGTACGGTCAGGCGCTCTTGCGGGGCGCGGTCTTGCGCGCGGTCGTCTTCTTCGCGGGCTCCGCCTTCTTCGCGGGGGTCTTCCTGGCGGCGGTCTTCTTCGCCGGCTCGGTGGCCTTCTTCTCCGCCGTCTTCTTCGCGGTGGTCTTCTTCGCGGGCGCCTTTGTCGCCTTCTTCTCGGCCGTCTTCTGCGCCGAACGGGCCGACGAGATAGGCGTCGGCTCGCCACCGCCGCCACGCGCGGGCTGTTCGCCGCGGGCCGCCCGGGCCCGGTCCACCGACGCCTTCAGCGCGGCCATCAGGTCGACCGCCGCCGCCGGGGCCTCCTCGACCTCCTCCGGCTGCACGACCTCCCGACCCTCCACCTTGGCGTCGATGACCTCCTGCAACGCCGCCCGGTAGTCGTCGGTGAAGACGTCCGGCTCGAACTCGCCGGTCATCGAGTCGATGAGCGAACTGGCCATCGCCAGCTCGGGGGGACGCACCTTGAGGTCCTCGTCGAGGAACCCGAAGTCGGGGGTACGGATCTCGTCCGGCCAGAGCATCGTGTTGAGCAGCAGCACACCCTCGCGTACCCGCAGCGTGGCGAGCTGCTCCCGCTGGCGCAGCGCCACCTTGACGATGGCCACCCGCTCCGAGTCGATCAGCGCGTCGCGCAGCAGCACGTACGGCTTGGTGGCCGTGCCCTCGGGCTCCAGGAAGTACGCCTTGTTGTAGAGGATCGGGTCGACCTGCTCGGCGGGGACGAACTCCAGCACGTCGATCGCGCGTGAACTGGTCAGCGGCAGGTCGGCGAAGTCCTCGTCGGTGAGGATCACCATCTCGCCGCCGCCGATGTCGTAGCCCTTGGCGATGTCGTCGTAGGTGACCTCCTCGCCGCAGACCGAGCAGGTGCGCTTGTAGCGGATCCGCCCGCCGTCCTCGCGGTGCACCTGATGGAACCGGATGTCCTTCTCCTCGGTCGCGGAGTACAACTTCACCCCGATCGAGACGAGCCCGAACGACACGGCTCCCTTCCAGATGGCACGCATCCTGCGCTCCCTTCCCCGGTATCGACCATGCTCGCATCCGAAAGAACCGGACGCGAGGTGTTCGGCCTGCTACTACAGTCGGGTCGTGCCCGGCGCGCCGCTCAAGCCGATGCTCGCGATGACCGGGTCGCTCCCGGCCGGTGACGGCTGGGTGTACGAGTTCAAATGGGACGGCATCCGCGCCCTCGCCGACATCTCCGACGGTGCTCAGCGCCTGTATGCCCGCTCTGGCGCGGAGATCACCGCCGCGTACCCGGAGCTGGCCACGCTGCACGAGCAGGTCGACGACGCGCTGTTCGACGGCGAGGTGGTGCTGCTCGGCGAGGGTGGCCAGCCGTCGTTCACGGCTCTCGCCGAGCGGATGCACGTGCGGGACCGGAACAGAGCGGCCCGCCTGGCGGCGGTCATGCCGGTGACGTACATGATCTTCGACCTGCTGCGGTGGAACGGCGACGATCTGACCGGCTGGCCGTACGAGCGCCGCCGCGAGGCCCTGGACGCGCTCGCCCTCGGCGGTGCCCGGTGGGCGGTCCCGCCGGTCTTTTCCGACGGCCCGGCCACCTACGAGGCGGCAGGTGAGCACGGCCTGGAGGGTGTGATGGCGAAGCGGGTCGGCGCCGTCTACCGCCCCGGGGTCCGCTCGCCGGACTGGGTGAAGGTCAAGCTGGAGGTGACCGGCGACTTCGTGGTGGGCGGCTGGCGGCCGGGAGCGCGCCGGATCGGTGGCCTGCTCGTCGGGGTGCCCGGCCCGGACGGTCGGTTGATCTACCGGGGGCGGGTCGGCGGCGGGATCGGCGCGGCCATCGAACGGGCGCTCCTCGCCGAGCTGGAGCCGCTGCGCTCCGGCGCGTCGCCGTTCGCGGCGGGTGTGCCCCGCGAGGATGCCCGGGGCGCCATCTGGGTAGAACCGAGGGTGGTGGTGGAGGTGAAGTACGGCCAGCGCACCCCCGACGGCCGGCTGCGCTTCCCCCGGGTGCTGCGGTTGCGCCCGGACAAGCCGCCGGAGGAGGTCGACGATGCCGGCTGAGCGGCTACGGGTGGATGTCGAGGGCCGCCCGCTTGAGCTTTCCAACCTGGACAAGGTGCTCTATCCGGCGGCCGGCTTCACCAAGGGCGAGGTGATCGACTACTACACGCGGGTCTCGCCTGTGCTGCTGCCGCACCTGCGGGACCGGCCGGTCACCCGGATCCGTTTCCCCAACGGGGTGGACGACAAGTCGTTCTTCGAGAAGAACACGCCGGCCGCGACCCCGGACTGGGTACGCGTGGAGAATCTGCCAGCGCCCGGCTCGACGAAGGGCCGGGAGACCATCGACTACGTGGTCGCGGACGACCTGCCCACCCTGGTCTGGCTTGCCAACCTGGCCGCGTTGGAGCTGCACACGCCCCAGTGGAAGGTCGGCGAGCACCCCGACATGATGGTCGTCGACCTGGACCCGGGCCCGCCGGCCGGGCTCGCCGAGTGCTGCCCGGTGGCGGTGCTGATGCGTGACCGGCTCGCCGACGACGGAATCGACTCGTACCCGAAGACGTCTGGCAAGAAGGGCATGCAGCTCTGCTGCCCGATCGCCGGCGCCCAGTCCGCCGACGACGTCTCGGCCTACGCGCGTCGGATCGCGCAGGAGCTGGAGAAGGCGCATCCGAAGCTGATCGTGTCGAAGATGGCGAAGAACCTGCGCCCCGGCAAGGTCTTCATCGACTGGAGCCAGAACAACGCGGCGAAGACCACAGTGGCGCCGTACTCGCTGCGGGCCCAGTCGGTGCCGTCGGTGTCGACGCCGCTGACCTGGGACGAGGTCGAGGCCGGCGCCCGCGGCCGGAGGCCCGCCGTCCGCCAGTTCACCGCCGCCGAGGTCCTGGACCGGGTCGAGGAGTACGGCGACCTGCTCGCCCCGCTGCTCGACGGCGGCCCGGAACTGCCTCTGAGGTGAGGTGGGGCGGCGTGGTCCCGATGAGGGTTCTGCCGTCGTCCGAAGGTCGAGGGCTCACTGTGGGTTTCCCAGGCCCGCGACGGGGTCTACGTCACTGAGCGCAAGTCTGCCCGTGCCTCCGGCCGGGCCGACCAACCCCTTTGCTCTGCATACCAATAGGCAACACCCACGTTGAGCTGCGACTTCATGCCGGCCTTCCTGGGCGGCGGCCATCGTCGTGCTCGCGCAGCGTGAGTGTCGCGTATAGGTATGCAAAGCAAAGGCCGGGGTGGTGGGTGGCGGACCGCGCTCGGCGTCACCTTGAGTGACCGGCGCGCCGCCGCGCCGCCCGACCACGGCGACCAGGGCGACCGCGACGACGGCGGGCACCTGCCACCGCTCCCGGTGCACGCTGACCAGCAGCGTCGTTGCGTAGGGTGGTGCCGACGTCGTCACACGGGAGCACGCAGATGCAGCCACACGCCACGGCCGACCCGATCGTCCCGCCCACAGCGGCCGAGAGCCCGCTGCTGAGTTACCGCGACGAGGCGACAGGCGAACGCGTCGACCTGACCGCCCGGCAGGTCGGCGCCTGGTCGGCGCGCAGCGCCAGTCTGCTGCGGGACGGCTGCGGGCTCGGCCCCGGCAGCCGCGTAGCGGTGCTACTGCCGCCGCACTGGCGTACCGCTGCGGTGTTGTTGGGCGCGTGGGCGTGCGGCCTGGCGGTGTCGTTCCGGCCGCGCGCCACGGCGGGCCTGCCAGTGCTCGAACCCGGCGGTGACCGGCCGTTCGACGCGGTCTTCGTGACTCCGCAGCGGCAGGACGACTGGCTGGAGGACGTGCCGGACGCCCCGCACCGCTACCTCGTCGGTACCGGGCCGGGGCAGTTGGTCGACGTGCCGTTGGGCTGGTTGGACTGGTCCGCCGAGGTGCTCCGCCACCCGGACGTCACGCCCGACCACACCGCGATCCGCCCGTCGGACCCGGCCAGCGCGGACGGCACCACCTACGGCCAGTGGGGGGCGCTCGCCCGGGAGGTCGCCGGGATGCTCGACCTGCGTGCCGGTGATCGGCTGCTCGTCGACGCGGCCGAGCACGAGCAGCCGTTGAAGTGGCTGCTCGCGCCGCTCTCGGCTGGCGCGTCAGTGGTCATCAGCGCCAACCTCGACCCGGCCCGGCGGGACGCCGTGGTCGCCGCCGAGCAGGCCACCCGGGTCCTCTGAACTCCGCCGGAGCGGCCAAACAGCGCTGGCCGATCCGGATCCGTTACATCGCCGTCCGCCCTGCTCAGAGGGTCTGTTGTCGATGTCGTCGGCGTGTTCTCATACCCGAGCAAGGACGTCATCGACGCCGCACCGCCTCCCTCACTGAAAGGTGCACCGATGCGCAGGAGACCGACCTTCCGACTGGCGGTCCTCACCGCCACCGCCGCGACGCTCCTGGCGTCCGGCGGCGCCTCCGGGGCACTCGCCACGGCCGCCCCGGCGACCGCCTCCCCGGGCGTAGCGGCGTGCGAGCCGGGCGCCGACCCGCACGGCGCGGCCCGGCTCGCCCAGGGCGCCACCGCCCAGGAACCGGAGCTGTACTCAAAGAACGAAGCCAACGCCTACGGCGTGGTCAAGGACGCTCCGCGCCTGCCGAACGGCAGCGTCACCATCCCGACGGTCTTCCACATGATCTCCGACCATCCGCTCACCGCCGCCGAGACGACCAGGTGGAACAACCTGATCGCCGCGCAGATGACGGTGCTCAACGACTCGTTCGCGGGGCGCACCGCGGCAGACGCCTCCAACACGCCGTTCCGGTTCTCGCTCGTCGACACCACGTGGACGGTGAACAGCGCCTGGTACACGGTGGAGCCCGGCAAGAACGAGCGGGACATGAAGAAGGCGCTGTACACCGGTGACTCGGAAACCCTCAACGTGTACGCGGCCAACATCGGCGGCGGGCTACTCGGCTGGGCGTACTTCCCGAAGGGCTACAACAACGGCCGCGACTACATCGACGGCGTGGTGATGCTCGACGAGTCGATGCCGGGCGGCACAGCTGGCAAGTACGCACTCGGTGACACGCTGACCCACGAGGTCGGGCACTGGCTGATGCTGGAGCACACCTTCGCGCACGGCTGCTCGGCGTCCGGCGACTTCGTCGCGGACACCCCGCGCGAGGCGGCGCCGCAGTTCAACTGCCCGGTGGGAGCTGACACCTGCACCGCGCCCGGGCTCGACCCGATCCACAACTTCATGGACTACACGCAGGACTCCTGCATGAACATGTTCACCGCCGGTCAGGCCGACCGGATGAGCGACGCCTGGGTGGCGTTCCGCGCCGGCGGCGCCGGATAGCTCACTTCAGGGTCGGGGCCGGCGGGTCGCTTCTGCGGCGACCCGCCGGCCCCGTCCGTTTCACCCATCCGGTGGACTGTTCACCGTCGGCGTCGTCGCGCCCGGTCCGGCGGCGGCGCCACTGCCCCGCGCGGCCCAGGCCGACGGCCCGACGGTCCCCGGCCTGCGGGAGCCGCGCCCGCCGCTGCTCCCCGCTGATTTTCCAGGGCACCGGGCGGTACGTCGTGCGTGACCTCGGCATCGGCTCTGGCCTTCAGGCGAGGTCCAGGAATTCGTCGGCGACCTCCGTCAGTGCAGCTGGCTGGACTTGAACCAGAGCCCTCAGCGGAGTCGTCCAACTGCCTAGACGGAACGCCCACGCGATGAGCATCGGTGCGCGGGCAGCGTTCATTTCTGCCAACGTAGTCAGCGCCGCTGCCTGTCGCTCCACATTTCCGATCGAGCGGGCCAATTTCTCGGCACCCTCGGTGTCGCCGCTGGCCATTGCTGTTCTGGCGAGTCTGGTCAGCACCGACGCCTGCCGCTCCTGATTCCGTATCGACTGGGCCAGATCCTTGGCCGACTCGACGTTCCCGGCATCCAGCGCCGTCCTTGCCAGCGCGGCCAAAATGGACGCCTGCTGATCCGGCCGGCCAATAGAACGGACCAGCTTCTGGGCCCACTCGATCTCGCCGCCTGCCACAGCCATCTCCGCAAGCGTGAGAGAAATTTGTGCACGCTGGGTCCGGTTGCTGATTGAACGAACCATTTCCTCGGCCTGGTCGGCCAGCGCACTGGCCCGCTCTGCATCGCCCACCACCGCCATTGCCACTGCCAGCCGTGCCAACGCCCGCGCCCGGCTGTCCGGACGTTCAATTAGGTGGACGAGCTCCTCCGCCCGATGAGCAAGGGCCCGGACGGGCTCAGTGCACCCTGCCCCCGCCGTCGAGATCACGACTGCGGTCAAGGCTCTCGCTCGACTCTCCGGGTTGTCGATCAATTTGGCGAGCCTCGCGGCCCGATCGATGTCACCGGCCGCAGCAACCGCCGCGACCAGCACGCCCATCACCCGGGCACGCCGGTCCAGATGGTTGATCGACCGAGCCAGATCTTCCGCCCGGTCGGCCAGGGCGCCCGCCTTCTCCCCATCACCAGTTTTGGCGATCGTCGTTACCAGAGCCGCCAACGCTGGCACCTGCCAGTCGCGGCGGTCAATCGACGAGACCAATGCTTCCGCTCGCTCCGCGTCGCCCGCTGCAGCCACCGCCTCCGCCAGCGCGCTGAGTGCCTCTGCCTGCTGCTTCGGACTCTGAACGGACCGCACCAACGCTTCTGCCTGTTCGATCTGGCCAGCCGCAGCGATCCGTCGGGCAAGAGCCGTCGCCACTGACGCCTGCCGGTCGGGGCTCCTGATCGAGCGGACGATCGCCCCCGCCCGCTTCGTGTTGCCCTCGGTCGCCGCGGTCTCGGCCATGCCTGCCGCCGTTTCCGCTATCGCGGTCATCGCTTTGGCCCGCCCCTGACGGCGACCAATTGAGCGGGCCAACATCTCTGCCCGCTCAATCTCGCCCGCTGCGGCCATCGCCGGCACAAGCGCACCCAAGGTTCGCTCCCTGCGACTCTGGTTGGTGATCAAACGGGCCAGGTTCTCCGCCCGCTCAATGTCGCCCGCTGCGGCCATCGCCGGCACCAGCCCAGACAACGCCTGCTCCTGCCGGTCTCGGTTCGTGATGGAACGGACCAACATCTCTGCCCGCTCGACCTCGCCCGCTGCGGCCACCGCCGGCGCGAGCGCACCTAGTGCCCGCTCCCGGCGGTCACGGCCGCTGATCGAACGCGCCAGCCCTTCGGCCCGCTCGATTTCGCCTGCCGCAGCCGTCACTCGCACCACTGATGCCCAGGCTTCCGCCTCCAGCCTTCGGCCGCTGATCGAACGCACCAGTGTCTCTGCCCGATCGACGTCGCCGGCCGCAGCCAGCGCCGGGGCCAGAGCGGCCAGCGTCCGCCCCAGCCGGTCCGGGTCGCGGACCGAACGAGCCAGTTCCTCGGCGTGGTTGGCCAGCGCACCGGCCCGCTCCGCGTCGCCGGCCTCCGCGACAGCCCTCGCCAACTCACTGAGCGCCCACGCTTTTCTGTCCGGGCTGACCATCGAGTTGACTGCCTTCTCGGCCCGGTCGACCAGCACAGTCGCCCGCTCGGAGTCGTAAGCTCCGCCAGTTGCCACGACCATGCCAATCAACGCCTGCGCCCGGTCGGTGGGGCCCATCGAATGAATCAGGTTTTCAGCACCCTCGACCAGCGCCCCAGCCCGCTTGGCGTCGCCTGCCTGGGCGACTGCCCCGGCGAGGACGATCCATACCTGCGCCCGCTGGTGTGGGTCAGGAAGCGAGCGAATCAGATCCTCGGCCTGATCAGTCAACGCACCAGCCCGGTCGCCGTCGCCCGTTGCGGCCACTGCTCTCAGCACGGCGATCAATGCGCGCGCCCTCGGCTCAGGTTGACCAATCGAGCAGGCCAGGGTGTAGGAGCGATGACTGTCGCCTGCCGCGGCCACCGCTGCCGCCAGTCCGGACAACGCCCGCGCACGCCTCTCCGTATTGTCAATCGAGCGAATTAGCTCCTCGGCGCGGTCAGCCAGCCCGTCAGCCCGCGCGGTGTCGCCTGCTGCGGCTACCGCCACGACCAGGCCGGCCAGCGCCCACGCCTGCCAGTCAGGGCGGTCGGCCGCGCGAACCAGCTCCTCGACGCGTTCAGCCAGCCCGCCGACCCGCTCAGCGTCGCCTGCCTGGGCAACTGCCCCGGCCAGGGCGATCCATACCTGCACCCGCCGGTGTGGATCAGCGCCCGAATGAATCAGCGCCTCAGCGCGATCGGCCAGCACGCCAGCCCGCTCGACGTCGCCACCGTTGGCGAACGTCGACGCGAGCTCAGTCAACGCCAACGCCCGCCGATCGGGTTGGTCGATGGAGTGTGCCAATCCCTCGGCCCGAACAGGCTGGCCGAGGGATGCCCAGACGGCCGGTAACCCGGTCGGAATGGTGGCATTGCGTCCCGCGAGGTTGTCTCGATGAATGGCAAGGCGAGCCATGTCCACCAGGTCAGGATCGGGCTGGGCGAGAATGACGTCCTGAGTGGCGGTGATTTCAGCGAGGGCGGCAGTGTCGCCCCCGGTGATGTCGAGCATCCGGTCGTGTCGGTGAGGGTCCACGGCGCAGGCGATCATCCTGGATACATCGCCGGTGGCGAGCAGCATCCGGTAGTAGCCACGCAGCAGATATTCGGGGGTATCGGCCGGCCACCGTTGCTCCCGAAAGGTGTCGGCCCAGACGTGTAGACGTTGCCGGTAGCCCTGCAGTCGCGCTTGGCCAAGGCGCTCAACTGCGGCATTCTGCAGTTCTTCGTGACCGAGCACGTACACGTCGGGTCCCGTGTTGCGCTGCCAGTGGCTCGGACGTTGGGTGAACGACCGACCAGCCACGGTGCTGAGGCGGTCCTCAATGTGCCAGTCCGGCCAGCCGGTCAAGTCAGCAAGGTCTTTGGCGCTGAGGCCGCCGCCGGCGGCCGTGAGGAGACCCAGCAGGTCCTGTTCGGCTGGAGCGCCCGACAGCAGCCTGGCCAACTCCCGCAGCATGTCTGCCCTGTTCACCTCCGCCTGCGGCGATCTGTTCAGTAGTCGAACAATCCGGGGGTCGCGCAACGGATGGCTATCTGGCACGTCGGTGGGGATCGGGGGGGCCGGCCGCCCAGAAACGACGATGCGCATTCCGGCCGGCGGCGTTGCGGGCAGCAGTGCGGCGATGCTGTACCCGTCCGATCCGCGATCCTCATCCAAGCCGTCGATGAGCAGGATCAATCGCTCACCTCGTGTCCGGCAGGTCTCGGCAGCACGGTCGAGTAGATCGAGAAAGTTCTGGTCGCGAGTCGCGTCCGTGTAATGGGCCGGCATGGGCTCACCAAGCAGTTCGGCCAATTGCTCGATGACCACGTCTGTGAAGGCGACCCTGTCGCTTTGTCCGGCCCATCGGGCAGTAATGAAGAACGAGACGAGTCGTATGCCGTACGGCGGGTGCAGGACGAACCAGGACATCAACGCCGACTTGCCAGCCCACGCGTCCGCACGCCACCACCGGTAGCCGGCGGCATCAGGCAGCGTGCAGAACGCCGTGAGCTCGGCCAGTTCCTGTTCCCGGTCCAGTAGATCCGACGGGGCGATGCGTTGCACCTGCTGGCGGTAGGCCGACCGGGCGACAGGCCGCGAGTCGATGGTGACTGAACCCCTGATCACGCCGGTGTTGGCGAATCCGCCGCCGTCGGCTGTCGCGTTGCCGGTGTCGCGGGCCACTGCCTCGGGCAATCGTCTCAAGCTCACCGCGAGCCCTTTCGCCGCGCAGGGCCTCGATGTCAGGGGTGGAGGTTCACACCGCTGTTGGCGCTGCCGCCATTGCTGGCCTGAGCGTCACCGGTCCGATCCGCAACCGCTGGCCCTGCGATCGTGGACGAGCCCGTCACCCCGGTGTTCGCTCGGCTGCCCAGCCCACGTGCGGTGGCGCTGCCGGTGTTGCCGGCACGGTGGCCTTGGCTATTTCCCGGCAACGCCGCCCATACCGCCACACCTAGCGCCGCTACCGCGGTCAGGGCCGACGCCACGGTGGCGATTCGATCTGCTTGGTCCCACTGGCTGAAGGCGAAGGTCGCTCCGAGCGCTCCTACCACGAGACACGTCACCAGGATTGCTACCCGCCGCGCAGTCACCCCCATATCATGCGCTTCGCGACATCAAATGAATAGGCTCCGACGGGCCCGTCCCACGCGGTGTTTCCCGACGTCCTGGGTGGACGGCCCTTAGGAAGACCGTCAGCTATGTGGGGCCGGAAATCCTGCAAGGTGACGAGGATCAAGAAGTATGCGTCATCATCAGTCCGATCGATGACGCAAATTCCTTGATCAACATGCGCGGGTCAGGTTTGGGGCCGAGTCCGGTTACAGGGCGAACAGCAGGGCGGCGTTCAGGAGGACCACCATGGCGGTGGCGAAGTGGATGCCGAAGGCTAAGGCCTTCGTTGCGCCGTTGCGCAGCACGATGACGGTGTCGCCCAGCGGGACGAGCGCGACAACCAGCATGAACCACGCGACCGCGTCGGCGGTCGTGAAGGCGATCAGGGCGAGGCCGAGCAGCCCGAAGGTGAGGTCCTTCAGTCCTTTGACCGTCAGGTAGGCGGGGTCGCCGTCCGGCCGGGCCGGCACGCCGTATCCGGCGGCCGCAGCCCGGGGTACGAGCAGGAACCGCGCGCCGATGAAGGCGACGAAGAGACTGAGTACGACGGCGAGCCCGTAGGCGAGGGGTGCCAGCATGATCCGCTCCAGTTCCTAGCGTTGCTAGATTCGAGAGCGACGCTAGCAGAGCGATGGCAGAAACGCTAGCGGTGCTAGGATAGCTGTCATGTCGACTCAGTCGCGCCGGGAGCGCGAGCGGGCGGACCGCGAACGCGCGATCGTCGCCGCAGCACGCGACCTGGCCCTGACCGAAGGCTGGGAAGCGGTGACCACCCGGCGGCTCGCCGCCGAGATCGAGTACAGCCAGCCCGTCCTCTACAGCCACTTCAAGGGCAAGGACGCCATCATGGCGGCGGTCGCCGTCGAGGGCTTCGCCGAACTGGCGACCGCACTGGCCTCGGCCCGGGCCTCCGCCGCCGACCCCCGACAGACGGTCGCCGATGTGGCCGCCGCGTACGTCGCGTTCGCCCAGCAACGGCCAGCGATCTACGACGCGATGTTCACCCTCGCCGTGGACCTGCCGTTCGCCAGCCAGGACGTACCCACCGACCTGGCCCGGGGCTTCGCCGAACTGTCCGAGACGGTGCGCCCGGTCGCCGCGGACGACGACCTCGAGACGGTCACCGAGGCCTTCTGGGCCGGCCTGCACGGGCTCGTCACACTGATGCGCAGCGGTCGGCTCCGCCGCGCCGACCACGACCGGCGGCTCGCGGTCCTGGTGCAGCGCTTCTCCCCGTGAGCGTCACCGGTCAGAGCTGACCGGGTCGCCGCGGGCCGAGGTGTCGTCGTCGCGGAGTCCGGGCCCGGTCGCGCTGCCCCGGGACAGCCCAGCAGGATCAGTCGACTGTCGGGAGCTTCGGGCCGAGGACGTCGTCGGCGTCGACGATCGTGTACGCGTACCCCTGCTCGGCGAGGAAGCGCTGCCGGTGCGCCGCGTACTCGGTGTCGATCGTGTCCCGGGACACCACCGTGTAGAAGTGCGCCTGCCGCCCGTCGGCCTTCGGCCGGAGCACCCGACCGAGCCGTTGCGCCTCCTCCTGGCGTGACCCGAACGTGCCCGACACCTGGATCGCCACCGCCGCCTCGGGCAGGTCGATGGAGAAGTTACCGACCTTGGAGATCACCAGCGTGCGGATCTCACCGGTGCGGAACGCGTCGAACAGCCGCTCCCGCTCCTTGTTCGTCGTCGAGCCCTGGATGATCGGCGCGTCGAGGTACTCGCCGAGCTGGTGCAGCTGATCGATGTACGCGCCGATCACCAGCACCTGGTCCTCCGGGTGCCGGTCCACGAGCGCCTTCACCACCGGCAGCTTCGTGCGGGCGGTCGCCGCCATCCGGTACCGCTCCTCGGCCTCCGCCGTCGCGTACGACATCCGCTCCGCGTCGGTCAGCGTCACCCGGACCTCGGTGCACTCGGCCGGGGCGATCCAGCCCTGCGACTCGATGTCCTTCCACGGCGCGTCGTACCGCTTCGGGCCGATCAGGCTGAACACGTCCCCCTCCCGGCCGTCCTCGCGTACCAGAGTCGCCGTGAGGCCCAGCCGGCGGCGGGCCTGGAGGTCCGCCGTGAACCGGAAGATCGGCGCGGGCAGCAGGTGCACCTCGTCGTAGACGACAAGGCCCCAGTCGCGGGCCCCGAACAGGTCCAGATGGGTGAACGCGCCGCCGCGCCGCGAGGTGAGCACCTGGTACGTGGCGATGGTGACCGGGCGGATCTCCTTGCGCTCACCCGAATACTCGCCGATCTCCTCCTCGGTCAACGACGTGCGGGCGATCAGCTCCCGCTTCCACTGCCGGCCGGCGACCGTGTTGGTCACCAGGATCAGCGTGGTCGCCTTCGCCTCGGCCATCGCCGCCGCGCCGACAAGGGTCTTGCCGGCCCCGCAGGGCAGCACCACGACACCCGACCCGCCGGCCCAGAACGCCTCCACGGCCTCCCGCTGGTACGACCGCAGCGTCCACGGCTTGCGCCCGTCCTTGCCGGCCTCCGCCAGCTCGATCGGGTGTGCCTCACCGTCGACGTAACCGGCCAGGTCCTCCGCCGGCCAACCCAGCTTCAGCAGCGCCTGCTTGAGCCGGCCACGTTCGGACGGGTGCACCCGGATCGTGTCGTCGTCGATCTTGTCGCCGAGCATCCCGGCGAGCTTCTTGCTCTTGGCCACCTCGATCAGCACCAGCCGGTCCAGCGCGCGCAGCACCAGCCCGTACGCCGGATCGTTGGCGAGCTGGAGCCGGCCGTACCTGTCCATCGTCTCGGCCACGTCCACAAGCAGCGCGTGCGGCACCGGATAGCGGGAGTACTTGAGCAGCGAGTCGACGACCCCCTCGGCGTCGTGCCCCGCCGCCCGGGCGTTCCACAGACCCAGCGGGGTCAACCGGTACGTGTGCACGTGCTCCGGTGAACGCTCCAACTCGGCGAACGGCGCGATCGCCATCCGGCAGGCCTGCGCGTCGGGGTGGTCGATCTCCAGCAGCAGGGTCTTGTCCGACTGCACGATCAGTGGTCCACCGCTCACGCCAGTGTCCTCTCCTCGGTTGGCCGACCATCCAGTGTTGCACGGTGGGGGATGTCGAAAGAAAGATGCTCACCAGGTGCAACCGGGACGGCACCTACGAACGTCTAGCAAAGGGACAACTGTCAGGGGAGGTGCCATGAGGCGTGTCCAGAGCACTTTCCGGCTGGTTGCCCTGCTGGTGGTCGTGCTGGTCGGTGCCGGTGCGTGCACGTTCGATCCGCAGTCCGGCGGGAGTGGTGGCGGGGGAGCCGCCCCAGCCGGTGTGGCGGAACAGGCAACGGGGGCGAGCGGCACGTCCGGGCCGGACCAGCGCGGCCGGCCCACGCCGGCCACGCCCACCCCGAAACCCTCCCGGACGCCCACCCCGAAACCGACACGCAAGGCCCCCACGCCGACAGCCGCCCCGAGTACGTCGACAGTCGCCGGCTGCCCGCAGGGCCAGCACCAGCGCGCCGTCGAGACCTACCTGGCCCGCCTGGGTGGCTTCGGGGCCGTGACCGTGGACGGCCGGCAGTCCGCCGCCGACTGCGCCGCCATCAAGAAGTTCCAGAAGAGGTACGGCATCCGCCCCGTCGAGGGTCGCGCCGGCCCCACCACCTACGACGTGGCCCAGCGCCTCGCCACCACCAACCCGGCCAGCTGCAAGGCCGGCACCGGCACCACGTTCTGCGTCGACCTGACCCGGCAGACCGTCTGGGCGATGCGGGGCGGCAAGGTGGTTATGGAGCCGACCGTGACCCGTACCGGCATGTCCGGCTACCGCACCCCCGCCGGCACGTACACGGTCAACTTCCGCAACCCGAAGGAGTGGTCCGACCCGTACGAGGTGTGGCTGCCCTACTGGCAGCACTTCACCCAGGGCATGGGCTTCCACGAGACCACCACCTACCTGCACGACAAGTCGATCGGCTCGCACGGCTGCGTCAACCTGCTGCACGCCGACGCCGTGCGGATGTGGGAGCTGGGCAAGGTCGGCACCCGCGTCGTGCTGGTCGGCCGGCGCCCCGGCACCTGACCGACACACCCCGGATCGGGGGTTTATCCCCTGTCACACCGGTCCCAGGAGTGTCACCCTGGGAGTCCAGGGCCGGACCGGGCGGGGAGGCTGGGCATGACGGTCGACCGTGAAGTGATCGCGCAGTACGAGCAGGCACCGCCCGACGAGGTGTCCCGAGCGACCGTGATCGCGTACGCCGTCGCGGCGACGCTGCTGTTCGGGTGGTTCCTCTTCGGGTGGTTGGTGCTCCAGCAGGGCTTCGTCGACTCGGTCGGGGAGGCCGCCGGCGCCGGCTTCGCGCTGCTGCTCGTCGTCTCCGTCGTCGGCACCGTACGCCGCAGCCGCCGCTGACCGACCAGGCCAGCGGCGGCACGCCCGGTCAGTCCGCGAGCACTGCCGCGGTGATCCGGTGCAGCGCGAACGTGTGCAGCATCTCGGTCCGCTCGTCCTCGGCGCGCAGATACCCGGCGCCGATCGAGACGGGCTTGACCAGCCGGGACGCGGTCGCCCCGTGTGCGTCGACGTAGCCGACCCAGACCAGCGCCTTGTCGCGGACCGCCTGCTGGAGCACTGCGAGGGCCTCGGTGTGCGTGTGCGCCGGCACCGGACCGCCGCCCAGCCCCGCCGCGCCGCCGCGCACCACCGCCGGCGCCCGCCGGGCCGCCCGCGCCGCCGCGTCACCCCGACGGATGTGCTCCACCACGCCGAGCAGGCGGGGCATGGGCAGCTTCGGAGCGGCAAGCGGGTCGAGCGTCCGGGTGGTCATCGGAACCCGGGCCGGTGCCCGTCGGATCCGGGGCCGGGACAGCACGGTGCCACCGGTGGCGTCCTCCTGCACCGGCGCGTACCCGGCCTCGCGCAGCGCGCCCAGCAGCCGACCCACCTGGTACGGGGTGCACAGCACCGTCGGCGCGAGCCGGCGCAGCGTCAACGGCTCCAGCCGCCGGTCGGCAAGCACCTCACTGAGCAGCGCCTCGTCGTCGCTGCGCAGGTACGCCCCGGCCAGGCCGACCCGCAACCCGCCGTGCTTACGGGCCACGTCGTCCACCAGGTAGGTCAGGCCCTGCGGCACCGGCGTACGGGAGCGTCGGCGGAACACGTCGTGCAGGTCACCTGCCGAGTAGCCGGAGTCCAGCGCCCGGCGCACGCTCGCCGTGGTGACCCGGTGCACGCTGGCCCCGCCGGCCGACTCGAGTTCGGTCATCGCCTCCAACTCGGCGGCCAACGCCGGTTCGGGCGGGCCGGGCACCACAACGGTCAGGTCGGCCTGCACCAGGAAGTGGTCGACCGGCGCGGGCAGCAACGCGTCAAGTGCGCGGGCGGCGTCCGACGGGTCGCCGCTCTCGACGTCCGCGTGCACGCCCAGCGGGTCGTCCGCGCCCCGCTCGTCGGCCGACGTGAGGTCGCCCAGGAGCAGCCGCCCGTACGAGGTGAGCGCCCCCAGCCCGGTGACGCCGAGCTGCGCCGCCTCGGCCAGCACCTCCCGGTGGCCCGCCTCCCGGCCCCGGCTGCGCCGCGGCGCACGCCAGTCCAGCAGGTCCTGCACCTCCTCCGGGGTGGGCGCGGTCGCCGGCTCCAGATCGGCGAGTACGCCGAGGACCGCCCGTCGGGTGGCCGGCGCGCCGGCCCGTTCGGCCTCGGCGGAGAGCGCGGTGATCGGCCGGTCCCGGTCGTCGCGGCGACCGACCAGCCCCACCTGCCTGGTCATCGTCAGCCAGGCGCGGGCCAGCTGCTCCCAGCGCTGCGCCAGCGACGCGGCCCGCCACACCTCGTACCCGCCGGTGGGCATCACCTGCTGATCCACCCCGTACCGGGTGGCGGCCGCGCCGGGCATCTCCAGCTCACCGGCGAGCCCCGCCGCGTACGCGACCTCCAGCAGCAGCGCGGTCGTCGGCTCGTCCAGCCCGGCGGTACGTGCCAACCGCCGCAGGTCGCGTACCCCGATGCCGCCGGAGCGCAGCACCGGCGCTGGTTCCGCGGCGAGTTGCTCCAGGAGCCCCTCGGTGTGCCGGACCACCTCCATGGTCTGCCCGGCGCCGGCCGAGTCGACTGCTTTCGCCTCGCGCGGAGCGGCGGCCACCGGCGGTGGACTGGTACGCAGCGGGCCGAGCGGACCGCTGTCGCGGCGCAGCAGCAGGCCGACCTCACGGGGCAGTTCGACGGTGCCGCTCGCCGTCGACGAGCCGGCCGAGATGGGCACGAGCAACCGGTTGTCGACAAGCCAGCGCACCGGGGAGCCGGCCGGCGCGCCGCCGTTGGTCGGGTCGGAGAGGACCGGGTCCTCCGCGCCGACGGGTGGCGCCTGCAACGCGCCAGGGGGCACGCTGCCCACCGGGGGACCGGCAGCCAGCCGGTCCAGGATCGCCCGGGCCGAGGGCGGCGCGGCGAGCAGCGTCCGACGCAGTTTCGCCGCGTCCGCGCAGAGCGCGGCCGTGCGCGGGTCCAGGTCCGCGGCGGGCCGGCCGAGTCCTGCGGGGTACGGGGCCACCTCGTCGACGGCGGTCGTCACCTGGAGCGCGTGCTCCGGGCCGTACAGCAGGAAGAGTGCCCGTAGCCTGCCCACGGCGGCCCGCACGGCCGTCGGCGCCGGCGGGTGCGGCCCCGTGGTCGCCATGGCGAGCACCGCGTCGGTGGCCGTGGTGCCGTCGTTCGGGTTCCGGGTGAGGCGGGCGGCGTCGAGGATCTGGAGGGTGAACTGGTCCAGCCCGTCCAGCGCGCGGGCCACCGAGACCCGGGACTGGGCCCGGATGGCCAGTGCGGAGATGTCGGCCGGTACGGGCACGACGAGGTCGGGCCGCAGTTGCAGGAGTGCGGCAAGTGACTCGTCGGGCAGCGACCGCAGGTGGTCGGCGAGTGAGGTGCTCATCGTCTTTCCACGCTAGCCCGGCACCCGGTCATCGCGCCCCTCGGACGTCCGCCCGGTCGGGAGTCTCCGGGTACGTTTCTCGGCATGTCTGCGCTGACCGTCGGATTCGATCTCGACATGACCCTGGTGGATTCCCGTCCCGGTATCGCCGCGACGTTCCGGGCGTTGACCGCGAGGACTGGCGTGCCGGTGGACGCCGACCTGGCCGTGTCCCGGCTCGGCCCGCCGCTGCGCACCGAGATCGCGCACTGGTTCCCGCCGGAGCAGGTCGAGTCGGCGGTGCACGCGTACCGCGAGTTGTACCCGGCGTACGCGATCACCCCGACGGTCCCGATGCCGGGTGCGCGGGAGGCCATCGACGCGATCCGCGCGCGGGGCGGTCGGGTGCTTGTCGTCACCGCCAAGATGGGCCGGCTGGCGCGGCTGCACCTGGAGCACCTCGGTTTCCCTGTCGACGAGCTGGCCGGGGACCTGTTCGCCGAGCAGAAGGCGACAGCCCTGCGGGAGCACGACGCCACCCACTACGTCGGCGACCATGTGGCGGACATGGTGGCGGCCGGGGTCGCCGGGGTGCCCGGGATCGCCGTGGCGACCGGTCCGTGCTCGCCGGACGAGTTGCGCGCGGCGGGTGCGAAAGTGGTTCTGGACGATCTCTACGGATTCCCAGGGGCGCTCGACGGCATGATCCAGCTAGCCTTGGAGCAGTAGCGGCTCAAGTGAAGCAGGGGTTTTCAGGTGCCTACGGGTCGAGTGAAGTGGTACGACACGGCCAAGGGATACGGCTTCGTCACCAGTGACGAGGGCGGTGACGTGTTCCTGCCCAAGGGCGCGTTGCCGGCGGGCGTCACCGACCTCAAGGGTGGTCAGCGGGTCGACTTCAGCGTGGTGGACAGCCGCCGGGGCGCGCAGGCCATGGGCGTCAAGCTGCTGGACGCGCCGCCGTCGATGGCGGAGTTGCGTCGCCGGCCGGCCGAGGAGCTGCACGGCCTCGTCGAGGACATGATCAAGGTGCTGGAGGCGAAGGTCCAGCCGGACCTGCGTCGTGGCAGGTATCCGGACAAGAAGACCGCGCAGAAGATCGCTCAGCTGGTCCACGCGGTCGCGCGCGAGCTGGAGGTCTGAGGCACCAGCCCGGCGGTGGCGGCGCGGTCGAGGAGCGCCGTCACCGCGGCGAAGCCGGCCTCGCCCAGGTCCGCGGTGAACTCGTTGACGTAGAGGCCGATGTGCCGGTCCACCACGTCGAGTTCCATCTCCTGTGCATGCGCGAGGACGTACTCCCGGCTGGCCGCCGGGTCCGCCCAGGCCTGCCGGACCGACTCGCGGACCCAGCCGGCGGCGGCTTGCGGGTCGACCGCGCCGCGCCGGGCGAGGATCGCGCCGAGGGGGATCGGGAGGCCGGTGTCGGCCTCCCACCATTCGCCGAGGTCGACAAGCGCGGTCAGGCCGTGCCGGTGGTAGGTGAACCGGGCCTCGTGGATGACCAGTCCGGCGTCGTAGCGGCCGGCCGCGACGCCCGGCATGATCTCGTGGAACGGAACCACCTCGATCCGCGCCGGCGGTTGACCGGCCGACCAGAGCCGGAACAGCAGGTACGCGGTGGTCCGGTCGCCCGGCACCGCCACCGTGGCGCCGGTCAGGTCGGTGCGGTCGCCCCTGGTGAGCACCAGCGGCCCGCAGCCGCGCCCGAGCGCCCCGCCGCAGGGCAGCAGGTGGTAGTCGTCGAGCAGCCACGGCAGCGCCGCGAAGCTCACCTTCACCAGGTCGAACGCGCCACGCTCGGCGGCCGTGTTGGTGACGTCCACGTCCGCGTACGTGACCTCGACCGGCGGCGCACCCGGCACCCGGCCGTGCACCAGTGCGTGGAAGACGAACGTGTCATTGGGGCAGGGGGAGATCGCCAGAGAGAGCGCCACGCCCTCACGTTAGCCCCGCACCCGCTGACGCCTTCTTCGTGGTGCCGGGTCTGTGAGGTGCGAGCCAGCCATCGTCGGGGTGGCGGCCTGTGCGGGGTGGCGGTGGTCACGGCTGCTCCCTGTAGAGCTGCCCCGTGAGTGGGGCGCGATGGCGGCGATGATGATCAGCGTGGGTACGGCCACCCGGCGGGGTGGGCCGGACCTTGTGCGTCAGGGTGAGCTGCGGACCTTGGTTGCTCGGCCCGGCGGGGACCTTGGTTGCTCGGCCTGGCGGGGACCTGCGGTGCTCGGCCCGGCGGGGACCTTGGTTGCTCGGCCCGGCGGGGACCTTCGTTGCTCGGCCCGGCGGGGACCTGCCGTGCTCGGCGCGGCCGGGGACCTTCGTTGCTCGGCCTGGCCGGGGACATGCCGTGCTCGGCGCGGCCCGGGGACGTCCCGTGCCCCGCCCGGCCGGAAACGTGCACCAGGCAGGCTTGCCCCACCCACGGGGCAGCTCTACAGGCACTCAGCAAGGGATGTGCACAGCGACGGCGACACTATCCACAGGGTTGTCCACAGATGGACGGGGTGCTGTTGACGGCGCGATCTGAGCGGAAAACCATTGTGGGGTGGCTGCCGACAAGGGTGCGATCGACGTGGGGGCGACCCTGCGGGATCTTCGTCGGCGCGCCGATCTGAGCCAGCGGGAGTTGGCCGAGCAGGCCGGGGTTCCGAAGAGCACCGTGGCGCGGATCGAGGCGGGGCAGGGTGCCCGGCCGGCGTTCCGGACGGTGGAGCTGCTGGTCCGTGCGGCCGGCGGCGAGCTCGCCGTCACGATGCCCGGCGACCCCTCCTGCGAGGTGGTAAGCGAGCCAGAGCATGCGCGGGAGGACGAGCCACGGGACGAGGCCGGCCGTCGGTACCCGGCGCACCTCGACGTCCGTCGGGTCCTCACCCTCAAGGACTGGCCGGGCGCCTGGTGGGTGCACTCGTACACGCTTCCGCAGCGGTTGTGGCCGGTCCGCGTCCCGGAGCTGACCTACGACCTGGATCGAGCGCGGCGCGACGAGCGACGGTTGCGGAACCGGACGCGGGCCCAGGTGCGGTTCCGGCGTGCCACCGAAGGGCTGCCGGCCACATCGTGGCGCTTTCTCGCGGAGGTGCCAGGTGCCGGGCCGGTTGGTGAGCTGAGGGCCCATGAGCGGAGCTTCGATCTGCGCCTCGGCGAGGATTGGGGCGACCGGCGTGAGCTGGTGTTGGAGGGCGTTCTCGTCGCTCCCGGCCTGCGGACCCTGGGCATCGGGCGGCAGCTGATCGGCCTGCTGGCCAGGGAGATGGCGGTGGCCGGCATCCGGACCACCCACGCGATGGCCGAGGCCGGCGACGTCGATTTCCTGCTCGCCTGCGGGTTCGAGCTACAGCCAAGTCGGCCGTCGGCGCTCACGCTCGAAGTCGGGCCCGTCAGCGCAGCGCCGGGGCCGCCAGGGTCAGGGCGGTGAGGGCTTCGCGCAGCCGCCAGGAGTCGCGGTCGCGCGGGCCGATCGGGTTGGAGATGGTACGCAGCTCCGCGAAGGGCACCCCGGCCTGCGCGGCGGCGACCGCCACCCCGTACCCCTCCATGGCCTCGGCGACCGCCTCCGGATGTCGCAGGCGCAGCTCCTCCGTGCTGGCCGCGGTGCCGGTGACCGTGCTGACCGTGAGCACCGGGCCGACGGTGGCGGCCGGCAGGGTGCCGCGCAACGCCGCAAGCAACGTCGGGTCGGCCGGCACCACGCTGCCACCGCCGAGCAGTGCGGGCGGCATACCCAGCTCGTCGACCGGGATGAACCCGTCCGGCGACTCGGCGCCCAGGTCGGCGGCGATGCTTGCGGAGCCGAGCACCGTGTCGCCGACCGCGGCCCGCCCGGCGAAGCCGCCGGCCACGCCGGCGCTGACCACCGCACGGAACGGATGCCCGGCCGCCTCGGCCAGCGCCAGCAGCCGGGCGGTGGCGGCACCGGCCACCGCCGGACCCACCCCGACCGGAGCGACGGTCACCGCGGTGTCGGTCAGGCCGGCCCGGACCGCGTCCGCCTCGGCCGGCACCGCGGTCACCACGAGCAGGCCACTCACGACAGCGGCCCGGGAGACTCCCGGCGGGACTCCTCGTCGGTGCCGCCACCCGGGCCGCCGACCGCCGAGGAGGGCCGGTAGATGTGGTAGCCCGGCGGGGTCAGCCTCGACTCGTCGTACTGCGGCGAACTGGCCTGGCTGGGTGCCGGGGAGGTGGGCGTCGGGTCGGCCGCATCGTCCACCGACTCGTCGTCGCCCAGCTCGTCGTCGCCCAGCGGCCGGCCCGCCAGCTTCTCGCCGCGCAGCCGGGCTGCCACCAGCACACCCCGGGTCGCGGCCAGCACAGCCACCCCGGCGGCGACCGCGATGCCCATCCTCCCGTCGAACGGCACCAGCCCGAGGCCTCCACCGGCGACGAACGCCAACATCAGCACCGTCTCCGAGTGGGCGAACGAGCTGGCCCGCAACCGCTCCGGGATGCGCTCCTGGATCGAGGCGTCCACGGCCAGCTTCGCCACCCCACTCACCAGCGCGGTGACCAGGCAGAGCAGGGCCACCATCGGCAGCGAGAACTGGATCACGGCGAGCACCGCCACGCCGGCCACGATGACCATGCTGCTGGACTGGATGGTGGCCGGCCGGTGGATGCGCAGCCGGGTGCCGACTGCGGTGGCCAGGAAACTGCCGACCGCCAGCGCTCCGCCGACCAGGCCCAACGCCCACTCGGCGCCCAGCTCCCGACCGAACACGTCGGTGGTCAGGTCGCCCTTCTTGATCGCGAAGGCGAGGAAGAGCAGCAGGAAGCCGTACGCCGCGCGCAGCGTCGCGGCACCGATCAGGGTGGCGATCACCAGCCGCCCGGCGGGTCGCCCCCGACCCAGCGGCCGGTCGCCGCCACGGCGGCCCAGTGCCCGCAGCGGCCGGGGAACACGCTCGGGCGGCTCCGAGTCGGCCCTCGGCGGCAGACGCAGGGAGATCACCATGCCGACCAGGAAGATCACCGACGCGACCCGCAGCGGCCACTGCGGCCCGAACCAGAACGCCGCCAACCCGATCGGCGCCACCAACGCGCCGGCGACCGTGCCGTAGACGCTGGCCCGCGCGCCCACCTGCGAGAGGCCGAGCCCTTCGGGCAGCAGCCGGGGCACGGCGGCCGAGCGTGCCACGCCGTACGCGCGGGACAACGCGAGCACACCGAACGCGGCCGGATAGAGCCCGAACCCGTGGATGTAGTCGGAGATCAGCCAGGCCAGGAACGCGCGGCCGAGCATGGTGGCGGCCAGGGCGTACCGCCGGCCGTGCCGGAAGTGGTCCAGCAGCGGGCCCACCACGGGAGCGAGCATCGCGAACGGCACCATGGTCACCAGCAGGTAGAGCGCGACCTTGCTGCGGGCCTCGCCCAGCGGCACGTTGAAGAAGATCGTCCCGGCCAGGCCGATGGCGATGAGCGTGTCACCGGCGCAGGACAGCGCGTGCAGATCAAACAGGCGGACCATGCCGACCTCGCCGCCGGCGCCGCGGGCCCGGGCCCGGCCGGCCCGGCGGGTCACCCAGCGTCCGCTGCCCACCGAACCGCGCAGCAGCAGGCGGACCGCCCGGATGCCGGTGCCGACGGTCCGCCCGAGGACGGAACGCCCGGAGCGGGAGTACGACGGCATGTGCACCATCCTCGCCCATCTGATCCAGGTGCGCCGCACCACTCTCGGGGAAAGGTTCCCCGGGAGTCCCTGTCACCCCTGCGGGTGGCATGGGGAACAATGGTCGGGTGACCAGGCCCGCCTCCACCCGTGCCGCTCGTCTCGACCAGGTCTGCGCCGCCGCCGTCGAGGTGGCTCGTGCCGGCATCACCGAGGTCGACGCCGACGACGTCGGCGACCACCTGCAGGTCGTTGCCGAGGGCGATCGGCTGGTCACCCACTACTTCGAATGTCGGCTCGCCGGTTACCGCGGCTGGCGGTGGGCGGTCACCGTCACCCGGGTGCCGCGCAGCAAGACCGTGACGATCTGCGAGACGGTGCTGCTGCCCGGCTCGGACGCGCTGCTCGCGCCCGGCTGGCTGCCCTGGCAGGAGCGTCTCAAGCCGGGCGACCTCGGTCCGGGTGACCTGCTGCCGACGCCGCCGGACGACGACCGGCTGGTCCCCGGCTACCTGCTCTCCGACGACCCGGCGGTCGAGGAGACAGCCTGGGAGTTGGGCCTGGGGCGTGCGCGGGTGCTCTCCCGGGAGGGCCGGATCGAGGCGGCGCAGCGCTGGTACGACGGTGAGCACGGCCCGTCCGCCGCGATCTCCACGGCCGCGCCGGCAGCCGCCCGATGCGGCACCTGCGGCTTCTACCTGCCGTTGGCGGGCGCGATGCGGCAGGCCTTCGGCGCGTGTGGCAACTTCTACGCCCCCGACGACGGCCGGGTGGTCAGCGCCGACCACGGGTGCGGCGCCCACTCCGAGACGCTGATCGAGGCGGTCGAGACCGCCGTCGAGGAACTTCCCACGGTGTACGACGACAGCGCCGTGGAGGCCATGTCGGTGAGCCGCGCGCCGGGGTCGGTGGAGGCTGCCGAGCCGGCGGAGCCGTACGGGCACCCCTGACGGTTCGCGCCCGCGGGTCAGCTCGCGCGGCGGCGGCGCCGGTTGGCGTCGTGTCGCAGCATCACGGCGAGGCCGGGGAAACCCCAGAGGAACCCGGCGAGGCAGGTCCAGAGCCAGTTCTCGTGACCGTTGTCGGTCAGCCAGCCCCGGAAGAAGATCAACAGGACGAGCCCGGCCACCGCCCAGGCGATCAGCCCGGCGACAGCGAACGGCACCATCGGCGGGTCGAGTGGCGCGGGCCGCGGCGGCTGCTCGTTCGGCATCGGGCAAGCGTACGCGATCCACTTCCCCTGCCCGCCGGTGATCTGGGACGATGCGCGCGACATCCGGAAGATCACCTGCGAGGACCCGATGGCAGTAGCGCCGCCCGAGAACGGCACAACCCCCGACCCCGCTCACCCGCGTAACGGTTTCGACAGGTTCTTCGAGATCTCCGCCCGCGGCTCGACGATGAGCCGTGAGGTACGCGGTGGCCTGGCGACCTTCTTCACGATGGCGTACATCGTGGTGCTCAACCCGCTGATCCTCGGTGGGGCCGTCGACGGGGACGGCAAGACCCTCCCGATTCCCGCGCTGGCCGCCGCGACGGCGCTGGTCGCCGGCCTGATGACGATCCTGATGGGGGTTGTCGGCCGGTTCCCGCTGGCGCTCGCCGCCGGTCTGGGCGTCAACGCCCTGGTGGCGTACGAGATCGCGCCGGAGATGACCTGGGCCGACGCGATGGGCCTGGTGGTGATCGAAGGTGTGATCATCGCGGTGCTGGTGCTGACCGGTCTGCGGACCGCCGTGTTCCGCTCGGTGCCCACCCAGATGAAGACCGCGATCGGGGTTGGAATCGGTCTCTTCCTGACCATCATCGGTCTGGTGGACGCCGGCTTCGTCCGCCGGATCCCGGATGCCGCCAACACCACGGTCCCGGTGGGCCTGGGTATCGGCGGCAAGCTGGTGAGCTGGCCGATGCTCGTCTTCGTGGTGGGCCTCTTGATCACTCTGGTGCTTGTGGTGCGCCGGGTGAAGGGCGCGATCCTGATCGGCATCCTCGCGTCGACGGTGCTGGCGGTGATCGTGGAGGCCGTCGGCAACATCGGGCCGTCGTTCGTCGACGGTAAGCCCAACCCGAAGGGTTGGTCGCTGAACGTGCCGGAGTTGCCGAAGACCGTCGTTGACCTGCCGGACCTGTCGCTGCTCGGCAAGTTCAACGTGCTCGACTCGTGGGGTCGCGCCGGCTGGCTGGTCGTGCTGATGTTCGTCTTCACCCTGTTGATCACGGACTTCTTCGACACCATGGGCACGATGGTGGCGGTCGGTCAGGAGGGTGGCCTGCTCGACGAGAAGGGCACCCCGCCGAAGGCCAAGGAGATCCTGCTCGTCGACTCGATCGCCGCGGCGGCCGGCGGTGCGGCAAGCACCTCCAGCAACACGTCGTACATCGAAAGCGCCGCGGGTGTCGCGGAGGGTGCGCGGACCGGGGTGGCCAACCTGGTCACCGGCGCGCTCTTCCTGCTGGCGATGTTCCTGGCGCCGCTCGTGGTGATCGTGCCGTTCGAGGCGGCCTCGACGGCGCTCGTGGTGGTCGGGTTCCTGATGATGACTGCGGTACGGACGATCGACTGGTCCGACTACGAGATCGCCATCCCGGCGTTCCTCACCATCGTGCTGATGCCGTTCACCTACTCGATCTCGAACGGGATCGGCGCCGGTCTGATCACCTTCGTGGTGGTCAAACTTGCCCGGGGCAAGGCCCGGGAAATCCACCCGCTGCTGTACGGGGTGGCCGCTCTGTTCGTGCTGTACTTCCTGCGCGGGCCCATCGAGTCCCTGGTGCTCTGACGTGCGTCCGGGCGGGGAATCGAGGTGGATTCCCCGCCCGGAAGTGCACAAACATCCTCGTGAGCCTGGTCATAACGGATGTCGTTAGCCATGCTCATTAGTTAAGCTAACTAACGTGATGGAGCGGACGGTGACGGCGGAACGCGTGCCACCGGCGCAGCTGGCTCCCCAGTTGCGTGATGCGATCACCCGACTCAACCGGCGGGTCCGCCAGGCCCGACCGGTCGGCGACCTCACGGTCACCCAGGTCTCCGCGCTCACCAGCCTGCGGCTGGCGGGCGCCATGACGCCCCGGGAGCTTGCCGACGTCGAGCGGGTGCAGCCACCGACGATGACCAAGATCGTCGGGAAGTTGGAGGACCGCGGCCTCGTGCGGCGGACACCCCATCCGACCGACGGCCGGCAGGTCATCCTCGCGGCTACCGAAGGAGGGCAGGCCGTGCTCGACCAGTTCGAGCGGGCCCGCGACGAGTGGCTGGCCCACCGGCTGGCCGCGCTCGACGAAGACGAACGGGAGACCCTGCACAGGGCCGCCCAGATTCTCCAGCAGCTCGCTCGCGCCTGAGCCACGCCCGCGCCACCGGGCCGTGCCGTCACCTGTCGATGACGCGTACGTCCGAGGAGGCGCACCAAGAGTGCAGGCCAAGCTGAGCACGATGTTCCAGTCCCTACAGGTCCGCAACTACCGGCTCTTCGCCACCGGGCAACTGATCAAACTGATCGGTGTCTGGATGATGTTCATCGCCCAGGACTGGCTCGTCCTCGACCTCTCCGACAACTCGGCGACCGCGCTCGGCGTGGTCACCGCGTGTCAGTTCACCCCGGTGCTGCTGCTCACGCTCTTCTCCGGCCGGCTCGCCGACAGGTACGACAAGCGGGTGCTGCTCTTCGCCGCGAACGCCTTCTGGACCGTGCTGGCCCTGGGCATGTCCGTGCTGGTCCTCACCGACCTGGTGCAGCTCTGGCACGTCTTCGCGTTCGCCGCGCTGCTCGGCACGGCAAACGCTGTGGAGACCCCGGTCCGCCAGGCGTTCGTCTCCGAGCTGGTCGGTACGCCCCTGCTGCCCAACGCGCTGTCGCTCAACGCCGCCGTGTTCAACTCGGCCCGGATCGTCGGCCCGGCCGTCGCCGGCCTGGCCATCGCCGCGTTCGACGTGGGCCCGGTCTTCCTCTTCACGGCCCTCAGCTCGGTCGCGCCGCTGGTCAACGTCGTACGGATGCGGACGGCCGAACTGCACCGCGACGCCCTGCTGCCGCGCGACGAGCGGGCGTCCGCGAAGGTGGTCGACGGCCTGCGGTACGTGTGGCGTCGGCCGGACCTGCTGCTGCCGATGGCTGTCATGTCGGTGATCGGCATGTCGTTGTTCAACTTCCAGCTCACCCTCGCCGCGCTGGCCAAGACGGTCTTCCACACCGGTGCGGCCTCCTTCGGCCTGTTCAGCACCGCCCTGGCCGTCGGTGCGCTCGGTGGTGCGCTCAGCGGCACCGGTAGGCGTAGCCGGCCGTCGGTCTGGCTCGTGCTCGGCGCCGCGATCGCCTGCGCCAGCTTCGGCACCCTGGTCGGCTTCGCCGGGACGTACTGGCTGGTTGTGGCGCTGCTCGTGCCGACCGGGTTCTTCATGGTCTTCTTCGCCCAGGCCGCCAACCAGCGGGTCCAGCTGGGCGTGGACGCGGCGTTCCGGGGACGGGTGATGGCGCTGTGGGTGCTGGTGTTCCTGGGCACCAACCCGGTCGGCGCGCCGTTGATCGGCTGGGTCGCGGAGCGCTTCGGCGCCGGTGCCAGCATCTGGATGGGCGGCCTCATCTCGCTGGCCGCAGCCCTGATCGCGCTCACCTGGCAGCTGCGCCGCTCCGGTGCCCGGCTGCGTTTCCGGGTGTTGCCGATGCCCCGCTTCTACGTCACCTCCACCGACTGCTGACGCGCCCGTCTTGATGAGCGGATGGCGCGGATGCGGCCAAATCGCTGGCGAGGCGGCACGAGGGGGCTTAGCGTCGATACGTGGGAGTCGGACGCGCGCTGATGCTGGCCCTGGCGTTCCTCGCCGTGGCCAGCCTCCCGGCGGCTTTCGCGCTGCTCTTCTGCTACGACGAGATCCTCGACCGGGTGGTCTGCGGCTGGTCGGAGTGGCGTGAGCGTAGACGGGAGAAACGCACGATCGCCCGCCTCGACCGGGCCATCGAAGCCGACGCGTTGACCCGGGACATCGACCTCAGCGAGTTCGACAGGGCCGACAGGCGACCTCTCGAGCACCTCGCCGCCGACCTGCGCCGCCTCGCCGGCCAGCGGCTCGGCGGGACGGGCCGGTCCATGGTGTGGCACGGCGCGGTGCTCCAGGCGTACGACGACCGGCTGCGACTGGCGTGCCGCGCCCTGGGCATCACCGAACACCTCGCCGAGTTGGAGGGTGTCGACCAGGAGATCGAGCGGGTACGGGTCGAGGGCGTGCTGCACGCCGCCGGTCTGACCCTGCCGGCGGCCCGGGCGGGGCACCGGCAACGGCACCACTAGACGGTGTGCGGCTCTTCGTCGCGGTCTGTCCGCCCGTCGAGGCGGTCAACCATCTCGGGGCGCAGGTCGCCCGGCTGCGGGTCGGAGCGGCGACCGCCTCCGGCGTCAACGTACGGCTCGCCGACCCCGCCCACCTGCACCTGACCCTGGCGTTCCTCGGCGTGGTCGAGGCCGCCCGGCTGGTCGAGGTGGAGAGCGCGCTCGGGCTGGCCGCCGAGTGGTTCCACGACGGTCGGTACGCCGTACCCCGGTTGAGCCTCGGCGGCGGCGGCCGGTTCGGCCGGGACCGGTCCACGGTGCTCTGGGTGGATCTGCGCGGCGACGTCGAGGTGCTGCGCGACCTGGCCCGGCTGATCCGGTCCCGATTGCGCGAGGCCCGCCTGCCGTACGACGACAAGCCGTTCCGGCCGCACCTGACCATCGCCCGCCCCGGCGACCGGATGACCCCGGCGGACCTCGACGCCGACGTGGCCACTCTGGACGCTTACCAGGGGCCGGACTGGTCGGCGACCGAGCTGCTGCTGGTGCGCAGCCACCTCGGCCCTCGACCGCGCTACGACCGGCTCGCCGCCTGGCCGCTCTGACCCGGGCTGGTGTGCAGGACCTGGCGGGCCTGTTCGGCGGCGCGGATGACGCTTTCGCTGATGAAGTCGAGGAAGCGGGCGATGTTCTCCAGGCGGGCGGCGGCGGGGCTGTCCGGGCCGAGGAGCGCCACGCCCTGGCGTGCGGTCGCGACGAGCTGGTCGTTGGCCCGGGCGCTGGCGATCGTCGCCTGGTAGAAGAGCTCGTCGTCGACGACGTAGCGGTCGCGGCGGCGTTCGTCGCGTTCCCGGCGGACGAGGCTCTGGCTCTCCAGGAACGTGATCGCCTTGGAGATCGACGCCGGGCTGACCTGGAGGCGTCGAGCGAGCTCGGATGCGGTGCAGCTGCCCGCGTCGCTTGTGAACAGGCAGGTCAGCACCCGGGACGCCATCCTGTTCAGGCCCGAGGACATGAGCACGGTGGTGAATGTCTCCTCGTACTCGGCGACGGCTCGCGCGTCGCGCCCGTGCGGCGGCGGGACCGACTCGACCGCCCGGGTGGCGGCGGGCCCGCGTCGACGGGTGCGGCGTTCCGTGGCGAGGTGGGCCAGGTCGGCCCGGTAGCCGGTGGGGCCGCCGTTGCGCATCACCTCCCGGGTGACTGTCGAGGTGGGACGGTCGAGGCGGCGGGCGATCTCCGCGTACGGCTGGCTGTCGGCCAGCCCCAGCGCGATCTGCTGGCGCTCCTGCTGGGTGAGCCTGCCTCCCGGCATCGCGATCTCCTCGGTGGTCCCGTACGACGTTCCTGACGTCCCCACCGTAGCGTTCACCCACTATCCATTGCAACGCCGAAGCTGGCTGTCGTTGCATTAGTTTCTGATCCATTGCAATGACTTCAATCTTCCTAGCTGGGAATACGCGAACTCAGCGCAACGATCCCGTTGCCGGTATTTAGAAAGCAACGTAGCTTTTCCCGTATCGGAAACAGCGAACGAGCTTGGGAGAGCACGATGCAGACCTTCGAGACCCCCACCCCGATCTCCGCAGTCCTGGACGTTCCCGCCGGACGCATCCAGTTCATCGCCGCGGACCGCGTCGACACCACCGTCGAGGTGCTGCCCGCCGACCCCCACCGGCGCCGCGACGTCACGACCGCCGAGCAGACCACCGTCACCTACGCCGACGGCGTCCTGCGGATCACCACAGCGAAGCCCGCCAACAAGCTCCTCGGCCCCTCGGGAGCCGTCGAGGTCACCGTCCAACTGCCCGCCAGCTCCCGCGTCGAGGCCCGCACCGCCAGCGCCGAAATCCGTGGCGTCGGACGCCTCGGTGACGTCGCCTTCGACGGGGCGTACCGCCGAATCAAGATCGACGAGGCCGCGAGCGTCCACCTCACCGCGATCGACGGTGACGTCCACGTCGGCCGGCTCAACGGTTCCGCGGACATCAGCACCACCCGGGGCGACATCACCATCGCCGAGGCCACGCGCGGCACAGTCGTGCTCCGTACCCAGTCCGGCGACATCTCGGTCGCCGCCGCCGTCGGCGTCTCGGCGGCCCTGGACGCCGGCACCGGCCACGGCCGCGTCAGCAACGCCCTGCGGAACGACGGCGCCGCCGACCTCGACATCCGCGCCACCACCTCCCTCGGTGACATCACCGCTCGTAGCCTCTGAACAGGACTGATGACATGACGACGAACAACGCGCCCTCGACCCGCTCGACGTGGACGGGCCTCGTGGCTGTCGACGACACAGCCCTGGCCGTCACCGACACCGGAGGCCCCGGCATCCCGGTGCTCTACCTCAACGGTCAGTTCTCCACCCAGCGCTACTGGCGGCGGGTCGTCGCCGACCTGGGGGCGGGGTGGCGGCACATCACCTACGACGAGCGGGCGCGCGGCAGGACGTCGAAGCGTTCGACGGACTACTCCTTCGAAGCGGCAGTCCGGGACGTCGACGCCGTCCTCGCGGCCAGGGGAGTGGACCGGGCGGTGCTCGTGGGCTGGTCCTACGGGGCCGTCGTCGGGGCGCACTGGGTCCGCCGGAACCCGGCCCGCGCCATGGGCGCGGTCCTGGTCGACGGCGCCTTCCCGTACGACTGGCTCGACGACGCCATGGAGCAGCGCATCCGCAAGCTGTTCCGGCGGATGAACCTGTTCATGCCGCTGCTGCGCCCGACCGGCCTGACCCCACGGATGAACGCCGAGCAGATGGCGGACAGCAACATCGAGCTGGGCAGGTTGTCCCGCGAGCGCGAGCTGGGCCCGGTGCTGGACGCCATCACCGTTCCGGTGCGGTACGTCGTCGCCTCCGGGACGTCCCTCGGCAGTCGCGGTGACGAGCAGGAGCGGATCCGCACCAGCCTCGACGCGGTGACCACCCGCAACCAGCACATCCGGATCGGCGCGAAGGTGACAAGCAACCACGGAGCGATCCTCAAGAAGGACTTCCGGGCGATCGCCGAAGCCGTACGCGAGGTCGCGGACCTCGACCGCAGGGGCGCCGACGACACCACAAGCAGTCGGTGAAGATCGGGCAGCGGACGCGCCGCGTGCCTCGCGCTGACGGGTGGCGAACCGCCACCCGTCAACGCGAAGCGTCAGGAGGACTCACGCGCGGCGGGGCCACTGCCAAAGAGCACGTCGTCCCAGCTCGGCAGCCGCTTACGCGGCTTGCCGTTGGAATCTGTGGACTCGCCACCGCTGCCTGCGGCAGCCGCCGCGGTGCCGGTCCGACGCGGCCGCAGGACCGCAAGCGACGGCACGGCCGGCACCTCCTTGGGCGCGTCCGAATCGTCGTCGAAGGCCGAACCCTGGCCGCCGCCGAGCAGCGCCGCCGCACCGCCACCGACCGGCCGCTGCCGGGGAGCGTCCGAACCGGCGAGGGCAGCCGGCGTACGCGGCTCCAACCCGCGACCCGACGAGGCGCCGAGCGGACGGTCCAGTGAGGCGAGCAGGGCGTCCCGGCCGGCACGGATCGGATCCCGGCCGGGGCGCGGGTGTTCCGACGCCGCCGGAAGCCCGTGACCACCACGGCTCGGCTCGCCCCGCGACGGACCGGGCAGGGCGTGCCCACCCCGCTCCGGCGCCGGCTCCTGGCCGAGGATCGGCGTGGGCCGCTCGGCGCACAGATACTGCGCCATGTCGTCGTGCGGGGTGACCGCCTGCCGGGTCTTGTCGAGATCCCAGATGGCCTGGGCGGTGGCCTTGCCCGACGGCCAGGTGGCGATGATCCGCCAGGTGCCGTCGTCGCGCCGGTACGCGTCCCAGGAGATCTTCTCAGTGTCGATGCCGTGCTGGCTGAGCCGGCCGTTGACCACCTCGGCGAGCGGGGTGGGCTTCTCCGCACCCCTGAGCCGGGTACGGCGGGCGTGCTGGGCGAGCATCGCGCGTTCCTGGAGAACCGGGCCGGCGTAGCGCAGCACCCGGTCGACGGGCACCCCGGCGATCCGGGCGACGTCCTCGGCGGACTCGCCGGAGCGGATGCGGGCCTGGATGTCCCGAGGGGACAGCGACGGAACCGGGTCGACGGTAGTCGGCGCGGCCGGGAGCGGCGGCGCGCCCGGCTCGGCGTGCAACGCGCCGGCGATCCGTTCGTCGATCGGCAGTGCGAGCAGCCGCCCGACCTCGTCGGCGAGAACCAGGGCATGGCCGTCCTCGGAGAGGGCGACGAAGCGTACTGGGCGCATAGCGTTGCCTCCGTCCCGCTTCGTTGGCCGCACGCCACGAGTCGGCCACCCAGGCGTCTCGGACCACCGTACGCGCATCTGTCTCGGGGTGGGGGAAGCGACACCCCGCATGTCGCGACTGAGCTGCAACGATGATCACGGTCGGTGTCCGTGGAGGCCTCCACGGACACCGACCGTGACGAAGCTCAGAGGCGCTCGACCACGTAGTCGATGGACGCGGTCAACGCCTCGACGTCGGCCGGCTCGACGGCCGGGAAGAGCGCCACCCGCAGCTGGTTGCGGCCCAGCTTGCGGTACGGCTCGGTGTCCACGATGCCGTTGGCGCGCAGCGCCTTCGCGATCGCGGTGGCGTCCACCCCGTCGGCGAAGTCGATGGTGGCGACCACGTTGGACCGCAGCGCCGGGTCGGTGACGAACGGGGTGGCCACCGTGGACCGCTCCGCCCAGCCGTACACCGTCGCGGCGCTCTCCGCGGTGCGCTTGGCCGCCCAGGCCAGGCCGCCCTGCGCGTTCATCCAGTCGGTCTGCTCGGCGGCCAGGAAGATGGTCGCCAACGCCGGGGTGTTGTACGTCTGCTCCAACCGCGAGTTGTCGATCGCGGTGACCAGGTCGAGGAACGCCGGAATGTACCGCCCGGACGCCTTGATCTCGGCGGCCCGGTCCAGTGCGGCAGGCGACATCAGGGCCAGCCAGAGACCGCCGTCGGAGCCGAAGCACTTCTGCGGCGCGAAGTAGTAGACGTCGGTGTCGCCGACGTTCACCTCCAGGCCGCCGGCGCCCGAGGTGGCGTCGACGAGCAGCAGCGCGCCCTCGTCCGCGCCGGCCACCCGGCTGATCGGCACCGCGACACCTGTCGAGGTCTCGTTCTGCGGCGTCGCGTACGCGTCGACACCGGATTCGGCGACCAGGGCCGGGGCGCTGCCCGCGTCCGCCTTGCGGACGGTCGGCTGCCCCAGGAACGGCGCGTCGGAGACCGACTTGGCGAACTTGGCGCCGAACTCGCCGAAGCTGGCGAACTGCGCCCGGTCGCGGATCAGGCCGAAGGTGGCGACCTCCCAGAACGCGGTGGTGCCGCCGTTGCCGATCACGACCTCGTAGCCCTCGGGCAGCGAGAAGAACTCGGCGATGCCGGAGCGCAGCCGCGCCACCTGGTCGCGGACCGTCTTCTGCCGGTGTGAGGTGCCCAGGTAGCTCGTGGCGACCTCGGCGAGTGCGGACACGGCCGCCGGACGGACCTTGGACGGGCCGCAGCCGAAACGGCCGTCGGCGGGCTTGATCTCATCGGGAATCCGGATGGTCGGTGCGTCAGCCACGGTCTTGAAGATCCTTCCGCAAGGGCGAGGGCGGGCCCGGCGACACTGCCGGCCCTCATCCTCGCACCCGGACCCATCGGTTCAAGCCGGGCCCCCGAGGGCGGGCGTGAGTCGTTCGCCACATCCGGCGCTGGACGCGACCCGGGGCCCCCTCCCACACGCCAGGCGTGCCGGAAGGGCCCAGGTCGGACGGATCAGACGCCGTGCGGGATGGCGGCCCAGCCCTCGACGTCGGACGGCTTGCGGGTTTCCGGACCGACGTACCTGGCGGACGGGCGGACCAGCCGCTGAAGGCGCTTCTGCTCCAGGATGTGCGCGCTCCAGCCGCCCATCCGGGCGCAGGTGAACATCGAGGTGAACATGTGCGCCGGTACCTCGGCGAAGTCGAGCACGACCGCCGACCAGAACTCGACGTTGGTGGCCAGCACCCGGTCCGGGCGGCGGGCCTGCAACTCGGCCAGGGCCGCCTTCTCCAGCGCCTCGGCGATCTCGAAGCGCGGCGCGCCCAGCTCCTTGGCGGTGCGCCGCAGCACGCGGGCGCGCGGGTCCTCGGCGCGGTAGACCCGGTGGCCGAAGCCCATCAGGCGCTCGCCGCGGTCCAGGACGCCCTTGACGTAGCCCTCGGCGTCGCCGCTGCGCTCCACCGCCTCCAGCATGCTGAGCACCCGCGACGGGGCGCCGCCGTGCAGCGGGCCGGAGAGGGCGCCGATGCCCGACGAGATGCAGGCCGCCGCGTCCGCCCCGGTGGAGGCGACGATGCGGGCGGTGAAGGTGGAGGCGTTCAGGCCGTGCTCGGCGGCCGAGATGAAGTACGCGTCGACGGCCTTGACGTGCCGCGGGTCGGGCTCGCCGCGCCAGCGCTTCATGAACCGCTCGACGACGGTCTGCGCCTTGTCGATCTCCTTCTGCGGCACCGCCGGCAGCCCGAGGCCCCGGGCGGACTGCGCGACGAAGGAGAGCGCGGTCACCGAGACGCGGGCGAGGTCCTCGCGGGCCTGCTCGTCGGAGATGTCCAGCAGCTGGCTGAGCCCCCAGTACGGTGCCAGCATGGCGACCGCCGACTGCACGTCGACCCGGATGTCGCCGGAGTGCACAGGCACCGGGAACGGCTCCGCGGGCGGCAGGCCCGGCCCGAACCGACCGTCGACAAGCAGCGCCCACACGTTCCCGAACGAAACCTGGCCGATCAGATCCTCGATGTCGACCCCGCGGTAGCGCAGCGCGCCACCCTCGCGGTCAGGTTCGGCGATCTCGGTCTCGAAGGCGACGACGCCCTCCAGTCCGGGTTTGAAGTCGGCCATGTCACTCTCCTGGATCTGGTCGGTGCGCCCGATCGCTCATCCGGCCCGATCGGCCGGGCGCCTCAGGCGACCCTCAGGGATGTGTTCGGAACATCTTGCCCGCTCGGTAACCGGATACGCGACCCACCGTCACTGTGCTGCACACGACATCTCAGGACGCGCATTCTCCGCGCGGCTCGGTGAGACTGGGGGCGGTGCGGGCTGGTCAGCGCGGGAGGGCGTCGGCGAGGCCGTCGAGAAGGAGTGGGGACGTGACGGGTGACACACCCGCCCCGGCCGCCATGCGTAACGAGTACGCGGCGGACCTGGGCCTGACCGAAGCTGACCTGGCCGCCGACTGGCACACCCAGTTCGGCAGCTGGTTCGCCGACGCGGTGGCCTTCGGGCTGCCCGAGCCCAACGCCATGGTGGTGGGCACCGCCGACGCCGACGGCCGGCCGAGTGGACGGACGGTGCTGCTCAAGGGGTACGACCCGAGCGGTTTCGTCTTCTTCACCAACCACCTCTCCCGCAAGGGTGTCGAGGCGAGCGCCAACCCGTACGCCAGCCTGGTCTTTCCCTGGTTCGCGATGCAGCGGCAGGTGGTCGTCACCGGACGGATCGCCCCTGTCGACCGGGCCGAGACCGACGCGTACTTCGCGAGCCGTCCGCGCGGCTCGCAACTGGGCGCCTGGGCCAGCCCCCAGTCGCAGGTGGTGCCGGACCGGGCCGCACTTGAGGAGCACTACCGGGAGGTCGCCGAGCGGTACGCCGACGACGACATTCCGACCCCTCCGCACTGGGGTGGGCTGCGGGTCCGCCCCGACTCGGTGGAGTTCTGGCAGGGCCGGGCCGGTCGGCTGCACGACCGGCTGCGCTTCCGCCACCTCGACGAGGGTGCGTGGACCGTCGAGCGGCTGGCCCCGTGACAGGCGTGCAGGAGACCCGGCCGCGCGGAGCGCGCCGCTGGGCGATCGACGTCCGTCCGCTGCGCGTCCCGGCGTACCGGCGGTTGTGGCTCGGCAACACCGTGGCGATGTTCGGCTTCCAGTTCACCGCTGTCGCGGTCCCGGTGGAGATGTACGCGCTGACCCGGGACTCGTTCTGGGTGGGTCTGCTGGGCGTGGCGGCCTTCGTACCCCTGCTGATCTTCGGGTTGTGGGGCGGTGCGGTCGCCGACGCCCGCGACCGCCGTGCGGTGCTGCTCGGTGGCTCATTGTTGCTCTGGGCATCCACTCTCGGGCTGCTGCTCCAGGCGGTGTTGGACGTGGGCAGTCCGGTGCTGCTGCTGGCGCTCATGGCGTTGCAGTCGGTGGCGTTCGCGATCACCTCGCCGGCCCGCAGCGCCATGCTGCCCCGGCTGGTCCCGGAGGACCTGGTGGCGTCGGCCACCACCCTGAACTACACGACCTTCACCGCGGCCTCGGTCGCCGGCCCGCTGGCCGCCGGCCTGATCCTCTCCGCCTCGCCGGACACCTCTGTGGTGCTGCCGATCGCGTACGGGGTGGACGCCGTGCTGTTCACCGCGATGCTCTGGGCCGCGCTGCGCCTGCCCGCGCTGCCGCCCGAGCCGACCGACGACGGCCAGGCCCGCCGCGCCGGCCTGGCCAGCGTGGTCGACGGATTCCGGTACCTGGCCACCACGCCGGTGCTGCTGCTCTCCTTCGCGGTGGACCTCATCGCGATGATCCTGGCCATGCCGAGGGCGCTCTTCCCGGAGATCGCCAACGAACGGTTCGGCGGCGGAGGGTCGGTGGGCCTGCTCTACAGCGCCATCGCGATCGGCTCGATGCTCGGCGGGTTGACTTCCGGCTGGATCGGCAGGCTGCGCCGCCAGGGGCTCGGCCTGGTTCTCGCAGTGGTCGGTTGGGGTCTCGCCGTCGCCGCCGCCGGGTTGGCCCAGCAGCTCTGGCTGATGGTCGCCCTGCTCGCCGTGGCCGGCGCCGCCGACCTGATCAGCGCGGTGCTTCGGCAGTCCATGCTGCTGGTGTACGCGCCGGACCGGATGCGCGGTCGACTCCAGGGCGTCAACACGGTGGTGGTGGCGGGTGGCCCGCGCCTGGGTGACCTGCGGGCCGGCACCATGGCCGCCGGTTTCGGTGGCGGCGTCGCCTGGGTCGCCGGCGGTCTCGCCTCGGCGGTCCTCGTGGTGGTGCTGGCTGTCGCGTTCCCGGCGCTGCTGCGGTACCGGGCCGCTACCGCGTCGAGCGGTGAGCGCACCTGACCGGTTAGGGTCGCCGGCATGGAAAGCCCCGACCAGCGCCCGTTCTCCGGCGCACAGTGGACCATCTCCGCCGCCGGCCACGAGGCCGTCATCGTGGAGGTGGGCGGCGGGCTGCGGACGTACCGGCACGACGGCGTCGACCTGGTCGACGGGTACCGGACCGACGAGGTCTGCCCCGGCTGTGCCGGGCAGGTGCTGGCACCGTGGCCGAACCGGATCCGCGACGGCCGCTACCAGTTCGGCGGACAGACGCACCGGCTGGCGCTGACCGAGCCGGAACGGCACGTCGCCATCCACGGCCTGGTCAACTGGGTGCCGTGGCAGCTGTTGGAGCAGTCGGAGGACGCCGTGACCATCGGCTACGACCTGCCGCCGCAGCCCGGCTACGAGTGGCCGCTGCGGCTGCGCAGCCGGTGGAGCGTCGACGCGGACGGGCTGCGCGCCGAGCACGAGGTGACCAACACCGGTGCCGAGTTGGCGCCGTTCGGGTTCTCCGTGCACCCGTACCTGCAACTGCCCGGCGTCGCCGTGGACGACCTGGTCATGCGCCTGCCCGCCCGTACCCGTGTGCTGGTGGACGGTCGGCTGCTGCCGGTGGGGGCGAGCCCGGTGGCCGGCACCCAGTACGACTGGACGAGCCCACGCCGGATCGGCGGCGCGGAGCTGGACCTCTGCTTCGGCGGGGTGATCCGCGACGCGGACGGCGGCTCCTCGGTGAGCCTCGCCGCCCCGGACGGCTCGGCGGGCGTGCGCATCTGGGCGGACGCCGAGTTCGGCTGGTGGCAGGTGTTCACCGGGGACGCCCTCACCGGTGAGCGGCACCGCCGCTCGGTGGCGATCGAGCCGATGACCTGCCCGCCGGACGCGTTCCGGTCGGGCAAGGACGTGCTCACGCTCAAGCCGGGCAGGACCTGGCGGGGTGCCTGGGGCATCCGCCCCGGCGCCTGATGGAGTTCGCCGAGGTCGTCCGCCGACGGCGGATGGTGCGTAACTACGACCCGGACCGCCAGGTCCCGCCCGGCGTGGTCGACCGGCTGCTCGACCACGCGATCCGCGCCCCGTCGGCCGGGTTCGCGCAGGGCTGGGGTTTCCTCGTGCTGGAGGAGGCCGCCGACCGGGACCGGTTCTGGGCCGCGACCACGCCGGACGGCGGCGGCCGGGAGCGGTGGCTGGCCGGGATGCGCCGGGCGCCACTGATCGTGGTGCCGCACGCCAACGCGTCGGCCTACCTACGGCGGTACGCCGAGCCGGACAAGGGCTGGACGGACCAGTCGACCGACCGCTGGCCGGTGCCGTACTGGCATGTCGACACCGGCTTCGCCGCGCTGCTGATGTTGCTCACCGCGGTGGACGAGGGGTTGGGGGCGTGCTTCTTCGGCATGCCGCCGCAGCGACTGGCCGCCTACCGGGACGCGTTCGGCGTGCCGGAGGAGTACCAACCCGTCGGTGCCATCACAATCGGTTACCGCGCCCCCGACCATCGGTCACCGTCGTTGCGTCGCGGACGTCGCGGAGTGGACGAGGTGGTGCGGCGGGGCCGGTGGAGCTGAACCAGATGTCCCGTTCGTCCGGTTGAGGATCGGACGACCGATAGCGAAACTGACATCAGGGAGCAGAACGCAACGTGCACCGGGCGGCTAGGCTGGCACGGTCATCGGTGCCGCGCCGCGCGGTGCCCGCCGCGGCCCGGCTCGGCGCCGTCGGTCGGCCCGGCCACGGGGAGGGGAGCGTGCCGTCGTGATCTTCAGAGCGGTCCGGGACGGGCGTCCCTATCCGGAGCACAATCTGACGCTCAAGCAGTGGGCGGAGATTCCGCCGCGTCCGCTGCGCCTGGACCAGTTGATCACCACCAAGCGCGAGCTGGCGCTCGACAAGCTCCTCGCCGAGGATTCCACCTTCTATGGCGACCTCTTCCCGCACGTGGTGCAGTGGAACGGCGGCCTCTACCTGGAGGACGGGCTGCACCGGGCGCTGCGCGCCGCCCTCCAGCAGCGCAACCAGATCCACGCCCGGGTGCTCGTGCTCTCCGAGCCGATCGAGTGACGAGCCCTTCTTTCCCGCGCTGAGCCTTCGTTAAGGTGGCGTCCATGACCGCTGCGCTGGACCTGCTCGACCTGGACCCGTCGCTCACCGACGAGGAGCGGCAGATCCGCGACGTCGTCCGCCACCTCGTCGACGACCTGGTCCGCCCGCACGTCGCCGACTGGTACGAGGACGGCCGCGTGCCGGCCCGCGAGCTGGCCCGCGAATTCGGCAAACTCGGGCTGCTCGGCATGCACCTCACCGGCTACGGCTGCGCCGGCGCCTCCGCCGTCGCGTACGGACTGGCCTGCCAGGAGCTGGAGGCCGGCGACTCCGGCCTCCGCTCGCTGGTCTCCGTGCAGGGCTCACTCGCCATGTACGCCATCTGGCGCTACGGCAGCGAGGAGCAGAAGCAACGCTGGCTGCCGTCGATGGCGACAGGTGAGGCGATCGGCTGCTTCGGCCTGACCGAGCCGGACCACGGCTCCGACCCCGCCTCCATGAACACCCGCGCCCGCCGCGACGGCGACGACTGGCTGCTCAACGGCGGCAAGATGTGGATCACCAACGCGCCTATCGCCGACGTCGCGGTGATCTGGGCGCGCACCGACTCTGGCGTGCGGGGATTCGCCGTACCCATGGACACGCCCGGCGTCACGGCCCGCGAGATCCACCGCAAGATGTCGCTGCGCGCGTCGGTGACCGGCGAGATCGTGCTCGACGACGTCCGGCTCCCGGCCGACGCCCAACTGCCCGAGGCCGCCGGGCTCAAGGCCCCGCTGAGCTGCCTCACCGAAGCCCGGTACGGCATCGTCTGGGGCTCCCTCGGCGCCGCCCGGGACTGCATGGAGACCACCCTGGCGTACGCCACTACCCGCACCCAGTTCGGCCGCCCGATCGCCGGGTTCCAGCTCACCCAGGCCAAGCTCGCCGACATGGCAGTCGAACTGGTCAAGGGACAACTGCTCGCGCTGCACCTGGGCCGCCTCGCCGACGCCGGCCGGCTCCGCCCCGACCAGGTGAGCGTGGGCAAGCTGAACAACGTACGCGAGGCCCTGGCCATCGCCCGGCAGTGCCGGACCATCCTCGGCGCCAACGGCGTCTCCGGGGAGTACCCGGTGATGCGCCACGCCAACAACCTGGAGAGCGTGCTGACCTACGAGGGCACCTCGGAGATCCACCAGCTCGTCGTGGGACAGCGGCTCACCGGGCTCTCCGCCTTCGCCTGACCTGCCCGTTTGTGCTTTCCGGCCGCTCGCCGCGCGGCTGTCGTACGGGGGCCGTACCGTCATTGACAGACGACGTGTCTGACGAGGACGGTGAGCGTGATGGCCCGCGACGGTGGCATCAACGAGCCCACGAAGGAGTTCCCCGGTTACCCGACCGCGGACGATCTCAAGGAGCGGTCGAGCGCGACACCCGAACCAACCACCGACACACCTGGCGGCTCCGGGGGCGGTGGGGCGGCCCGGGGCCTGCTGCTTCTGCTGGGCGCCGCCGCGCTTGCCGTGGTCGTGCTGCTCGGCGTCCAGGTGACAGGCTTCCTGCCCGACTTCCGTAACCCGTTCGCCAAGGAGCAGACCGACCGCAGCCAACCCCCGCTGCTGAAGTCGATCCAGGACCTCAGCCGCTACGTGGCCGCCGAGGGCAACTTCCAGGTCGTGGTCGACACGCAGAACGACCGCCGCAACGTTCCGGACTTCCTGCTCAACGAGCGCACCCTGTTCGTCGGAGCCGGCAGCGTCGAGGCGTACGTCGACTTCACCAAGATCGGTGAGGGTGCCGTCGTCCAGTCCGCGGACGGCAAGTCGGTCGAGATCAAGCTGCCCGCGCCGCAGCTCGGCGAGACCAACCTCGACCTGGAGAAGAGCTACGTCTTCGCCGAGCAGCGCGGTCTGCTCAACCGGCTCGGTGACCTGGTCGGCAACGACCCCAACCGGCAGCAGCAGGTCTACCAGCTCGCCGAGGAACGGATCACCGCCGCCGCCCGGGACAGCGGTCTCTCCGCCCGCGCCGAGGAGAACACCCGCAAGATGCTGGAGGGGCTGCTGCGCTCCCTGGGCTACCAGCAGATCACGGTCACGTACACGGCCCCCTGACCCGCGCGCCTCTACCGCGCAACACCGAATCGCCCGCCCCGAAATCCGTCGGGGCGGGCGATTCCGTGCGAGCCGCCGGCATGTCCCGCGCCTCGGCGCAAGGTGCGCGCCTCCGGTGCTCAGTGCGCGCCGCGCCCAGCGCCCGGCGCGCCGCGCCTGGTGACTCCGCGCCCTCGGCGCCCGGCACTCGGCGCCCGGCGCCCGGCGTCCCGCGCGCCCGGCGTCCCGCGCGCCCGGCGTCCCGCGCGCCCGGCGTCCCGCGCGCCCGGCGTCCCGCGCGCCCGGCGTCCCGCGCGCCCGGCGTCCCGCGTCCG